>JBHHVE010000006.1:0-98839 GCA_046754085.1 Leptospirillia bacterium
ATCACTCCCTTATTCAACCCGCCTCGTTTGTCCCATGAGTGCTGACGACGGACAGGCCGGTCTGGAGGAGCTGGACCTGAATTTCCTCGGCCTGGTGACCTACATCGGCGTGATTGCGGCGCTGGTGCAGATCCTGGAAATGGTCCTGGATCGATATTTTCCACACCTGCACCACGCGCTGGGAATTTTCCTGCCGCTCATCACCGTCAACTGCGCCATCCTGGGGGGAACCTTGTTCATGGTACCGCGCTCTTACACGTTTACCGAAAGCGTGGTGTTCGGATTCGGCAGCGGGCTGGGCTGGGCGTTGGCACTGATCGCACTTGCGGGGATCAGGGAAAAACTCAAATACAGCGACGTACCGGCGGGGCTGCGCGGACTCGGCATCACCTTCATCATCACCGGCCTGATCTCCATGGCATTCATGGGGTTCTCGGGGATGTCGTTCTGATCATGCGGGCTGTGTGACCCCATGTTTGAGGTTTCGATCAGCGTGCTGGTGTTCACCAGCGTCGTGCTCGTCCTGGTGGGCATCATCCTGGCGGCCCGGCGCGCCCTGATTCCCACGGAGCTTGTCGAGATCATGGTTAACGAGCAAAAAACCGTTACCTCCTCCACCGGCTCCAAACTGCTGGCCGCCCTGGACGAAAACCATATCTACCTGCCATCCGCCTGCGGCGGAAGCGGCACTTGCGGCCAGTGCCGGGTCATGGTGGCCCGGGGAGGGGGCGAGGTGCTCATCACCGAGAAAAACCACCTGTCCCGGCGCGAGCAGAGCAGCGGCTATCGTCTGGCCTGCCAACTCACGGTGAGGAAGGCGCTGGACATCACGGTTCCCCCATCGGTGTTCGGGGCCAGAAAGTTTCAATGCACGGTACGCAGCAACCGGAACATCGCCACCTTTATCAAGGAACTGGTTCTGGAGCTGGAACCCGGCGAAACCCTGCCGTTTCGCGCAGGCGGATACATCCAGATTGAGTGCCCGCCCTACCACCTGTCGTACAGGGATTTCGACATCCAGCCGGAATATTGCCCGGAATGGGACAAGCTCAACCTCTGGCGCTTTGAGTCCAGCTCCGAAGACATCGTCACCCGTGCATACTCGATGGCCAACTATCCGGACGAAAACACCATCATCATGTTGAACGTGCGCATCGCCACGCCCCCGCCCAAAGAGCCCGAACTCCCCCCCGGGATCGTGTCGTCCTACATCTTCGGCCTCAAGCCCGGCGATCCCGTGACGGTGTCCGGCCCGTTCGGCGATTTCTTCGCCAAACCCACCGAGGCGGAAATGGTTTTTGTCGGGGGCGGCGCGGGAATGGCGCCGATGCGGTCACATATTTTCGACCAGCTGAAGCGAATGAACAGCAAGCGGAAAATCAGCTTCTGGTACGGCGCCCGAAGCCTCAGGGAACTGCCCTACGCCGACGAGTTTGATGAATTGAGCCATCGGTACGATAACTTTTCCTGGTGTGCGGCGCTGTCGGAACCGCTGGCCGAAGACGATTGGCAGGGACCCGTCGGTTACATTCACGAAGTCTTGCGCGACAATCACCTGCTCCGGCACCCGGCACCGGAAGACTGTGAATATTACCTGTGCGGCCCTCCGATGATGGTGGCGGCAACCATCAATATGCTTGAGGACCTGGGGGTGGAACGGGAACACATCCTGCTGGACGATTTCGGTGGTTAGCCTATTCTTTTCGGGAACACACGACATGTGGATCGTTATTATCAGCTTCATCGTTTTCTGTCTGGCTTTTTCCGCAATGGCGATCGGCACCCTGCTCGGGGGAAAGCGTATCCAGGGAAGCTGTGGCGGAATCGCCCGCATTCCGGGCATCGAGAGCGACTGCGACGCATGCGAAACCGCATGTGACGGATATTCCCTGAAAAAGTAGGAGAAACGCCATGATCACTTCGTGCAGGGTCAGGGATTTCATGAAGGTAAACCTCATCACGTTCGATGCCGGAATGGAGATCATGGAGGCGGTTCGCATCATGGTGGCGCACGGCATCTCCGGCGGCCCGGTGGTTGGCGAGAACAACCAGCTCCTTGGCATGATTACCGAAAGGGATTGCCTCAAGATTGTCTTGAATGCGGGCTACTACAACGGATGGGGTGGAAGCATCGGGGAATTCATGAGTCAGGAGGTTGAGAGCATCGGTGACGACATGACCCTCATCGATCTTGCCGAGAAATTCATTCAGGGCCCCTACCGCCGGTTTCCCGTAGTCAACAACGGCCGCCTCGTCGGCCAGGTCAGCCGTCACGACATTCTGCGGGTGATGTTGTCGTTGACCTGAACCCGTTGCCGCCACACTCCGCCGAGTCACGGGGGCGGGTTTCCCGTGGACGAATCCCGCCGCACGGAACCCCCGGCGGCACCCTCCGGAAACGGCACGGATTCGGACGGATACCGGCCACGCCCCCCCTCCGGCCGCCGACCGGTCATCAAAGGCGGCGGATATCCCGCTTCCTGTAATCTCCTACGGTCCCCCGAGCTTTCCCATCAGGCAGACAGTGGATTCACGGCACCTCCGGCGGGGCCGAAACAGCTGACCCAGGCAACACCATAAGGACACCGGCCATGCCTCACGACGCAGCCTACATCTCTCCCCCGTTCCTTGTGACCTGGCTGGGCATCCTGCTCTGCATTTCCCAGTCGGCCCTGTTCTCGGGGCTGAATCTGGCGGTGTTCAGCATCAGCCGCATGCGGCTCGAAGTGGAGGCCGCGGGGGGTGACCCGGGGGCGGCGCGTGTGCTGGACCTGCGGCGGCGTTCGAACCTCGTACTGACCACGGTGCTGTGGGGCAACGTAGCGATCAACGTGCTGCTGGCGCTGCTGTCGGACTCGGTGATGAGCGGGATGGCGGCCTTCCTGTTCTCCACCGTGGTGATCACCCTGATGGGAGAGATCGCCCCCCAGGCTTACTTTTCACGCCATGCGCTGCGGGTGGCGGCGCTGCTGTCGCCGCTGCTGCGATTCTACATGGTCCTGCTCTATCCGGTGGCGAAGCCCTCGTCGCTGGTGCTGGACGCCTGGCTGGGACAGGAAGGCCTGCAGTTCTTCCGTGAGCGGGATCTGCGGGAGGTCATCCGGCGGCACATCACCGCGAGCGAGGCGGAGATCGACGAACTGGAGGGAGTTGGGGCGCTGAACTTCCTGGCCCTGGACGACCTGGCGGCTGGGCAGGAGGGGGCGTCTATCGCGCCGGACAGTGTGGTCGCCCTGCCATTCGAGGGTGACCTGCCGGTATTCCCCCCCATACGGCCCTCGGCGGACGACCCGTTTCTGCGGCGGATGCTGGCCTCCGGACGCCACTGGGTGGTGCTGACCGACCCGGAAGGAGAGCCCCGACTGATGCTGGACACGGAACACCTGCTCAGGGAGGTACTGTTCGAGCCCGGGGAGCCGAACCCGCTCAGGTGCCTGCACCGCCCCACCATCGTGCGTGATCCCCACACCCTGCTGGGACAGGTGATCCCCCACCTGGAGGCGGACCCCGTCCTGCCCCATGGAGAGCGGCGCCGGGAGGACGTGATCCTGGTATGGGGCGAGCGGCGCCGCCTGATCACGGGGGACGACCTGCTGCGGCGCCTGATGCGCGGCATCACTCCGGGTTCGGGCGCGGTCGGCGCACGCTCGGACAATATGGGGCGGCGGTCACGGGGAGGTCCGGAGGAGATGTGTTGATTCCGCCCGCCATCGCCAGTGGCGTCCGTGTGCCCGGTCACCGCCTCCCACGCGCAGGCCGGCAGGCTTCATCTGGTTGCGGATACGCCGGTGATGTGGCGTGATGTGTACGCGGTGCACCTGGTTCGCCGCATCAGGATCCCCCTGGAGGATAGGCTCACGCTGTTTAATGGGCTCGGCGGCTAAACCAGCAGCCAAGTGGCCAGGCCAAGGAAACTCATAAATCCAACAACGTCGGTAACCGTGGTCAGCACCACCGCGCCGGACAGGGCCGGGTCCACCCCCACCTTGCGCAGCGCGACCGGAACCACAACACCGGACAGGGCCGCCGCCAACAGGTTGATGATGGTTGCCGCCACGATCACCAGGCTCAGGCCCGGCTGCTGGAACCATAAATAGGTCACGCTTCCCACCACCAGCGCCCAGACCAGGCCGTTTAATGCCCCCACTTTCAACTCCTTGGCCACCAGCCACATCATGTTGGAGGCGGTGATCTGCCCGAGCGACTGGCCGCGGATGGTCAGGGTAAGCGCCTGGCTGCCGGCGATGCCGCCCATGCTGGCCACCACCGGCATCAGCACCGCCAGGGCAACGATTTGATCCAGCGTCTCCTCGTACCAGCCGATCACCCAGGCCGCCAAAAACACCGTGGCCAGGTTGATGCCCAACCACACCGCACGCCGCCGGGCACTGGGCAGCACCGGTGCGAACAGGTCCTCCTCCTCGTCCAGACCGGCACGCTTCATGAAGGCGCGGTCGGCTTCCTCGCGGATGATGTCGAGCACGTCATCCACGGTGATGCGGCCCAACAGCGTGTGGTCATCCGCCAGCACCGCCACCGAAATCAGGTCGCGGCGTTCGAACAAGGCGGCAAGGTCGTGTTCGTCCGTTTCCGCATTCACCCAGTCGGCCGCCTCGTCCATGATGTCCAACACCTTGTTTTCCGGAGCGCCGGTCACCACGTCGGACAGGTGCAGTACCCCCAGAAAGACTCCTTGGTCATCGGTCACCATCAAATTGTCGGTGTTGGACGGCAGGGTTTCGTGACGGCGCAGGTAGCGCAGCACCACGGCCAGGGTCACGTCCGCACGCACGCTGATCACATCCGTGCTCATCAAACGCCCGGCGCTGCCGTCGGGGAAGCTCAGCGCGGTTTCCAACCGCGTGCGGTGATCCTCGTCGAGGGTGCGCAGGATGGTGTCGGTCAGGTCTTCCGGCAGCTCCTCGATCACCTCGGCGAGGTCTTCCGCCTCCATGGTGCTGGCGGCGGCCACCAGGTCGGCGGTGTCCATCTCGTCGATGATGCCGGACCGCGCCTCCTCGTGCAGCCAGGAAAGCACCTCACCCTGCCGCTCCGGCGTTACCAGTGCCCAGACCACCCGGCGCTCGGCCGGCGGCATGGACTCCAGAATGCCGGCCACCTCGTCCGGATGCAGCACGGCGAGTTGTTCGGCAAGCGCCTCGGTCTCCCCTTCGCGCAGGCCGGCGAAGGTCTGCTTCAGCAATTCCTCCGGCGGGGTGATTTCCTGGACCCCGGACTGGGTCTGGTCCGTTGTTTCACTCTCGGTCACTGTTGGTTCTCCACGTCCGAATCCGGGTCCACGCCGCTATCCTCTCCGGATGATCCAGGCAGCCTTTCAATCAAGACCCTGTCCACATGACAATCCTCGACCGCCAGCACGGTCAACCGGAACCCCCCCTCCTCCACCACGTCGCCGGCTTCCGGCATCCGTTCCAACCGAAATATGAACAACCCGGACAGCGTGTTGACGTCCGGGTCATCCGCCACCTCCAGCCCGATCAGCCGTTCCAGGTCGCTCAGGGAAAGCAACCCGTCAAGTTCCCAATGGTTTTCATCCGTGGTGTAGACATGATCGTCCGGCGACTCCACGTCGGTCTCGTCGTGAATTTCACCCACGATTTCCTCAATCAGATCCTCGAGCGTAACGATGCCGATAAACGCGCCATACTCGTCGATCACCATGGCCATGTGGGCGCGCATCACCCGCATGTTTTCAAACAATAACGGCACCCTTTGCCGCTCCGGCACCACCAGCGGCTCGCGAATAAAATCGCCGATTTGCTGCCACGGCTGCTCCTGGCCATCCAAAACCGCATTGTGGATGTCCTTGGCGATCACCACGCCCTTGAGCGCGTTGTCGTTGGTGCTGTCGATGACCGGAAAGCGGGAGTGCCCGCTTTCGCGGATGCGGCGCAGGTTTTCCTGCGGGTCGCCATTGATGTCGAGTACGGTGAGTTGGCCGTAGGGGATCATGATCCGGCTGACCACCCGCTGATCAAACTCAAACAGATTTTTGAGCATGGTGGCCTTTTCCTCCTCAATCTCACCATGCTCCTTCGATGTGGCCACCATACCCTTGATCTCATCGCCGCTCATCACATCCGCGTGGGTCGCCTCCTCAACGCCGAACAGCGACAGCAAGCGCCGGCTGGCGGTATTGAGCAACCAGTTGAGGGGAAGCGTCATCAGATAGCTCAGGTGCAGCGGATAGACCAGCAACAGCAGCGATGCCTCCGCCCTGCGGATGGCAAAGGTTTTCGGCACCTGCTCCCCCAGCACGATGTGCAGCGATGAAAACAGCAGGAAGCCGAGCAGGAACGACACCGTGTGCAGCATGTGTTCACCCATTCCCAGGTTGCGGAACAGGGGCTCCAGAACCGCCGCCACCGCCGGCTCGCCGACCCAGCCCAAACCCAGGGAAGCCATGGTGATACCGAGTTGGCAGGCGGCCAGATAGGCTTCCATATTGTTCCGGATGCGCAGGATCATCTGCGCCGGTGCGCTGTTCTCCGCCGCCAGGGCCTCGATGCGATACCCACGCGCCTTGACCAACGCAAACTCGGCGGCCACAAAAAAGGCGTTCGCCGCCAGCAGTAGCGCGACGGCAATAACGCTGATGATTGTTGATTCCATCGGGGTGATGACTCCTAAAAATGGCCGTTCAAAGTCTATCGACGACAAAGATTTGAAAAAATTATGTCCAAAACCGGGCACAAGTCCATGGGTGAGCAGGAAAACCCGCTAGCCATACGGGGTCACCTCAAGATGAGGATTGACGGAAAAAACCTAACGCCCCATAATAATTCGTCTACGAATTATTCTTATGCACATTAACTGCGTACAGGAAGGCGAACCATGCCGCAATCCGGCGATATCCCAGTATTGGACGAGGTTCCCGAGGCATCCGCATCCACATACGAAACACGAATCCTGCGCTCCCTGCGGCAGATCATCCGCGCCACCGCGCTCTACTCCCGCGACCTCCAGGCCCGGCACCAGGTCACCGTACCCCAACTCACCTGCCTGACCGCCATCGCCGAACACGAACCGGCCACCACCACCCGTATCGCCCGTGAGGTACAGCTTTCGCCCAGCACGGTGGTGGGCATTATCGACCGGCTGGAAAACGCCAACCTGGTTCGGCGCGAGCGCGATACCGTCGACCGCCGGGTGGTCAACATCACCCTGACCGAGGACGGCCTGCGGCTGGTGGCCAAGTCACCTTCGCCGCTGCAGGATGTCCTTGCCCGCGCCCTGGAGACACTGCCGGACCTGGAGCGGGTCACCATTGCCCTGTCCCTGGAGAAGTTGGTGGCGCTGCTTGAAGTGGGCAAACTCGACGCCGCGCCGATTCTGGAAACCGGCGAGACCGTTTCCCCGGTTTCCAAGCAGGAGAAAGGAAAGAGCGGCGCCGCATGAACTATGCCCCGGTCGTAACCGACCTGCATTACCGGAAACCCAGGGAGGCGGACGCCACCGCCATATGGCGCATTGCCCGTGACTCCCGTGTGCTCGATCTCAACTCCCCGTATTGCTACATGCTGCTGTGCCGGGATTATACCGACACCTGTGTGGTGGCGGAGGCGGGCCCCAGGTTGGTCGGCTTTGCCACCGCTTACATTCCGCCCCGCCAGCGGGACACCGTGTTTGTTTGGCAGGTCGGCGTGGCCAAGGCCCTCCGTGGCCAGGGCATCGGCGCCGGGATGCTGGAGCAACTGCTGGTGCGGGGTGCCTGCATGGGAACGACCCACCTGGAAACCACCATCACCCCTTCCAACAAGCCGTCCCTGGCCCTGTTCCAAGGGTTCGCCCGGCAGATGAGGGTGAACATGGCTGAAGTTCCCGGGTTCGGTCCGGATCTGTTTCCGGATAAGGGTCACGAGCCGGAGCAGCGTTACCGGATCGGACCGTTTCCGATACCCCTAACCGTTTAATAGATCGATACAGAACCTCCCGACGAGCGGGAAGGAAGGAAACCAATGCGTATTTTCGAAGAAATGGAATCCGAGGTCAGGGGCTATATCCGAGCCTTCCCGGCGATGTTCGACACCGCCAGGGGCAGCCACCTGTACGACGAGCATGGCAAGGAGTACATCGACTTCTTCGCCGGGGCCGGCACCCTCAACTACGGCCACAATCACCCGGCCATCAGCCGGGCGCTGATCAAATACCTGGAGCGGGACGGCATCGTCCACGCCCTCGACAAGGCCACAGTGGCCAAGAAGGCCTTCCTGCACAAGCTGCGGGGCACCATCCTGGCGCCGCGTAATTTGCAGTACAAGGTTCAGTTCACCGGCCCCACCGGCACCAACTCGGTTGAGACGGCGCTGAAGCTGGCGCGCATGGTCAAGCGGCGTTCCAACATCATCGCCTTCACCAATGCCTATCACGGCCTGTCGCTGGGATCCCTGGCCGTCACGGGAAACGCGTTTTACCGGGACGAGTCCTACGGCGTGCGCCACAACTCCGACTTCATGCCCTACGACGGCTATATGGGGCCGGACGTCAATACCCTCGATTACTTCCGCCGCTTTCTGGAAGACCAGAGCAGTGGCGTCGACCTTCCCGCCGCCGTGATCGTCGAGACCGTGCAGGGCGAGGGTGGCGTGCACGTGGCCAGTGACGAATGGCTACGCGAACTCGCCGGCCTGTGCCGTGAATTCGACATGCTCCTGATCGTCGACGACATCCAGATGGGGAACGGCCGCACCGGCACGTTTTTCTCTTTTGAGCGGGCGGGCATCGTGCCGGACATGGTCACCGTGTCGAAATCCATTGGCGGCGGCCTGCCGTTGGCCATGCTGCTCATACGCCCGGAACTGGACCAGTGGCAGCCGGGCGAGCACACCGGCACCTTCCGCGGCAACAACCTGGCCTTCGTGGCCGCCACCGAGGCGCTGGGATTCTGGGACGACGACACCCTGTCCGACACCATCGCCGCCAAGAGCGCAATCATGTCCGAGGCGCTGATGCCCCTGGTGGAGCGTCACCCGGAGTTGGACATTGACGTGCGCGGCGTCGGCATGATCTGGGGCATCGAGTTCAACGATACCGATTTGGCCGGACAGGTTTCCCACGAGGCGTTTAAACGGGGCCTGGTCATCGAAACCGCCGGTGCCGACTCCCATGTGCTCAAGTTCCTGCCGCCCCTCAACATCGAGGAGGACGTGTTGCGGCAGGGGCTGACGCTGATCACCGAGGTGATCGCCGACCTGGCGGTCACACGAACCGCCAGGCGTGCCAAGGTGGCCCAGGCATGATCGTCCGGCGACTGGCCGATACCATCGGCACCGAGAGGGACATCCGGGCGGAAAACGACAACTGGGTCAGCCGCCGCTTCCTGCTGGCGGACGACGGCATGGGCTTCTCGTTCCACGAGACCACCATCTTCGCCGGCACCGAAACCTACATCCACTACAAACACCACCTTGAGGCGGTCTACTGCGTGGGCGGCGAAGGGGAGTTGGAGGACCTGGACAACGGCGTCATCCACCCCATCTCCGACGGCACCATGTACGCCCTGTCGGGCCACGAGCGGCACCTGCTGAGGGCCAGGCTGGACATGCGTATGATCTGCGTGTTTAACCCGCCCCTTTCCGGGCGTGAGGTGCACGGCCCCGATGGCGCCTACCCCCCGCCCGACCTGGACGACACCACAGCGGAGACACAGCTATGACACAGACGCAGATGCAATGCACCGACCACTACCCCACGCGCGGTGAGTCCGAGCGCCTCATTCCCCGAGTCGATCCGGTGGTGTACGGCGGGGGCGAGCCGGTGGGGGCCCACAGCCTGACGGCCGACCAGATCGCCCGTTACGAGGCGGACGGCTTCATCCTGTTGCCAGGGGTGTTCACCACCGACGAGGTGGCGGACATGCGCGCCGAAACCGAGCGGCTCAAGGGCGACCCGGCCCTCACCGGACGGGATGAACTGGTGCTGGAGCCGGACAGCGACCGGGCCCGTTCCATTTTCAGCGTGCACCGCTTCAGCCCACTGTTCGACAGCATCAGCCGCGATCCGCGCGTGCTGGACAAGGTGAACCAGATTCTCGGCGGCGACAGCTACATCCACCAGTCCCGCATCAACATCAAGCGGCCCCTGAACGGCAAATCGTTCCCGTGGCACTCGGACTTCGAAACCTGGCACGCGGAGGACGGCATGCCGCGCATGCGTGCGTTAAGCGCCTGGGTGATGCTGACACCCAACACCGAGTTCAACGGCCCGCTCTATCTGGTGCCGGGGTCCCACCGGCAATTCGTGGCCTGCAAGGGGTACACCCCGGACAACCACCACAAGCAGTCCCTGCGCAAGCAGGCGTACGGCGTGCCAAGCCTGGGCGCCCTGGGGGCGCTGGTGAACCAAGGCGGCATTGCCGGCGCCTACGGCGAACCGGGAACCCTGGTGCTGCACGAGAGCAACATCATGCACGGTTCGCCAGACAACATCACTCCGGAGGCACGCACCAACGTGTTCTTCATCTACAACAGCGTGGATAACGTCCCGGCCGAACGCCCGTTCGCGGCCCCCCGTTTCCGGCCGGAGTTCCTGGGCGGGAGGGATTTTTCGCCGCTCACGTCCACGCACCACCGCGCACCCGATAACCAGAAAAGCTGATCTGGCAATATATGCGTTCCCCTGGCGCGCCCCCGCCTCACGGGACTCGAACCAACGGGGACCCGTAACACACTGTTTTCCAAAAACAAAAAAGACCCGCCGAGGCGGGTCTTTTTGAGTGTGAGAATAAATTCCCGGTCCGGGATCAGTGGCTATGATCGTCGTGACCCTCGTGCTCGTGACCATGCTCGTGTTCGTGCTGGTGCTTTGTGCTTGTGATCGCGGCTGTGCTCGTGGCGTCCCTTCATGGAACCCTCCTGTATATCATTTTGCCTTGCATCCCAATGATGCCCGACACCCTGTTTGGGCTCTGGTTGTTGGACTGATTCAGTCCGTTTCGGCCTGGCTTTTATCGCCGTGCTGATGTTCGTGTGGATGTAGCACATTGCTATCGTTGTCGTGGGTCTGTTCGCGGGCATCCGCCATCTCTTACGTGGTTCTGTCGACCCCCAATACCCCTGTGACAGATCTCGCTTGCCACGTGCCGATGGCCGCAAGTTCCGGCCTGTCCCTGATTTCAATACAGGTCGCGTGCTTTCCTGTTGAGTCCTCTGCCGGGCTGTTCTTTCCGCATCACACCAACAAAGCGAGAAAGCGCACCGAGCGGGCGATTGAAGAGCAGGTTCAGTCGGCCAAAGCCATCCGGTCACAAATTGAGGAAGCCGTCTCCGACCCCGCTATTCGGGGTGAAATCAAGAGGGCTTTGGACAAACGCAAAACGGGCACCCACGCCGATTTGCGTAAGTGCCCGTTTTTATTGAATCTAACTCCCGATGTGGACCCGAAACCGGAGGTCCACTCAGCCGGTACCACTCAACGCCGCCCGCTCTCCGTGTGACCGTCCTTTTCGATCTTCTGTTTCTCTTCCAGAATCTCGCCCCGGATTCTGGCCTCGCAGGTGGTGCAGATAAAGGTCTCCGACGGCTCGGCGCAGACCGAGCAGCGGCCGGGTTTGGCGGTGGGCTTGTCTGTTTCGGCGGCGCTCATGATTCGACCTCCCGGCTTAATTCTGGGTCATCCTCAAGCATAGCCGACGGGGCATCGCCGCGCAGGGCGCGTACGTCGGCAATGATTTCGGCGGCGTGCGCGGCGGCGTCGGATACCTTGGGGTAGACCTTGCGGATCATCCCGTCGCCGTCTATCAGGTAGCTAACCCGGAGGGCGATGCCCGGCACCGGCGCCTTGGCTCCCCACTCCTTTACCACCCGGCCGGTGGGGTTGGCGAGCAGATCAAACGGCAGCTCGTATTTTTCCGCAAAGGCCAGATGGGACGCCTCGTCATCGTAGCTGACGCCAAACACCCGCACCCCCATCTCCTTCAATTCGTCCCAGGCATCGCGAAATCCACAGGCCTCGAGGGTGCACCCCGGGGTGTCGTCCCTGGGGTAGAAGTAGAGCACGTGCCAGATGCCATCGAGCAGCCCGGCGTGCTTCATTTCCCCGTGTTGGTTAAGCAGGGCGAAGCCGGGGGACTTTGACCCCACCTTGCGCAGGGAGGTGGCCCGCAAACGCCCCAGCTTGATCGCCGCCACGCCGCCGACCACCAGCACCAGCACCGGCCATATCCATTCGGGCATGGCTATTCCTTCAACTCATCCCCGGAGAACACCAGGCTGCCCCCCGGTTCAAGCGGTAAAAACGACGTCTTGCTGCGCCTGAACCAGCCGCGCCGTTTGCCCACCCCCTCTTCAAATTCGGACGTGTCCTGGGAAAGGATCGGGAAGGTGCCCCAGTGGTGCACCACCGCGTATCTGGCCCCCACGGTCTGGGCGGCGTAGGCCGCCATTTTCGGCTCCATGCCGAAGTGGCCGCCGGCATTCATCAACGCCAGGGTGATGCAGCGGCAGTGGCCCAGGGTGTGCATCTCCTTGAAAAAATCCGTGTCGCCGCTGTGGTAGATGGAGGGCCCGTCCGTGACGGTCACCAAAAAGCCCCCGGGCGATCCTCCATAAACCATGTCCGGCTCGTTCGGCCCGGCCTTGGGGTTTTTGACCGAGGATGAATGGATCGCGGGCGTCATGAGCACCTTCACCTCCCCATCCAGCAGGGTCAGCTCCCCGCCTGGATTCATGAGGGTGTCGAAGCCCATCTGATCGGCCGGAAATCCCTGCAATTTCGCCAGGTTCTGTCCCAGCTCGAAGCTGGTGACCAAACGTGCCCCGGTTTTTTTGGCCAGCGCCACCGCGTCACCCACGTGGTCGAAGTGGCCGTGGGTGAGCAAAATGTAATCCCCCTTTTCCACCCCGGCCACGGCGTCCTTCCCCTCGCCCGCGTTCGGGTTTTTCGGGTTGTTCAGCCACGGGTCGATCCAGAGCATGTGGCCGGACGGGGTTTCGATGGAAAACGCCGAATGACCATGCCAGCTTACGGTGGTTTCCCCCTCGGCAAAGGCCGGTGAGACGATCAACGGGAGCACCATCCCGACGACTAGCAGTCCGATCCCCTTGACGCAGACGCGCAGTAAGCGGTTCATGACCCCTCTCCCCTCTTATCCTGTGCCAGCGCCACGGGGAAGCCACTCCCCGGCCGCCGACAGCGTAAAACCTCAAATAAATGTCGCCCTCGAATCGTTGCAGAATCCCAAAGCGGAAACAACCATCGATACCTTGACCGGCCACCGGAGTTCGGGGAAAATTGCCTGATCACGCCCGCCGCGTGACTGACGGAGACCAAGGTGGAATACCACCGGGGAGCGTGGCGGGGATCTCGCCGACCGTCTGGGCACCGAGACAGCCTGCCAATAGTTGCCGATCCCGTGGATCGTGGATTCTATGGAGCACTCGCGGCCCCGGCCTATGAAACGAACCTACAGAGCCACCCTCGGCCCCCCGCATCTGGACGTGCGTCAGGTGGAGCCGGACGTCAAGCGGGCGGCCAAGCTCACCCGCGTGATCGACAAGCACGTGCACGAGCCCACCCGTCTGCACGGCCTCGCCCCCGGCGCGGTGGATCTGATGGGGGTGTTGCGCGCGGTGCACGACTTGTACGGCTGCCTGCCGCGCCCGTTGGTGGAGTTCGTCGCCCGCCGGGTGGAACGGTACACCGGCCAGGTGTACGCCACCGCGTCGTTTTACAGCGATATCTACCTGGATCCCAAGGGCCGCCACCATATCAAGGTCTGCACCGGCACCACCTGCCACATCAAGGGCGCGGGGCTTCTGGCGCGGGCGTGCAGCAAGGCATTGGGCGGCGTTCCGGCGGGGGAAACCGACGAGTCCGGCGACTTCACCTTCTTTACCACCGCCTGCGTCGGCACCTGCTCCCTGGCGCCGGTGCTGATGGTTGATACCGATATCTACGGCAACCCCGCTCCCGACACCGTGGCGAAAATTCTATCCCCCTACCGGGAAGAGGAGGAGGCGTGAGCGACGCCTATCGCCCACCGGACAATTACCCTCGCATCTTCGTGGGTACCGGTTCCTGCGGACTGGCGGCGGGCGCGGGCAAGGTGTTCGACGCCGCCAAAAAATTCGTGCGGGACGCGGGTCTGGATATCCATCTGATTCGCACCGGGTGCATCGGCATGTGCCATCAGGAGCCGGTGGTGGAGGTGCACGTGCCCGGCCGTCCCCGGGTAATCTACGGCAACGTCCGGCCGGAGCAGCTCAAGACCCTGCTGGGCGCCCACTTCTTCCACACCCGGCTTTCGCCGCAGCCGGGCCTGGTCGGCCAGCGCCCACCAGACCCCGAGGCGCTGCCCCACGAAGGCGTGCCGACGGTTGCCGAACACCCGTTCTTCGCCGGGCAAACCCAGAAACTGCTGGGACGCTGCGGCATCATTGATCCCCATTCGCTGGTGGACTACGAGGCCACCGGCGGCTACCAAGGCATCCGCAAGGCGCTGACCATGTCACCCGAACAGGTGATCGAACGGATCAAAAAAACGGGCCTGCGGGGGCGCGGCGGCGGCGGTTTCCTCACTGCGGACAAATGGGCGGTGGCGGCGGCCCGGCCCGGCTCGCAAAAATATGTCATCGCCAATGGTGACGAGGGCGATCCGGGGGCGTTCTCCGACCGCACCCTGATGGAGGGCGACCCCCACGCCATCCTCGAAGGTCTTATGATCGCAGCCTACGCCGTGGGCGCAAACCGGGGCTACATCTACACCCGTGCAAGCTACCCCACGGCCATCCACCGGCTGGAGGTCGCCATCGCCTTTTGCCGCAAGCGCGGCTACCTGGGAGATGACATGTTCGGCAGCGGCCACGCCCTCGACCTGCACGTCAGAAAAGGCTCCGGGGCCTACATATGCGGCGAGGAGACCGCACTGATCGCCTCCCTGGAGGGCCGCCCTCCCATGCCCGAATCGAAGCCGCCGCAACCGGCGGTGCAGGGTTATCTGGGGCACCCCACGGTGGTGAACAACGTCGAGACCCTGGCCTCGGTCAGCTATGCGATGGCGGTCCCGAAGGCCGGCAAAAACACGGCGGATACAAAACTGTTGTCCCTGTCCGGGTCCATCGCCCGCCCCGGTGTGGTGGAGGTCCCCTTCGGCACCACCCTGCGGCAGGTGATCTTCGAGATCGGCGGCGGCATGCTAAACGGTAAACACTTCAAGGCGGTGCTGGTGGGTGGGCCGGACGGCGGCTTCCTGCCCGAATCCCTGCTCAACCACCCCATCGATTTCGACGCCCTCAGGACCATCGGCTCCATGCTCGGCTCCGGCGGTCTGGTGGTGGTGGACCAGGACACCTGCATGGTCGGCCTGGCCCGCTATTTTGAAAAATTCGAGGCCGAGGCCTCCTGCGGCAAGTGCGTGCCGTGCCGGGTCGGCACCACCCGGCTGGTGGAGCGCCTCGACCGCATCATCCGGGGCGAAGCCGACGCCACCGAACTGGTTGACCTTGAACACCTGTGCAAGGTGGTGCACGAAGGCTCCCTGTGCGGTCTGGGGCGCGCCGCCCCGAATCCCGTCACTTCCGCCCTTGCCCACTTCGCGGACGATTTTTCCGCCCACATTGCGGGTCGCTGCCCCACCGGGGCCTGCGAGCGGGAGGCGGAGGCATGAGCACCAAAACGTCGAAGACGGTCCGCGTCACCATCGACGGCAAGGCGGTCCAGACCGGCGCCGGGAGCACCATCCTGGAGGCGGTACGCGCCAACGGGGGCGACCTGCCGACCCTCTGTCACGACCCGGCCACAAAACCGTTTGGCGGCTGCCGCGCCTGTCTGGTGCAGGTGGACGGGAGCGATCTGCCGGTGGCGGCGTGTGTCGCAACCTGCGAAGACGGTATGGATATCCACACCAATAACCCGGAAGTGAATGAACTGGTGCGGGACATCGTGCGCCTGCAACTGTCCGATCATCCGGAGAACTGCACCGCCTGCGAAACCTCCGGCCACACCGAACTGCACGATCTGGCGGATGCCCTCGATGTGGACGGGGCCGGCATGTTCGCCGGGGCGCGGCGCCAGCAGGCGGACGAGAACACCAACCCGTTCATCATCCGCGCCTTTGAAGCCTGTATTCAGTGCGGAAAATGCATCCGGGTGTGTGACGAAACCCGCGGCATCATGGCCATCAACTGGCAGGGCGGCGGCTTCGGCCTGAAAGTGGCGGCGGCCTTTGACGATGTGCTCGACTGCGAGTTCTGCGGCCACTGCGTGGACGTCTGCCCCACCGGCGCTCTGCGGGAAAAGATGGCCGAGGGACTGCCGCAGCCCGACCGCACGGTCACCACCATCTGCGGCTATTGTGGCGTGGGTTGCGGCATCGACGTTCAGCTTGCGGGCGATACCGTGGTCCGGGTCGTCGCCGAGGACGGCAACCCCAGCAACCGGGACGGCGCCCTGTGCGTGAAAGGCAAGTTCGGCTACGACTTCATTAACCATCCGGACCGGCTTGGCATGGTACCCGCAACGGGTGAGCGGGTGAGCGGCCCGCTGATCCGGGAGAACGGAACCCTGCGCCCGGCCACCTGGGACGAGGCCCTGGACCGGGTGGCCGACCAATTCATCGCGATCCGCGATGCCCACCGGGGCGGCACCAGCGCCATCGCCGGGTTTCCCTCCGCCAAGTGCACCAACGAAGAAAATTACCTGTTCGGCAAGCTCATGCGGGCGGGCTTGTCCACCAACCACATTGACCACTGCACCCGGCTTTGCCACGCCTCCTCCACCAAGGGGCTGATCATGGCCATGGGCACCGGCGCCATGACCAACGCCACCGACGACTTCGAACAGGCCGACGTGGTGTTCGCCGCCGGCACCAACACCATCGAAAACCACCCGGTCAGCGCCCTCAAGCTCAAGCGGGCCATCAAAAACGGCACCAAACTCATTGTCGCCGACCCTCGAAAGATCGAAATGGCCGAGTGGGCCGACATCTGGCTCGACCTGCAACCCGGCACCAACGCCGCCCTGTTCCTGGGCATGCTGCACGTGATCCTCAAGGAAAACCTCGTCGATCAGGACTTTATTGATGCCCGCACCGAAGGCTTTGAAGAAGCCGCGGCGGCGGCGGAGCGCTACACCCCGGAATTCGCCTCCACCATCACCGGGGTCGATGCGGACAAGATCGTCGAGGCCGCCCGCCTCTACGGTAAGGCCGGGCGGGCCGCCATCTACAACGGCATGGGCATCACCCAGCACGTGTCCGGCACCGACAACATGCTGTGCCTCACCAACCTGGCACTGGCCACCGGCAACATCGGCAAGGCAGGAACCGGGGTCAACCCCCTCAGGGGTCAGAACAACGTGCAGGGCTCCTGCGACATGGCCGGGGTGCCTTATGAGTTGCCCGGCTACCACCGGGTCGATAATCCGACGCACCTGAAAAAATTCAGCGATGCCTGGGAGCGGGAGCTGCCCGACTGGAACGGAAAGACCCTCACGGAGATCACCGACGCCGCCCTCGATGGCGAAATCAAGGCGCTGTACGTGCTGGGGGAAAATCCCGTCCTCTCCGACCCGGATGTGAACAAGACCACCAAGGCACTGGAAAATCTGGACTTTCTGGTTGTACAGGACCTGTTTTTGACCGAGACCGCGGCCCTTGCCGACGTGGTGCTGCCGGGTGCCGGTTTTCTGGAAAAGGACGGCACCTTCACCAACACCGACCGCCGGGTGCAGCGGGTACGCGCCGCCCTGCCCCGCCCCCCCGGCGCCTACGACGACCTGACCGCGATTCAGGAAATCAGCCGCCGGATCGGCCTGCCCATGGACTATGACGGCCCGGAAGACGTCTGGAACGAGATTCGCACCCTGTGGCCCCACGTGGCGGGCATCAGCTATGCGCGGCTCGAATCCGGCGGCATCCAGTGGCCGTGCCCGACCGAGGATCATCCGGGCACACCGTTCATGTACGAGGACGAATTCCCCATCGGGCGCGGACGTTTCCACGGGGTCGAGTTTGTGCCCTCCGCCGAGTTGCCGGATGACACATACCCGCTTATGCTCACCACCGGGCGCTGGCTGCTGCACTACCACACCGGCAGCATGACAAGGCGCTCCAGGGGCATCAACGAGGCGCTGCCGGAGGGCTTTGTGGAGATCCACCCGGATGATGCCGATGCCCTCGGGCTGGTTCCGGATCAGCCGGTTCGGGTCACCTCCCGCCGGGGCGAAATCACCGTGCGCGCGCTGTTTTCCGAGCGCTCCCGGCCCGGGGTGGTGTTCATCCCGTTCCACTTCGCGGAAGCGGCCGCCAACGCCCTGACCAACACGGTGCTGGATGAAAAATGCAACATTCCGGAGTTAAAGGTGTGTGCGGTTCATATCGAACCCGTCTAAATAAAGCCTGATCACACTGACAGCAAAGACGATATGAAGGATATTCTGATTTACAGCACCCGCGCCTGCCCCTACTGCGTCGCGGCCAAGCGGGCATTGGACGAGCGCGGCATCCCCTATCGGGAGATCGACATCACCCTGACCCCCCACGTGCGTGACGAACTCTCCGCCAAGACCGGTGAATGGACCGTACCCCAGGTGTTCGTGGACGGCGAATACATCGGCCAGGACGATGAACTGGTGGCAATGGTTAAAGCGGGAACCCTCGACCCCGAAACGGCGGAAGCCCCGAAAAGCCCCTCGGCCACCGACGCCGAAGCGCTTTACGACGCCGTGGTGATCGGCGCCGGACAAAAGGGTCTGGCGGTGGCGGAGCAACTGGCCGGTCACGGTCGAATCGCGGTGTTTTACCGGGATCCGTACATAGCCGGTGCCGACCCGGAAGCGGACCTGACCCGTGCCGCCCTGACCGAGGCCGGTGTTGCCGTCGAGCGGCGCGAGGTATTCGGCCTTCAGCCCGGCGACGGCAGCCACCGCATCATGACCCTGGAGGATGAGGTGCGCACCCGCACCGTGGTGATTGCCACCGGCGGGCGGGACCGCGCGCCGGACATCCCCGGTGAGGCAGCCCTTGCGGGCAAGGGGGTGAGCCGCTGCGTCGAGTGCGACGGGGCCTTCTTTACCGGCCTGCCCGTCGCCCTGGCGGGAAGCGACGAGCGCGCCGCCGAAGCCGCCTGCAATATGGCGATTACCGCCGAATCGGTGGATTTCATCGTCCCTGAAGCATCTCTCGGAGTGAGTGAAACCACCCGGGAACGCCTGGCTGCAACGCCCAATCTGAGGGTTCATACCGGTACCCAAATCACAAAAATAGAGGGCGAACACCACGTCACCGGGCTTGTTCTCCACGGCCCGGACGGCACACGCCCGCTCACGGTCTCCGGCGTATTTCTCTACCTCACCGGCAACCGGCCCGCAACCGGCTTCATGGGCGGCGCCGTGCCGGTTGGGGGGGATGGCGTCATTCCCACCGGAAATAATGGTGAAACCCCCGTTTCAGGCCTGTTCGCCGTGGGTGACCCCGCAGGGTCCGGCACCCCGGAAAGCGTCGCCGACACCCTTAAAAAGATGCTCTGAACCCCCATACCGGGCCACCGGTTAATATTGAATAAATTATAATCATATAATACTAATCAAACCGCCCGGATCCACCGATAGAAAAGGACGAGTACGCTTTTCTTTTTTATCGATGGAGACAGCAATATGAATCCGCAGACGCAATGGGCCGCATTTGGCCTGATGGGGCTGGCACTTATGGTCTCAGTGGGGCTGAGCATGGCATTTAACAACGAGTCGGATGCGGTCTGGGTTTCCATGAGCGACTATCAGGATGTCACCCAGGAGCGGATGGGCAATGCCGTGGTTCTCGAGCACTATGTGAACAAAGCCCGCGAAATGGGCCAGGACTGGACCTGGCAGACCCGAAAGGGCCACGAAACCACGATCTCCCATTTCCGGAACCAGTCCAAAGGCAACCGGCAGGAGGCCATGGGATGGGAAATCACCACCGGCAACGTTGTTGCCGGCTGGAAGGGCAGCGAGCAGGAGTTGATGGGATGGGAGTACGCTTCGGAGCGCATGAACGACCGCATTCGCGGCATGCAGCAGGAGTGGCTCGGCGTGCAATACATGATCCGGCATCAGGCTGACCGGAATTCCTGATCCCCCGCAGGATCAGGTTGTAAAAAAAGGCCGGAGGGATGATTTTCTCCGGCCTTTTTTATTTATTTTCAGTGCGTTGTACGGTTAGCAGCACACGCCGTCACACCTTGTCGGAAAGCCTGGCCATCAGCGGCTCGAACAGCGCGGTATTGGTGGCCACCACCCCCTGGACCAAGGGGTCTTCCTGATTAAAGCGTTGCGGGTGCCCTCCCAACACCTGGACATGACCCCCCGCCTCCCCCACCAGCAGGTAGCCCGCGGCAAAATCCCATTCGTTTTTCGGTGTCAGGGTGAAGGTCAGGTCGGCCTGACCCGATGCCACCATCGCCAACTTGTAGGCGATGCTGCCGATCGGAGTGATCTCGAACTCATCCTTGAAGTCGTCGAACTCGCCCCGGGCCACCTCGGAGCGGCTGGCAAGCACGGAGGCACCCTTCAGGGCCGACTGTTCCGTCACACCGACCGGCTTGCCGTTCAGGGTAATGCCCTCGTCACGCACGGCGGCGTACATCTCGTCCTTGGCGGGGTTCAGAATCACCGCCAGGATGATCTCTCCTTGATCGGCCAGGCCGATGGAGATGGCGAACTGGGGAATGCCCTTGATGAACTCCTTGGTACCGTCGATCGGGTCAACGATCCACACCCGGTCGCACTTTAGCCGCTCGCCGGAATCCGCGGTCTCCTCCGACAGCCAGCCGTAGTCCGGACGGTTCTCAAGGAGAAGCCTTTTCAGAATGTTGTCGGCCTCAAGGTCAGCCGTGGTCACGGGATTGCCGCCGCGCTCGTCGCCGCCCTTCTCCTTGATGTCGTACTCGTCCTCGTAGTACGACATGATGACCTCGCCCGCGGCGCGGGCGGCGGAAATTGCCAGTTTCAGGTCAGATTGCATTGAATGGACCCCTTATCGGATCAAAAAAACAGAAAACAAATCAGGAAGCCGGAGCTTCCACATCGAGCAGCAACGACCCGATATTCTCCACCGCCTCATCGACAAAACCCGCGCCAAGCAGTTTTTTTCGACACGCCTCGAAGCCCACATCATCGCCCACATACAGCACACGGTCCACCTGAGAGGGTGCAATATCTCCGACGGACACCGTCTGCCTGCCAAGAAACGACTCCCCGTCGGCCACGACCGCGACCAGGGAGAGCCCCAATTCCTGCAGGGTAATGAACGCCACCTCCGCAATCGGGCCGCTGCCGTAAAGCACCACCCGCTTTGCCCCCGACTCGCTCAATTCGCGCATGCGGCCCAGAAACACCTTGCGGGCGTTTCGGTACATGGAAAAGGAATCTGTTAGAAAGTGGGCGGAAAGCCGTCCCTTCTCGGCCATTCCGAAGGGGGTCAGCAGGTAGCAGACCCGGCGCGCCGACAGACGCCGCACCTTGATCTGTTCCTGCTGGATCAGCCGTTTGAGGGAGATATTCACCAGACCCAGGGCAATACCCAGCTTGCGGGAGAGCTCCCGCTGGGTCAGCATGCCGTTCTGGTGAACCAACTCCAGGAGCCGCAGGGTACGCCCGGACTCCTCGCTTTGCGCCGCTTTGTTCACATAATGAACTTAAACGCTTGCCCCGGAACCTGTCAAACCCCACCCCAGGTTACCGGGAAGCGATAAACGCCTGCCGAACATGCGCCCGGAAACGGCAACCCCCCGGTCCACCAGCCTGCGCTTACGCCCGCGGGGACTCCCCTGCAAAAAAACCGTCGAGAGGGGTCCGAATGCGAGGCGGGAGGTGCGCAGGGGGCGAAGGCGTACTTCTGTACGTCGAGGTTCCGAGCACCGCACCAACGAAGCAGTCGGGCCGCTATCGACGGTTTTTTTAGATTTCCAGGAGGTCGATCTGATCCTCGGCCACCTTGGAGAAGGCGGTCATCTGCGCCTCGTCGTCAGTGATATCAAACACATCCACAACGAAGCGCTTGATCACCCAATCGGAGTTGTCGCGGCCGAAGGTGACCTTTTCGTAGCCCTCGTCGGCGATCAGCCCGTCCAGGACCTCCTTGATGTGATCGTCGTATTTCACCGCAAAACAGGTGTTGAGAAAATCCTTGCTCTTGTAGGAGATGCCGTACCAGCAGGTGGTTGCCTTGTGGTAGGAGAAAATCCAGCCGTAAAAACTTTCCCAGTTGTATTTGCGCTTGATGGCGATATCGAAAAACCGGGCGATCTCCCCGATCATGGTGCTCATCAGCTTGCCAAAGTTGTCCTTCACCAGCACACGGTATTGCTCGGCAAGATCAGCGGGAATGTTATCGGCATCCTGGGCCTCGGCGGCCTCGTATGCCTTTACAATTTCATGATCCTTCGGCGTGAAGGGGATAAAACGGACCATTGCCATCGAGTCACTCCTGTCAAATGTGCGGCGCGCCAGGTGAAATCACACGACCAGAGCGCTCAAATAGATGGGGATATTGTAATGGGTTGAACTAGCCGCCGGAAAGGGTATATCCGTCTGCATCCAAAAGGTAGTGCATACCGGTCAGCGTATCGGGGTCCGTAATCAGCCCTGAAGACCCGAGTTCAGCAAGGGATTCCGGAAAGCGGTCGTACATCAGCCGGTACGCCGCAATCGCCTGACGCACCTGATGATCCCGGTAGCTGGCCGTGGAGACCGAGAACCCTCCCGGTTCCTTTGCCGTGCCGCCCGTCACCACACTGAACAGGAACACGCCGCACAGCAGCACGGCACATACGGATGCACCACCCACGGCAAATGCGGACCAAAGCGGGGAGGATTTGACCGGGTACACCGGGGTGGCGCTTCGGGACTCCCGTACCGCCACCGGCTCCGGCGCCGGGCGAATGCCCACCGTCTCGACCCAGCCCTCTTCCACCAGATCGGCCAGGGCCAGGCAGGTTTCGTACTGACCGAAGGGGCTCTGGTCGATGATCTCGTCCACATCCCGTACGCCGTCCACCTGTGCAAGCACAAAGCGTTTGTCCTCGGACAGGCCGGATGGTTTTTCATCACCCCCCGTGAGGCCGAAAATGACGTTCATGGCGGGTACCAGCCTGTCGATCCGGGGCCACTCCTCGTCCCGACCGGCTGCATCCATCAGGATATCGTCCGTGTTGACCGGCTGGAGTCCGGACACCACCGTCTTGACCGGTTTTTCTTCCAGGTCAAAGCTGTAGTCCCCTTCCAGCCAGCGAAACAGGGAAAAAAGCACCTCGCGCCGATGGTAGGCGGCCAGGGTCCTCAATATCTGTGCATCGACCCCGGCGATCTCGGCGGCGGTCTCATCAAGGGGGACGCCGGACTCCTTGTGGCGCCCAACCGCCTGCATCCACTTTTTGTCGGTGGTGAGGGACTCCCGCACCAGCCAGCGCCCGAGGGTCTTTTTCATCGGCAGGCGGGAGCTGTCCGCATGTACCACTTCGCCATCCTTAAACCGGAGCCGTACCTTGCCATCGCGCCGCACGAGGGTGAGCACCCCGCTTTTCCGCTGCATGCGGATCAGTTGCAGGATGTCGGTAAAGTTGAAGTCGAGCAGTGAGCCCGTCAGTGCCATGAGTGAACCTCGGTCATAAGTGCATCAGCCTGCCGCCGCTCCATCCGGCCTTGAGCCCCCCTTCCTTGACGCCTTGTTCGAGTAAACCTGCCCCCTGCCGGTGACCAGAAACATGGTCCCCACGTAAAGGGCCAGGGCCAGCCCTCCCAGCAGGCGCGGCACCGGCCAGCCCGCAGGCGGAACGGACATCGCCCACCCCGGAATGGTGCCGAGCAGCACCATCCACCAGATCAGAAACGAAACCAGCATCAGGTGCAGGACCGCCACCCCGAAACGTTCCTGAATCAGGTCCGGCACCCCCGGCAGCAGGCGCGCCAGCACCCACCACAGCGCAAATGGCCGATGGCTGTGACGATCCTTCAGCAGGGTCACATCCATCCGGGTGCCACGGCTTTCGGCCACCTGATTGCCGCAACCGCCGCACAGGAGCATGTTCAGATTGAACCGTATGCACCGCTGGCACACCGTACGGTGGCAGATGTCGCAGTTGTAGGTGGGGCTGGAAGGCAGCAGGCGGGGAACCATAAAAAAGGCCCCTGCCACCAGCATCATCAGAACCGGCGCCAGCATCGCCGGAGTGCGTCCGAACAGCGTGCTCCAGAGCGCTCCCGCGTAATCCTGCCAACCGGTGGCACCTGCCAGTATCATCTGCCGCGCATCGTCACCCGATACGCCAAACGGCACCACATAGACGTCGCTGCGCTCGGTGCCCAGGCTGCTGATCCTCAGGTATGTCGCGGAATCCACCTTGCGCGCCCGCTCAAGCACCGGTCGGGCGGCGGTGAAGTCCAACCGCCGGGAAAGCATCTGACCCAGGTTGAATAGAATGCGTGCATCCGGATGCGGCGCTTCCGCCAGCTCACTAAAAATACGTTCGGCATCGTCAAAGCGGCCGCTCCGGAACAGGGCGGTGGCGATGTTATTCCGGGTGCGGTCCGTGTCGCCGCCCACGTCCTCCGCCTTCTTGTACCAGCCGATGGCATCGTCGTAACGCCCCTCCCTCAGGGCGGCGTTGCCCAGGGCGAAGGGAACCCGCCAATCGCCGCTGTGCCCGTCCCCGGAACGGGCCAGGGAAATTCCGGAGCCGGGCATAAAGCCACCCCGGCTCTGATCCAGGGCAAATTCAACGTCGCCTCCCGGATCCTGGTTGACGGCCATAAACGGCGAGCAAACCCAGGGGCCCAGGAGCACCGTCATCAGCAAAAACACCTGAACGTTGCGATTTCTGGACGGGTCGCCCACCCAGGAGAACAGCGCCCACAACAGGACCGCCCAGCCCACCCCCCAGCCCCCTGCAAGCGGCATGAGAAGCACGGCCACAAGCCCCGCCAGCAGTAACGCCGACGGAACCCGAAAGCCGGTAAATTCAAGCAGGTGGTGGCAGAAACTGCGAACGCTCTGGATCAGCCCGGGAATGAGAAACACCACCAGCGTGGTGGCCGCCGCCAGCCAGAACATCAGCGCGGCGTAAGTCAACCAGGCAAAACCTACCCAGTAGTGGCCGATGCCAACCCAGGAACCCTCAAGCCACCAACCGATCGCGGCGATGTAACTGCCGTCCGCCCACAGCACCGACGCATGGGCCAGATAGCCGTCAGGCGTGCGGGGCGCAACCTGGGTGGCGCCTCGGGCAAGATGCCGGGCAGAGGCTGCGTCACCACGCTGCGATGCCTGCACCGCCCATTTGGAAAGGGCAATGGCGGCGGTTTCGAAATTCTCTACCCCGTACTCGTCTCCGGTCGCCATCAGGGTCCGGATCGCGGCATCAAAATCCGCCACGTCCAGGGGCAGGCTGGATGTCTCCCGCACCCGACTCCAGGCCGCGGCGATGGAGAGGGTGCCGTTAGCGGACGCCGCCTCCGGTGCGGGAACCTGGGGGACCAGTTCGTCCGCCGCGACCGGCGCCACCAGCACGGCGGATACGCACAATACGCCCAGGATCAGGCGAATCATTGAGACAACAGGGAACACGCGCTAGCGCTTCCAGCCCCGGATGAGGCCGCGGATGTTGCTGGTGTGGCGTACGTAAATCAGCAGGGTCAGGGCGCAGGCAAACGGCAGAAACACCCCTTCCGGGCCCAGCCACCAAGCCACCAGCGGCAACGACCCGTAAGACACCAGTGCCCCCATGGCGGAAATGCCGGAGAGCTTGGCGGCGGCAATCCATATCGCCAGCGAGGCCAATGCGGTAGGAAAATTCAACGCCATCAATACACCAAATCCGGTTGCAACGCCCTTTCCTCCCCGAAATCCGAGATAGACGGGAAAAACATGCCCCAATACCGCCGCAGTGGCGGCCATCACAGCCACCTCCGGGCTGCTCAGACGCACGGTCACCAGAACCGGCACCAGACCCTTGAGCAGGTCGAATGCCAGCGTAAAGGCGCCCGCCCGCTTGCCAAGTACGCGGGCCACATTGGTGGCGCCGATGTTGCCGCTGCCCTGCTCGCGCAGGTCGTCGCACCCGGAAAAGCGCGCCACAAGCACGCCGAAGGGCACTGCGCCTACCAGATAGGCGATCACCACAAGGGACACGTCCATCAGACTCATCGGTATTTATCCCAAAAAAGTTGATTGGAAAGTTGACTGAATTGTTATGAAAAAAATCCGGTGCGGGAAGGGTTTGCACCATTTTCAACCCCGGCTCAGGCTGCCCCTCGGGGCGACTCCATCCCCTTCATGTAGGCAACTCCGTAGCGGGTTCCGGAAATCATCGCCAGAATCATGGAGGCCCACAGCACCCAGGTGCCGATCTGATGCACGTCGAAAATCCAGAACTTCCAGCCCAGCACCAGCATGATGATGGCGGTGCATTGGGTCACGGTCTTCCACTTGCCCCATTCGTCCGCCGGCATCACCACCCCCTCGGCGGCGGCGATGGCGCGCAGTCCGGTCACCGCCATCTCCCGGCCGAGGATCAGGATCACCAGCCACGCCGCCGCCAGCCCCTGGTCCACCAGCATCACAAGGCCGGCCAGAATGAGCAGCTTGTCCGCCACCGGATCAAGCAGTTTACCCAGGGAGGTGACCTCCCCCATCCTGCGCGCCAGATAGCCGTCCAGAAGGTCGGAGAGGGCCGCCACCAGAAATACCAGGGCCGCCAGAAAGCTGCGCCACGGGCCGGGAACATAGACCAGGTAGATAAACACCGGAATCAGGGCGATACGCGCCAGGGTGATGGAGTTGGGGACGTTCAGGTTCACTGGAAGCGTGCGAGCTCCTTGTCCCACAGCCCCTGACTTTTCAGGATCAACTCGCACACCTCGCGCACCGCGCCGTGACCGCCGTGGGCGCAGGTGACGTGGTGGGCAAGCGCCCGCGCCTCCGGCGAGCCCCCCGGCACCGACACGGAAAGCCCCACCTTTCCCATCAGTTTGAGATCGATCAGGTCGTCCCCGACGAAGGCGGTTTCATCAAGGCTCAGCCCCTCCCCCGCCAGCATCTCTTCCGCGGCCTGCAACTTGTCGCCGCAGCCCTGAACCAGCAACTTGATGCCGAGTTCGGCGGCACGGCAACTCACCACCCCGGACGTGCGCCCGGTGATGATACCGATGCGGATACCGGCATTTTTCAGCAGGTTGAGCCCAAGGCCGTCCATGATGTTGAAGCCCTTGATCTCGGTGCCTTCGTTGTCCAGGTAGATGGTGCCGTCGGTCAGCACCCCGTCCACATCCAGAATGAGCAGACGAACCCGCGCCGCCCGGTCGATGATCTCCTGGGAAAAACGCTCCACGGGTGTTTACCCGATGCCCAGTTTAACCAGGTCGTGCAGATGCACGATGCCCACGATGCGGTCATCCGCCTCACTGTCCGTCACCACCAGGCAGGTGATGGCGTGGTGCTCCATCACCTCCAGCGCCTCTGCGGCCAGGGCGTCCGCCTTGATCCGCTTAACCCCGGCATTCATGACCTCGCGGGCCTCCTTGTCGAGAAAATCCGTACCGGTCTCCAGTTGCCGACGCAGATCGCCGTCGGTGATCAGGCCGAGCAGGCGCCCGTCATCGTCCATCACCATGGTCACCCCCATGCGTTTGTTGGTGATCTCCACGATGGCTTTGCGCATGAGGGTATCCGGGGCCACCCGCGGCATCTCGTCGCCGGTATGCATGGCATCCTGCACCTGCATCAAAAGGCGTCGCCCCAAGGCTCCACCGGGGTGGGACAGGGCGAAGTCCTCTTCCTTAAAACCTTTTTTCTCCAGCAGCGCCACGGTGAGGGCGTCGCCCATCACCAGTGCCGCCGTGGTGCTGGCGGTGGGGGCCAGATTCAGGGAACAGGCCTCCTGTTCCACCGACACGTCGAGCACCACGGTGGCCGCCCGCCCCAAGGTGGAGTCCACCCGCCCGGTCATGCCGATGATGGGCACCCCCAGGCGTTTGAGGGACGGCAGGATGGAGAGCAGTTCCGCGGTCTCGCCGCTGTTCGACATGGCGATCACCAGATCGTCGCGGGTCACGATACCCAGGTCGCCGTGCAACCCCTCCGCCGGATGCAGAAAAAACGTGGGGGTGCCGGTGCTCGCCATACTGGCGGCGATCTTGGCGCCGATCAGGCCGCTCTTGCCCATGCCGGTGACCACCACCTTGCCACGGATTCCGGTCAGGAGATCAATGGCGCGGGCAAAGTCCGCTCCGATCCGGTCGCGCAGGGCGGAGACCGCCGCCACTTCGATATCGAGGACCCGGCGTCCGCTTTCCACCACATCGATGTTGGATTTTTCGGGAATGGCGGCGCTCACAGGTCCACCACACCGGTAATGTACGGCGCCACCGCTTCGCGCACCGCCACCAGGGATTCGAGCAGCTTTTCAAGGGCCGCCAGAGGCACCTGATTGGGGCCGTCGGACATGGCCGCGTCCGGGTTCGGATGCACCTCCATAAACAGGCCGTCACAGCCGGTGGCGACAGCGGCGCGGGAGAGAAACGGCACAAACCGCCGGTCGCCCCCCGAGGTGCCCCCCTGCCCGCCCGGCATCTGCACCGAATGGGTGGCGTCGAACACCACCGGCCAGCCCGAGCCACGCATGATCGGGATGGCGCGCATGTCGGAGACCAGGTTCTGGTAGCCGAAGCTTGCGCCCCGATCGGTGAGGATCAGGTTGTGGCAGCCGGAAGCCTCCAGCTTGCCGACCACGTGGGTCATGTCATGGGGGGACAGAAACTGGCCCTTCTTGACGTTGACCGCGCGTCCGGTGGCGGCGGCGGCCACCAGAAGGTCGGTCTGGCGGCACAGGAAAGCGGGGATTTGCAGCACGTCCAGCACCTTGCCCGCCACCGACGCCTCATCCGCGGAGTGCACGTCGGACAGCACCGGCACCCCCACCTCCTCGCGGATGCGGGCGAGCAATTCCAGCCCGGCCTCGATGCCGGGCCCCCGGTAGGAGCCGAGGGAGGTGCGGTTCGCCTTGTCGTAGGATGCCTTGAAGATAAACGGGACTGCTTGCCTGGCTGCAATCTCTTTCAGGGCGTGGGCGGTTTCCGTCACCATGCCGGCGTCTTCGATCACGCAGGGGCCGGCGATCAGGAACAGAGAGCCTCCGCCCCCCAGGGTCAGGGGTCCAACATGTACGGTACGCGCATCCACGGGACTAGTCTTTCTTCTTCTTGTGACGCAGGGCGGCCTCGACAAAACCGGCAAACAGCGGGTGCGGCGATACGGGCGAGGACTGGAACTCCGGGTGGAACTGCACCGCCACGAACCACGGGTGATCGGGAAGTTCGACAATCTCCACCAGTTGCCCGTCCGGGCTGGTGCCACTGATCACCATGTTGGCCTGGGCGATGCGGTCCCGGTAGGCGTTGTTCACCTCATAGCGGTGACGGTGACGCTCGGAGACCATCTTCTGGCGGTACACCTTGGCAGCCAGGGAGCCTTCCCGCAGCTTGCAGTCGTAGCCCCCCAGACGCATGGTGCCGCCCTTGTCGTCGATCTCCCGCTGGCCGGGCAACAGGTCGATCACCGGGTCCGGGGTGTCCGGCTCGAACTCGGCGCTGTGGGCCTTGGTCAGGCCGCCGACGTTGCGCAGGGTTTCGATCACCGCGCACTGCATGCCGAGGCAAATGCCAAAGAACGGGATGCCTTTCTCGCGGGCGTAGCGCACCCCCTCGATCTTGCCGCCGATGCCGCGCTCGCCGAAACCGCCGGGCACCAGGATGCCGTCGGCCTCGGACAGGGCGGTGGCCTCCTCGCCCCGGCCGGACAGATCCTCCGCATCCACCCAGACAATCCTGACTCCGGTGCGACTCGGAATGCCGCCGTGGGTGAGGGACTCGCACAGGCTCTTGTAGGCCTCGCGCAGTTCCACATACTTGCCGACCATGGCGATGGTCACGGTTTCCTTGGGCTCGTTGATGGCGTTCAGCATGGCCTTCCACGGCCCCATGTCCGGCGCCGGGCAGTCCAGGTTCAGGCGGCGCACCAGCAGGTCGTCGAGTCCCTCCTCGTGGAGCTTGACCGGCACCTCGTAAATATTGGGAACGTCCACCGCGCTGACCACCGCACGCTGCTCCACGTTGCAGAACAGGGACAGTTTCTTTTTAAGGTCATCGGAGATGGGCTGCTCGGCCCGGCACAACAGTATGTCGGGCTGAATACCGATCTCGCGCATCTTGTTGACCGAGTGCTGGGTCGGCTTGGTCTTGATCTCGCCTGCGGCCTTCACGTAGGGCACCAGGGTGACGTGGGCGTAGATCACATTTTCCCGGCCGACATCAAAGGGAAACTGGCGAATGGCCTCCAGAAACGGCAGTGACTCGATATCGCCCACGGTGCCGCCGATCTCGATGATGGCGATGTCGCAGCCGTTACCGTCGGTGCCCTTGGCCCCCAGGTGGATGGCCTCCTTAATGGCGTCCGTAACATGCGGGATCACCTGCACGGTAGCGCCCAGGTAGTCGCCCCGGCGCTCCTTGCTGATGACCGACTCATAGATCCGGCCGGTGGTGAAGTTGGAGTTTTTGCCCAGACGCACGGAGGTGTAGCGCTCGTAGTGGCCCAGGTCCAGGTCGGTTTCGGCGCCGTCGAAAGTGACGAACACCTCGCCGTGCTGGTAGGGGCTCATGGTCCCCGGATCCACGTTGACGTAAGGGTCCAGTTTCTGGAACGTGACGGACAGTCCGCGGGCTTCCATCAGATTGCCGATGGAGGCCGCCGAAATACCCTTGCCGAGGGATGAAAGCACCCCGCCCGTTACGAAGATGTACTTGGTCATACCGCTCCCGTTAATCCCGACGTTCAGTCCCGTGGATGGACATGTCCCGCGCCACCTGTTCGAGGTCGAACGGGGTGTCCACCCGGTACGCGGTGTGCTCCGTAATCAAGACTCTGATCCTATAGCCCGCCTGCAGGAATCGCAACTGTTCCAGCTTCTCGATGTCCTCCAGGGAACTGTCGGGAAGGGCCGGAAACGCCATCAACGCCTCGCGGCGATAGATGTAGATGCCGAAATGGCGGAAAAATGTCGCGGGTTTCAGCATCGTCTGATCCCCGGCGTCCCGTCGGTAAGGTATTGACGCTCGGGAGAAATAGAGGGCGAAACCGTCGTGGTCCAGGGTCACTTTGACCACGTTCGGGTTGTCCAGGTCGGACACATCGGTGATGGCGTGGCACAAGGTGCCCACCTGAAGCGACGGGTCTTTTTTGAAGGTGGCGATCAGGGGGGCCAGCATGGCCGGCTCCTTGAGGATCTCGTCCCCCTGAATGTTCACGAAAAGGTCCCCCTCCACCTGCCCCGCCACTTCCGTCAAGCGATCGGTACCGGTGCGGTGATCGCCCGTGGTCACCACCACCTGCCCGCCAAATTGCTTCACCCCGTCGGCGATGCGCTGATCGTCGGTGGCCACCAGCACCCGGTCCACCCCCGGCACCCGCGCCGCGGCCTCGTAGGCGTGCTGGATCAGCGGCTTGCCCAACAGGTCCGCCAGCGGCTTGCCGGGCAGCCGGGAGGAAGCGTAGCGCGCCGGAAGAACGATCACGACCCTGGGTTCGGTGGTGCCCGCCATGGCTAGTGCAGGAGGTTTCCGATACGGTCGAACCGAACCCAGGACGCCTCCCGGTCCCACGACCAGTAAATGATCACCGCCTTGCCCTGGATTTTATCCATGCTGACAAACCCCCAGAAGCGCGAGTCGAGGCTGTGGTCCCGGTTGTCGCCCATCACAAAGTAATTGCCCGGCGGCACCACCACCCGCCCCATGTTGTCCCGGGGCTGCAAGTCTTCGGGATAGACCAGGGGGTCCAGATTCTGGGTGTAGGGAATGTTGAACGGCTCACCGTTGATAAACAGTTGCTTGTTGATCACTTCAACACTGTCTCCCGGCAGGCCGACAATGCGTTTGATAAAGTCCTTGGTCTCGTCCTCCGGATACTTGAAGACGATGATATCGCCCCGCGCCGGCTTTCTGAGGGCAAGCACCCGATCGTCCGAAAACGGCAGCTGAATGCCGTACAGGAATTTGTTCACCAACAGGTGATCGCCAATCTGCAGGGTCTCCAGCATGGAGCCGGACGGAATTTTGTAGGCCTGCACAATGTAAGCGCGGATAAACAGGGCCAGAAGCACCGCGATGATGATGGCTTCGGTGTATTCACGAAACTTGGACTGGGGCGGTGCCGGCGTCTCCGGGGCTGCCTGACCCTGCGGTCTCAAGCGATCCAGAATACTCATTCGTTCACCTTGAGGATGGCCAGGAATGCCTCTTGGGGCACCTCCACACTACCTACCTGCTTCATACGCTTCTTACCTTCTTTCTGCTTCTCCAGCAGCTTGCGCTTTCTCGTGATGTCGCCACCGTAGCACTTTGCGGTAACGTTTTTGCGCAGCGCCTTCACCGTGGTACGGGCAAGAATTTTTCCGCCGATGGCGGCCTGCACCGCCACGTCGTACATCTGGCGCGGGATCAGGTCCTTCATCTTAACCGCAATCGCCCGTCCTCGTGACTGGGCCTTGTCCCGGTGCACGATGAACGACAGGGCATCCACCGCCTCGCCGTTGAGCAGGATGTCCACCTTGACCAGGGCCGCTTCACGGTAGCCGATCGGCTCGTACTCGAAAGAGGCATAGCCCCGGGTGACACTCTTCAGACGGTCAAAGAAATCGAGGATCACCTCGTTGAGGGGCAGATCGTAGCTGACGCTCACCCGGTCCGCGGAAATGTAGTTCATATGGGTCTGGATGCCGCGCCGCTCCTGACACAGGGTCATCAGGCCGCCCAGGTACTCCTCCGGGGTAATCAAGGTGGCACTGATAAAAGGCTCTTCGAGTCTTGCGATTTTTCCCGCCTCGGGCAGCCCGGACGGGTTATCCACCTTGAGCACCGTGCCGTCCGTGCGGGTGACATGATAGACCACCGTGGGGGCGGTGGAGATCAGCTCAAGCTTGTATTCGCGCTCCAGCCGCTCCTGGATGATCTCCATGTGCAACAGCCCCAGAAAGCCGCAGCGGAAACCAAAGCCCAGGGCCAGACTGGTTTCCGGCTCGAACACGAAGGAGGCGTCGTTGAGTTGCAGTTTCCCCAGCGCCTCGCGCAACTCCTCGAACTGGCCGGAGTCCACCGAGTAGAGGCCGCAGTAGACCATCGGCTGAACTTCCTTAAAACCTGCCAGGGGTGCGTCGCAGGGGACTTGATTGTCGGTGACCGTATCGCCCACCCGGGTGTCGCCCAGGGTCTTGATGGCGGCGGTAAAGTAGCCCACCTCACCGGCGGAGAGTTCCTCCACCGGGGTAATGACCGGGGTAAACACCCCCACCTCGATCAACTCGAAGGTCTTGCCGGTGTGCATCATGCGGATGCGCTGACCGGCGCGCAGGCGTCCGTCCATCACCCGCAGCAGCACCACCACCCCACGGTAGTTGTCGTACCAGGAATCGGTGATCAGCGCCTTGAGGGGTTTTTCCGGGTCCCCCACGGGCGGCGGGATACGCTCAACGATCGCCTCCAGGACCTCGGCCACCCCGGTGCCTTCCTTGGCGCTCACCGCCAGGGCGTCCTCGGCGGGCAGCCCGACCAGTTCCTCCACCTGCAGTTGCACCCCGGTGGCGTCCGCCGAGGGCAGATCCACCTTATTGATCACCGGGATGATCTCCAGGTCGTTTTCCACCGCCAGATAGACGTTGGCGAGGGTTTGCGCCTCCACCCCCTGGGTGGCGTCCACCACCAGGAGCGCGCCGTCACAGGCGGCCAGGGAACGGGAGACTTCGTAGGTGAAATCCACATGACCGGGGGTGTCGATCATGTTGAGAACGTAGTCTTTGCCGTCGGCCGCGTGGTAGTTCATACGCACGGCGTGGGCCTTGATGGTGATGCCGCGCTCGCGCTCCAGGTCCATGTCGTCCAGAAGCTGGGCCTGCATGTCCCGCTTGTTCACCGAGCCGGTCAGTTCGAGCAGGCGGTCCGCCAGGGTGGATTTGCCGTGGTCGATATGCGCGATGATGGAAAAATTGCGGATGTGCGAAAGCACAGGAAACCCCCGTGGGCAAGCGGTCTTCCGCGTGGCCGGAAAAAGCAGGATTATACGGTTGCAGGGAGCCTCTCGGCAAGACCCCCGGGACGCCGGGAAGCGATAAATTCTCCCGGGCTTGGGGCCGGGAGCGGCGCCTAGCGCGTCACCTCAATAATATCCGAGGGCACCGAAGCACAGCCGCTGCCGGATACGGCCACCACACGGTAGAAATAAGTGCCCGACTGTTTCGCCTCCGGGCTGTCATCCAGCCAGCGGGATGCCTTCACAGGCTCGGGGGTGATGCGCTCAAACAGGCCCGCCGGGTCGCTTGCCCGCTCCACGTGGTAGCGGGCTTTGTTGCCCTTTCCCGAAGCCCACACCAGCATGTTGCCGCGGCGGCCGATATAGGGTATGGCCAGCCGCGACGGCGCGTCCGGTGCGATCCCGCCGCTCACCTTGGGGACCCCGGCAATCAGGGTAAAGTCGTAGGTGGCGCCTGCGCCCGGTGCCGGAAAATCGAGTCCGAACACGTCCGTCATCAGAAATACATTGCCGACCGGATCAATCAACTGGAGGTCCCGGCTCACACAGGTACCGTCCGCCGCGGCAGGCGGGTTCCATTCCACACTGATCACGCTGTCCTGCACCACCTGGTCGCCGATGGGCGTGGCCGGGGTGGCTACCTGAATCTGCCAGATTTCCTCACCCGCGCCACTGCGCCAGTCGCGCCCCAGATAACGCACCCGCTCCGGGGTGGTCACCGGTTGTAGCGACCATGCCTGCAATGGACCGAGGCGGAAGGCGCGGGAGTCCTGTCCCGGATCGAAACCGCTGGTGGCGGCGGCATCGATTCCGACCACCACCTCACCACCGGATTGGGCGCCCGGAGAGCCTGCGGTAAAGCGCAGTTGCAATTCCAGTTCGGCGGCTTGGGCGGGAGCGGTCCACCCCCACAGTGCACATCCGAACAGCACCGTCAAAAAGAGCCTATGCCATCTGAAACAGATCACTGCGCCGGCACCTCCACCTGATAGGTGACTCCGGCGGCCGGAGTCACTCCGGGTCGCAGGAAGTAGGCGTGATAGGGCAGCAGCATCCCGGTTTCCGTCACATCCACGAACCTGAGCACGCCGTTCACACGGGCATAATCCTTCAGCACCGGGTCGATAATCCCATCCAGCACCGCCTGGGAGAAGGTGCGAACACTGCCGTCAGAACCGGTCACCGTGAGGCCGGACACCGTCCTCGGCAGCGAGAACGGGTTGGAAATCAACGTTGGCACATCCTGGGACAGGGTCACCGCCGGGAACGACGGCAGATCGTATCCGGCCACGTCTACCACCGCCTGGTTACCCGGTGCAAACAGGAAGACACCTTCACCGGCGGGCACCGTTTCGGTCTGTCCCATGGTCACGAATTCACCCACCGGACCGGTAAGCGGATCGGTGTTCCAGCGGTAGGCCAGGACCGTCGGCGTCCCGCCTCCGGGGCAGGAGCCCCCCGTACCGAGAGTGACCGGCATACCCCCATTGGCACAATACCCGACCACGCCGCCGAACAGTGTGGAAAGGGTGCGGTCCGTCAACGCCCCCGGAACCGATATCGCATTGATACCGGCACGCAGCGCGGTGTGCACCGTCACTTCATTGGATACGGCGGACACCAGACCCGCCTTGCTGTAGCTGCGCAGCACCATGTAGAACACGGTATTCTCCGGCAGCCCGGTGACGGTGAACTCCTCCACCACGCCCGCGGGCGACGGAATCATCGGCAGCACCGTGACCTTAATGTCGTCGGGAGCGGCGCTTGCGATCGGGCGCATCGCCCGCAGCAGCTCATAGCGGACCGTCTGACCGCCAGGGGCGTTGGGAGCAGTCCAGCTCAATGCAAGGTCGTTGGTACGCGTGGTCCCGGCAATCAGTTCCAGGTCACTGACGGTCGACGGTCGGGCGGAGCTCCCGGAGGTATCGGAAAGGGTCATCCCGGAGGCGGTGGCAAATTCCGGCGCAAGGCGCGTATATACGCCGCTCACGGTCAGGAAGCGCACCGGCACCAGAGCCACGTGGTAGACCATATCCGGCAGCAGGCCCGTCACCGTGTAGGTCTGACGGGTACCCGCCGGAGCCGGAAGCGGCTGGTTGAACGCCTTCACCGCCGCATCGAAATCAGCCTGGGTGAGAATCGGGCTTGTGGACCAGCGCATCTCGTATTTATCCGGCGATCCACCCGCAGCGGTCCACACCAGCGACATGGTGTTCGCCGTAACGTCGCTGACCACCAGGTCGGTCACCGGATCCGGCACCACGTTGCTGGTGTCGGGTGCGGTGGTAATGGATGCTTCGTTCGAGACCGGCGCGTACTGGGTGATATCCTCGTCCAGCCCCTTGACCGCGAAGAAGTAGGTCGTGCCCGGAGTCAGGCCGGTGACCATGTAGCTGTTGGCCACCCCACGGGTGCCGCCGCCGCCATCCGTGGCCGGCGCCACCACCCCCAGCAGCGTGGCCTGGTCGTACGGAATCCGATAGTTGTCCACGCTGCCCACCTCGGCGATCGGAATGGAGGCCATGCGTATCTCGTAAGCCTGCACCGGATCGTTATTAATGTACATATCCGGGTTGGTGCTGAGCAGAGCGCCATCATCACCCACGCCGGTCCAGGTGAGGTTGACCCTGGTATCCGGGGTGGTGCCGGGCGCCGCCGCCAGGTCGGTGACCGCCTCGGGCGGAATCGGATCGCTGGGCAGGGTCGTCAACTGCAGGACGTTGGAGATGGGCGACACGTTGTGGCGCAGGGTCTCGGCACCGCTGACCGGGTCCACCGCATTTTTCCGGTCGCCACTCTTGAGGGCCACGTAATAGACACCGCTGGCACCCATGTCCAGAGCCAGCTGTTCGGTGGATGCCTGCCTGCCGGGCAACACGTTGAACACCGTGCCGTCGGCAACGGTGGCACCCGTCTGGTTCAAGGCCACATCGACCAGAAGCGACCCGCTGGAAGGCACCGTGCTGGTGTAGATCGGGGTGCCGTTCTGGAAGTAGACGATCTGGTTTCCAACCCGCTGAATACGGAATACGTCGCCCGGAACATAACTGCCGAAGGTGCCCAGGTTCACGCCCCGCTCGTATACCCGCACCTCCTGGAAGAGGTTCAGCACGATGGCATAGTCGATGCTGGCGAAGTTCGCATCCGCATTAACGCTGGAAAGGCCCATGAAGCGCCCGGTGTTGGTCTCCAGGGCGGTAAATTCGACTGCGCCGTCGGCGGGAATCGTCTGCTGTGAGGCGGCGCCTCCATTGCCCCAGCCGGCGGCGGCGGTCTTGCTCAGCACCGTGCCGTTCACCGCCACCCCGACCAGATCGGTCCAGGTCACCGGCTCGATAACGGTCGCGTCATTGGTCATGCCGGGGAGCGGGCTCGGTGCCGGCAGCACCTGATTGGCCTCCGAGAAGCAGATTTTCCCATCGACCAAGAGCGTGGCACAGTCGACCAAGGGGTCGTCGTCCACAATCATCAGGTCCGACCAGCGAATGTCGTAGCCGCCCGCCTGCCCGACCATCCGGTTGTCGCCCGGCGCAGTCCACGAAATAACCCCTCCAGTGGAGGTGCGCGACACCTCGGTGAGGACAACCGCATCCGGCGGCACCAGGTCACCACGGTACGCCAGAGAACTTGGCAGCCTGTAATGCTTGGTGCTCCCCGGTTGAGAAGATATGCCGAAGCGCTCCACGGTGTGTGCCAGCTCCGTGGCGTCAGACCAGTCGTTTCCGCTCCAGCGGTACAAATAGATTCTTGCCGAATTGTTGAGCACGCCGGCGTTCTCCAGCGTCAGGGCAAGCAATCCGCCCGACTCCGGATCGTCCAGTATCCGCACCGCCACAGGAGCCGTGTTGCCCGCGCTCTTGTGAAGCGGCAGGATAGCCGGGGCAGACCAGCCCTGGGCAGCGGTCCACTTACGGTTTTCCAGGTGTGTCACGATGAAATCGGAGCCGTTGAAAATGGAGCGGGAGTACAGGGCCACCAGAGTGCCCGCATCGTCCCAGCCGATGTCGAAATGGCGGTCCGCATAAAAGACGGAGAGCGTGGAGTCGGTAAGCACAGACTGCTCGGCGCTCCAGCCTCCGTCCCAACTGTGGGACACGATGGCCCGTTTGCCGCCATTGGCCGCGGAGACCAGCACCGCAATCTGAGTGCTCCCCGGATCGGCTTTCGCCTGCAGGTAAGTGATACCGCTACCCGAGACCGGGGAGGTCATAACACTGAGAGGGCCCCAGTCGACCCCGTTCCAGGTGACGGCGCGCAGGTCATTGCTGCCCTCTTCGCCCCAGAACACCACCGCGCCATTGCCAGTGCCTTCCCAGGCCGCATCAAATCCCGGATGGTAAACCTCGCTGGCGGCCGAATACGGGGCCACCGCGTTGGTGGAGAGCGGGGTGCCGCCACCGGCATCGTACTGGCTTACGAAGGCGCCCTGCCCAAGGGCCGCGCCGCCGTCCCACAACAGCGCCTGGATATAACCCTGATCGGTCATATAAAGCACCATGATCTGCCGGGTACCCGGCCGCGGAATCATCCGTATCCAGAGGGGACGTCCCTGGGTGAACGGCGGATTGCCGCCCACCTGAACCGTATCATTGGCGATGAAGTCGACGCCATCCGGTGTGATGCGCTTGAACAGCAGGGCATCACCACTGGAGTACACCAACAGGCCGCGCCCGCTTCCGGCTTGTTCATAGGCCGCGTCAAACCACCGCACAGGGGGGAGCAGGGGCCCGCTCGAAAGCGTGGCGATGTTCTCCCAGGAGACGCCGTCGGGCAGGGTCCTTAGCAATTTCAGGCTGCTGCCGGAACCGTCGCGGGTCGGACCGTCGCCCACCATCAGAAGGTATTCACCCGGATTCATCGGGTTCGCGCGTATCTCGGACCAGAGCTCCGCATTGGTCGAGGTCAGCGGCAGCTCGGGTGAATCCGAGACCAGAGGTGGACCGATGGCCGGCTTGCCAACCCAGTCGCGCACCTTGAGTTGCACACTGCCCAGACCTTCCATATAGGCCACCTTGGCCGGTGTACCGACCTGCGGCAGCACCACCGGAAGCAGAATTTCGCTGTATCCGCCATCGGGGTTGGTCAGGGAAAGGGTGTAATCGCCAAGGGCCGAGGTGGACACGTCCACAACCATGCGCACCGTGCCAGCGGAAACCGTGTCGGTGGTCTGGAGGCCACCCAGATCGGAATCCATGTCGTTAAATACAATCGAACCGTCGTCCGGACTGACGGACGCCTTAACCCCCGGACGGAAACCCCCGCCAAACGCCAGGACCGATACCTTCTGGCTGGCGGGTGCGAGCGTTGCCGGCAACAGTGCGGTCAGCACCGGCGGCGCGGTAACGGTAAGCAGACCCGCGCGCGTATCGCTGCCGTCCACGGTCGTCACCGTAAGGGCGGCGACGCCGGGCGTCATATTCGCCGCCAGGGTCAGGTCGAAGTGAACCTCTTTGTCACTCACCACCGCGATGTTGGAGACGGTGATCCCGGCAAGGTCGAATGCGAGCGTCAGGCCGCTGCCGGACAAGCCGCTGCCGGTCAATACCATGTCGGACACCGTGCGCGGCCCGGTCTGATCCAGTCCCAGCCGTTCGGCGGAATCGAGCCCACCGGCGCCGTCCGGCATCCACAAGTGCCCAATGGTGGGGCCGCTGGCGTTGGTCACCAGCAGGTACTGGTCAAGCGCTTCAATCGCACCGTCGCCGTTGGTCACGCGGATGCCGCGCGGGCCGGCCGCCGCTGTCGCCGTGGCAGTAACCGACAGATCAATCCGGGTCGAGCTGCTGTAGCTTGCCGTCACATCCAGGTTGCCGTCCACCTGCCCATTGGGCAGCAGGAACTCCACCTGCGGCGCGGCTGGCGCATTCACAAATCCGGTGCCGGTCAGCACGACCGGAAGGGGGCCGCCGCCGACAGAAATTTCGACCAGGTCCGGATTGATGGAAAAGCCGGACACCACGGTGACCATGCCGGTCCGGGTGACAAATCCCTGGTCGGGGTTTTTCACCGTCACCGGGATGGAACCGAGGTCCGCGTCGCTTTGTGTCCACACCTCCAGGGCAATCTGGTTGGCGCTCTGCGGGGTGCTGGACACGATCTGGACACCCGACTGCTTGCCTTGGGCGCAATCGACCCCGAAGCAGACCTTCGGATTGGTCAGGTCGAACCCGAAGCCGCTCACCGATACCTGCTGCACCTTGCCACGCACCAGGGCGGACGGCGTCACGGCACTGAGTTCCGGCCCACGGTTGACGCTAAACGGCCAGGTTGCGGTCGAGCCGTCGGTGTTGGTGAGGGTGAGGGTGCCGGCACCGATCGGGGCATCCTCCGGAATCTGAATATTGAAGGTCCCGCTGGTGATGGTGGTGTCCCCCTCCGGGATCGACCGGTAGTTGACCATCCCGATCTCCTGCAGGCTGTACGACTGGCTTGGATCGAACACTTCCATGTTGCTGGTCAGACGCTCGATACCGGGGTTGCTGAAGGAAAGGTCCCGCAGGGTGATATCCGGTGAAAATCCGCGTCCGGCCAGGGAAAGGGAGACCCCGTTGTATATGGTGGCGGCGTGCCCGGCAACGATGGCAAAGTAGGTCTCGGTACCCGCCCTCAAGCCAACCTGGTCGGGGGTCACGCTCGACAGCGCGATCGGATAATTAACACGGAACCCGGCGGCAAGCACGCCGGAACCCCGGTTGGGATTGGTCACCGTCACGTTGTATGCGCCCGGAGCGGCGGTGCTCAGGACTGTCACCCGAAGTTGAATGTGGCTGGAATCGAGCCACACCACATCCGATACGCTAATGCTGGATCCGAAGGAAACCGTTGCGGCCGAATGGAAATAATTGCCGGAAACAACGGTCACCGCACTGCCACCGGCACTCAGGTTGGCCACCGGCCCGACACCGGTCACCACCGGGTCCGGGTTCAGGATCAGTCCGGGAAGCTGGGCGGAAGCGCCATCCGGGTGGGTCACACGGACCGAAGTCGGGGTCCTCGGCAAGAGTGCGTCAACACCGATCGTTGTGGTGAGCGTGGTTGCCGTGCCACTGGTTTCGCCTACCAACGCCAGCGCTTCCCCGAGGGATATGGCGGCGCCGTCGGCAAAGCCGCTGCCCGTCACGGTCAGTACAAAATTATCCACGCCCCCAGCCGGCGTGAAGCCGCTCAGTACCGGTATCGGGTTGATGGTAATCGCTCCCGGCATCGTGTTGCTGATGGCACCGCGCCATACCGTGACGTCAAGGGGCACGCCAATCGCCGCACCCGATACCGAAACCAGCATGTCCACGTACCCCGGCTCGTCGGGCGTTGGCGCACACGCGGAAACCACATTCGGGCAACCGGAGAGGTCCGGAGCAAAGGTGACACCGGTCGCCGAAGTCACTTGATCCACCGTCGGCGGCACACCGAAATCGAACCCGTACACCCGCACCTTGAAATCACTCACCCCGTCACCGATAAACGCCGGTTCGACGCGGCTCAGCACAGGGGTGCTGCCATCGGTCACCGCAAAGCCGCCCGGCAGGGTGACCTGCACACCGTTGGCATGGGTCAGCCGAACGTTGTAAGCGCCCACTTCGGCAGTACCCGAAACCGTGACGTTCAGCTCCAGTTGACCCACGTCGGAGGCCGCCTCGTTCACTGTCGCGGCAACACATGCAACGCCGCCACACTGGGGAATCACACCGCCCCGCAGGAAATCAACCTGGGCGCCACCGGGACGCAGCAGGTGGCCGCTCGCCACAACCGTGGCGCTCTGTCCGGGGCTCAACCAGTTCGGGGTCAGTGCATCCAGCGACGGGGGCACAATCACCGAAATACCGTCAAACAATATCCCCCCGGTCCCATCCTGACGCTGGACAAACAGATCGTATCCACCGGTGGGGGCTCCCGCCGCGATGGTCAGGGTCGTGGTCAGGTTCTGGCCGGATGGGACGGTGGCGGAAGTCGAGAGCTCTGGCGCCTGGAAACGGATCACATCCGTCGCCGCCAGCGCGGAACCGGTCACCGTAATCGGGGTGGAGGTGTTGGCGCCGAGGCGGTTCGGGGTCACGCCGGTTACATCGATCAGTGGCGCGGCAATGCAGGTGCCCGGATCGCCCTGGAACGTCGGGTCGGGGTTGCGGCTGGTGCCACCCGAGCAATCTATCGTACCGGTAAATCCGTTGCTGTTGCGGTAGTACACCGCCACCCGGCCGCCACCGCCGCCGGTTCCGTTTGCCGTGACACCCTCCGGCGCATTAACGGGCGAACTGTCGCCGCCACGCGCCCCCACCGTACCGGCCCCGACAAGGTCGGTGACCTGGAGCAGAACACTGCCGCCGCTGCCGCCACCGGCGGTCTTGCCATCGATCCAGTTCCTTAGCGCACCGGTGGAGTCGATCGCGTCCACCCAACCGTCCGCTCCGTTGGCGTTGACCGACCCGTCAATAGTCGCGATACCCGCGACGTCGAGCACCACGGCACCGCCGCCGGTGCCACCCGGATGCCAGCGTGGGATGCCGAGGGACGTGCCCGCGTAGGCTGCACCGCCACCACTGCCCGGCACCACCGGCACGCCACCGAAGCAAGCCGCCCCACACAACCCGGACATGTCGTAGACCCGACCAAAACCGCCGCCGTCAACGCCCATACCACCGGCACCGCCATAACCGCCGCCCTTGGCCACAATACCGTCCGTGTTGCTGGCCGTGCTGGCGGGACCACCACCCAGGCCTAGGCCGGCACCGGCGAAACCGCCGCCCGGATACCCGGTGCCCAGGGCGGTAATCTGCCCCAGTGCGCCCACCGTCAGATTGCCCCCCACTGAAATCCGTCCGTATGCCAGATCGGAATCCACCAGAATTTGTCCGTCTGAAACCGTTACGTCGCCGAGGACCTTCAGGGTGATGTCGCCCACCAACTTCAATGTGCCGCCGGCGGACACGGAGACACTCGCACAGGACAGCGAACCGGAACTCGAGGTCAACGTCAGGGTCGTGCCGGATACGTCACAAGCGACCGGGCTCTGCACCGTCATCAGCACGGCATTCGAAACCCTGCCATCCGGGTTGATTACCGTCAGTCCGTAGGTGCCGGTGGCCGCCCCGGCATCCAGAAACACCTTGATACGGTTCGAATCCACCACAGTCCAGCCCGCCACCGTCAGTCCGGGATCGGCCAGCACAGCGGCATCGGGATGGAAACCGCTACCGTCCAGGGTCACGAGCACGCCCTCGGCCTGGGCGGTGATCTGCTGTGGGGAATGCGTGAGAATGAGCGGCGCCGTGTGGACAGTCAGCGCCTTCGGAACCACCGCACGCCCTTCGTCCGCCCGCACTATGGTCAGGGTGCTCGGCGTCAGGAAACCGGCATCCACCGCCGCCGACACGTCAAACTCGAGTAACGTGGGAGAGGCCACCACGTTGGTCACCGAAACCCCACTGCCGGAATAGCTGATCGCACCCACGCCCGTGGACAGTGGGGTCAGCCCCGAGCCTTCCACCCGAACCCGTATGGTCTGCCCCTGATCCACATCCGTCGGCGATACCCGCGTGACCACCGGCGGGGCGCTCACCGAGAACAGCACAGGGGTCGTATTTCCAGCAGCCGGAACCTCCACCTGCCCGCCATCCGGATTGAATGCGGACACAATCCGCGGCCCCGGGGTTGCGTTCGGCAGAATATTCACCATGACCCTGACCTGGGTGGGGTTCTCCCAGGTGACGGATTGCGTAAATACGCCCAAACCCAGATCAATCAGCAGGCCCGGCTGCAGGTTGTTACCAGTCACGATCAGGTTCACACCCTGAGCACCGGCACCCAGCGCCGAAGGGCTCACTCCGGTCACGTTCAGGAACGGAAGGATCTCAAACGCGCCGGACGCGACGCCGGAACTTGAATCCGGGTTGATCACCACCACGCTGCCAGGACCCGGACGCGCATTCCCGGCAATATCCAACAGCCCGGCCAGAACCGTTTCGCCCGGTCCCGTCCCCGGAGTGGCGGACGTGGGTCCGTTAAAGGTCACGCCCGGAATATCAAACCGCACCGCGGCACCGGGTTGGATGCCGGTCCCGGTCACCCTGACTTCAATCCCCACATCCCCCTGGAAGGCGCACGGTACGGAGCCGCATGCCGCTGGCACCGTAACAAGTTCCACCCCGAGCACGTTCACGGGGGGGTCCACCTGCAAGGCGTTATCAAGCTGGAAGGTGTTGCCGTCGGCATTGGTCAGGGTGATCGGATGACCGCCTGTCGGAGCCGTGGCCCCCACACTCACCGTCACCCGTAAATGCTCGGAGGATATGTATTGCACATCCTCCACCACGATTCCACCGTAGTTGAAACCCACACCCACCGGATTCTGGAAACCGGACCCGAATACATCAAGCGCCTGAGAGGTCGCGCCGATGCCAAGCCGTGCCGGTCCGCCCTGATAGCTCAACTGCCCGACCACCAGTGGGGGAATGGCGTTCACATACCGGTATGCGGCCATAAAGCGTTCGCCAGCGGCGGGGAGGGAAGCGCCGCCCGGGGTGGACAGGACAAATGCGTCGCTCCAGCCAACGCCGTCCCAGTTGTACCCCGAAATGCTTCCCCCCACGTCCAGCACACCAAGCAGCAACTGGCCGCTTGACCCGTCCCGGTGCAACTGCACCCACCCGGGTGCAAACCCCGACGCCCCCCCCATGGTGACTTCGGCGCTCCAACCGGCGGTCGGGTTCCAGGAGCGGTACAGGGGCGTCGTGTCACCCTGTCTGCCGTAAACCAGATAGGCGGTTTCCGTGTTGGCCGTCCACACCACGTCAAACGCCCGTCCTGAGTCCGTCGGAGTGGACTGGGGCGCCAACAAAACCGGGAAGTTGACTTCCGCGGTGGTGCCGCCCCAGCCGGTACCGTTCCAGAATTGGCTGAACAGTTCGCCGGAGGCATTCGAGTTCGCCAGCGCCACCCGATCCGAAAGGCTGGATGCGGACAGGCGCAGGTGGGTGATCGGGTCCGTGGCGCTGGTGCTGACGATCAGAGCCTGACCGGTGGTCCAGCTACCGTTCCACACGGCAACGCCCGGCATACCGGACCCGGAAACGCCCCATGCCACCATGGCCTGCTCCGTGGCGCCACGGCTCCAATAAGTCACGTCGAATGCGGCGCCCTCCACGGAGGAAAGCCCGGATGCCCCGGCCAGTACAATTTCCGAAGCCGGGTCAAATGCCGATCCGGTCCAGCGGATCGCACACAGGGCATTGTTTGCCTTGGCGTAGGCCAGCACCGCCTCGTCCCCCTGGGAGGAGCCCGCAAGGCGCACCCACACCGGAAGATCGGCACCCGCACACACACCCGTGGCCGGAACCTGCGCCGGGACCGTGGGGGTGGTTCCAAACACCCGGTAGCTGAGGGCTCCCCCCGCAGCATCGCCATAAACCGCCAGGAACCGCTCACCAGCCACATCCTGAATACGCACCGCGTCCACCGACCGCTGATCGCCCATTCCGGAAAGGATTTCAGGTACCGCTCCAGCGGCCACCGGCGCTTGCCAGACACCTCCCACGCGCTCCTGGAAGCCCAGGTTACGGGCCGCATCAACTGCGGCCACAAGCGTGTCGTCACCGGAGAAGCCGGCACGCAACACCACCCACCTGAGGACGTCGGCCGAGATCGTTACGTTCTGTCCGGGCTGCCGCCAGCCGAAACCGTTCCAAAACCGATCGAACGTTCCCACATTAGCTTCGTTGATCATCCGGGGGGAGATGAACACCACGCCATCGGCAACGGTCGAACCGGTCTGGTTCAACGCCACATCAACCAACAGCGGCCCGCTGGAAGGCACCGTGCTGGTGTAGAGCGGGACACCGTTCTGGAGATAGCTGATCTCGCTCCCGAGCCGCTGCACACGGAATGCGTCGCCCGCGGCATAGGTGCCGAAGGTACCTATGTTCACGCCCTGTTCGTATACCCGCACTTCCCCCAGGTTGTTCAGCGCGAGGGCATAGTCGATGGTGGTGAAACCTGCATCCGCATTGATGCTGGAAAGGCCCATGAAGCGCCCGGTGTTGGTCTCCAGGGCGGTAAATTCAAATGCGCCGTCGCCGGGAATGCTCTGCTGTGAGGCGGCGCCTCCATTGCCCCAGCCATCGATGGCGGTTTTGCTCAGTACCGTGCCGTTTACCGCCACCCCCACCAGATCGGTCCAGGTCACTGGCTCGATAACCGCCGGAATTTCCGATGCGGCGACTTCCCCGTAAACCAGCGTCGCCGCGTTGGTGTCCGGCGGGGGCAACAACAGGGTGAATGCGAACGGGCTGGAGATGCCGCCATCGCCGTTGTTCACCCGCAGGTTGCGAACCGGGTTGACCAGGTCGGCGTCAATGTCCACGGTGACCGTGGCGGTGAGTTGGTTGAAGTTGTCGAAGCGGGTGGCGGACACCGTCATCCCAAGGCCTTCCACCTGCACCTGTGAGGCGGCAATGAAGCCCGATCCGCTGATTGTCAGGTCCACCAGCCGCTGTCCCACAAACAGGGAATCCGGCGACACCAATGCGATCACCGGATCAGACAACACGTCAAAGCTTCCGGCCACCTCGGAAGTGCCGCCATCGCTGTTGACAATCCGATACAGGACGGCACCCGACGGGGCATCCTGCGCCACCGTGATCCGGGTGCTCAGGAACTGGTTGCCGACATCCACCGTCAGGGCGCCGGAGATCTGCACATAGGCCGTGTCAAATACCAGCGTGGCGCCACTGGTTATGTTGGCGCCGGTCACTTTCACCGTGCCGGTAAACCCGCGAGGCAGAGTGGTCACGGGCTGGCCCGCCTCGTCTTCCATGGCAAGGATAACCGGCGGCGGGGTGACGGTGATCAAGGGCTGCGGTGTGGCACTGGTCAGGTTCGGGTTCCGGACGCTCACATCGTAAACCACGGGACCGGCCAACGGGTTCGGATCATAGCCCACGCTGATCACCGCCTGAACCTCGGATGAAGAGATCCGCTGGGACGAATGGACCGTGATCAGACCGGCCGTTTCACCGGGACCTGCACCGCCGATCTCGGCGGTCGCAAACTCGATGAAACCGCTGCCAAACACGCGGACGGTCTGATAAGAGACCCCCTGACCCAACGTCGGGGTGCTGACTGAAGTCACTATCGGTGCTACGCCGCTGGCGGCGGTCAGGAAACAGCTGCCGTCAGCGCCGCGGTCTTTGCCGTCGGCGCGTTTGCCCCACCCGCTGGAGGAGGCGGTGGAGGCTTCGGCGCCACTGCATGACAGGCTTGCGGCCTGGCTGATCGGGCTGACGCCCCCGCCGTCGTTGATCCCGGAGTAGTACACCGTAATGCGGCCACCGCCGCCACCGGCGCCGGCGGTACAGCCATACGGAAACTGGCCCGCCCCTCCCCGACCGCCATTGGCGCTCAGACGCACACCGGTGTTATCGGTATGGAGATCCTGGGTCCGGAGATAGATCGACCCGCCACTGCCACCACCGCTGGATGAGCCCTGGGTGACCAGGTCGGGCGATGTGGCGCCGCCCGCGCCGTCCGCGATGATATTGCCGTTGAGGAGGGTCTGCCCTCCCACGAGGATGCGGATCGAACCGCCGCCGGCGCCGCCGGGTAACCCCGCAACGCCACCCTTGACGCCGCTTCCCCCGGTACTTCCGGGCAATTCCGCAAGCTGCGCGCTGCCGTACACGGCTCCGGGAATATCCGTATCGCTGACGATACCGCCCTGGCCACCGTGACCGCCGCCGGGACCGGCGCAATCCTTGACGGCCCCGCTGCCATTAATCCCGCTACCGCCGGTACCCGGCGGTTCCACTACCCCCGATCGTCCCGTAAGGTCGATACGGGCGCCGGTCTGCAAGTCCAGATTCCGGCCCACATTGATCAGGGCAAAGGTGGGCGTGGCGTTCACCATCAGGCGGGCGCCCGCCTGGATGGTGAGATCCCGGTCCACCTGAATCGTACCGGCCCCGTTCAGGTTGGAAACCACGGTACCACTGAAAATCAGCAGGTCACCGGCGCAGACCGTCCCTTCCAACCCTTCCCCCGCGGGGTCGAGCCGCACGCCTGTGGGGTCGAGCTGAATGGTCGGAACGTGACAGGTGGCGTCCGCACGCACCTCGACCGCTGCTCCCAGAATCAGTGCACAGGTCGCAAAAAGGACCGATAAAAGGGTCGGTATATATCTAAACCCTTTAAAAATCAATGTATTATGAAAATCCAAAGTCGGGGCATAGTCTCACTGGAACGCAGGAAGTCACCTGGATACCATGCATGGATCTTGCCGCACACACCAACGGTACGGCACCAAGGTTGTTACTCCGGGTGAGTTTCCTTTAAACTTCAATAGGTTGTCAACCCCTCACATCAGCTGCTCAACGCCGGTTTGGGTGCCGTATCCGGGGCATTTAGCCGCCCGAAGGAAACCGTTTTCCTAATTCTTGGTCAACGGTGCCAAGATAATACACACCGAAACCCAAAAGTTGGCTGTCCCAGCAGAGGCAGCACCGCATGACGGTTTGCCGGACGCATTTCGAACTGGGTACCCACCCAGCCCCCCCCCTTGAGCACCCGGTATTTCTCGCCAAACGCCTCGCGCACCAGGTCGTTGCCCGGGTACGCCTTGTACCACGTGTCGGTCCATTCCATGACGTTCCCGGCCATATCAAGCGCACCGTAAGGGCTGGCATTCGCGGGGTGGCTGCCTACCCGGTCCGGCTGCACCTTCCTGCTGCCTTCGTATACCACCCGCTCGGGATCCCACACATCGCCCCAGGGGTAACGGCGCCCGTCGGTACCACGCGCCGCCTTTTCCCACTCCGCTTCCGTGGGCAGGCGGGCGCCCCGCCAGGCGCAATATGCTTTGGCATCGAAAAAGGAAATGCCGATCACCGGGTCGTCGTTCCGATACGGCCTTTTATCCCAGGCCCACTCCGGAAACGGCCGGTGCCCGGTGGCCGCGACAAACGCCTTGTAACGCCCCACGGTCACCTCGGTCCGGTCGATCCAGAATTCCCGCAGATTGACCCTGTGCCGCGGGACGGAATCCACCCCCACATCCACCCCGAGACGCCCGTCCTCGGGGCCCTGCCCCATAATGAACGGGCCGGCCGGCACCCGCACCATGTCAGCCACCCTGGGGTCGTCCGGCGCGATCCGGAACATCGATTGGCAAGCCAACGGCGCCATCATCAACAGCCCCAACAGGAAGACGGACAGGGAATGGGGCATGGGAAGCATCAAGGCCCGATATCGGCGGCGCAGCGGAACCCGATGGAGCGGTGCCGCTTGTCGGGGGCAAACGCCAGACTCCGGTTGGTCACGCGGGTAAACGGATCGGACTCAAGCATGAACGCCCCGCCCCGCGCCACCTTGTAAGTTTCTCCGAAGGCCTCCCGTTCCAGGGTCGAGCCGGGGTAGGGCTGATACCATGAATCGGTCCATTCGGACACGTTGCCGCACATATCGTGCACCCCGTACGGACTCACATCGCCATCAAGCCCGCCGACCGGAACCGTCCAGCCGATGCCGGACTCCAACGTGTTGCAATGTCCGGCATCGGGAGGGGCATCCGAGACAAAATTTCTGCCGTCGGTGCCGCGCGCGGCCTTTTCCCACTCCGCCTCGGTGGGCAGGCGGACGCCACGCCAGGCACAGTAATCGTGCGCATCATTCCAACTTACATACACCACCGGGTGACGCCCCAACCCGGCCGGGTAATCACCATCTTTCCAGGCGAAGAAGTCGGCGAATTTCGGGTCCTCCGGAAGCGCTCGCCCGGTGTCATGGACAAACTCCCGGTAGGCTTCGTGGGTCGCCTCAAACCGGTCGATGCGGAAAGCCGGCAGGGTGCGCTCATGCCGGGGGATCGAGTCGACGCCGATGGAAAAACCCAGTGCGCCGTCCCGTGGGTCCGCGCCCATCACAAACGGACCGGCGGGAATGGTCACCATGCCGTCGGCCGCCGACTCCGCCTGCAGCCCGGCAGGCCAGAGTGTGGCAAGCGCCAACAGCACCAGCCCGTGAAACCGTCTACCCCGCAACAGTGGCTCCGGCGCACCAGGTGCTGCTCGTGCCGGTCGTGGGGTGCTGATACTGGCATGTGTCCATCACCTCACCGTGGCACCTGATGTTGCACCGGAAATGATCGCCGTTGTACCACCAGGTCGGCTTGGTGTTGAGGGTTCCCTCGATCCCCGGAGCGAAGTTGATCAAGTGGGTATTGACCACACCATCAAGGGCGCCGTCGATGGCGTCCGGCGGCAGTCTGCCGCCGAGACCGTCCCCGTAAATGGTGTTGGTCGCCTCCACGTTCGAGTGCATGTTGTAGTGGCACTCGTGGCAGTACGCTCCTGTGTACTTGAGGTGGTACATGTGGAGGTTGCCGTCCCAGTGGACATCCGGCGCATTCGGCGAACCGAAAAATCGGGTCCAGCTCGGATCGACGATGGACGCCCCGGGCACGTTCGGGTCAAACGCCCGCCGATCGTGGCACTGGAAGCACAACAGAAAGTTATCCCAATGGGAGCTGCTGGCGCCATCGCTGGCGGTACAGCCGTGCACCCCCTGCTCCGGCGGCACACCGCCGATATCCGGCCAACCCTCGTAGCAGCGATCGGGGTTCAGAACGTCGGTATTGTAATTGTTTCGCAGGATGCGGATCTTGGTCGAGCCGTGCGGCCCCACCGCCGGATATTCCGGGAACAGGCTCTTGAGCGGCTCGAAATTGGACGGGCTGTCCGTCGCCCGCAGATTGGACTCCGTCACCGGCCCCGGCACCACGCTGGTGGTATCCGAGTTGTGGCAGTCGGTGCACTGAATGGTGCTGTTGACGGTCAGCCCGGAACCTGACATCTGCAACTGTTTGTCCAACTGCGGAGAGCGGTTTCGGCCCGGCGCCCCCACCGGGTGGAAGGCGGCATTCACCAACTGCTGGGTATGCCCCTCAGCGGTGTCCGGCGTATTCGGGTCGAACTCCAGACGCTTGTTCGAAAATCCGCGATAGCTGAACGACGGATTGGATGGCATCTGGTCCCGCGGGTCACTGCGGCGCGTGGTGTCGTCCGGGAAGCGGTCGCCCTGGAATATGTTGCTGTAGCTGTTGCCGTGGCAGCGGAAGCAGACCTCATACACATAGACCTCGCGGTCGTTACCCGGTACACCGGGGCCGACCACGTTGCCGTTGATGTCGATGCCGCGCATCCCCTTCAGGCGGTTTCCGGCAACGACCTGATGCGGATTGTGACAATCGGTGCACTCGATATGAGCGTTGTCCGGCTTGCCCAGGCCAAGGGGGCTTTCATTACCGGGGGGCGGATCGGGCGAGAACAACTCCACACCCTCGCCCGGATTGCCGATAAATACCGGCTCGTGCCCCGGCGCCAGCGCCAGATTCATGGCCGCGCCACAACCGTTGTTCGGATCGTAGACCGGCGGCACCGAACCGTTTGCCGGGAAGCAGTTCGGGTTGTTCTGATCCTTGTTGAAATGGGTGAAGATATCCGGCGCCACCGGCGTGGAGGCAAACCGCGGGTTGCCCGCTGACGTGGTATCGCCCGCCGGCAGGTGATAGGTCATGGCCGAGTCCAGGCGCGGCTGGGTGGTGCCAGGCTCGTTGATGCTTTCATGGTTGGGGGAGTGACACAGGAAGCAGGTGTGCTCCACCGCATCCTCCGCCACCTCCCCGACGTCACTGACCCCTTCCCGGTGCAGTCGCTTGGCACCCTGGGCGGTATGCGGATCGTGGCAATTGCGGCAGGCGGTCTCGGCCACCGAGTGCTGTCCGTCAAAGTCGTAACCGTCCGTCGGCGAGGTGGTGGTCGGATCCAGAATCGGGTATTTGCTGCGCACCGCATCGCTGATGGCGTGGGTACTGCCCTCCCATCCCGGTTTTTCGTGACAGTTCAGGCACAGAATGCGCGAACCGGGCGGGTCGTTCTGCCAGATCGGCGCACGCAGGAACTTGGGATAAGTGACCGCGTGCGGGTTGTGGCAACTGGTGCACTGCACCGAGTCGAACACCCCGACCGAGGTGCCCTCGGCCCGCCGCAAGGGGGAGATCGGGCTGTCTCCGCCGATGTCCGCCAGGGGCGGTCCCGGATCGACCAACTCCTTGTCGGTGGCGGCAAGCGCCGAATCAAAACGGAAGGAGACAGGGTGATCGTTGGTCAGGTCGAGACCCAGACGGCGGGTGTCGCCACTGAATTGGCCACCCCCCTCGGGCATCACGATGCCTTTGCCGGAAAGGGTTCCGTCCGGCTGCCTTTCCACCACCGGAAGCGATTCCACCGGGGTGCGGGAGTAGCCGCCGGAGCCGGGGGCATTCACCACGCTGCCAAGGGCAATGGTGCCGTCGTGGCAGGAGAGGCACAGACGCGAGTAACCGGTGGGCGCGCCCGGATGCACCTCACCTTCAAAGGAGCGGGACCAGACCTGATCATAAAGGGTGTAGCCGCCGGATTGCCCCAGGTGACGATTCCACAGGGGACCACGCACCGCCGAACTGTCGGTGGCGCCGTGGGGGGTGTGGCAGAATACGCAGATTTCCCCGGTACCGAGTTCTCCGGTCTGGTGCTCGGCACCGGGGGAGAACACGTTGTACCCCGGTGTATCCCCCTGTGCCGCAAGTCCCGTGGAAGACAGGTTGTGCTTGGTGCGGGCAATGTCCTCCACCGCCTCGAACGCGCCGGGCGGTGTCTGCGCGGACGCCACCGCGCTCCAGAGGAGCCCCGCCAGAAGGGCAATTGTTATTCCAGTCTTCCGCATATCCGCCTCAGAACGTTTTCTGTGCAATTTTTAATCGTAACATGCCGGTGCCGCCCGACCCACTAAGACCCGCCTTCAGGCGCCGCAAGCAAGCGAAACATCTGAATACGCCGGTTGTGGGTATCGGCAACAAATACCTGGCCATCGGCCACGGCAACCCCCGCCGGCAACCAGAAGTGCCCGGGCTCGCTGCCAGCGCTGCCGAAATGCATCAAGAGCTGGCCCTCCCGGTCAAACATCTGCACCACATCATAAATACCATCGACCACGTAGGTCTGACCCTGCCCGTCCACCGCCACGCCCTTGGGCTTGCTGAAGGTACCGACCACCTGGCCGAGACTGCCGATCTGTCGCACGGGCTCACCTTCCAGGGTCAACACCTGGACCCGGAAATTGAGGGAGTCGGTAACCAGTATCCGGCCCTCGCCGTCCAGGGCCACGTGGGTGGGGAAATTGAACTGTCCCGGCTGATCGCCGCGCCCGCCAATCTCTCGAACCAGCCTGCCTTCCGGTCCATACACCAGGACCCGATGATTGCCGGTGTCCACCGCCACCAATTGCCGACCGGCCCGGTCCCACGCCAAACCCGACACCCGGCTCAGGCCTTCGCCAAAGAGCCCCACATAGTCCCCATTGGTGTGGTACACGAAGATTCGGTTGTGGATCGAGTCGGACACGAACACCCAGTCCCGCTCAGGGTCGTAGGCCACCCCGACCGGGGAGGCGAGGCGTCCTTCCGGGAGCCGGAATGCTTGCCGGTAAGTCTTTTTCTTCAGGTTGAACAGGTGCACCACCTGCAAACCTGGATCGGCCACCATCATCCAGCCTTCGGCATCCGCGTAAATGCCCACTGGCTCCTCGATTGAAGGTGGTTTCTTGCGGCCCGCGATGGAGCCGACCACCCGACCCCAGAAGCCCTCGGAAACACCGATGTCGGCGGGCACCCGGACCTCATGCAGGTACGCCACCCGGGGCTGATCCGGTGGCACCGGCCAGACGTTGCCCATGTCCGGCGCATCCGGAATCCCTCCGATCGGGGTGGCGCAACCGGCGAGCAGCAGGGCCCCGGCCAGGATGATGGTTTTCCATGCTTGCATGATCAGAACGTCCGTGTGATGTTCAACCGCACGCCATTGGTATCCGTACCGTCACCCTGTCCCAGGGTCAGCGAGGTGTAGTTTGCCGAGAATGAAGCGCGCAGCAATCCGATGCTGTAGTCGAAATAATACGTGATTCCGTACTCCTCTGACTCAAGGTTGCCTCCCGTGTAGCTTCTCCGGGCATCGGCCTTGAGCCGCATCTTGCCCCGCCGGAGCGCCGTGCGCGACCAGGTGGCCGCCGCCAGGAACAGATGTTCGGAACCGGTGGTGTCCGACGAATTGTCGACAAAGCGGTAGGAGGCGTCCGCCACCAGCCCGGACCAGGCGGTGTAGCTTCCGTGCAGGTTGAATGACGTGCTGCGCAGGTTGCGGTCGGCCCGGAACTGGCGGCTCCAGGTGGCCGAGGTCGAGGCGCTCGCACTCAACGAGTCGGTGGGCAAAAGCACCCTGCGCTTCGGCGTGAGACTGGCGGAAAGGCCCACCCCGTGGTCCTGGGTAAAGGGTTCAACACCACCGCTGCCGTAGGATTGCTGGATGTCGGTGAAGCGGTAGTTGGCGTTGAGCCGAACCCACCGGAGCTGTTGTTCGCTGACGGAAACGTGGGCATTGGTGGTCAGCCGGTCTTCGGAAAACGTGCCGCTGGAGGACGACCACGACAGGCTCGACCCCCAGTTCAGCCGCACCGGAACAAGGTCGTGCCGGGCGTTCAGAAAGCCGTTGACCGTATAGGCGTTACGGTCGCTGCTGGAGGCGCCGCTCGTGGTGTTGCTGGACACGGACACCTGCCCGCCGGTGCTCCACCCGAAGCGGGGCCGGTATTTGAGTCCGGCACGGGCGGTGACGGTATCCAGCCGGGTCGTGTTGAGGTCAAGACGGCGCAGGGCAAAGGAGCCGTTCACATCGGTCTTCTTGCTCAAGCGGAGGTTTCCCCGTCCCGACAGCAGTTGACTGCGGATGTCCTCCCCCTGGTCCTGGGGGCTTTCGGAGTAGGCGTAGTTCAGGCTTGCGGAAAGGGTCCGGGCCCGCCGGTAAAACAGGCCCGCCCCTAAGCTGTTGTTCAAAAACAAGGAGCGCCCCGAGGCGTTCCGGGTGGAGGTGGTGGAGCGTGAACTGACGTTGGCGAAGGCATTGGTCGACAGCCGCTCGTTCCAGACGGTGTTGGTCGACAAGGAAGCACCGTGCCCGGTGCTGCGGGTGCCGGGCGCACTGTATTGGGACAGCTGATACGACGAGTTCAGGTCGGTGCCGGAGCCGATCTCAAAGCGCTTTGACAGGCCCAGAAGACGCGACGTGGTTGTTCCCCCGGTGGCGTCCTGTTCACTCTGAAAGGCGGACACCCCAAGCGGTTCGCCGTCGGGCATCGGAATCCGTGTGCTGAGACTGATGGTCCCGGTTTCGGTGGTCTGCTTGCCGCTGCCGCTGCTGTTGTCCACCACCGAACGCCGCAGGTTGATGTTGAGGGGCATCACCGTCGGCAGAACCACGAACCCCAGGTTGTAATCGGTCAGCCGCACGTCCCGGGCGGGCTGGTTCACCCCGGAAAAGGTCGTCATGTCACGACGCCAGCCGACGCCGGCGGTCCAGTTGAGCAGACCCGGCCTGAGGAACCCTCCGTTGGCGTTCGTCCGGTAAGTCTGCCCAAATCCGGTCTGCACCGAATCGGTCGTCGGTGTGTTCGTTTCGGTTCGTGTCGTGGTCCAACTCAGAGAGCCCCCGAGCTGAAGCGCCAAGGCCGTGGAGGGCAGCAGCAGCGCACACGCCAGCAGTATCAGAATCGGGACGCAACGGTACGGTGCGTCCCCGATAGACACTCGGCTTTGGCTCTTTTCGGTCCACACCCCGAGCACGCCATTTCTACTCGATAAATTCGACTTCCGCCTTTTCAAGGATGCCCGCCATCCAGGCGTTGCGAATTTCCGCCCGCCTGCCAGCCAGCCACTCCCGCGCGAACAAATCGCGGTTGAGTTCCTCGAACTCCAGTTGTCCCGGATCAGAACGCTCGACCACGTACACCAGCACATAACCGTAAAGCGTCCGAACCGGTTCACTCATATCACCCGCCTGAGTCGAAAAGGCCGCGTCATTCAAGACCTCAACCCCCGACTGTCCCTGGTGGATGCGAACCTCCTCCAGCAACTTGACCGGGCCATCGGGCGGCAGGTCCCCGGTCTCTTTCATGAACGGCGTGCCCCCCAGCACCCGTTCCCGAATCTCTATAAGGCGCGCTTTCGCCGCCTCCCACTCCGCAGTCGATGCAGTCGGGTCCACCCCGGCCAACAAGTAACGCACCGTCGCCCGGGCGGGAATTTTAAATTTCTCCCGGTTTGCGTCGTAGTAGGCGCGCAGCACCTTGTCGGTGGGTTCCTCCACCTGAGCCTCGATGCGCGCAAGCATCTTGCGTCCCAGAACGTGTTCTTCCAGCCCCTGCCGGACCGTATCCGGATCCATGCCGCGCGACGCCAGCGTTGCCCGGTACCTCGCTTCGCCGCCGAAGCGCTTGATCAGCGCCGCCGACTCTTCGGCCATTTCCGCTTCCGTGGCGGTCAAGCCCGCCGCTTTGGCCTCGTGCCGAATCAACCGCCGGATCACCATGTCCCGGACCACTTCCCGCTGCCGCGTCTCCAGCCGTTCCGGCGAGAGTTCTCCGTGGCCGGTCACGGAAGGCATGTGAAGTTCCAGCTCGGTCGCCACCTGGGCTTCCGTGATGGGGTCGCCGTTGACACGCACCACGACCCGGTCACCCTTTGCCTCATCCTCCACGGTTTTGGCGGAACCCGCCTCATACGCGAAAAGGTGGGCAGGGCTGGCGACCCATAACAGGGCCGCCAGCACCAGCCCACCCCGGAGGATCCGTGAAGGAAACGCCATCAAGACGCACCTCCCCGCGTGGGTGTTCGGATCATATTTTCGTCAGCAAATACGGCGGTTGCGTTACGCCATAACCGACTCACTTCTCGTGGCACGAGAGGCAGATCGCACTCTGGAAGTTCGGGTTGTTACTCACGTACGTGGAATCACCGGTGTTTCCGGTAATCGCACTCCAGGCGGTAATACCGCCACCCGAATCCAGCGGCGTGATCGTCCCGGCGCTGTTGGTTGCATTCGGCAACCGCAGGAACAGCGGACGCGGCGTGTGCGGGTTATGGCACGACGCACACTCCACATACTGGGTTCCACTACCACCGGTCGGATAGGCCCGCAAACGGTCGCGAACGTCCGTGTTGTGGGTACCCGTACGACTGAGGTAGCTCACACCCGACACCCCGTCAGCATTGCTGTTCAGGAAGTTGGCGGTGATCTCCGCGAACTGCGGATCGTTGGCCGGAATCTGCATGCTGATCGGATGATCGTCGCTCAGCACCGTGGTCAGGTTGGGGAACGGCGCCATGCCGAACGTCCCGCTCACATCCGTGCCATTCCAACCGGCAAAGAACTCCGAGTTGGTCTGCGGACCCATGGGGAAGTGGAAACAGGCGTTCTTTCCGGTGCCCGCATTTTCGATCACCGTTGTACAGTCCGGACGCTGGTCCTCGGTCATCGAGCCGTCAGTGGCATCGACACCCAGGGCGCGTACGCCGCCGTTCAACCCGAGGCTCTTGTAGAGCGTCGCGTCATTACCCTTGTTGCCCGGCACAAAACCGCCGGACCCCGGCGCGTTGATGAGCGCGTCGATACCGATGGTGCCGTCATGACAGGACAGGCAGGCCAGGGACACGCCCTTGGGCTGTCCGCCGGTCACCGCCCAGGAGGCGCTGCCGTCAAAGTTCGGGCTGTCGTACATTTCGTACACGGTGCTGGCCGTCGGCATGGCCCGGTTCCACAGCGGCACATTGCTCGCCGTGGTGGTGTTACGGCCACCGTGCGGCGTGTGACAGAACACGCAGACCTCGGTGGTCTCCTGCTCGCTGTACCCGACATCCTGGTTCAGGAAGAAGTTGTGCTTGGTGTTACGCACATCCTCCGCCGGCAACTTCTCCGTGCCGTTCGCCCACTGGGCGGCGGCAGGCGAAACATTCAGCAGAAGGGCACCCACGCCCACCGCCAACACGCTCGCAAATACGCGTGTAATCCGTTTCATATGATCCTCCATAACAACAAAAACCCCGACTATCACAAAGAGATGACGCAGGACCCCGGTTAAGGGGCTGGGGCTTCCTGCGTCAACACATCCTGTTCATCCGCCTGTTTGTCTGCCTGCTCATCGGCATAGCGGATCACCTCATACACGTTGACCCGTTTATTAAACTGGTCGACGACATAAATCCGGCCGTCCGGTCCTACACTCATGCCAGCGGGCATCCAGAACTGTCCGCGGCCTGACCCCATTCCACCGAAGAACATGAGCAAGCGCCCCTGTTCATCGAAAATCTGCACATTGTTAAAGGCGGCGTCCGCCACCATCACCAGCCCGTCGTCGGTCACGGCAATGCCCTTGGGCTTGGAAAACTGTCCGTAGCCGCGCCCGACGCTGCCGAGCTTCCACAGGTATTCCCCCTGGGGGTTAAACACCTGCACCCGGAAATTGAGCATGTCCACCACGTAGACGTTGCCATTCGGCCCCACCGCCACGTTGGTCGGCCAGTTGAACGCGCCCTCTTCCGGACCATGGCTGCCGAACGAGCGGATGAAATGACCTTCCTTATCGAACACCACCACCTTGTGGGCCTTGGTATCGGCCACATACACCAGGTTGTGGACGTCATCCACCGCCAGACCCACCGGTTTGACCAGGTAGTCGCGACCGCCAAAGGCATTCAGGTAACCGCCGTCACGGTCGTACACCACCACCCGCGCCTGGGCGGAGTCCGACACGTAGATATGGCCATCGCCGTCAGAGGACACCGACACCGGTTGCGCCAGCATGCCGAGACCGTCCACGCCGAGGATCCAGAACGACTCGCCGGCGCGGTCGAACACCAGCACCTTGCGCCATCCGGTGTCGGCCACAAAGATGCGGCGATCCCGGTCCACGTGGATGCCGTACGGCTTGGTAAAGCCGGTGGAACTCTCGCCGCCGATCAGGGTATCGAGGAAGCTGCGTCCCACGGAACCGGTAATGTCCTGACTCGAACTGATCGACTCGACAAAACGCACCCGCGGCTTATCCGGCGGAAGCGGCCACACCACATCCGGCAGCGGCGCTTCCTTCTGGGTAGCGCATCCGGCGAGCAGGAACACCGCCAGCAGGGTACTTATGCAGGTTCGGTTATTTTTCATGGCAGGTCAGACACAGGGCGCTCCCCCGGTTCGATACACGCAAAAACGGGTCGCGCCCTTCCGAGTTGTCCTCGTCGGGGTTATGGATATCGTGGCATGTCGCGCACTGTACTTTATCCCCTTCGTAGGTCTGAATCCCATTATCAAATGCACGACCCCCGTCATCTTTTTGAAGCGTGGGCTGAATAAACTGCGGGTCCATGGCCTGGCTCGGGTACGGCATCGAAATCGGATGATCGTCGGTCAGGTTCTGGGTCAGGTAGCGAATGGTGGCATCGTGGGCGGCGTTGACGCCGCCGATTCCGCCCTCGTCCGGGGCGTGGCATTTCGCGCAGGAATCACTGCCGCGACCGGGCTCGTTGACGTCCAGCCGGTAGTGGACACCGGAATCGATCCAATCGTGGAACTTGGGCTTGTTGCGGATGTCGTCCACGGCGATGGTGCCGTCGTGGCACGACAGGCAGGCCAGGGAGATACCGTCCGGCGCGCCCGCCGGCCCCGAGTCAAAGCTCGCGGAGGTGTACATATCGTAACCGGTTTCGGGGGGCAGGTTGCGGTTCCACAAAGGGGCCACCGGGCTGCCGTTATGCGGGGTGTGGCAGTAGATACAGGCCTCGCGGTAATCGTTAAAGGTAAATCCCTGCATGGGTCCACTGGTGGCGCCGTCATAGCCCCGCTGGTTGAAGTGCGAGAGATCGTGGCGCGAACCAATGATCGAATCGCCTAATGCGACACCGCTCCAGGTCATAACCGCCACCACCAGCACTCCAATGAAAAAACGGAGGTGCACGTCAAATCTGCCCCCCCACATGTTCCCGATCCATAAATCCGTCCAGCCGGCTGACTCCGGCCATGGTGCCGAACCACTTTCTGCCGCGGGCGTCCGTTGTAACGTCGAACACGGCGTCGGAGATCAGGCCGTCATCCCCATCAAAGTTTTGCCATTTGCCTCCCCGGAACACACTCACGCCGCCGTCGGTGGTGGCCCATATGGTGCCATCGGCGTCGGCATGCAGGTCGGTGACAAAATTTCCGCCCAGCCCCTCGGTGTGGGTATAGGTCACCCAGGAGTTCCCGTCGAAGCGCGACAGGCCCGCGCCCCAGGTGCCGAACCACTTGTTGCCGTCGCCGTCGATCAGCGCCGCCAGCACGTAGTTGGGGTTGTAACCCGTCGCCTCCTTGCCCGGCGCGGTGCGATGGTGGCGGCTGGGGTTGCCGATCGCCTCGTAGTCCTCAACCCGGTCCTTGCCCGCTCCCAGGCCGTCGGCGTGGGTGTAGGTGGACCAGGAGGTTTTGCCGTCGAACACGGACACGCCGCCCTCGGTACCGAGCCAGAGGGTACCGTCGTCGTCCTGGACCATGGCGTAGACCCAGTCGTCCACCAAGCCGTCGGCGGTGGTGTAGGTGCGCCAGGCGCCATTTTCAAGGTGGGACAGGCCGCTCCAGGTGGCGACCCAGAGGCCCCGGCCCATGACATCGGGCAGGGCCTGATAGACGAACGAATCGCCCAGGTCCGGCACCGAATAGCGGGACCAGACCCCGGTATCGGAGATGTGGGTCAGGCCGCCGCCGTGGGTGCCGACCCAGAGGCTGCCGTCCGAGTCCATGTCGAGGGACATCACGTTGTTGGAGAGCAGGCCCGAACCGGTGTCGTACTTGGCCGTCACCTCGTCCCGGACCTGATCGTAGCGCAACAGCCCGGCCTCGGTGCCGACCCAGACGTCGGTACCACGGAAAGCGAGGGCGTGAACGCTGCTGTTGATTTCGAACTGGGTCCACATGGGTTTCGCCAGCTTTTCGGCATTTTGCGAGTGCCGGGCGGCATCGGTGCCATGGTTTCCGGCAGTCGAGGGGGTGGTATCGTCCACGCTGCGGGTACAGGCCGACAATCCCACGATCCCGATGGTCACGCACAGGGGCGCCAGCCAACGGGACGGGGCAAGAGCGGAACTATTTTTCCCAAGGTACGACAACCTAAGCCCTAATCTCTGCTTCCTGTACATACCTGTACAAACTGAATACACAACTGTCCGTGGATACGGGGGGCCGATGCTACCGACTCACAAATTGGTGAGTCAAGTATTTCCAGCATGCGCGTTACTGCCGTAAGTCCTGAAAATCCTTACAAACAGAGGGGCTCAAACCCAGCCCAGGCGGGGATTCCGGCATGACTTCCCAAGTACCCGTGAGGACACCTTTTTCCCTGAAGTATGTGCAAGGAACATGCCTCTCGAGACCACATACTCCCCCTCCTTCGCGGGGATTGGCAAAACCTTCACCCCGCTCTCCCACATGCCTTGACAGAGCCCCCCAAAAATTGCTACAAATCGCAAATTCCTCAGCAGACAAGAATTTTGCTTATTTGCAGGTTCTCGGAACTTTGCCTGTTTTTTTTAATGTGAGGCCGAAGAGATGTTACCGATGATGAAGAGGCCCTTTGCCTTGGCGGCTGTGTTTGCCATGCTCGCCGCCGGCGCTCTCGTGTTTGTGGACATTGAGCCCTCCCAGGCCGAGTACGGGGACATCACCCTGAACCGGCATGCGGAGAAAGCCGGCATGCCGCCAGTGGTGTTCCCCCACTGGTTCCACCGGATTCGTTTCAAGTGCAAAGTGTGTCACCCGGCCATCTTCGAGATGCGCGCCGGTTCCAACGACATTACAATGAAAAAGATCGTCAACAAGCAGTTCTGTGGCCGCTGCCACAACGGCACCATTTCCTGGCCGCCGCTCTACTGCGACCGTTGCCACGCCGGTAAGAGCGATATTTCGATTCCGAAGGCTCGTGGCTTTGTGAAATAGATTGTTTGTTCCTGTCCAAATCCGACGCAAGGATAACGCCATGACGACCGTAACCCGGACCCTCCGACTGTTCCTGCTGCCGACCGCCTTTTTGGCGGCACTTGTGCTGGGCCTCGCCGCCACGCAGGCGCAGGCGCAGGATAAAAAAGCCGCTGACGCCGCTCCGGATGCCGCCGCCCAGTCCGACGAGGCTTTTTTTGAATCCCTCATTGATCCCCGCCAGGCCATCTGGATGGACAGCCGCGGCGTGATCGCCGGCACCGGCGATCCCAACGGCTTTGCCGGGCAGGCATACAAGATGGGCCAGGGTGCCCACCCGGAAGCGCTGGAACTGTCCAACCTGCCCACTGACCAGTACGGGTTGATCGACTGGGCCCGCTCCATCCGGGAGGGCTACATCACCCCGCGCCACACCCTGGACCCGGCCCGCCAGGAAAAGCCGGACGACAAGCCGTTTGGCCTCGCCCTGCTGGTTCCGACCAAGTCCGAGTCCATGCCGGACGTGATCTTCCCGCACGACATCCACACCATGTGGCTGACCTGCAACAACTGTCACCCGGAGATCTTCGCCATGAACGGGGCCTTGAACAACAAGGTCATGACCATGCCGAAAATTGCCTCCGGCGAATATTGTGGCCGCTGCCACAACCGTATCGCCTTCCCGCTCTCCGACTGCAACCGCTGCCACGTGCACGACAAGGGCAAACCGGCACCGGAAGGGGTCAAGGTTCCGCCCGGCTATCCGTAGCCGGAAGCGGGCGCCGGTCTCTCCGGCAGCCTGATACGTTCAAACGGGGCGCGGGAAGGGTCATGGCCCCCCGCGCCCCGCTCCGTTTTCACGGGCAACGTCCCTCACCCCAAGCCCAGACCACCCGCCATGCACCCGCTTTTACGCACCCTCGGCTACGTTGCCCCCTACAAGCGGCTGGCTGCCATCGTGCTTACCCTGGCGGCCTGCACCACCCTGGTGGAACTTGTCCCGCCACGGATTTTGAAGACCCTGATCGACGAAGTGCTGCCCGGCATCCAGCCCGGATGGCTGTGGCCGCTGGTGGCCGCGCTGGTGGCCGCCTACGCCGCCCGTGGCCTGTTCAACAGCACCCGCATCCGCATGAACAACACCCTGGAGCAGCAGGTGGTGTACGACATGCGCGACCATGTCTACCGGCGGCTGCAACTGTTGTCCCTGGACTACTTCGAGGACCGCGCCACCGGCGAGATCATGAGCCGGGTCAACAACGACGTGAACAACATGGAGCGGGTGATCATCGACGGCCTCGAGCAGTTCCTGGTCGCAAGCCTCACCCTGATCGGCGTCGCCACCATGATGTTCCTGCTCGACTGGAAACTGGCTCTGCTGGCGCTCGCACCCATTCCGTTTCTGGTTTGGGGCGGGCTGCTCTATACCCGTCGGGTGCATAAACTCTACATCCTGATCCGGGAAACCCTGGGCGCTATGAACGCCCAGCTGCAGGACAATATCTCGGGCATCCGCGAGATCCTCTCCTTCGGGCGGCAGCGCTTCGAGCGGGAACGCTTCGGGCGCACCTCCAGCCAGTACGCCGAAGCCAATCTCAAGGTGATGCGGCTGTGGTCGATCTACTCCCCCGGCATGCTGTTTACCGGGGCCCTCGGCACCGTGCTGATCGTCGCCTTCGGCGGACCGCGGGTCATCAGCGGAGAACTGACCGCGGGCACCCTGGTGGCCATGCTGTTCTATCTGGCCCTGTTTTACGCCCCGGTCAATCAGATTCACGGCCTGAACCACATGCTGCAACACGCCCTTGCCTCCTGCGAGCGGGTGTTCGAGATCATCGATCAGGAGCCGGCGGTGCGGGACGCCCCCACCGCCACCGCCCTGCCCGGCTCGGCCCGCGGCGAGGTGGCGTTCGAGCGGGTGGACTTCCACTACGCCGCCAGAATCCCGGTACTCGACAATGTCAGCTTCACGGTGGCACCGGGAGAGCACGTGGCGCTGGTGGGGGCGTCCGGCGCGGGCAAGAGCACCTGCGTCAAGCTGCTGATGCGGTTTTACGACCCCACCGCCGGGCGCATCACCCTGGACGGCATCGACATCCGCGGCATCACCATCGCCTCCCTCAGACAACAGCTCGCCCTGGTTGCCCAGGATCCGTTTTTGTTCAACGGCACGGTGCGCGAAAACATCATGTACGGCCGCCTCGACGCCTCCGAGGCGGAGCTTCTGGAAGTCTCACGGGCCGCCCAGGTACACGACCTTATCCGCTCCCTGCCGAAAAGCTACGACACCCGCATCGGCGAGCGCGGCATCAAGCTCTCCGGGGGTGAACGCACCCGCATCGCCATCGCCCGCAGCCTGCTCAAGAACCCGCCGGTGGTGATCCTCGACGAAGCCACCGCCAGCGTCGACACCGCCACCGAACGGCTGATTCAGGACGCCATGGGGGAGTTAACCCAGGGGCGCACCACGTTTATCATCGCCCACCGTCTGTCCACCCTGCGCACGGTGAACCGCATCCTGGTGATGCAGGACGGCAGGGTGGCGGAAGAGGGCAGCCATGACGAACTGGTGGCCCGACAGGGTGTTTACGCCGCCCTGTTCGAAACCCAGATCGCCATCTAACCCCGGAGCGCCGGAGGAAGAAAAAGCCTGCCGGGCATGTACCCGGCAGCGGCGGAACTGGCGGAACCGGAGTGGGGGCGCCCTGACCCGCGACGCAAACGGTTACAATACCGTCGCGTCCGGCGGGTGCCGGATTTTTGCAGGGGCCGTGACGTAATAGCGTGACATGAACAAACGGTTCGAAAAAGCCGCCCGCAATCATCGGGAAGGGCGACTCAAGGAAGCCGAAAAAGGCTACCTTGCGGTCCTCAAGGCCAACCCCGGTCACGGCGACGCCCACTTCCGGCTGGGCATGATGTATGCCTCGAATAAACGCCTGGTCAAGGCGGCTCGCCATCTGAAGGCGGCGGTAAAGGCCCTGCCCGACCTGGCCGACGGCTGGTACAACCTTGGCGTGGTGCATTACATGGCGGGTGAACTGGCGGATGCCGAAACCGCCCTGCGCCGCACGGTGGCGTTAAACCCGGAGGCCATACATGCCTGGGGCAACCTGGGGGTGGTGCTGGACCAGCAGCAGCGTTACGCCGAGGCCGCCGAGGTACTGGCCGAGGCCCTCGAAAAAAAACCGGACGCGGTCGAGGTGCGGGTCAACCTGGCCAACGTGCTTAAACGCCGGGGCCGCTTCAAGGAGGCCGAGGAGCACTATGGCAAGGCCCTGTCCATACGTCCGGGGAATGATCTGGCGGCCTCCAACTACCTGTTTTTATCCCTCTACGACCCGGAGCAGAGCGCCGAAGGCATCTTTGCCCGGCACCGGGACTGGGGGATCCGCCGGGTGGCCGGACGCCCCGCGCCGCCGCAGTTTGAAAATACGCCGGATCCGGAGCGCACCCTGAAGGTCGGCTACCTGTCTCCGGATTTTCGCAGGCACCCGGTGGCGGCGTTTCTCACCCCGGTGTTTCCCCACCACGACCCATCGGCGGTGGAGGCGTTCTGCTACGCCAACGTTGCAAAACCCGATCAGGTAACCGCCACCCTCAAGGCGGCGGTGCCCCACTGGCGCGATGTCCAGGGCCTGCCGCCCACGGAGATCGCCACCCGCATCCGCGCCGACGACATCGATATCCTGGTGGACCTTGCAGGCCACACCGCGGGCAATCAGGCCGCCGTGCTGGCGGAAAAACCGGCCCCGGTGCAGGTCACCTACCTGGGCTATCCGGCCAGCACCGGCCTGCCCACGGTGGACTGGCGCATCACCGACCCGGTGGCGGACCCGGCGGGCAACGAGCGTTTCCACGTGGAGCGGCTGGCCCGCATCGAAGGCGGTTTTTCCTGCTTCGCGCCGTCCCCGGAGGCGCCTCCGATCGGCCCACCACCCTCGACGTCGAACGGGTTTATCACCTTCGGTTCCCTGATGAACACCATCAAAATCAACGACCGGGTGATCGCCCTGTGGGCCCGTGTGCTCGCCGCGCTGCCGGGCGCACGCCTGTCCCTGTGCCGCAAGACATTCGACTCGGACGTCGAGCGGGAACGCTATCTGGCGGCGTTCGAATCCCACGGCATCGAACGCGAACGGGTTTCCTGCTTTGCCAAGGTCGGCTCCAGCGACCGGGAATTTCTCGACACCTACAATACGATCGACATCTCCCTCGATACCTTCCCCTACGCCGGTCACACCACCAGTTGCGAAGCGCTCTGGATGGGGGTGCCGATCGTCACCCTGAACGGTGAGCACTTCCACCAGCGGGTCGGCGCCAGCCTGCTGACCACCCTGGGGCTGACCGATCTGATCGCCGACACCCAGGACCAGTTCGTCGGGATCGCCGTGGGGCTCGCCACCGACCCCGCCCGGCTTGCAGAAATGCGTGCCGGAATGCGCAAGCGCATGCAGGACAGCCCGCTGCTGGACGGGGAAGGCTTCACCCGCAAACTGGAAGCGGCCTACCGGGATATGTGGCGGGACTGGTGCGAGCGGCAGGCGGCCTCATGAGCAAGGCCGTCCCGAAGGACAAGAGCAAGCTGCGTACCGGCTACACCACCGGCGCCTGCGCCACCGCCGCCGCCCGCGCCGCCGCCGAGATGCTGCTCACCGGGGAAGACCGCAGCCGCGTCACCACCTCCCTGCCCGCCGGAAAGAAGGTCACGTTCGCCCTTGAGCGCCACGAGACCAGAGACGACGGCAGCGTGATCTGCTCGGTGGTCAAGGATGCCGGTGACGACCCGGACTGCACCCACGGCGCCCACCTGACCGCCACCCTGCGGACGGTCGATGCGCCCGGAGTCACCCTGCTCGGCGGCGAGGGCGTCGGCACCATCACCCGTCCCGGCCTCGGCCTCGAGGTGGGTACCGCCGCCATCAACCCGGTGCCGCGCAAAAGCATCACCGAGGCGGTCGCCGGGGTCATGGCGGCGCACCCGGCATTCACCGGCGGCATCGAGGTCACCATCTCCGTGCCCGGCGGTGAGGCGATGGCGGAAAAAACCCTGAACGCCCGCCTCGGCATCGAGGGTGGCATTTCCATTCTCGGCACCACCGGCATCGTGCGGCCCTACTCCACGTCCGCCTTCAAGGCGTCGGTCACCCAGGGAGTGGAGGCGGCGGCGGCCGCGGGCTGCACCCACATCGTGCTCACCACCGGCGGCCGTAGCGAAAAGTTCGCCCGCGCCCTGCTGCCGGAATTGCCGGAAATCGCCTTCATTCAGATGGGGGATTTTGTCGGCCATGCCCTCAAGTCCGCAGCGGCCAGCGGGATCGGAAGGGTCACCCTGGTGGGCATGATCGGCAAGCTCTCCAAGCTCGCCGACGGCCGCCGCCAGACCCACGCATCAGGCTCCGAGGTCAACACCCGCATGCTCGCCAGCCTGACCCGGAAACTGGGCGCGCCACAGGATGTGATCGACGCCGTGGCCGCCGCCAACACCGGTCGTCACGCCATGGACATCGCCACCGAAGCGGGCTATCCGGGGCTCGCCGATCAGGTCGCCGCCCGCGCCGCCCACCACGCCGGGCGCTTCGCGGGAGGCGATGTCGCCTGTGACGTGATCATGACCGACTTCGACGGCAACGTGCAGGGGCGGTGCGGTCCCGAACAGGGGTAATGCGCGGGCTGGAAAACCACCCGGCTCGGACATTTCCCACTACCCCGGGACGCCCGGAAGCGGCCTCTAATTGACCCGCTTCGAACGCCGCCTTACCATCACTGCGTTACACGCAACCGACCTCGTCCATACAGGCTTTGCCAAGGAGACCCGCCGTGTCGTCCAACGTCACCGACCAGCTCACCCAAAAAGGCCGACAAATCGAGTCCGGCAGCTTCGCCATCGTCGATGCGGAGGCCGGTGACCACGGCTGGCCGCAGGAACAGTGGACGGTGGTGCGGCGCATGGTGCACGCCACCGCCGACTTCGACTTCGTCGCCAACACCGCCATGTCGGACGATGCCATCGATGCCGGGGTGGCCGCCATCCTGTCCGGACGCCCGATCGTGTGCGACGTGGGGATGATCGCCATGGGGCTGTCCCAGACCAGGCTCGATCACTTCGGCTGCACGGTCCACACCCACATCGCGGATGAAGACGTCATCACCCGCGCCAGGGCGCTCAACACCACCCGCGCCGTGGTCGCCATGGACAAGGCGAAAGGCCTGATCGAGGGCGGCATTGTCGCCGTCGGCAACGCCCCCACCGCGCTTCTGGAAGTCGCCCGCATGGTGCGCGAGGAGGGTTTGAAACCCGCCCTGATCGTCGGCGTTCCGGTGGGTTTCGTGTCTGCCGAGGAGTCCAAGGAGGCGGTTCTCTCCCTGCCCACACCCTACATCGTCTGCCGCGGCCGAAAGGGTGGCTCGGCGGTGGCGGTGGCCGCCCTGCACGCACTTCTGGCGGTGGCCGAGGCGCGTCATGCGGATACCGGGGCCGCCTGAGTGGTCACCGTGATCGGCATTGCCTGCGGTGGACGGCCAACCCTGGCCGAAAGTCACCTGTCGACGATCCTGAAGGCCGACCTCCTGATCGCTTCGGAAAAACACCTGGCCCTGTTTCCCGAGTTTGCCGGCGACACCCTCGCCATCACCTCCAACATCAAGGAGGTGGGGGGGCGCTGCGAGGACGAGGGGGAGGCGCGCCGGGTGGTGGTGCTCGGCTCCGGCGATCCCAATTTCTACGGCATCGGCCGTTATCTGCTCAACCGCCTCGGACCCGGACGGGTGCGGGTGCATCCGGCGCCGTCCTCCATGCAGGAGGCGTTCGCCCGGGTGGGGCTGCCGTGGCACGACGCCGTGTTCGGCTCCTGCCATGGAAAGCCGTTGCAACCGGCGCTTGAACTGGTGCGGCACAACGCCTCGGTGGGGCTGTTTACCGACCCGGCAAACAGCCCCCGGGTGATCGCCCGCGCCCTGCTGGATGCGGGGCTGCCCGACCTTGAGGCCCACGTCTGCTGCCGTCTGGGAGAGCCGGACGAGACACTGATTCACGGCCCTCTGTCAAAAATTGCGGAGACCGACGCGCCGGAGCCCAACATCCTGATCGTACGCCACAATGCGCCGCCCGCTCGTCCCCTCCGGCTCGGCATGGCGGAAGACGCGTTTGCCCACCGCAAGCCGAAGGTGGGGTTGATCACCAAGCGGGAGATACGGGCGGTGGCAATCAGCAACCTCGGGCTGAACGACGCCTCGGTGGTCTGGGACATCGGGGCGGGATCCGGCTCGGTGGCCGTGGAGTGCGCCCTCATCGCTCACCGGGGACAGGTGTTCGCGGTGGAGAAAAACGAAGCCGACATCGACAACGTCCGGACCAACGCCGACACCTTCGGAGCCAGCCACCTCACCGCCGTGCATTGCACTGCGCCGGACGGCCTGGATCAACTGCCGGACCCGGACGCCATTTTCATCGGCGGCAGCGGCGGCAACATGGAGGCGCTGTTAAACACCTGCCTGAGCAGGCTCCGCCCTGGCGGCAGACTGGTCATGACCCTGGTCACCCTGGAAAACCTGGCCGCGGCCCACTCCTGCCTGAAAGGGCTCGGTATCACCCCCGAAGTCACACAGGTTCAGATCGCCCGGGGTGAGGCGCTGCTCGACATGACACGGCTTGCGGCCCTCAACCCGGTCACCATTCTGGCATGCACCGGGCCGGGAAAAACGGCACCGGGAAGCCCCGATCCGGCTTGACATCAACCCGATTTATTGGGTAGGATTCCCGGCCTTTCGCGAGGGTTTGGGTACGGGGCCGTAGTTCAGTTGGTTAGAATGCCTGCCTGTCACGCAGGAGGTCGCGAGTTCGAGTCTCGTCGGCCCCGCCATTCACTTCCCTCGCCGGTATCCGCCCATGGTTGACAGCAACAGACCGTCGATCGTGGGTTTTTTTCGTTGATGACCCTCGCCGGCCCGATTCCGGTGGTTTTTCCGATCCCAGGCCCCGGCTTCCGCCACGGGCATGCCATGAGTTTTTCATGAGCGGCAGCACCCTCGACCTGATCCTCTCCGCCGGCTGGACCGTTAAACTGGCGCTGTTCACCCTGATCGGGTTTTCGATCGCCACCTGGGCGGTGATCCTCTTTAAATGGAAGAGCCGCCGCGCCCTGAAGGGTGACAACGCCGCCTTCATGACCGCCTACGCCCGCGCCGACGACCTGCAGACGCTGGTGGACACCCCGAACCTGCCATCGGCGCGGGGCTTTGGTTTCGTGCTGGCCGACGGCATGGAAAAGGTCCGCCGCCATGGCAACCAGCCCTACACCAGCGACTGGCTTTCCAGTCTGGAGCGCCGGCTGCGGGGCACCATCCGCGAGGAGGTCACCAGCCAGGAGCAGTATCTGGCTGTACTTGCCACCACCGCCAATGTGGCGCCGTTCATCGGCCTGTTCGGCACCGTGGTGGGCATCATCGACGCCTTCCGTGAAATCGCCATGAAGGGCAGCGCCAGCATCGCCGCCGTCGCACCCGGCGTGGCCGAGGCGCTGGTGGCCACCGCCGCCGGACTGTTTGCCGCCATCCCCGCCGTGGTGGCATTCAACTACTTCATCAACGGGGTTCGCTCCCAGGCGGCACAGATGGAAACCTTCTCCATCGAATTGGTCGATCTGGTGCAGGAAACCGGTCCCGGAGCCGTGCGGCAGTGAAGCGTCCTTCCACCGGACTGATCGCCTGGGCCATCGCCGGCACCGTTGTCGGCACCCCCCTGCTGCCCGGCTGCGCGTTAAAATCCGATCTCGACCTCACCATCGACGAGGTGCTGGCCCTGAAGCGCAGCCAGCAGCAGATGCAGCGCGAACTGCAAATCAAGGAAGAGGCGATCGAGGAGGGCCGTAGCGAGCTGTCGGCCTCCCAGACCGAATTCCGCGCAGGCTCCGAATCGATCAGCCAGGAACTGGCCCGTCTTGCCCACCAGCTCTCCGAGTTGCAGGTACAGATGGACGATGTCTCCCATCGCATCAAGGAACTGAAAAACTTCCAGACCATTGGCCTGGGTTCCCTGTCCAAACGAATCGACGAAGGCACAGAGACCACCCAGGAAAAATTTGATGTTCAGACCGCACGCATCGACACCCAGGACAAGAAAGCCGAGTTGTTCGCCACCAAGGTGTCGGAGCAGGTCGACAGTCTGGCCGACAGCCTGATCAAGCTAAGCAAAGGCGTCTCCGTCCTGCAGCAGAGCAACCGGAACCGCATCGCGGAGAACAAGCGCCTGAACACGCGGCTCGACGAGTTGGGCAAAAAACTCACCGGCGAGTTGAAAAGCCAGGAATCCCGGATTGCCGCTGGCGGTGACGGCGGTGATGTCTCCGCCCTCAAACAGAAGGTGGACGTGCTCGGCAAAAAACTGCCCGCCGCGGTGGACACCCAGGGCAAACGCATCGGCGCCGTGCAACAGGAGTTGCATGACCTTCAGTCCCTGCTGTCCGACCTCAACACGCGCTTGAAGGTCCTCGAAGGACGGTGACCGATACGGCACGCATCCACGTCCTGCCCGATCCGCTGATCAACCAGATCGCGGCGGGGGAGGTGGTGGAGCGTCCGGCGTCGGTGGTTAAAGAGCTTCTCGAAAACGCGCTCGATGCGGGCGCCACCCGCATCAGCGTCAAGATCGAGCACGGCGGCAAGCGCCGGATCCGCATTACCGACGATGGTTGCGGCATCCACCCGGACGACATGCGACTTGCGGTCACCCGCCACGCCACCAGCAAGATCAAACAGCTGGACGACCTGAACCGGGGCGGCAGCCTCGGCTTTCGCGGCGAGGCCCTGCCCAGCATTGCTTCGGTATCGCACCTGACCCTGAAAAGCGCCCGCGAGGGAGCCGCCGAGGGCTGTGAGATCACCCTCTCCGGCGGCGTGGACCCGGTCCTGCGCCCGGCGCCGCCCCAATCCGGCACCAGCGTGGATGTGACCGACCTGTTCTTCAACACCCCGGCCCGCGCCAAGTACCTGAAGGCGGACGCCACCGAGTGGGGGCATATCTCCGAGGCGGTCACCGAGGTGGCGCTGAACGCCCCCGGCGTCCACTTCAGCCTCAGCCACAACGGCAAACCGGCGCGGGTCATGGCCGCGGTAAACTCTCTGGCGGAACGGGTCCGCCAGATCTGGCCGAAGGAACTCACCGAGCAGCTCATCGCTATCGACCAGAGCGCGCCGGACGGCAGCCGCGTCACGGGCCTTATCGCCCGCCCCGGCTTCTCCCACAGCGGAAGAAACCACCAGAAACTGCTGGTCAACGGACGCTGCGTGAAAAACGGCACCATCGGCCACGCCATTTATTCCGCCTACGAAACCGCCCTGCCTGGCGGCCGTCACCCGGTGTTTTTTCTGGCCCTGTCCGTGAACCCGGCCCAGGTGGACGTGAACGTGCACCCGGCCAAGCGCGAGGTGCGGCTGGCGGCCTCCAGCCAGGTGCATCACTTCGTGCGCGAAGCGGTCCGGGAGGCCCTCGGCGGCTACCGGGGCAACACCCTGCGGCTCACCTGCATGTCCCCCACAGGGAGCGCGGGCGCCACCCCCGCCACCTGGGAGGACCGGGTGCGGCAGGCGGCGGTGGCCTCCACCCATACCGCCCGCGAACCGGTGGCGGCCTACGCCGGAGGTGCGGGCGTCGATGCGTCCGCCCCCGCTCAAGCCCCCCTGCCCCTCCCCGAAACCGTCGGCGGCGATGCCCGCGCCGCCGGACCCATGCGGGTGATCGGCCAGTTGCACAATACCTTTCTGCTGGTGGAACAGGGCACCGAACTGCGCATCGTCGATCAGCACACCGCCCACGAGCGGGTACTCTACGAACGTCTGCTGGCGCGCTTTAAAGAGGGCAACGTGCCGTCCCAGCACCTGCTCATTCCCCGCGACCTCACCCTGCCCGGAAAAGCCGGCGCCGCCATCGCCGAACATGCCGGGGCCCTGGGCGATATCGGCATCGAGGTGGAGCCGTTCGGCGGTGACGGTTTTTTGCTGCGTTCCCTGCCGGAAGTCCTCAAGCAGGCCGACCCCCAGGAACTGTTAACCGATATCGCCGACGACCTGATCGAGCACAGCAAAGATACCGGTGACGCCATCGCCAGACGGCTGCATCCGGTGCTCGCCACCATGGCCTGCCACGCCGCCGTAAAGGCGGGGGACGCCTTGCAGCCGGAACAAATGCGGCAACTGGTGGCGGACCTGGACACCGTCGACAACCCCCACACCTGCCCCCACGGACGCGCCGTCACCGCCGTGCTCGACAAGGGCGCGGTCAAACACCTGTTCGACCGCAACTGGGGTAACTGATCCCATCCCTGACCGGGCATACCCGGCGGTGATACCCTGTGGGGAGACACACCCCCCGCGCAACGCCCGTTCACCATGGCAAAACCACCGAATAAAGCCCGCAAGTTGATTCGTTCCGCCACCATCGTCACGCTTCTTGCCGTGGGTGCGGCGTGGGGCTATTGGCAGTTCGTCTACAACCCGGTGATCTTCGGCCTGCGGGACGACTTCGTGCACGCCGTCCCCAACCAGAAGGTGCCGGAAGGCGTCGCCTCCCTCTCCGCCGAGGCGTGCGGCGCCTGCCATCAGGCAATCTACGCCGAGTGGAAAACCTCCATCCACGCCAGGGCCTACACCGACCCCTACTTCCAGGCCTACTGGAAAAAGGACAAGAGAATATGGATCTGCCTGAACTGCCACACCCCGTTGCAGAACCAGCAGCCGGAGAAGGTCACGGAACTGAAGGGCGGCAAGGTGAACCGACCGGTGAAGGAACCCAACCCGGCGTTTGACGCGGCCCTGCGCGAGGAAGGCATCACCTGCGCCGCCTGCCACGTGCGCGACGGGGTGATCTACGGCCCCTACAAGGATGCCAACGCACCCCACCCCACCGCCTACGACCCCAAGTACCGCAGCACGGAAATCTGCTACTGGTGCCACCAGGTGCCGTCCGGGCCGTTCCAGTTTTACAACGGCGGTCCGTGCGCCACCTTCTTCGAGTTCGAGGACGGCCCCTACGCCAAAAAGGGCTATATCTGCCAAACCTGCCACATGCCGGAGGACCTGCGCCCGGCGGCCATCGGCGGACCGGTGCGGGACACCCGCCGCCACCTGTGGCAGGGGGGGCACTTCCCGGCCATGCTGAAGCGGGCGTTGCAGGTGGAACTCACCACAAAATCACCCACATGGCAGCCGGGGGATGCGATCACCTTCAACCTGCGCCTGACCAACGGCGGCGCGGGCCACAAAATCCCCACCGGTGACCCGGACCGGCATTTTACGATCCTGTTCGAGACCCTGGATGCGAACGGCAAGGTGATCAAGTCCGAGGACCACTGGATTGGCCGCCGCATCCTGTGGAAACCGATCATCGTGGAGTTGTACGAAAATCGCATCCCGCCCCTGGAGTACCGGGACTACAGCTACCGGGCGTGGGCGGGGGAAGGAAAAACCCTGAAGATCACCGTGACCTATCACATCGTCACGAAGAAGCAGAAACGCCACCTCATCAAAAAATACGGCCTGCCGGAATCCGAACCGGATCACTTTGTGCTGTATGAGCAGACGGTGGACCTGGACGCCGGGCAACTGCCCCCCGCACCCCACCGGGATGGGTTATAATCCCACCCGCCGCGGCCTACCCGCACCGCCACCAAAATGCCTTTGCGTCCCCGTAGCTCAGTTGGATAGAGCGACGGCCTCCTAAGCTGTAGGTCGCAGGTTCGACTCCTGCCGGGGACGCCATTTTCCTGCCGCTGGTCTCGCTGTCGCGCAACGGTTGTTGAAACGACGCGTTGACCTGCTCTCTGCGCACGGTGTGATATGGTCAATAATGCCTTGGCGCCATTGAACAAGGCGGCGGTTGAGGTGCTGAAGCAGCAGATTGGTCGCAACCTGGCCTTCGTGTTCTGGCGGCCTACGCTGATGCACCAGGGATGAGGTTTTGTGAAACAGAATTAGTAATAGTGTTTCACGTCAGTCCCAGAGAGCCCGTGCTAACTAAGACTGACTAGTACTGATTAGCAAACGAGATGACATTTCTTAGGTGACTCTGCCGCCGCTTTATAAGTACCTCGACGTTTTAGGTGCGAAGCTGACGCTCCGAAATAGAACGTTCAAACACGCAAAACCGTCTGATTTCAACGACACAGAAGACCTAACGGTCCAAAGCATTTTCCCCGAGGACATCGAGGAAGCGGTAAAGAAGATGGATGGCGGTTTGACCGACGTGATCCTACGAAACCTGGGAAAAGACGTTACATGCCACTCACCAATGAAGGAAAAGGTCGAGGCCCTTCAGAAGATTTACCGAGCAAATCCGAAGGCCGCTGGCCTAGCTCAGGCTAAACGGCTGAATGCGGGTGAACAGAATGATTGCGTTGAGTACTACCGCAATCTAGCGTGGTCACACATCGCAGAAATCAATGAGTTCATGCAGGGTTATCGAGTACTTTGCGTAACTACCCACAAGGACTCCGAACGCATGTGGAATGAGTATGCCGACCGGCATACTGGCGTTGCTATACGAATCCAACCGCATCTAGCCAAGGATTCCAAATTCCAACTTTTTCGTCCCGTTACTTACCAAGAGAAACGTCCTCCAGTTTACGAAGATACGTTCGAATTCATTTCTGACTCTTTGTTCGGAGACCATGAAGCCCGGAATAAGGAGATCATCGAACGGATCCTCTATACGAAGACGCTGAATTGGCAGCATGAAGGAGAATATCGACTGGTTATTCCAAGTTTCGAGTACGAACAGTCTTGGAATACGCTCCCGTATCACCCTGAAGAGATCACAGAATTGTATCTCGGTCTCGAAATGGACGAGTCCGACATTGTGGATATCGTCGGCACAGCCTGTATCGTTAACCGTGACATAGCGATCTTCAAAGCCAAATGTGACCGAGAAGGAAAACTCACTTTTGATCACTGGCCCCCCTGAAACAGAATGAGCAATTCTGTTTCACGGGCAGCGGATTTTTGTAGCTGGCATCAGGCTCTCAACGCGTATCCGGCCCACCTAGTTAATTTCCTGAACCAATATCCGGGCGAAGTGTTGACGAGATAACCTGAACCAACAAATCACCCTGGTAGGGCAACGGTTTTCTACCCGTTTGCATCGACCGAATGTTCTCCTCCTTGATTTCAGGCCCTACCACCCATGCGAAAATGGCTGCACACCGCTTAGATAGCGGGCTTGCAGTCTCTCCGAAGATCTTCTGCACCATCACCTCCCGTGCCCATTCTTGGGCACGTTTTGGGCACACGCCCGTTTCCGAGATGGCCCGAATACTTCACAACTAACTGGTTTATTTATTTTTTTTCGAAGTCCCCACACCTAGAGTAGTTGTTTCCTAAACCGAGGGTCGGACGTTCGAATCGTCTCGGGGGCGCCATTTATTTCTATGGAATGACCATATACAGCGCGCTGTTGCCCCGCCGGATGTGCAATAGCAAGGCTTTCCCGCCTTTTTTGATGGCCCGTTCCAGTTCGGCCACGGTTTCGACGGGCTTTCGGTTGACCGACGTAATGATGTCCCCCTTGCGCAGCCCCGCATCCCAGGCGCTGCTGTTCCGGGAAATTTCAAGAACCTCCACTCCGGACACCTTTCCCGCAAGGGGGTGATTGGGGGCTATGGGGCCCAGGACCGCCCCTTCCATGCGGGGATCGATGGATTCGGCGGCGGCCTGCTTGCCGACGCCCCCCAGGATAACGGCCTCAAATGACTTTTTGCGGCCGTCACGGATCACCTTCAGGCGCACCACGGAGCCTATGCGTTGCAGGCCGATCGCGTTTCTCAGGTCCATCACGCCATGCACCGGCTCCCCATTCACCTCCGTCACCACATCGCCCGCCTTCAGACCCGCTTCTTCCGCCGGGGAATCCTCCAGAACCTGACTGATCACCACACCGCTGGATGGCGGCAGGTCGAATATATCCGCCAGATCCGGGGTCAGGTTCTGGACGATAACGCCCAGCTGGCCACGGCGCACTTCGCCATACTCGATCAGTTGATCCATGATCGATTGCGCCATGTTGGCGGGGATGGCAAAGCCAATCCCCACGTTGCCGCCGCTGGGGCCGACAATGGCGGTGTTGATGCCCACCAGTTCCCCCTTCAGGTTCACCAATGCGCCGCCCGAGTTGCCCGGATTGATGGAGGCGTCGGTCTGGATGAAATCTTCATACCCTTCGATGCCCAGGCCCGACCGCCCCAGGGCGCTGACGATGCCGGAAGTGACCGTCTGACCCAGGCCGAACGGGTTGCCGATCGCCACCACGAAGTCACCCACCCGCAGTTGTTCCGAATCGGCCAGGGGTACGGCAACCAAATTGTCCGCCTCGATCCGGATAATCCCCAGATCGGCTTCCGGGTCGGACCCAACCACGGTCGCCTTGAAATTGCGGCCGTCCCGCAGGGTGACGGTAACCTCGTCGGCACCCTGGATGACGTGGTGATTGGTGACGATATGGCCGGATGCCGCATCGATAATCACACCCGAACCGAGGCTCTGGCGCTCCTGCTGCCGAGGCATGTTGGGGACGTTGAAAAAACGCCGGAAAAAGGGATCGTTGAAAAGCGGGTTCTGTTGCATCTGCACGTGGGACCGGGTGGAGATGTTGACCACTCCGGGCATCACATGCTCCAGCATCGGCGCCAGTGTGGGGAGTGGGGATGCATCATCGACCTGAGGCACCCCGGAATGGGATTGTGAGGGCATCAGTGCGCCGGAAAACAGCATCACCATCAAAAGAACAATCCAGATTCCACGCCGGATGTGCATCAGGGTCTCCTCACAGAAAAAAGCCGGTTTATTGCCGCGGCGCCTGCCACGGGCGGGACCCCACCCCGAACGGGGCGGGCGCCGACCCACAGTAAACAGGGAAAAATCGGGCCGGACCCCCACGGGTCCGGCCCGATTTGGATCGCCTGATCTCCAGGCGACCCCATCGTCAGGCAGCTGCCTCCCTGGAGGTCAGCACCTTGGTTTTTTTGTCCTGATCCTCGATTTCGGGGGGGCCGGCCCCGATCTCGATCGTGCGGGGTTTCATGGTTTCCGGAAGTTCCCGCTCCAGGGTCACGGTCAGCAAACCATCCGCCAGCCCCGCCCCGGTCACCTTGACGTAGTCCGCCAGCTGGAACTTCTGCACGAAGCCCCGCCGGGCGATACCGCGATGAAGGTATTTGTGTTCACCCTTCTCTTCCGGCTTTTTCCCGGTGACGGTGAGGCTCCGGTCATGGACGTCGATGCTGAGTTCCTCCCGGGTGAATCCGGCCACCGCCATGGTGATCTGGTAATGGTCGTCACCGATCACCTCCACATCGTAGGGCGGATAGCCTGGGGATTGACCCGCGTCCGCCATGGCCGAATCCATCAGGCCGGCAAGCCGGTCGAAACCGATGGTCGAACGAAACAGGGGGGTAAAGTCCAAAGTAGGCATGATTCATCCTCCTATGAGCAATGATCGCCGGGCACCCGCTATGCGCCCCACGCGCCGCCGCAGCGCCCGGACTATCCGTTGCGGAGCCAAACGGCCTCCGCAACATTTTTTTTAAGCACTCGAAAAAACGTGTCAAGACCCCGGCATAACCTCGCCGGCCACCCTCTTGTTTTCCTTGATCGGGTGACGGCAAAGGCGTCGCTTGCGCCGGACGGATTCCGGCGCGACAGTGCGGCGCAACCCCAGCGGTTGCGGGTGAGAGGCCAGGAAGGATTCTTCGTGTTTGTTGGCCCGGCATAAAAAAACAACCCACGAACCCCGGTGACATCCCACCGCTTAGCGCGTTTCCGGAGAACATGGTAGGTTTGGTTCAACGGACTTTTTCTCAGGACGGCTGAGCACTGGGAGTCCTCTGCCCACACGGGGGGAGGCAAGAGGGGAGTTCATGGCCATGTTTCCGGCAGTTGCCGCAATTCTCGCGGCATCCATCGTCTGCCAGGTGATCGCCGCCATCCTGGCGGTGCGGCTGGTCCGCATCACCGGATTACGGTTCGCATGGACGGCAATCGCATTTGCCATCTTCCTGATGGCGGTTCGGCGCACCATCTCATTCCTCGACCTGATCGCGGCAGGGCAGGCCACCTCCGGGCAATTGTGGCCGGAACTGGTGGCGTTGCTCATCTCGGCGCTCATGGCGGTCGGGCTGGCACGCATCTCGCCGTATTTCACCTCCATTCAAAACGTACGGGACCACTTCGAAACCCAGGTAAACAAGCGCACGGAAGACCTGAGGGAGGCCAAAGAGGCGGCGGAAACCGCAAAAAACGAGGCGGAAGAAGCCAACCGGGCCAAGAACGACTTCCTCTCCCGCATGAGCCACGATCTGCGCACGCCGCTGAACGCCATACTGGGATTCGCGCAACTGCTCGAACTGGACGATCACAAGACGTTAAGCCGGGAGCAGCGGGAGAATACACACGAAATCCTGCGCGCCGGGGAACACCTGCTGGAGATGGTCAACGAGGTGCTCAACCTGTCACAGATCGAGTCGGGCCGCCTGAACCTTTACGTGGAGTCGGTGGAACTGAAGCCGGCCCTGAAGGAGAGCCTCATCCTGGTCGAGCCGCTGGCAACCCATCACGGGGTGAACCTGACCACTGACGCCGACATCGCCGGAATCACCGGGGCCTATGCGGTGCGTGCGGACCGTACCCGGCTGAAACAGGTGCTCGTGAACCTTCTTTCCAACGCCATCAAATACAACCGTCCCGGCGGAACCGTGGGCCTGGCATGTGTGCCGGACAACTCCGGCCAGGTCTGTATCAGCGTGTCCGACACCGGCCCGGGAATCCCCCAAGATCGGCAGAAGGAATATTCACCCCCTTCAATCGCCTGGGTGCGGAATCCGGCGATGTGGAAGGCACCGGCATCGGCCTGGTTATCACCCGCAAGCTGGTGGAGTCAATGGGTGGCCGGATTGGCCTGGAGAGCACCCCGGGGACGGGCAGCCGATTCTACTTCACCCTGCCACGGAGCACGGCAGCGATACCGGCCCACCCCGCCCCGGCCGCCGATCAGATGGTTCCCATCAATCCGTCGCCGGCCAATCCCGACCAAGTCACAAACCGCTGCGTTGTACTCTATGTGGAGGACAATCCCACCAACATGGATCTGGTAAGGCAGGCGCTTGCCCATCGGCCGTTTATCGACCTGATTGAACGTCCGGACGCACGGACCGGTATCGCTGCCGTGCGGGAGCAGCCACCAGACCTCATCCTGCTCGACATCCATTTACCCGACATGAACGGCATCGAAGCACTCAAACAGATGCGGCGGGAAAACCTTGATACGCGTGTGCCGGTCTTCGCAATCAGCGCCAACACCTTCTCCTCCGATATCGACGCAGCCCTCATGGCCGGGTTCGACGGTTACATTAAAAAACCCATCAACATCCCTGACTTCCTGAACCTGATCGACGCGCACCTGTTATCCCGGCATGCACGCCGGACGGCGACCACCCCGCCCCCACCCGGAGAAACACCTTCCACCCGCCCTTGACACGGCCTCCCGTCGAAAAAGCCATTTTCGGAAAGCAGGGGCAAATGCCCCCGCTTCAGCCTCAAGGGCATCACCTGGTCATGGATAACGTGCGGCCCATGGACCACTGGAAGTTCAAGCGGTCTTTTTAACCGGGAACCGGTCGTTCGATTGGCACCAAACACACAATCTTTTCAATGAGTTATGGAACACCCCCCTCTGAATGGGGGGATGCTGGACCCGCTCGTCCGCCCTGTTCCCAATAGAGAAAAATATTTTCTTTTAACCCGTCATGCCCTGCCCCGATACCCGGTCGCCACCCCTCCACCCCGCCCGGAAAATTCACCATAACCTGCTGTTTTTATAAAGATTTTATATGAATCCGTAGAGGCGTTCTCCACTTCGAGAGTGGGATACCGCCCCCATAAAATTCCATCGAATGCGTTGATTTATTTGGGCATATAGGTATGAAAATCTGTCTTTTGGAAGTGCCACTCACTTCCCCGAAAAATTCCCACCCACTACCCAACAAAAAATAAACCTATATAAAAACAACAGGTTAAATTGTTTTACATGGGAAATATGCACTCCATATAGGCATTTTGGCAAAAAAATTGCACGCCATCGTTCCTGCTCGGGCAATTTTGTTTCAAATGAGTCGGTTATATGAGCTGTGACGATTTTATGGCATTCCGGTTTCCCTGTCGCAGGCGCGTGGTCGCCTGTTGTATACGGGTGAGGTTGGTATGACCCGCCATCTGAAACGTTTGGTGTTTTTCTTGTTCGCTGTCGTCAGCATGGCCGCCGTCGGCGAGGTGTTGGCGAAGCTGCCCCCCCCGGACACGGCGGCGCATCGATCGGTCATTCTGGTCTTTCAGGATGACGCTCCCGCCTATAAACCGGCCAGGGGAAAACCCCGCGCGGAACAGCGCAAGGCCCTGGTCACCAGCCTGAAAGCCGTGGCCAAGGCCCGTCAGAAACCCCTCTTAAACCGGCTCCAGCAACTCCGCGGCCTCGGCAAGGCCACGGGAATTCGACCCCTCTGGCTGATTAACGGCATTACCGTGACCGCCTCGGCGGACACCATCGCCGGAATTCAGAAGGCATTTCCGGACGTGGTGGTGGCCGAGGATCTGCCCATTCACATTCCGGTCAACCCGCTCGACGGCGGCATCATCTCCGGCGCCACACCGGACGGCTGGCATGTGGACCAACTGCGTGCGGCCGATGTCTGGGCCGATGGTTACGAGGGGCAGGGCACCCTGGTGGCCATGCTGGACAGCGGCGTGGACCCGTTTCACCAGGATATCGAGCACGCCCGCTTTATCGGTCACGAAGAAGGCTGGTGCAACACCTCCGGATACACCGGCGGAGAGGGCCCCGCGTGCGAAGGTACCGACCTCACCCCCAACGACATCGGCTCCGACACGGTTTCCGGACACGGCACCGGCGTGGCCGGGCTGATCATCGGTGGCGACACCACCGGCGCGCCCGTCGGCGTCTCCCCGAAGGCATCCTGGATGATGGCGCGGATTTTCGACGCGTCGGGGGACTCTTCCCTTGGCACCGCCCTTGCCGGGCTGCAATGGATCGTGGGCCTTCCAACCTCTCCGGACGTCATTAACATCAGCTGGGAGGTGGCCCAGGTCAACCCGGGAAACACCTGCAACAACCCCACCTTCAACGCCCTTAAACAGGCCATGACCAACCTGCGCAATTCCGGGATATTTCTGGTGGCTTCATCCGGCAACAACCATGTGGCCGTGCTGCCCGCCGCCTACCCCGAGGTCTTTGCGGTGGGCGCGGTCAACAGCTCCGGCTACCTGTGGGACTTCAGCGGCAAAGGAGTCACCACCTGCGTGGGACGCGGCCTGCTGCCGGGCGAGCGCCCCTATCCCAACGCCGTCGCGCCCGGAGACGGCGTGATCACCACCGATTTCAGTAACAACGGCCTGCTGGCCGCCTACAACTCCGTTTCCGGCACCTCCTTCTCCGCACCCCAGGTCAGCGCGGCGGCTGCGCTTCTTCTTTCCGCCTACCCGAACCTGACCATGGACGAGTTGGAGATCGCACTCTCATATCCCGCGGTGGCGGGCGGTGGCCAGACGGGGGTGGACTTCGAGTACGGCTACGGCATCGTGGATGCCAAGGCCTCTTTCGACTACCTGCTCGCCACCCACCTGCCGCGCCCCCCCGAGGTGTCGATCCACGCCCCGACCGGCGGCGGGCTTTCCCTGACCTGGGAGGACGTACCCAACGGCGGCAACGGCGTGGTCTACAACGTGATCCGCGACGGCGGCATCATCGCCAGCGGCGTGAGTGGCAACACCTACCTCGATGCGGACGGTGATCCGGCGGGCGCCCACACCTATCAGGTGATCGCGGTGGATGCCAGCAACGTCGCCCGGGTGAGCGCGCCCACCTCCGCCCTGTTCGGCAACGTAAACAGCCGGGCCCTGATCACGGAACAGCGGGTGGACGCCTTCGATCTGGTCAGCATCACACGCAAGCTGAATACCAACACCGGATCGGTGGACTGGGACCCCGAATACGACCTGAACGGAGACGGGCAGGTGGATGACGACGACGTCAACCTGCTGATCACACGCATTGCCGACCCGATGGTGACCCCATGACGCCAAAACGCTTTATCCCGGCCCTGCTGGCCACCCTGTTGACCACGGTTCTCCTGACCGCCTGTGGCGGGGGCGGCGGGGGCGGCGGGGATACCGGCGGCGGCGGACATCAATCCCCGTACACACCGGACGGGTCGGTGCCGGCATCCACCGCCAACCTCCTCACCCTGGTGTATGACACCAGCACCTCCGACGCGGATCGCGCCGTGTTTTACCTGGAACTCACCAACGTCGAGAACGGCTTTAACCCGGCGGCGGACGCCACCGCCGTGGCGGCCGACCTGACCTATGAACCGCTGATGTTGACGTTTGTCTCCTTCGCACCGGCCCCGGGCATCTCCGGAATCGCAATCGCGGCCCCCACTCCGGGCAGCACAAACCGCCTCGTACTCGCCATTACCGGACCGGTGGCTGGCCGCCTGGGCACCCTGACCTTCAACAAGGCCGGTCTCGCCGGAAATACCGATATGACCTTCGACGCGGTGTCGTTCGTCGGCCCCGAAGGCAGCGTCCTTGCGGCCCGCAGACTCACCGGACAGGGAGGGCGGCTGGAAATCTAGGGGTGGCGTGATGCAAGCACCGGAACGGGCGGGGGTGCTGGTCAAAACACAGCGGTAAGCCTATAATTTCCACTCACCACACTCCTTTGCAGGCGAGCCCGAAAAGGCCTTTTCACCCCTCCCCATGAACCAAGCCAACGCGCGACTTGACCAAGCCCGCGCCGCCTACAGGGCGGGGGATACCCGGCAGACCAAAAAATACCTCAAGCAGATCCTGTCGAAAGCACCCGAACACCCCGGCGCCTTGTGTCTGGCGGGGCAAGTCTATGCCGATGCCGGGCAGACCGGAACCGCCATCAAGAGGTACAAATCGGCCATTGCGGCGGCCCCGGATGACGTCGAAGCCTATGTATGCCTGGGCGACCTGGTAGGCAAAGCCGCCTTGCGGCATCCGGATGACGCCGGTATCGCCACCGAGCCTCCCCGGGATGAGGAGACCCTGAACCTGCTGGAGCAGGCGGAACAGCGCTTTCCGGGGCGGGGCGACATTACCCTGGTGCAGGGCTACGTGAGCCTGATCCGGGGGGATGACGAAACCGCCACCGCCCGTTTTCAGGAGGCCCTGCGCCTGGACCCCTCCCTGCACACGGCGCCGATATCGGTTGCCGCACACCTGCATCTGGCGTCGGGATACGCCGCCGAAAACATTCATGACAAGACCGCCTATCACTTTTCCCAGGCCCGCCTCCTCGCTCCGTCCGACAGCCGGGTATATGTGGAATACGCCCGCGCACTCATTTCCATGGGGCATGTGGACGAGGCCAAAAAGCACCTGATGGAGGGCCTGAAACAGGCCGACGACCCCGCCACCCTGCACTACCTGCTCGGCGACACCTTCCTGAAAGAGCGGAACGCCGCAGCCGCCGAGGAGCACGTCACCCGCTTTGCCCGGCTGCGCCGCAAAAGTCCGGAGGCGCTCCTCATGCAGGGGCTGTTGGCGTTCGGTCAAAAACGCCTGACGGACTCGAAGAAATATTTCGAGTCCGCCCTTGAAATCAACCCCAACCACCCCCATGTGCTCTGGTATCTGGCCGATACCCTGTTCGCCCTGGCCGAAAACGACCGCGCAGCCGAAATCGGTGAACGGGCCCGGACCCTGATGTCCAACAACCAGGTTCTGGACGACGCCTATCTGTTCGGGCTTTGCTACTCTTCCAGGAGCGCAACGGAAATCGGCCGGGAGCGCATTACCTGGGGCGAGAACTACCTGCGGCGTCACCCGCCCCCCCCTTTTTTCCACGATAACGACCCGGACCCCGAGCGACGGTTGCGGGTGGGCTACATCTCCAACGACCTGGTCAACCACCCGGTGGGCTGGTTCATGCTGCCGCTGTTCGAACACCACAACCCGGCCGTGGTTGCGGTGTTCGCCTATTCAAACGCCGCACGGCAGGATGCCATGTCAGCCCGCCTGCAAGACCATACCTTTGCCTGGCACAACATCCGCGACATGAGCGCCCGGCAGGTGGCGGACCGGATTCGCGCCGACCGCATCGACCTGCTGGTGGACTTGTCCGGTCACACCGCCAAAAACCGGCTGGACGTCCTGGCCTGCAAGCCCTCACCGGTTCAGATCTCATACCTTGGGGATGCGGCCACCACCGGACTTTCCACGGTGGACTGGCGGATCACCGACTCCATCGTCGATCCGGAGGGAGCCGAGGACGCCTATTCGGAACGGCTTCACCGTCTGGATCCGCCATTTTTCTGTTACGCCCCACGCGCCGAAGAAGACAGCATGGCCGCCGCCACCCGAAGCTCCTTCCCGAGTGCCGGCCCGGTCAGACCGCTGCCGGCCGCCTCCAACGGCTACATCACTTTTGGCTCCCTGATTAACCCGATCAAGCTGAACAAGCGAATTCTCACCCTGTGGGGCCGGGTGCTGGAGGAGGTGCCCGGCTCACGCCTCTACATGTTCCGGGACACCTTTGGCGACCCCGGCACCCGCGCGCACTTTCTGGCCATGTTCAAGGCCTGCGGAATACCGCCGGAGCGTATCGATCTGGACACCGAGCCGGTATCGCAAGGGAGCCATCTGGTGCGTTATGGCCATATGGACATCTGCCTGGACACCCTGCCGTTCTGTGGCCACGCCACCACCTGCGAGGCCCTGTGGATGGGGGTGCCCACCATCAGCCGTATTGGCGATTCGTTCGCCGGCCGCATGGGGGCCAGCCTGCTGGGGGCCGCCGGGCTGGATGAGTGGGTGGCCCACTCGGATGAGGAGTTCGTCGCCATCGCCCGGAGGATGGCGGAAGACCCGGAACGGCTGGGGCAGTTACGCGCCAGCCTGCGGAAGAAGGTGCGCGTGTCGGCCCTGTGCGACGGTGCCGGATTTACCCGCCGTATGGAACAGGCCTACCGGACCCTGTGGCAGGCGTGGTGCGCCGAGCAGCGATAACCTGACTCATAACCCATTGAATTTTAATGGGGAAACACTACCCAGCGAGCCGCGCAAACGCCTTCGCAAAGCCGTGGCTCACCTGCGCCATCGCTGCAAAATCCAGGGTATCGGGCGTGTCCAGTCCGCTGTGGTAGTGGGGGTTTCGAAAGTCGGCGGTGTCGGTAATCATCACCGCCGGGTAACGGTGCAGCCAGAAGGCGAAGTGATCGCTGCGCACCAGCGCGGGCATCCAGAACGGCGTTGCCAGATACTCGCAGGGAAACCCGCTGACCTTTCTGAACGCCCCCACCAGCCGCTTTAGTTTGATACCGTGGCGCATGCTGCCGATCACCGCGACAAAATTGCCGGTGTCCGGATAGCAGGCGGACAGCCCGGCGGGGTAGGCCTGACTGCCCGGCGCGTCGGTGTAATACCCCAGCATTTCCAGGGAGGCCATCAAGTGCACCTGCTCGCCCCGCTCGCGGCAACCGGCGGCATGCACCATGGCCCCTTGGGATTGGGTGCTGAAGTGGGGCATCTCCTCGTTGGTGAACGCCACAAACCGCACCGTCTGCTTCGGGTCAACCCTGGTAAACTCCCGCGCCATTTCCAGCAGCACCGCCACGGCGCTTGCGTTGTCATCCGCCCCCGGAGTGCCTTCCACCGTGTCGTAATGGGCGCCCACAAGCCAGACGCCGGGATCCGGCTCCGTCCCCGGCCGCTCCGCCACGATGTTGTGGGACAGACCGCCGGGGGCATCCACCGGCTCCCGCCAGACGCTGTAGCCCATGGATTCAAAACACCCTTCGATCAGGTCGGCTGCGGCGGAAAGCGCTTCCGGTGCGAACAGCCCGCGAGGGCCGATGTGGTCCGCCAGTGCGCGTACGTGGTCCGTGAGACGTTGTTCCAATTGCGGGTCCGCGGAGGTCATGGCCACAGCATACAAGAGCGGCACGTTGATTCACCCTCCGGGTCCGGCACAGCACCCCATCCTGCGGTAAAATAGTAGTGGATGGGGGCTCCATTCCCTGTCCCCCGTCCCCGAGAGGCCTCGTCCGGTTCCCCCATCACCTGTGGCGGGGCCTTTCGCGTACACCGCCACGGAGGCCGTCATGACGAGTCTGTACGCATGGATGGCCGATATCGTGGCGGTGTTACATCTGGGCTTTGTCCTGTTCGTCGTGCTGGGGGGTATATTGGCGTTCCGCTGGCGGCGGCTGCCCATGGTGCATCTGCCCGCCGTGCTGTGGGCGGTGTTGCTGGAGGTGTTCAACTGGCCGTGCCCCCTCACCCCACTGGAAAACATACTGCGCCAGCTGGCCGGGGAGGCCGCTTACGACAATGTGTTCGTGGCCCACTACCTGTTGCCGCTCATCTACCCCGGTGAACTCACCCGCCCCATACAGTGGGGGCTGGCGGCGTTCGTGCTCGTGCTCAACGCCATCGTGTATGGGTGTCTCCTGCGGCGCGGGTGGCGGCTGAGGGGCGGCTGACTTCGCCCCCCGCGTGCGGCGAAGTCCCTGTAGAATGGTGCATGTCCGGGTGCGGTACCGCACCCCCTGTTTCCCCACGACCGGATTTGACCCGTCCATGGCCATCATTCAACTTCAAGGCGTGTGTATCGGCTACGGCGGACAGCCCATTCTGAACGGCATCGACCTGACCATCGAGCCGGGGGAGCGCATCGCCCTGGTAGGGCGCAACGGCGAGGGCAAAAGCACCCTCATGAAGGTCATCAGCGGCGAACTCAAACCCGATGCGGGAGGGGTTCGCAAAGATGTCGGCACCACCATCGGCAGGCTGGCTCAGGAGGTGCCCCAGGATGTTCACGGCACCGTGTTCGACGTGGTGTCCGGCGGCCTCGGCGAGGTCGGTACGGTCATCGCCGACTACCACCACCTGACGGTGGACCTGGCAGTCGCCCGCGGCGATCAGTCCGATAAGCTTCTGGCGCGCCTGGATGCCCTGGGGGAACGCCTCGAAGCCTGCGACGGCTGGAGCGCCAACAGCCGGGTGGAAAGCATCCTGAGCCGCATGGAACTGGACCCGGAAATGGAAGTCTCCGGCCTCTCCGGCGGTATGAAGCGGCGTGTCATGCTGGCTCGGGCACTGGCGGCAAAGCCCGCGCTCCTGCTGCTGGACGAGCCCACCAACCACCTGGACATCGACGCCATCTGCTGGCTGGAGAAGTTTCTCGCCGGGTTTGGCGCCGCACTGCTGTTCGTCACCCATGACCGGGCTTTTTTGCGGGGGCTCGCCACCCGTATCATCGAACTCGACCGAGGGCACCTGACAAGCTGGCCCGGCAACTACGACCGCTACCTGTCCGGCAAGACCGCCCAGCTGGATGCGGAAGAGAAGGAAAACGCCCTGTTCGACAAGAACCTGGCCCGGGAGGAGGCCTGGATCCGGCGCGGCATCAAGGCCCGCCGCACCCGCAACGAAGGCCGCGTCAGGGCCCTCAAAAAAATGCGCGAGGAGCGCGCCGCCCGCCGCCAGCGGCAAGGCACGGTCCGGATGAACGTGGATGCCGGATCGCGCTCCGGCAAGCTGGTGATCGAGGCCGAAAACGCCAGCTTCGCCTATCCGGACGGAGACACGTCAGGCACCCCGATCATCGAGAATCTGACCACCACCATCCTGCGCGGCGACCGGGTCGGCATCATCGGCCCCAACGGCTCCGGCAAGAGCACCCTGTTGAAATTGCTGCTGGGCAAACTGACCCCCACCTCCGGCCGGGTAAAGCTGGGCACCACCCTTCAGGTGGCCTACTTCGACCAGTTGCGCGCCACCCTGAACGACCACGACACCGTGCTCAACGCCGTCACCGAGGGCGGCAGCGAAAACATCACCATCAATGGCCGCAGCCGCCACGTGATGAGTTATCTGCGGGATTTTCTGTTCTCCCCGGAGCGGGCGCGGGTCAAGGTGGAAAAGCTCTCCGGCGGCGAGCGCAACCGGCTGCTGCTTGCCAAACTGTTCACCCGCCCGGCCAACCTGCTGGTGATGGACGAGCCCACCAACGACCTGGATGCGGAGACCCTCGACCTTCTCGAAGAATTGCTCACCGAGTATCCCGGCACCCTGCTGATCGTTTCCCACGACCGGGCGTTTTTGAATAACGTGGTGACCTCAAACCTGATCTTTGAGGGCGGCCCGCACGTCACCGAATTCGTCGGCGGCTACGACGACTGGCTGAACCATCTTGCGGCGCGGCCGGACGCTTCGGCATCACGGCGGCAAGCCGCGCCCAAAACGGTCCCGCCCCCGGCACCGGGGGCGGCCACCGGAAAGTCAAAAAAACTCAGCTATAAGGAGCAGCAAGAGCTGTCCGGGCTGCCCGCCCGGATCGAGTCACTGGAAACCGAGATCGCCGCGCTCACCGACACCCTGGCCGATCCCGCGACCTACAAGGATGCCGCCCTCGCGGAAAAATCAGGCAGCCGCCTGAAAGAAGCCGAGGCGGCACTTGAGGTCGCCTTCGCCCGCTGGGAAGCCCTCGACGGCGACTGACCCGCGGCACGCCGCCATTCCGGCCACGCCCCCTGTCCCAGCCCTTCCACAACCCGTACATTCCCGAACATCAAGGCGGCATCGGGAAATGGCGCCCCTTCTTCGAAGATCTCACAAAAACCCGTTTTATATCAAATATTTATAGAGATGTTTTCAAATGGGCACGGGGTTTGCGATTTCCCTCCCAACTCAGGGAGCTGGCGAGCCACTGGAGGTCGAAACATCATGGGGTACACCCGCACCTCGCCCGAAAACCTTGGAGACGGCGTGCCGCTCACAATCCTCGCCGAGGAACGCGGCATGGTGCTGGTGATCACCCTGTTCCTCCTGGCCCTCCTCACCACCATGGGCGCCACGGCCAACCTGGTGGCGCGCACCAACCTCCGCATCGCCGCTAACTTCTCCAACGACGTCCGTGCCCTGTATCTGGCGGAGGCCGGGCTGCAACGGGCCCTGGGCAACCTCAACAACTCCACCTCCTGGTACGGAACCCTGGCGACACCCGAGGCGGACTCCTTTCCCGGCGACAACGCTCTGGGCCGGGGCACCTACACGGTGCAGGTATTTGCCGACCAGCCCTCCAGCGGCAGCTACCGGGTGGTCTCCACCAGCAGCGTCAACGGTTCAAACGCCTCCGTCCGGGTGTCGGCCATCCTGTCCCCGTCCAGCTACCCGGTGTTCGACTACGCCAGCTTCACTTGCGGCAACCTTGTCCTGAACAGCAATGAGAACACCACCTTCAGCGGCGGTGATGTGTTCGCCTCCGGCAACGCCAATCTGGGCGGCCCCCACTCGGACGTCATCATCTCCGGGGGCGACCTGTCGGCCCTCGGTAACATCGACCTGAATGGCGCCACCAGCGTGAGCGGCAACGTCTTTGCCAACGGCAACATACGGCTCGACTCCTCGGCATCGCCGAACGTGGGTGGCGACGTAACCGCCGGGGGTGCGGTGATGGGCGGCGGCACCGTGGGCGGCAGCAAGACCTCGCACCAGTTCCCGGACCCCGTAAATGATCCATGCACCGGTCCCAACCTGGCGGACATGGTGGTCACCGCCGAGGCCATCCAGGACCTGCGAAACAACGCCGACACCACCTACCCCGGCAACTTCACCGTGGCCTCGGGTGGCGGTATCACCCTCACCGGCGTGGTGCACGTCACCGGCAACTTCCGCACCCTGGGGGATGTGACCTTCTTCGGCGACGTGGTGTTCATCGTCGACGGTAACGCAGAAATCGACGGCAACCTGACCGCAAACCCGGCGGGGGCACGCATCACCTTCCTGGTGCCCGGCGGTAACTTCATCGTGAAGAACAGCGGCAACGTCACCCTCGACGGCACCGTGCTTGCCGGTACCGTGAACGCCGACGGTACCGGGATTCAGGGGGGCAACGTCATTATCCAGAACGGCGCTCACCTGACCGTAAACGGTGCCCTGGCGGCCATCGCCGGCAACACCATCTCAAGCTCCGGCGGCGAACTCACCATCAATGCCCAGGGGGCCGTGGATCCCAACCTGGTACGAGGTTTCCATATTGCCACCTGGCGCCGGGGCTAGGGGGTGCAGAAACCTGATGAACCGCCGCCCGGAGGGTGAAACGGGGGGAGATGCGGTCCCCCCGTCTTCGCTGTCGGCGGTGCCACCTGTCCCTTGGCACCGCCGACAGCATTTTTTTCTATAGTAAATTCAGTAAGTTAACTCAGACTCACAATTTTTCTGCATCACCCGTGTTGACGTTGCCGGATTTCACCGATAAGATTTGACTGACTGGTCAACTATTCTCCGGGAGTTGGCCGGTAAAAAATAAGATGAACCCGGATCAGGCAGCAGGCAAAGGCAGCACCATGGCCGAGCGTGGAAACACCCGTGAAAAACTGATCGACACCACGCTGCACCTCATGTGGGAACAGGGCTACAGCGGGGTCAGCGTCGATAAAATCTGCAAGGCCGCGGAGGTCAACAAGGGCAGCTTTTACCACTTCTTCCCGTCCAAGGAGGACCTGGTGCTGGCCGCCCTCGACGCGGGCTGGGCATTTGCCGAATCCGGTCTGTACCGGGTCGCCTTCGACCCGGATCTGCCCGCCCTGGAACGCTTCAACCGGCTTTTGGATCTCACCGTCAGCTACCACGAAAACATGCGCAGGGAGGGCTGGAACGCGGAACAGGGCTGCCCGTTCGGCAACGTCGGCGCAGAGACCGGGGTGGACGACCGGCGCATTCTGGAAAAGATCCGTTCCATCTACGAGAAAGAGGCCGCCTACTTCGAGGCAGCCCTGACCGATGCCGTGGCGGAAGGCGCCATTCCGCCCCAGGACGTGGCCGAAACCGCCCGGGGCCTGGTGGCACTTCAAAGCGGGCTGCTTCAGCACGCCAAGATATATGACGACACCGGCTGGATTGCACGCTTTTTGCCCACCGCCGCCCGCATTCTCGGGGTGGCCCTGCGGGACGGCCGCTTTGCCGTGAGTCAGCCGGTGGGGACATAGGGGCAGGCATCGGGCTTTTTTTTGGAACAGATATAACTGACCGGTCAACTAGGACGCCGGTCGAAACAGGTCGCAAAACACGTTACGTCAGAAAGGACCGGATCGTGACAACACCTATCGAAACCAGGGAAGCGGAAACCATGACCGACGCCCCGTTCAACGGGCAGAAAGCCGACGCCTTCGCCGAGCAGGTGGTGGGCATACTGAACGGCGGCGCGCTTGCCCTGATGGTCTCCATCGGCCACCGCACCGGCTTGTTCGACACCATGGCCTCGCTACCCCCGGCAAGCTGCGGGCGGATTGCCGAAGCCGGGGCGCTGTCCGAGCGCTATGTGCGGGAATGGCTGGGCGCCATGGTCACCGGCGGCATCGTCGAGCACGATCCGGAAGCCGCCACTTACCGGCTTCCGCCCGAGCACGCGGCCTTCCTGACCCGCACTGCGACCCCGAATAACCTGGCCGCCTTTGCCCAGTACGTGGCGGAACTGGGGAGCGTGGAGGACCAGATCGTGGACTGCTTCAAGCATGGGGGCGGCGTGCCCTACGAAGCCTATTCCCGATTCCACGAGGTGATGGCGGAAGACTCGGGACAGACCGTGGTCGCGGCCCTCACCGACCACATTCTGCCCCTGGTTCCGGACCTCATAACACGCCTTGAGGCGGGTATCGACGTGCTCGACGTGGGCTGCGGCTCGGGCCGCGCCCTCAACCTGATGGCGCGGTCCTTTCCCAACAGCCGCTTCACCGGCTACGACCTGTCCGAAGAAGCCGTTGACCGCGCCACCGAGGAGGCCGGGGATCTTACCAACATCCGCTTTGAAGTCCGGGACGTCACCACCCTGGAGAGTCCCGTCCAATACGACCTGATCACCGCCTTCGACGCCATCCACGATCAGGCCCGGCCCGACCGGGTGCTGAAGGGTATTGCCCGTGCACTCAAAGACGGCGGCACCTTCCTGATGCAGGACATCAAGGCCCACAGCCATGTGCACGGCAACCGTGACCACCCCATCGGCCCGTTCCTCTACACCATCAGCTGCATGCACTGCATGACCGTCTCCCTGGCCCGGAAGGGGGGCATGGGGCTGGGCGCCATGTGGGGCCGGGAACTGGCGGAGCAGATGCTGGCCGACGCAGGCTTTGGCCGGGTGACGGTAAACGAACTCGCCCACGACATCCAGAACGATTTTTACGTGGCCACCAAAGGCTGATGCCTAAGGCCGATGGGGCGGATGACCGGCGCCCCGTTCGGTCACAACTTATCTGACCGGTCAACTTTAAACACGTATACACAAATGGAGAAGAAACCATGATCACACTCACCGAATCCACCCCCGCAGCACCAGTCACCCTCCCCCCCGATCCGGAGCGGGTGGACGCCTTCGCCGGCAAACTGCTCGACACCCTTAACGGCGGCGCACTCTCACTGATGATCTCCCTGGGACACAGAACCGGGCTGTTCGACACCATGGCGTCCATCCCCCCCGCCAGCAGTCACGATATCGCCAGGACCGCGAACCTCGACGAGCGCTACGTGCGCGAATGGCTGGGGGCCATGGTCACCGGCGGCATCGCCGTCCATGACCCGGAGACCGGCACATACACCCTGCCGGTGGAGCACGCCACCCTCCTGACCCGCGACACCAGCGCCCCCAACCTCGCCGTGTTCAGCCAGTGGGTACCGCTGCTGGGGCAGGTGGAGGAAGAAATCACCACCTGCTTCAGGGAGGGTGGCGGCGTTTCCTATGCCGCCTACCCCAACTTCCACAAGGTGATGGCCGAGGTCTCGTCGATGACCGTGGTGCAGGCCCTGGAACCGTTCATCCTTCCGCTGATTCCGGGGCTGACCGAACGCCTCGAAAACGGCATCGACGTGCTCGACGTGGGCTGCGGCGCGGGGCAGGCGCTTAACCAATTGGCGCGCCTCTACCCCAACAGCCGCTTCGTGGGCTACGACTTCTCCCGGGAAGCGGCGGATACCGCCAATACCCAGGCCGCGGACGCGGGTCTTGCCAACGTCACGTTTGAAGTGCGGGACGTGGCGTCCATCGACGACGTCGAACGCTTCGACCTGATCACCGCCTTCGACGCCATCCACGATCAGGCCCGGCCCGACCGGGTGCTGGAGGGCATCGCCCGCGCCCTCAAACCGGGTGGGGTCTTTCTGATGCAGGACATCAAGGCCCACAGCCACGTCAACGGCAATCTGGAGCACCCCATCGGCACCTTCCTGTACACGGTCAGCTGCATGCACTGCATGACCGTTTCCCTGTCGAACGACGGCATGGGACTCGGGGCGGTGTGGGGCCAGGAACTGGCGGAAACCATGCTGGCCGACGCCGGGTTCAGGGACGTTTCCATCAACGAGCTGGAACACGACATCACCAACTACTACTACGTGGCCCGCAAGGGATGAAAACATACCGTCCCGCCTCCATCCAAGGAGGCGGGACGCGCCCTTGCCCGGACCATCACGGAGACAGACTCATGCACAAGACCTTCGTATCCATCACCCTGGCCCTCGTATTTCTGTTATCCGGATACGGGGTCACCCGGCTTGCCGCGGCGCCCCCGCCGCCACTGTTCGACGAACTGGGCCACCTCAGCCACACCGTCACCACCGGATCACCCCTGGCCCAGCGGTACTTCAACCAGGGGCTGCGGCTCACCTGGGGCTTCAACCACGACGAGGCGCTGGCGGCCTACGAAGAAGCCGCCCGCATCGATCCCGCCTGCGCCATGTGCGAGTGGGGCACAGCCTACGTGCTCGGCCCCAACATCAACCTGCCCATGGACCCGGCGGCGGAACCCCGCGCCCATGCGGCGATTCAGCGAGCACTGGCCCACATCGACCGGGTTTCCCCCCTGGAACGCCTTCTTATCCGGGCGCTGGCCACCCGTTATGGCCCGGAGACCGACGATGACGGCATTTACCGCGCCGCCCGGGATGCCGCCTACGCTGAGGCCATGCGCCAGGTGGCGGCGCGCTACCCGAACGACGCCGACGTGCAGTCCCTGTTTGCCGACGCCCTCATGAACCTGTCGCCGTGGCACTACTGGGGGCCGGAGGGCGAACCCCTCGCCCATACGGAGGATCAGGTGGCGGCGGTTCAGAAGGCGCTGGCGGCCAACCCGGATCATCCGGGGGCCTGCCACCTGTGGATCCACACCATGGAGGCCTCATCCCATCCGGAGCGGGCGCTCTCCTGCGCCGACCGGCTGCCCGCGCTGATGCCCGGAGCCGGGCATCTGGTGCACATGCCCGCGCACATCTACATGCGGCTGGGCATGTACGACCGGGCGGTGAAAAACAACGAACAGGCAGTGGCGGTGGACGCTCGCTACATGACCCGGCGTCCCCGGAAGCCGGGCGCGGAGTCCTTCTACCGTCAGCTCTACATCCCCCACAACGACCACTTTATGTGGTTCGCCGCAGTGCAGCAGGGGGATCGGGACAAGGCCCTGTCGGCCGCCCGGGGCCTTGCCCGCCGCATGCCGGTGGAGATGGTGCGGGCCAAACCGTCGCTGGAGTTCTTCACCCCCACAAGGCTCTACACCCTGGTGCGCTTTGGCATGTGGCAACAGGTTCTGGCAGAGCCCGCGCCCCCGGCGGATCTGACCTACAGCACCGGCATGTGGCACCACGCCCGTGGGTTGGCTCTGACGGCCAACGGCGATCCGGCGGGGGCGCGGGTCGAGTTGGCCCGGCTTTTGAGCATCACCGACGCCACCGACGCGGGCCGCATCATCAGCCTCAATCCGGCACGCACCCTGCTGGAGATCGCCGGCGCCACCCTGCGGGGGAAAATTGCCGCCGCCGAGGGCCGCACCGATGACGCGCGGGTGGCATTTACCGAGGGAATCCGGCTGGAGGACAGCCTGCTCGACGATGAACCGCACCCGTGGTATCACCCGGTACGCCAGCACCTTGCCGGCACCCTGTTAAACGCCGGGCACGCGGCGGAGGCCGCAACCGCCTTCCGGGCGGACCTGGGGCGTCACCCGGAAAACGTCTGGTCCCTGCACGGCCTGGCCCGGAGCCTCAAGGTGCTGGGCGACCCTGAGGCGGAGCGGGTCAAGGCCCGCTTCCGCACCCAGTGGAGGGGTGCGAACCTGCCCCTCTAACCCGCCGGTCTGCAGATAAAAAAAAACCGGGCGTCGCGTAAGTTACGCGACGCCCGGTTTACACGGACAAAGATGGATGCAGGGCGTTTAAAACACCCGGGACAGGTGGACCGGAAAAGACTCCCCGATGGCGTACACCAGCACGCCGTCGCCACCACGGGCCAGCCACTGGTCGCCCTCGCGCCACACCTCGATGGACGTCAGCAGGGACTTGTCCCGCCACAGCCGTACTTCCACGTGGGCCAGCCCCAGCGCCTCCCTGTCGCCCAGGTACAGGCCGGTGGCGGTCAGGGGCGCAAGTTCCTGGAACAGGCCTTTCACCCAGCTTCGGTACACCGTGCCGGTGCCCTTCTCTTCCCAGGCGTTCCGGTCTCTGCGGGTAAACACGCGGGTGCGCTCCCGGGTCTGCACCTGAATACCGGTAATCTCCCCTTCCTGCACCCGCACCACCTCTTTGGGCAGCCAGGAAAACCGGCTCGGAACCAACTCCCCGCCCACCGGGTCGGTGACAATGGTCATGCCCCCCTGGGTGATACGGCCATCGGGCGTCGCCGAAAACCCGGTGGTGCTGCCATCCACGTGGGTCATCACCACCTCGTAGGACTCGGCCGGGTTGGCGCGCGTTTCCGACGGGTCACCCTTAAGCTGCGCAATACGTCCGATCCAGGCGTCGATCCCGCGCCCGTCCGCACCGGAGGGCAACGGCGCCGTCAACCGCCACGGCCCCACCTTGCGGGAGGCGTGCATGGCGCCATCCGGCCCCGACACATCCACCTCCACCACCTCCTGAAGCCCGTCCGGGAACAGTCTGCGGTCCACCAGTCCATCGGTGGAGACGTGAATGTTGGTGGGTTTGACCAAATGTAGCGCGCCACTTGAGAGCTTGACATAGTTCAATCCGGGAATCCGGCTCGCCCCGCCCAGGATCACCTGGCGCCCTCCCCAGGACAGTTGCACGGGGTGGTCGAACGCCCCGTCCCTTGCACGGCCGTGACGGCCCACCGGGCGCTCGGTGCGGATGGTTGCCAACCGCTCGATCATCTGTTCGATGCCGCGCCGGTCACCCAGCATGCGGCGGCCGTCCGGGGCGGTGACCCACCACCTGCCACCGGTCTCTTCCAGTTGCAGGTTTCCATCGGGGCCCTGCATCACCAGTGCACCGTGACCCCGTTCCGGGAACAGCCCCTCCTGGGACAGGGCGGGGGCGGCAAACACCGCAAAAAACGCCGTGGCGAGCGCGGCGACGACAAACCATCGGGTATTCATCCCTAACGCCCCCGCCGCCGTACCCGCCAACCCACCCCGCCCACCGCCAGCAGAAGCGGCAGCAGAAGGCCGGTGGCCACCCACCGCATGGCGGTCTGGCGGCTGTCCATATCGGCACCCGCAAGGATCTCCGGCGACGGCAACGCCATTGGCGCGGCACGCACGGCAGCGGGGGCGTCCGGGGAGGAGACCGCCGCCACCGCCGCAAGCAGTGCCGTCAGGTCGGGCTTATGCAACACCAGCCAGGCGTCGCCGCTCTGTACCTGCACGTCCCCCGCCCTGAGTTTTCCCAGCGGGTCGGGCGCGGTAATCACCAGGTCGAGCCGGGGTTCATCCCGCGACAGCGGAATCAGAAGCCGTTCCAGGGGGGAGGGCGTCACCAGAATCACGCGGGAGCCGGGAGCAAGTTCGGCAGCGACCGCGCGCGCTTCTCCCAGTCCCACCCCGGAGCCGTCCCAGGCCAGACCGCTGCGGTTCACTGCGTAGGCGGCATACCCCATCACCGCCGCACACAGGGTCACCGTGAGCAGCGCACGGCTGGAAAACAGCACCTTGCGAACGTTCGGGTTCATCCGCGCCATTGCTCCGACGCCACCACCTGATGGGCGATCAACAGCCCCATGAAGGTGGCGGCAAGCAGCCCGCACACCGCACCCAGATCCACCCAGCCGACAAACAGGGGGGACAGCACCGCCTTGCCGCCCCATCCGGAAACCGGGTGAAACAGGCTCGCCACCCAGCCGGACAGAACCTGTGGCATCAGATCGGCGGCGGCGATGGCAAGCCGCTCCAACAGGTCCGTGGCCCAGCCCCACAACGCTAAAAACCCGAACCCGGCCACAAACGCCGTGGAGAAATGGGTCGCCAATGCCGAGGCCAGCAGGGTGACGGAGGTCGCCAGCGCGGCCAAAAGCAGCAGGCCGCCGCCTCCGGCCAGTGCCCGCTCGGGGGCCATCGCCCCTGCCGCCGCCAGTTGCCACAGGGCCGGGCCCAGAATTACCAGGGCCGCAAAGATCAGGAACGTCATGATCGCCGCGAATTTTCCGCCCAGCACCTGTGCCGGGCGCACCGCACTGATGGCCCACAGGGTGGCGGTGCCTTCGGCCCGCTCCGCCGCCAGTGCCGGGGCGGCGGCCCATACCGAAAGGGGACCGATCACCAGAGAGGCGGCGCGAAACACAGCGTCCGCCCCGTCCACGGCGCCCGTGTCCAGCCCGCCGTAAAAATATTGCCAGTAAAACCAGGCCAGCCCCAGGGGCAGGGCAAAGGTGGCGGCGCTGCCCGCGAACAGGCGGCCGAGCTCACGCAGGAACAGACCGATGACCGCCGTCATGCCGCCCCCTCCCGGTCCAGGTGCTCGTCGCCCGTGCGGTGGTCCTCCTTACGGTGGTCCTCCTCGTGGTGGTCTTCCTCGTGGTGGTCTTCCTCGTGGTGGTCTTCCTCGTGGTGGTCTTCCTCGTGGT
>JBHHVE010000007.1:0-95344 GCA_046754085.1 Leptospirillia bacterium
ATCAAATGAGTCCGCCCCCACACACGCCGCCCCGTTACGTTTTTTTGAATCAACCCACTCGGTGGCTCAGGCCGCCGCGGCAGGTATTTCCACATCTTTCGCACCGCTCATCACCTGCTCCATATCGAGCAGCATGACCAGGCGGTCGTCCTTTTTGCCGATGCCGGTGATGGCGTCCGCATGCACATGCTCGGTGATCTCCGGTGTGTCCTGCATTTGATCCTCGGCGAACGCCAGCACGTCGTTCACCTGATCCACCACCGAGCCGATGGTGCGTCCGGCCACCTCGGTAACGATGATCACACTCATCTCGTCGTACACTTTTTCCGGCATTCCGAAGGTTGCGCGGATATCCACCACCGGGATAACCACGCCGCGAATGTTGATCACACCGGACACCCACTCGGGGGCGTTCGGGATCGGCGTCGGCTTCTGGTAGCCGATAATTTCCTGAACATGGAGAATCGGCAGGCCGTACTCTTCGTCGCCCAGGGCAAAGGTCAAATACTCGTGGGTTTCGGCATCTGATTCACTGAGGGAATCGGTCGATCCGGATGCTGACTCCGGTTCGACCGGAGTGGCTGACGTATTCATATGGGATCCTCCTACTATATAAGGCTCGATATAGCGCCCGTAATTTGATCTGATCCGCTTAAAACACCCACCCCATGAAATTCCCGAATCGATAGGGAAAAATCCCTAGGTGCTTCTCGTCTTTGTCGGCGTATAGGGGCTGGACTTGAGAAAATAATCTTTTTTTAGTCCATTGGACGACGATTTTGTCGCATTTTTGCGGGCATCCAAAATACGGGCGCAGCCCGCCGCATGGCGCGTATCCGATAGCGCGTTTTGTGATCCGGCGGGTCGGGCGTCGGCAGAAATCCCCCCACGGATCCCCACCAAAACCCCTACTAAAGAGGGATTGCCATGAATCCCATCGATGTCATGTTTGGAAGCAAAGCCCCTTTTGTGTAGGAGGGTGACCCATGGCAAGGGTATATGACCTGGCGGCCGCGGCGGATCTGGCCATGGCCGGTCACGGCAAACAGATGAAGATGAAACAGGTGGCCCGGCGGTTTCGCGGGCACCGCAAGATGGCCCTGGGCACCACACCCCCGGCGCTGCGCTACGGCATACCGGAGCAGCTGAAGGGCTGCGGCTACAAGGTGATTATCGAAGTGGGGCCGGAAGACATCCAGGCCCCCGAGTTCCTCGACGTGGGGTTTTACGCGGTGGCGTAGACGGGCGCGGCCCGCTGCGGATAATCAGGAATGACACCGGCGTTGGGCTTCATTGCATTCAGCCCAATCTGCGGAACTACCTGCTTCCCCAGTTTCATAGCAAACCACTTGTCGATCACATCTCGCACAAGAATTTGTGCTTCCTTGAGGTTTATGGTTGCCGTTGGTAAACGCCTATTCGGCTCGGCTTGATGCCTCGCATGATCGCCAAATACCTGATCGTTGTTGACGCTGCCACTAAATGCCTTTAGTTGAGATTTTGTGAGCAATCCATGTTCAACCAGCACACCAAGCCTTGTAGATTTTCCATTGGAAATATCGCGTGCGATCTCTTCAAGAACCCGGTTAAGTCGCGTCCCATCGAGTGGTTCACCAGAAAAAATCTCCAGCGCCCTGTCTACTTCTGGAAATTGCCTGACGGCTTGGGAACGAAGTTCCTCTGATGTGTGCTGAGGCACACCGTGACTTCGGCAGAATCGCCTTCGATCTGCACCTTCCATTTCATCCGATTACTTCCCCGTTGGGATTGCTCTAGGCAACCTGACTATATCGGACTCACTCCCAGCCCAAATCCCCGTCACCGCGCCTCCGCCTCCACCACCAGTTCGCCGTCCTTCACGTCCACGGTGAGTTGCGCCCCGTCCGGCACGTCCCCGGCCACCAGCTTGCGGGCGATGGCGGTCTCCATGCGGTGCTGGATAAAGCGCTTCAACGGCCGCGCGCCGTACACCGGATCGAAACCCTCCTCGGCCACGTAGTCCTTGGCGGCGGGGGTCACGGTCAGTTCCAGGTTGCGCTCCGTCAGGCGCGCCGCCACCTCATCCAGCAACAGGTCCACGATGTGGACGATCTCAAGCGCCGTGAGCGGCTTGAACAACACGATGTCGTCCATGCGGTTCAAAAACTCCGGGCGGAACGCCGCCTTCAATTCCGCCATCACCCGCGCGCGCACCGCATCGTCGATGTGGCCGGGCCGGTCGACGCCCTCCAGCAGCAGGGGGGAGCCGATGTTGCTGGTCATGATCACCACGGTGTTCTTGAAGCTCACGGTACGGCCGTGGGCGTCCGTGAGCCGGCCATCGTCGAGCAGTTGCAGGAGGATGTTGAATACGTCCGGATGGGCCTTTTCCACCTCATCGAACAGGATCACGGCATAGGGCCTGCGGCGCACCGCCTCGGTGAGCTGACCGCCCGCCTCGTAACCGATGTAGCCCGGAGGCGCGCCCACCAGCCGGGAGACGGCGTGTTTTTCCATGTACTCGCTCATGTCGATGCGGATCACCGCCTCCTCGCTGTCGAACAGGGCGTGGGCCAGGGTGCGGGCGAGTTCGGTCTTGCCGACCCCGGTGGGGCCGAGAAACAGGAATGAACCGATCGGGCGCTTGGGGTCCTTGATGCCGGCGCGGGCGCGGATAACCGCATCGGCCACCGCCTGCACCGCCTCGTCCTGCCCCACCACCCGTTGATGCAGTATTTCGTCCAGACGCAGGAGCTTCTCCCGCTCCCCCTCCACCAGCCGGGTCACCGGGATGCCGGTCCAGCGGGCCACCACCTGGGCGATTTCCTCCTCGGTAACCTCCTCCGAAAGCAGCGGGGCGGCGTCATCCCCCTGACCGCGCACCTCCGCCTCGGCCAGCTGTTTTTCCAGCCCCGGCAGGGTGCCGTGGCGCAACTCCGCCACCTTCTCCAGATCGTAGGCCCGCTCGGCGGCCTCAATAGCGTGTTTAACCTGTTCGATCTCGCTCTTGATGGTTTGCGCACGGCCCAGAGTGGCCTTTTCCGACTCCCAGCGTGCGCGCATGGTCTCCGCCTTGTCGGTGAGACCGGCCAACTCCCGGTTGAGTGCATCAAGACGTTCCTTGGAGGCCGGGTCGGCCTCCTTTTTGAGGGCCGCCACCTCGATTTTGAGGCGCATCTCCTTGCGGGTGATCTCGTCCAGCTCGGCGGGCATGGAGTCGATCTGGGTGCGGATGCCGGCGCACGCCTCATCAATCAGATCGATGGCCTTGTCCGGCAAAAAACGGTCCGCCACGTAGCGGTCGGACATGCGCGCCGCCGCCACCAGCGCGGCGTCCAGAATACGCACGCCGTGGTGCACCTCGAAGCGTTCCTTCAAACCCCGCAGGATGCTGATGGTGTCGTTCACGTCCGGCGGCTGCACCAGCACGGGCTGAAAGCGCCGTTCCAGGGCCTTGTCCTTTTCGATGTGCTCCCGGTACTCGTCCAGGGTGGTGGCGCCGATGCAGTGCAACTCTCCCCGCGCCAGCATCGGTTTGAGCATGTTGCCCGCATCGGTGGAGCCTTCGGTGCGGCCCGCGCCGACGATGGTGTGCAATTCGTCGATAAACAGAATGATGCGCCCCTCGGCGGACTTGATTTCGGTGAGCACCGCTTTGAGACGTTCCTCGAACTCCCCCCGAAACTTGGCGCCCGCCATGAGGGAGGTTAGGTCGAGGGAAAACACGCTATGGTCCTTGAGTCCCTCCGGCACGTCGCCGCGCACGATGCGCTGGGCCAGACCCTCGGCGATGGCGGTCTTGCCGACCCCGGCCTCGCCGATCAGCACCGGGTTGTTTTTGGTCTTTCTGGACAGGATGCGGATCACCGAGCGGATCTCGCTATCGCGTCCGATAACCGGGTCGAGCTTGCCATCCGCCGCCTGCTGGACCAGATCGACGCCGTATTTTTCCAGCGCCTCGTAACCTGCTTCCGGGTTGTCGGAGGTCACCCGCTGATGGCCGCGCACCCCGGCCATGGCCTCTAAAAAAGCGTCACGGGTCACCCCCGCATTTTTGAGGGCCGCACCGGACGGAGTGTTGCCGCCTTCGGCGATCAGGGCCAGAAGCAGGTGCTCGACCGACACGTATTCGTCCTTGAGGGCCTTGGCCTCCGTATCGGCTTTCATGAGGAGGGCATTCAGACGCTGGGTGACATAAATCTGGTTCGGCCCGGCGCTGGTGACGGTCACCTTGGGGCGCTTTTGCAGATCCGCCGCCACCGCCCCCTGCAATGCCGTCAGGTCCGTCCCCATCTTCTCCAGAATGCGCCCGACGATCCCGTCCTGCTGCTTCAGCAGCGAGATGAAGAGGTGTTCGGAATCGACTTCCTGATGTTGCAGGGAGACCGCGGTTTCCTGGGCCTGGGTCATGGCCTCGCGGGCCTTGACAGTCATGCGGTTGAGGTCCATCGAATATCTCCGTAAAAGGCGCTGATCGCCGGGCGCCGTTCGCACCCGCTTTCTGGATATTTAATCCGGGATTCGGAAATGGCAAGGGGTGACAAGCTTTGACTGAAAGTACCCCCCTGCCCCGCGCACCACATTGTCCCTCTGAACGATATGGTGTGGACGCTTGTCGAGGGGGCGGCGTCCGCATACAAGAAGACCACCTCCGCCCCGCCGGAGGTGGTCTTCCGGTTTTTTGTTCCCAGGAGTTACGCCGCCTTGATGTTAATCCGGTGCGCTTTCTCCTCCGGCACTTCGGCCTTCGGCAGGGTGACCGTCAGCACACCCTTTTTGAAGGTGGCTTCGACCTTGTCGGTCTCCACCCCTTCCGGGAGCGGAATCACCCTCTTAAAGCGGCCATAGAAGCGCTCACTGTGGAAATACCCCTCCTTCTTCTCCTTGACCTCGGCCTCCTCCTTTTTCTCCCCGGTGAGGGTGAGGGCGTCGGCGGTGAGGGTCACCTCAACGTCCTTTTCATCCATGCCGGGCAGTTCGGCCGTCACCAGGATGACGCCGTCTTTTTCGACGACCTCAACCCGGGGGGCAAACTCGCGCCGCCCACCCTCGATCAGGGTAAACGGCTCGGGAATGTCCCGGAAAAAGTCGTCAAACAGACGGTTCATCTCGTGCTGCAAGGCGAGGAACGGAGTTTCACGCAGCGGGCGCTCGGGCGCCAGCTTGCGGCTCCAGGGAATCAGATCAAATGCTCGCATGATCCACCTCCTCGTCCACATGTCGTTCCGTCTATACCCGCCGCGCCGACGGACGGAACCAACCGGCTCGGCACGGACTTCCCCTCCCTCTCTTTTAACACCGGCAGGGGGCCTGTCAATATTCCGGACCGCAACAACTCATCAATTGTTTCCGGGTGTTTTTTAACGGGATGACATTCCGCTTCCGGCGGCCGGTGGGATCAGCCTGTCCCGCGCACCACGTCGGCCAGGGCGGCGATGTGATCCGGGCGGTCGTTGAGGGCCGGAAGATAGCGTAGACGGTCGCCCCCAACCTGATCGAACAGGGATTTCATACCCAGGGCCACCTCTTCCAGGGTTTCCAGGCAGTCGGCGGAAAAACCGGGGCAGATGACGTCCATGTGGCCCACCCCCCCGGCGGCCCAGTCGGTGATGAGGTCGGTGGCGTAGGGCTGCAACCACGGCTCCCGCCCGAAGCGGCTCTGGAATCCCAGAGTCCAGCGTTCCCCGGGCAGATCCAGAGCCTCCGCCAGCTTGCGGGCGGTGGTTTCGCACTGGAAATAGTAAGGGTCGCCCTTCTTGTCCCGGTAACGCTCCGGGGTGCCGTGGAAGGAGATCAAAAGCCGCTCGGGCTCCCCGTCCGCCGACCAGACCTCCCGCACCGAGGCGGCCAGCGCCGCGATGTAGGCCGGGTGGTCGTGATAATCACGCACCACGGTCACCTGAGGCGGGTCGTCCAGATTACAAAGAACTGCGTCCACCGCATCCTGCACGCTGGCGGTGGTGCTGATGGAAAACTGGGGGAACAGGGGCAGCACGGTCACCCGGTCGCATCCCGCACGCACCAGGCCTTGCAGGCCGTCCACAAGGCGCGGGTTGCCGTAGCGCATGCCCAGGTGCACGGGCACGTCGTCTTCGGCCAGCACCGCTTCCAGAGCGGCGCGCTGGCGGCGGGATATGGCCAGAAGCGGCGCACCGTCGTCGGTCCAGACCTTTTGATAGAGGGCGGCGGATTTGGCCGGGCGGGTGCGCAGGATAATGCCGTGCAGGATGACCCACCAGATCAGGCGCGGTGTATCCACCACCCGCGGGTCCGACAGAAATTCCTTGAGGTAGACCCTCAAAGCCGCCTCGGTGGGGGCGTCCGGGGTGCCCAGGTTGACCAGCAGGACGCCGTGTCGGCCCGACTTCCCGGCGGATTGGGTCACGTGCCGCCCGTCCTCAGCTGATGGAGATCTCGTAGTTTTCGATCACCGGGCTGGCAAGCAGTTCCTGACACATGGTGTCGATGTCGGCGCGGGCCTTTTCGGCGTCGCCGTCTTCCAGATCGAGTTCGATCAGCTTGCCCACCCGGACGTCCTTGACGCCGTTGAAGCCCAGGGTATGCAGGGAGCCGAGCACGGCCTTGCCCTGGGGTTCCAGCACGCCGTTTTTGAAGGTAACGGTGACGGTGGCTTTCATTTCAACACTCCTGAAAATTGGCGGGGCACGGTGACTTCACACGCCGGGTGGTCCGCCGGCTCATCCATGACAACAACCCGTTTCACTGGCACACGCGGCGGGCGACTTCCAGGTAGGCTTCCTTGATCTTGCCCAGATCACGGCGGAAACGATCCTTGTCCATCTTGTCGTTGGTTTCCATATCCCACAACCGGCACGTATCCGGGCAGATTTCGTCCCCGAGAAGAATCTGGCCCTTATGCAGGCCGAACTCGATCTTGAAATCCACCAGCCGGATGCCGCGCTCGGCGAAGAAGGCGGTGAGCAGGCCGTTAATTTTGTGGGTGTTTTTTCTCATGGTGTCGAGCTGCTCCGGCGTGGCCAGGCCCAGCATGAACACGTGCTCGTCGCACAGCATGGGGTCACCCAGCTCGTCCGACTTGTAGTACGTCTCGACGATCGGGGTCGGCAGGGGCGTGCCCTCTTCCAGGCCGATGCGTTTGGCCAGGCTGCCCGCCGCCACGTTGCGGCCGATCATCTCCACCTTGATGATATCGAGTTTTTTGCAGAGCATCTCCCGCTCGGAAATGCGCTCCACCAGATGGTGCTGGATACCGTTCCCGGCCAGCATGCCGAACAGGACTTCGCTGATTTTGTTGTTGAGCACCCCCTTGTCGGTGATGGTGCCCTTTTTCTTGCCGTCGAAAGCGGTGGCGTCATCCTTGAAATACTGGATGATCAGGTCCGGATCATCGGTGGCGTAGATGACCTTGGCCTTGCCTTCATAAAGCTTTTCGCGTCGTTCCATGGGTTGTCAGAATCGCTCAAAAGGGTTGAAGTTAGCCGCTGCTGCCGAACACACGTTGATACACGGTATCCACGTGACGCAGATAATAAGCCGGGTCAAAGCAGTTTTTCACCTGGTCCGCATCCAGCCATTTTCCCACGTCGGCGTCATCCAGCAGCCGGTCCATGAACGAGCCGCGCTCCTTCCACGCCGCCATGGCGTTTCGCTGCACCAGCACGTAGGCATCGTCCCGCGGGGCGCCCGCCTCGGTGAGGGCGAGGAGCACCCGCTGGGAGTAAACCAGTCCGCCGGTGAGGTTCAGGTTCTGCTGCATGTGTTCCGGGTACAGGGTGAGATTTTCCACAATGCGGGTCATGCGGGTCAGCATGTAGTCCATCAGGATGCACGAGTCCGGCAGGATGATGCGCTCCACGGAGGAGTGGGAGATATCGCGCTCGTGCCACAGGGCAACGTTTTCCAGCGCCGCCAGGGCGTTGCCGCGCAGCACCCGGGCAAGGCCCGAAAGGTTTTCGGAACCCACCGGGTTCTTTTTGTGGGGCATGGCGGAAGAGCCCTTCTGCCCCTTTGCGAAACCCTCCTCGGCCTCCAGCACCTCGGTGCGTTGCAGGTGGCGGATCTCCACCCCCATGCGCTCCACCGCCGTCCCCACCAGCGCGATGCTGGACAGCAGTTCGGCGTGACGGTCACGGGGCACCACCTGGGTGGTGATGGGGTCCGGCGCAAGCCCCGCCATGTGGCAGATGTCGGCCTCGATTTCGGGTCCCAGGTGGGCAAAGCTGCCCATGGCGCCGGAGATGGCCCCCACCGACACCCGGTCCTTGGCCGCCAGCAGCCGTTCCCGGCCACGGGCAAGCTCCGCATACCAGCCGGCGAACTTGAGACCAAAACTGATCGGCTCGCCATGAATGCCGTGGGAACGGCCCACGCACGGCAGATCCTTGGTCTCCAGGGCGCGGGCCTTAACGGCGGCCATCAGACCGTCGATATCGTCGATGAGCAGGCTGGCGGCGTCCTTCATCTGTATGCCGAGAGCGGTGTCCAGCACATCGGAGCTGGTCAGCCCCCAGTGGGTCCACTGCTGCGCCTCGGGGGACAGCTTTTCGGTGACGGAGGTAACGAAGGCGATGACATCGTGGCGGGTAACCGCCTCGATTTCGTCGATCCGGGCGGTGTCGATAACGGCATTTTTTTCCACCTCGTCGGCCACGCCCTTGGGTACCACGCCCTTTTTTTCCAGGGCGCGCAGGGCATAGACTTCGACCTTCAGCATGTAGCCGAAGCGGGCCTCGGGGCGCCACAGGCGGCCCATCTCTTCACGGCTGTAACGTTCAATCATGCCGCCAACTCTCCCTTACGCCGCACCCTTACGGGGGACTGCCTTGGCCTCGTCATCAAAATCGTGATCGGTTTCCTGGCGGGCGATGCGATCGAGCACGCCGTTGACGAAACGGCCGGAGTCGTCCGAGCCGAAACGCTTGGCCAGTTCCACCGCTTCGTCCAGGGTGACCCGCACCGGCACGTCCGGCATGTAGAACAGTTCCGCCACTGACAGTCTGAGGAGGTTTCGGTCCACCCGGCTCATGCGGTCCACGGTCCAGTTGTCGGCGTAACGGGTGATCACCTTATCGATCTCGCTCCGGTGTTCGAGCACCTGCTGCGACAACGTCTCGGCGTAGGCGCGGGATAATTCGGGGGACTCGGCGGACTCCCAGAAGGCGGCCACGGCGTCTTTGCCCATGACCTCGCGCTCCTGGGCAAACAGGAGTTGCAGGGCCAGTTCCCGGGCTTTGCGGCGTATGCCCATCAGCCCAGTTGTTCCAGCAGGCTGACCATCTCCACCCCGGTGCGGGCGGCGTCAAAGCCCTTGTTACCCGCCTTGGTGCCGGCGCGCTCCACCGCCTGCTCGATGGTATCGGTGGTGAGCACCGCGTTGACCACCGGCACGCCGGTATCGAGGGAGGCCTGCGCCAGACCTTTGGTGACTTCCCCCGCGACATAGTCAAAGTGGGGGGTGGCGCCGCGAATCACGGCCCCCAGGCCGATCACGCAGTCGTGGTTGCCGGAGGCCGCCAGACGCTTGGCCACCAGCGGCATTTCGAACGCCCCCGGCACCCGCACCACGGTGATGTCCGCATCGTTGATTCCGGCGCGGACCAGACCGTCCACGCAGCCTTCCAAAAGCCGTTCGGTGATCATGCTGTTAAAGCGCGAGACCACCAGTGCGTAGCGTCCGGTCCCGGTCAGTTTTCCTTCGACAATGTTCGGCATGTTGCTCCCCTACACCTTGTTGAGCAGATGGCCCAGCTTGGCCTTCTTGGTCTTCAGATATTCCATGTTGGCCGCATCCGGCAAAGTCTCCACCGGCACCCGTTCCACCACCTCCAGACCGTAACCGCCGAGGCCGACAATCTTGCGTGGGTTGTTGGTCATCAGGCGGATCCGGGTCAGCCCCAGGTCGGCCAGAATCTGGGCGCCGATGCCGTAATCCCTGAGGTCGGGCTTGAAGCCCAGTTTTTCGTTGGCCTCCACCGTATCGAGCCCCTCGTCCTGCAGGGCGTAAGCACGCAGCTTGTTGACCAGGCCGATGCCGCGTCCCTCCTGCTGCATGTAGAGGATCACGCCCTGTCCCGCGGTCTCGATGGCCTGCATGGCGTGGTGCAACTGGGCCTGGCAGTCGCAACGCCGGGAGGAGAACACGTCGCCGGTCAGGCAGCCGGAGTGAACCCGGACCAACGGGGTGCCCTGGGTGATGTCGCCCTTGACCAGGGCCACGTGATTTTCGTGGTCAATCTCGTTTTCGTAGACAATGGCGTTGAAGTCACCGAAGTCGGTGGGAAGCCGGGCCTCGGCGCAACGGCTCACCAGGGACTCGTGGGTCACCCGGTAGGAGATCAGGTCCTTGATGGTGACCAGGGGCAGGCCGTGTTGTTTGGCGAAAACCTTAAGGTCCGGCACCCGTGCCATGGTGCCGTCGTCCTTCATGATCTCGCAGATCACCCCAGCCGGGATCTTGCCGGCCATACGGGCAAGGTCCACCGAGCCCTCGGTCTGCCCGGCGCGGCGCAGCACGCCGCCTTCCACCGCCTTGAGCGGGAAGATGTGGCCGGGACGCACCAGGTCGTGAGGCTGGCAGTCCGGGTTGCAGGCCGTCTTGATGGTGGTGGCGCGGTCGTGGGCGCTGATGCCGGTGGTGACGCCCTCGCGGGCCTCGATGGAAACGGTAAAGGCGGTCTCGTAGGGGCTGGTGTTGACCGAGCTCATGGGATTGAGGTGCAACTGATGCACCTTGTCGCCGGTCAGGGACAGGCAGATCAGGCCGCGTCCCTCCCTGGCCATGAAGTTGACGGCCTCCGGGGTGATGTCCTCGGCGGCCATGACCAGGTCACCTTCGTTTTCCCGGTCCTCATCGTCAACGAGGATGACCATCCGCCCCTGGCGGATTGCCTCAATCGCCTCTTCGATGGTGTTAAACGATGCCGCTTCGGTCTTGGACACGTACGCACTCCCGCCGCCAAATCAATGAACTCCCGCCCACCCGGTCTGTTCCGGATGGTGCGCTCCTGATGCAACGGGATAGTTTAGCGTATTTGCCCGGCATACGCCCACTATCCGGGTGAATGGGGCCGGACGGGGACGGTTTTTGTGGGGAAATGGGGAACGGCGCGTCCCCGGCGGGTTCCGGTTACGGCAGGACGCCGCCGCTGCCCGCCCAGGCGGCGCACAGGCCCAGCACCGCCATACCCAGCCCCATCCACTTCCATTTTTTGCTGACGGAAGGGGTGGAGGGGTCGCCACCGGACGGTCCATCCGGTGTGATCGGATCCGGTGTCCGGCCGACGGCATCGCCGCTGATCGGGTCGTGGAACGGACCGGAGCCCGCGCGGGTCACCTGAATCATGCGTTCGGACAGCAGGTCGGAAAGCAGGCGGCAGGTTTCGAACATGCCCATTCCAAGGGTCCGGATCAAATCGTCCACGGAGGTTTCCCCATCCACGGCCTCAAGGGTCGCCTCGTGGGAGCTGGTCAGTTTGCCGGGGGTTATCGTGGCCTCCGGAAACCGGCTCAACACCGTATCCCCGCCCTTGATGGCGCGCCGGATAGCGGGCCACTCATCCTGGCGGCGGGCGCCTTCCATGAGCACGAACTCGGTGCTGATCGGGGTAATGTAGTTGCTGTCATAGCTCACCGACACCCGCTCGAACAGGTATTCGCCGTCGTCGTAGAAAAACAGGTTGAGGGTGGTTTCCTGAATCTGGAAATTGAGGGCGCGGGCGATGTCCTGGTGAGTGACCTTGCCCATCTCCTCCAGCACCAGTCCCAGGGCGTGGTTTCCACCCTCCTGCTTGCGCAGGGCCTCGGCCAGGGTATCCCGGTCGATGTAGCCCTGACGCACGAGAATCTCACCCATGCGCGGCATGCCCTTCTCCTCGCAGGAGGCGTGCACCAGCATGCCCTTCTCAAAGCCGATCACCCACAGCCGTCCACCGGCCTGCACCGTCAGGCGGCCGGTCTTCTTCTGGAAGTAGATCAGTTGGATGATGTCGGAGACGCTGAACTCCTTGAACGACCCTTTGAGGCCCATTCTCCCCTCGCTCCGATTCAATACAACCGCGCACGGTCGGTGGTTTTTGCCGCGCCCCCCATCAAAAGCGGCACTTCTGACTCTTATCGGTGGCTCCGCCCCGGTGGATTACCTGTGGTTTGCCGCCGACTTGACACCCTTGGGGGGAGCCGCAACAATCCGGGGGAATTCCGGTCTCTTAACCGTATCACTCGCCCGCCCCGAAACCATAGCAGAGGTACCCCCATGTCCGTTCCGTCCGATATCGAGATTGCTCAGGCGGCCACCCAACTGCCGATTACCGACATCGCCGCCAAACTGGGACTGTCACCGGACGATCTCGAATTGTACGGCAGGCACAAGGCCAAGGTTCATCTGGACGTGCTGGACCGGCTGAAAGACAAGCCCCAGGGCAAGTACATCGATGTCACCGCCATCACCCCCACCCCACTGGGAGAAGGCAAAACCACCACCACCGTGGGCCTCGGCATGGGGCTCAACAAGATTGGAAAGAACGCCGCCATCACCATCCGCCAGCCGTCCCTGGGTCCGGTGTTCGGCATCAAGGGGGGCGCCGCCGGGGGCGGCTACAGCCAGGTGGTCCCCATGGAGGACTTCAACCTCCACTTCACCGGCGACATCCACGCCATCGGCGCCGCCCACAACCTGCTGTCGGCGTTTATCGACAACCACCTGCACCACGGCAACCGGCTGAATATCGCCCCCCACTCCATCACCTGGAACCGGGTGGTGGACATCTCGGACCGGGCCCTGCGCAACGTCACCATTGGCCTCGGCGGCCCTATGGACGGGGTGCCGCGGGAGGGCCATTTCGACATCACCGTGGCCTCCGAGGTGATGGCGATTCTGGCCCTGACCACCTCCCTGTCGGACCTGCGCGAGCGCCTGGGCCGCATCATCATCGGCAACAACACCGACGGTCATCCGGTCACCGCCGAAGACCTGGGCTGCGCCGGGGCCATGGCGGTGCTCCTCAAGGACGCCATCATGCCCAACCTGGTGCAGACCGTGGAAAACACCCCGGCCTTCGTGCACTGCGGCCCGTTCGCCAACATCGCCCACGGCAACAGCAGCGTGCTGGCCGACCAGGTCGCGTTGAAGTGCGCCGACTACGTGGTCACCGAATCCGGCTTCGGGGCCGACATGGGCTGCGAAAAGTTCATGGACATCAAGTGCCGCTATTCCGGCCTGATCCCCAGCGCCGTAGTCATCGTGGCCACCATCCGCGCCCTCAAGATGCACGGGGGCGTGGGTAAAATTGTTGCGGGCAAGCCGCTCACCGAAGACCTGCTCAGGGAGAACGTGCCCGCGGTCGAAGCCGGTTGCCAGAACCTTTTGAAACAGATCGAGAACGTGCAGCACTTCGGCGTGCCGGCGGTGGTCTGCATCAACAGCTTCCCCACCGATACCCCCCACGAGGTGGCGGCGATCCAGAAACTGTGCGGCGAGGTCGGCGTCGATGCGGTCACCAGCAACCACTGGGCCGAGGGCGGCGAAGGCGCCATGGAACTGGCCCAGGCGGTGGTGAACGCCGCCGAGCGCCCGGCCCGTTTCAACTTTTTGTACGACGCCAAGGACCCGATCGAGGAGAAGATCGAGAAGGTCGCCACCAAAATCTACGGCGCCGCCCGGGTGGAGTTTTCCCCCAAGGCGAAAAAGTCCATCGAACAGTTGAACGCCCAGGGCACCGCCGATTACCCGGTCTGCATCGCCAAGACCCACCTGTCCCTGTCCCACGACCCCAAACTCTTAAACCGTCCGACAGGCTTTACCCTGCCGATCCGGGACATCAAGGTGAGCGCCGGGGCCGGCTTCCTCTATGCCCTGGCGGGGGACATCCGCACCATGCCGGGCCTGCCCAGCCGCCCGGCGGGGGAGAAGGTGGACATCGACGAAAACGGTACCGTGGTCGGTTTGTTCTAGCGGGTATCGTCCACCCCGTGAAAGCCCCATGAACGAAGGTTCCAAGCCCCGACGCTTTCCCACCGACCACGACATCCTCGACGTGGTGGATGCGGACAACCAGGTGATTGCCCAGGCCTCCCGGCGGGAGATCCACGAACAGGGGCTGATGCACCGCTCGGTGCATATCTTCGTCATCAACGACGACGGCCACCTTTACATCCAGCGGCGGGGGGCGGACAAGGAGACCTTTCCGAACGCCCTCGACTCCGCCGCCGCAGGCCACCTGGACTCCGGCGAGGGATACCATGAGGCCGCCGCCCGCGAACTGGAGGAGGAACTGGGGCTGACCTCGGAACAGGTCAATATGTTTCAGGTGGGAGAGTTGGTCGCCACCGAGGACAACGGCTGGGAACACGTGCGCTTTTATCTGGCCCACACCCGGCATGAACCCGTGCCCAATCCCGACGAAGTGGCGGGGGGCGCTTTTTACACCCTGGATCAGGTGGAGGATCTGATCGCCGACCCGGCCAACGACTTCGCCCCCACCTTCCGCATGCTCTACTTTTTCTACAGCACCGAGCTTGCCCCCAGGGTGGCGGCGGGCGACCTGTTCAAATAACCCCCGCCCACCCCGCCCCGAAAAAAAAGCTCAAGTTTTTCTGCTCCCGTGCCGAAAAGGTGGTGCGGGGAGGTGCATGCATCACTCCCGCACCTCTCCCGGCACAACCAGACCCGGCATGAAAACCCGATGCGCGCGCCCCTCCGGAAGCCGTGCCGCCGTGTTTTCTTACCGGATTGGAACGATGGAGGTGACACATGAAGGGGTTTCTTATTGCCCTGGGCTGGATCGTGGCGATTGCCCTGGTACTGGTCGGCGGCAACATGCTGCATCAACATCAATCGGCAGCCCAGGCGAGTGGCAGGGTGACGGCACACCACTAACCGACCCCCTTCGCGGCCGCGGCCGGTTCCCTTGCGCCGCCGCTTGCGTCATACTTTCCGTGCGTCTTTTTTTCTCCATCGCACGGCGTGGTCACCTTGTTAAAGCAATTCACCCAGGGCGTACGCGGCCTGCTCCGCTCCGCCGACCCCTTCGACATCACACCCCTTGCCGGTGATGCATCCAACCGCAGCTACCACCGGGTGACCCAGGGGAACACTTCCTACATCCTGATGCGGCTTTCCGACCCGGAGGGCTTCAAAAAAAGCGAGGAGGCGGTCACCGGCGACGTGCCCGTCAACGAGTTGCCGTTCCTGAACATGCAGCGCTACCTGGCCCGCGCGGGGTGGCCGGTACCGGAAGTGATCGCAAGCAGCCTGGATGAAGGTCTGATCCTGCTGGAGGACCTGGGGGACGTGAGCCTCATGGCGGCCATCGACGGCGCCGCCGAGGAAGAGGTCATGGCGCGCTACTGGGAGGCGGTGGACCTGCTCGTCAGCATGCAGCAGGACACCCTTACGGATAAGGATTGCGTGGCCTTTCATCGTACCTATACGGAAGAACTGCTGGCCTGGGAGTTCGAGCACTTTGTCGAATACGGCATCGAGGCCCGCCTGGGGGCCATCCCCGCCGCCACCCGCAAGGCCCTGTCCGGTCACTTCAACAACATCGCGAAACAGATCGCCGCCCAGCCCACGGTTCTGGTGCACCGGGACTACCACAGCCGCAACATCATGGTGCGGCAGAGCGGCCCGGAAGCCGGGCATCTGGCGGTGATCGATTTTCAGGACGCCCTCATGGGACCGGCGACCTACGACCTGGCCTCCCTTATCTGGGACCCCTACGTCACCCTGCCGGAAGGGGTGGCGGAGGATATCACCGCCCGCTACTGGGCACAGGCGCCGGTGAAGCTCGGGGTTGACTTTCCCCGGGTGCTCAACCTCACCGCCCTGCAACGGCTGCTCAAGGCCGCCGGACGCTTCGTCTACATCGACAAGGTCAAGGGCAACCCGGCGTTCCTCGCCGACGTGCCCACCTGTCTGGCCCGCGCCCGCTGGCTCCTGGGCGGCATGGACGAGCTTGCGCCGTTGCTGGACATTCTGGCGGAACTGGACGAGGCCTTCGCATCCTGATGGCGACGCCGCCCATCACCCGGGCCATGCTGCTCGCCGCCGGCCGGGGGGCGCGTCTGAAGCCCCTCACCGACATCACCCCCAAGCCGCTGGTGCCGGTGGGCGGACGGCCCATGGTGGCCTATGTGATCGACCTTCTGACCGCCTGCGGCATCCGCGAGATGCACGTTAATTCCCACCACCTGTCCGAGCGGATTCTGGCGGAACTGGGGGACGGCACAGGCTGGGGGCTGGATGTCGTCCACCATCCGGAGACGGTCATGCTGGGCAGCGGCGGCGGCCTCGCGAACGCCATCCGGGAGAGTCCGGAGCTTGCCGACGGAGCGTTCGTTATGGTCAACAGCGACGTGCTCACCGACGTGGATCTGGGCCGGGTGATCGCCCACCACCAACAGAGCGGCGCCATCGCCACCCTGATGCTGCGGCCCGATCCCGCGGCGGACCAATACGGCATTCTCGCCACCGACGAAGCCGGCGCCATCCGCCGCATCCTCGACCACGACCTGGGGGGGAGTGTGCGGGAATTGATGTTCACCGGCATCCAGATCATCGACCCCCGGCTCCTGGCCTACCATCCCGAGGGCCGCGACGCCTTCTCCATCATCGGCACCTACGTCAACGCCCTGCACGCCGGGGAAAGCCTGTCGGCTTATATCCACGACGGCTACTGGAACGACCTGGGCACCCCCGAGCGCCTGCTGCAGGCGGAACACGATCTGGCCGAAGGCCGGGTGGGCGGGGCCGTGGCCCCTTGAGCGTCACGCTCGTCGGCCTCCTGTTTGGCGCCCTCGCCTCCCTCTGCTGGGGCATCGCCGACTTTGTCGCCCGTGGGGTCACCCGCCGGGTGGGGGGCAACTACACCCTGTTCATGGTGCTGGCGGGGGGCGGCGTCGGGGTAACCCTGTACGCGGTGCCCCGGGGGCTGACACCGGTCACCGGGTCGGGTCAGGTGCTCATTCTGGTGACGGCGCTGTTGGCCCTGCTGGGCTACATGGCCCTGTACCGGGCGTTCAAGGTCGGCATGCTGTCGGTGGTCTCACCGATCGCCGCCGCCAACGCCGTGATTCCCGTCACCCTGGCGCTGATCGTGCTGGGAGAGCGGCCGCTGCCATGGCAGTACGGCGGCATCGTCATGGTGCTGACCGGGGTGGTGCTTCTGTCCCTGCAGGGCGGCGTGCCCATGCCAGACCACACCCGGGAACTGGGCGTGACCCCGGCGGTGATCTGCATGGTGCTGTTCGGCCTCTCCCTGTTCGGCATGAAATTGGCCGTGGAGGCCGCCTCGCCGGAGACCGTGGCGTTTTCGGTACGCATGATCGGCATCGTGGTGCTGGGGCTTGTGCTGATCGCCCGCGGGGAGATGCGCATGCCGCCGCCGGAGGTGCGCGCGCCGCTCCTACTCGCGGGGCTGTTGGACGCGGCGGCGTTCGTGTTCTTCTGCGAGGCACTGACCCGCACCCTGCTGTCACTGGTGGCCCCCATCTCCAGCACCATTCCGCTGGTCACCGTGACCCTGGCGTGGATCTACCTGCACGAACGCCTGTCCCGGCCCCAGCAGATCGGCCTGGTGCTGGCGGTGACCGGCATCGGGCTGGTGGCGATCAGCTAGTGGGGGAACCCCCACGGGCGTAAACGCAAGCGGGCGGACGAGGTAAAGATTTCGTTACACGGCAAGGACTTCGAACATCCCGTGCTAAGGTGAACTCGGAGACTTTTGCCATGCCAAACGCCGGACCCATCCTGATCGTCGAGGACGACCCCAATATTGCCGCCCTGGTGGCCCGTTACCTGGATCGGGAGGGCTACCGCAGCGTGATCGTCCCGGACGGCGCCAGCGCCCTCACCGAGGCCGCCCGCATTCATCCGGCCCTGGTGGTGCTGGATTTGATGCTGCCCAAAGTGGACGGCTGGGAGGTCTGCCGCAGATTGCGGCGGGAGTCCGACGTGCCGATCCTGATGCTGACCGCCCGCGAGGAGGAGATCGACCGGGTCAGCGGTCTCTCCATGGGGGCCGATGACTACGTGGTCAAGCCGTTCAGCCCGCGGGAGCTGGTGGAACGGGTCAAGGCGGTGCTGCGCAGAAGCCGCCCCCGGGTGGCGGATCCGCTGCCGATGACCTTCGGTGCGCTGGTGGTGGAACCGGATAAACACCGGGTGGCGAAAAACGGGGAAACCCTGACCCTCACCCCCTCGGAATACAAACTGCTCCTGACCCTGATGGGCACACCGGGAAGGGTGTTCACACGGGACGAACTGATCGGCCGCCTGCACGGCACCGACGGCGTGGTGATCGACCGGGTGGTGGACGTGCACATCGGACGCCTGCGGCAAAAAATCGAGGACGACCCCCAGCACCCGGACTACATTCTCACCGTGCGCGGTACCGGCTACCGCTTTGCCGACCCCCGCGAAGAGGCGTTGTTGTGAAACCCCGCCTGTTGTGGAAACTGCTGGCGGTCAACGTGCTCCTGATCACCGGCGTGATCGCCATGGTCTGGCTGGCGGTGGATACCCTGGCGGCGGACTACTTCGCGGTGTTGATGTCCGACTATCACATCTCCCCCACCGAGAGTCACCAGATGTTCGTGGACGCCATCCACCGCTACATCATCTGGGCCAGCCTGGGCGGCCTTCTGCTGGCGCTGATACTGAGTTTTTTTCTGACCCGCCGCATGCTGCGCCCGCTGACCGAAATGTCCGACATGGCCAAAGACATTTCCACCGGCAACTACAAGGCCCGGGTGCAGGGCGGCAGGCGAGATGAAGTGGGCGAGGTGGGTGATGCCTTCAACGTCATGGCCGACAGCCTGGAGCGGGTGGAAGCCCTGAGAAAGACCATGGTCTCGGACGTGGCCCACGAACTGCGCACCCCGCTCACCAACATGCGCGGCTACCTGGAGGCCCTGCGGGACGGGGTGGTGAGTTCCGAACGCAAGGTGTTCGCCATGCTGCTCAACGAAGTGCTGCGACTGGTCACCCTGGTCAACGACCTGCAACAGATCACCCGCGCCGACGCCGCCCACGCCGTGCTGGAGCGCGCCGACATGGAAGTGGAGGATCTCATCTCCGAGAGCGTGGCGCTGTTCGCCCCGCAGATTGAAGCCAAGGGCATCCGGCTCCACACCCACGTCGAGCCGGGCGCGGAACGGGTCAGGGCCGACCGGGCGCGCATGCTCCAGGTGGCGCGCAACCTGATCCAGAACGCCTGCCAGTACACCGGGCAGAACGGTGAAGTCTCCATCCGCTCCGAGCCGGTGGACGGTCACGTGCGCCTGTCGGTGACCAATACCGGCGAGGCCATTCCGGAGGCGGAACTGCCATATATTTTCGAGCGCTTCTACCGGGTGGACAAATCCCGCTCCCGGGACAGCGGCGGTTCCGGTATCGGCCTGGCCATCGTCAAGCAGCTGATCGAGGCCCACGGCGGCTCGGTGGGCGCCGAAAGCGGCGGCGACACCACCCGCGTGTGGGTCATGCTGCCCACCTGAAACCTTCCACCGCGCCGCTCAAACCGTTACCCTTCAGGCAAGGAGGGGCCAACACAGCCGTGACCGAACGACTGCTCAACGAGCTGGTCATCTTTTTCGTGGTACTCGACCCGTTGGGGATGGTGCCCATTTTCTGGGCCCTCACCCATAAGGGAAGCCGCGCCTACCAAACCCGTATGGCGGCCTTCGGAGTGGGTGTATCCGCCCTGATCCTGCTGCTGTTCGCCTTCGTCGGACGGGGCTTTCTGGAACTGTTTGGCATCAGTATGCCGGCGTTTCGCATCGCCGGCGGCATCCTGCTGTTTCTGCTGTCCATCGACATGATCTTCGCCCGTCAGTCGGGGCTGCGTTCGACCACCCCGGCGGAACGGGCGGAAGCGGAGCACAAGGAGGATATTTCGGTGTTCCCCCTCGCGTTTCCGCTGATCGCGGGACCGGGCGCCATGACCACCGTGCTGCTGTTTGCGGAGCGGCCCGAGGGCAGCCTGGAGTTCGGCGTCACCATCGGCGTGATGCTGTTCGTTCTGGGGTTGGTGCTGACGGCACTGTTATCAGCGGACATCCTCATGCGGCGCATGGGGGAAACCGGCGCCAACGTGGTCAGCCGCCTGCTGGGCCTGATTCTGGCCGCGCTCTCGGTGCAGTACGTCATGGACGGCATCCGCGAAGGGCTTTTGTAAGCCCCGAAGGGTGTGCCCAGCGGCACTCGCCACGCCCGGTTGCCACCCCTGCTGGTGCGTATTCCCCGTGCCCGCTCCACGCCGCCGGACAAATCATTCCTGCACGAATGGCCCGAAACGGATATATTTATACCCATCTTCCCATGGCTTACAATCCAGGTCGCGAGGGACCGCCATGACTGAAAGCGCCATACCCGAACGCCACGCCCTGGCGGTTACCGTGTTTTCCGACTACGTCTGCCCGTTCTGCTACGTGGCCGACCGGCGTCTGGCCCGGCTGGGGGAGCAATTTGATCTGGAAGTCACCTGGCGGCCCATCGAGATCCACCCGAACACCCCGCCGGAAGGGATGCCGCTTGCGGACCTGGGCTACCCGCGGGACTTGTGGGACAAGATGATGACCCACCTGGTCAACATGGCGGCGGAAGAGAAAATCGTACTGGGAGAACGCACCCACACCTACAACTCCCACAAGGCGCTGCTGTTGTCGGAGTCGGCCAGGGACGCTGGCGGGGACACCTTCACCCGGCTGCACGGCGCCCTGTTTCATGCCTATCTGGGTCAGGGCAAAAACATCTCCGACATCGACATACTCCGGGCCATCGCCACCGATGCGGGCATGGACGAAGCCACCTTTGAGCGCGCCCTGATCGAGCCGGAGTACGAAAACCGCCTGCGGGAAAACTACGTGGCGGCAAGGCGGCACGGCGTCACCGGCGTCCCCGCCTTCCTCATCGGCGACAAGGTGATCGCGGGCGCCGTCCCCCTGAATACCCTGATCACGGCGGCACAGGAAGCCGCCATGGCCGCCCCATAACCGTTACGCCTCCGGGCAAATCCCCATGATCGTCCTGATTGCCAGCACCCCCCGCACCGGGTCCATGTGGACCTACAACGTCACCCGCGCCCTGCTTTCGGCGGCGGGCCACACGGTGCTGCCCACCAAGGTGCCCAAGGATGAGCGCGAACTGCTTACCCGGGTCTACAGCACACCGCCCCAAAAAAACGCCACCTATTGCATCAAGACCCACACACGGGTACGGCCGGGGCTGCCGGACACCCGCGTGATCACCACCTATCGGGACATGCGCGAGGTGCTGCTGTCACTCATGCGATTCACCCGCGACAACGATTTCGAGGCGGCCCTTGCCCGGCTTCCGGGTCTGATGGAACAGACCGACTTCTACTTCGATCAACACCGGGAGCACATCCTGCGGCTGCGCTTCGACGACATCATGGACGACCCCGGCGGAGTGCTGAAGTCCATCAATGCTTTCCTCGACCTGGGGGTAGACGATGCCACCCGGAGCGGCATTGTTTCCGACTTTTCCAAAGAGCAGGTGAGCAAGCGACTCAAGGCGTTGGAACAGGTGGCGGTGGATGGCCGGGGGGATGTGGGCGGCAAGAAGAAAAAAGCCTACGACACGGTGCAAAACAAAGACGGCAGCTACCGGGTGTTCGACCGCGCCACCAGTTTCCAGAGTGGGCATATCACCTCGAAGGGCAAGGCCGAATGGCGCGAGGTGTTCACCCCCGAACAGCAGGACCGAATCAACGAGATCGCCGGAGACTGGCTCAAAAAATACGGCTTTTCGGTCTAGCCCCCGGGTTTAAAGGCCTGTCAGTGAAACCCAACCCCCTCCATCCGGCCAACACGCAGGCCCCGCTGTTCGCCCTCGGCATTCTGGTGTTTGCCGCGATGGCGGTTCTGGGGTGGCTCAAGCTGCCCCTCGGGTTCAACTTCACCGACGACGGGCTTCACATGACCGACGCATGGCGCCTGGCCATGGGGGATACGCTGTTTCCCGACAGCTTCCCCAGCGTGATGCGCCTGTGCGTGCTGTTCAACGCCGCCGTGTTCAAGCTGAATCCGGACATCACCCTGCTGGGGTTCCGCCAGTTGCAGTACGGCCTGACCCTGCTTTCGACGGCAGCGCTGGGGTGGGCCGTGTTCCGCTGGTCCCGGTCTTACTGGCACCTGCCGTGGGTGCTGTCGCTGTTTGCCTTCACCGGCCTGGACGTGGTGGGCAAGGGCACCAACCTCTCCTACCACAACTACGTTCACCTGTTCGTCACCTGGCATGTGACCTTCCTGCTGCTGGCCCTTGGCAGCCGCCACCGCCGCTACCGCCCCCTGTTCCTGATCGGGGCGGGGCTGTCACTGGTGGGCATCGGCATGGGCATGCTGCCCATGTCCCTGGCGTCGGTCTGTCCCGTGGTACTGTGGCTGGTCGCCCGGCGTCTCGATCCGGGGCAGGAGGTATTCACCCTGCGGGATCTGACGTGGGTGGTGGCGCCTGTGGCCATCGTCTGGATCGGGCTGGTGGCGGCATTCCACCCGGACCTGCTGCGAGCGGTGGGGGACATGGCCGGTTACTACGCCGAAGGCGGCAAGAGCCGGTGGCATATCCATTTTCTGGCGATAGGGTTCTGCGCCACCACCGGGCTGGCCACCGGACTTGCGGCAATGACATTGCGGTTGCCCCGGGCAGGGATGATTGCCGCATGCGCGGCCCTGTCCGCCGGGCTGTTCGCGGTGATGAAAACCAACCTGTTCGGCGCCCTCGACCACTACTGGCGGGGGTGGTTCGACGCCCCCATGTGGATGAGCACCCTGCTCATTGTCTTTCTGGTCACGGCCACGGTCTGGTGTCTGTACCGCATGTGGCGGCCCGCCGGGCTGGACCGGGAGCAGTGGCTGATACTGATCCTGCTGTTACCGGGGGCCGTGGTGGTTCCCCTGTTCGGGCACTTTTCCGAGATGGGCATGCTGTCCCCCAATTTCGTGGCCATCCCGGTGCTTTTGGGGGGCGCGACGCTGGTACCTCGCCATCTGAACACCCGCCACCTGACCCGGTCGCTGCAGGCCCTTCTGCTGGTGCTCCTGCTGTTCCCGTTCTATTACCAGACGGCCCAGGCGGACTGGCGTTTCACCTATTTCGATATGGTGCCCGAGCGGTTGAACCGCACGGTGGCTGAGGGCTTTGCCGCCGGCATCCGCACCAACTTCCTGTACGATGAAATGATCCGGTGGGTGGCCGACCGGGCGCAGCGCTATTCAACTCCGGAAGACCGGATCATCGCCTTTGAGGGCACGCCCATGGTGCATATGATCACCGGGCGGCTGCCCGCGCTGAACCACTCCTGGCTGGGCCTTGCCAGATCGGTCGCGCTACGAAGCGATGCAATCCGGCTCATGGAATCTCAGGGCAGAGCCCCGCGCCTTGCGTTCTTCTTCGTAACCCCTCCCCTGCTGCTGCCGGTGTCCCTGGAGGATGGAACCTTCATGCCGGATCGCAGCAGGAACGGCCTGCACCCGACCGACCCGGTCCACAGGTACGTTGCACGCCACATGCAACGAGTGGATGTGTTTCAGGCAAAAGGCAAAACCTGGGTGGAGTTGTACGTGCGCCGGGAATGAAGCCCTGGCGGGGTGCCCGGCCATGAACAGGGAGCGGCGCGCGGTTCAGTAGCCCAGAACCCGCTGCACGTCCCCAAAACGCTTGTCGAACAGGGCATCGACTTCGGGGCTGATATGGGCCAGGGACTGGCCGGATTTGCCCTCGTTCAGAAAGCGCTTTCCGGTATCCGTGCCCGCCGTCCCCTTGATATTAAACACCGCCCCGGCCTTGCCATGCTCGCGCTCCCGCGTCTCCATGGCGCGCATCGAGTCAAAGGACGAGCGCGTAACGGCGTCGGCGATACGCCCCGCGTCCACCGGTTTGCCAAGAAAGCGGATAATCCGCTCCAGGTTCTCCTCGGGCGCCGCCTTCATCTCCTCATACCGCAACATGACATGGGGCACCGACACGGTCGCGGAAAGCCAACTGGAGATGTGCTCCACCCACGACCCCATGCCCATTTTACGCCAGTGACGGACACCCATCACGTTGATAAAGTCCCGGGCGTAGGCCTCGTCCGAAATATCCTCTTCGGAGGAAATTTTATAGAAATTCAGATTGCTCAGAAGCACGTCCTTCGGGTTGCGAAGGATGTAGATAAAGCCCGCCGTCTTGTCCACATACGGGTGCTTCGGAGAAAGCATAAAGTGGGTTTTGCTCAGCAAGGGGCCGTCCCCCGGGTCGGTCAGCTTGTCCTTTCCCTCGCCATGTACGGAGGGAATCCGCTGGTGCACGCTCTCACTGTCAGTAACCTCGCCATACAGATAGTTATAGAGCAGGAAACGAACCCAGGTATTCCCCGATTTGGGATAGGATGCAATCCAGACGATCCGCATCAAGCACTAACTCCTTACACACCTTGCCGTGAAACCGGAAGAGGCGATTCTCCCGGTTTTGAGGTGAAAAAGTCCATGAATGGACAGTTTCAATATCCGCTAACGCCCCCGCCTGCGGTGAGTCTCCTCCGGGGAGCCTGAGTTTTCCACCCTGTCCGCCTGCGCCCGCCGCACCCGGTTCACCGCCGCGCACAATTCAAACAGCCTCGGCAGCGCCAGGTTGCCCACGGGATGGTCCGTGAGCACGTCCAGGTCCGCCACGGCGTCCGCCAGGGCGTTTCGCAAGCCCTCGGTGACGCTGGCCGAATCCGCGTAGTGCCCGGACCAGCGGTGGATCAACCAGCCGATGGCGCGCACCTGGGCCTCATCCGCCACCTGGGCCACCCGCGACAGGTCGATACCGTGCTCACCATAATTCAGGGTGGTGCGCCCACGAACGTCGATTTTCACATCCCTGCGGCCCCGGGCGGCGGACAGGGGGCCGATACGCCCCGCAGGTTCCGCCACCTCGAACGGGACACGGTTTTTAGTCTCCGGCAACTGGCGCGGCGCGGCCAGTTCGTGGGCTTCTTTTGTAACGTCCAACGGCGTGTAGGCGTCCATCATGATCACCGTGTCGGCCACCTCGAAGTAGTCGCCGGAGCCGCCCATGACGATGACCGACGACACCCCGTGGGCCTCGTACAGCTCCCGCACCCGGTGCAAAAAGGGTGTGATCGGCTCCTTGTCCGCCGCCACCAGCCGTTGCATGCGGGCGTCGCGAATCATGAAGTTGGTGGCCGAAGTGTCCTCGTCGATCAACAGCAGGCGGCTGCCCGCGTACAGGGCCTCGACAATGGCCGCCGCCTGACTGGTGGAGCCGGAGGCGTTGTCCGTGGAAAAGCGCCGGGTGTCCCGGTCAAACGGCAGGTTCCCGATAAACGGCGAGATGTCCACCGCCGTCACCTGACGGCCGTCCTCGGCCCGCACCTTGACCGCCGTGGGATCGGTGGCCACCCGGCAGCGGCCGTCCCCGGGGACGTGGTCGTACACCCCCATCTCCAGGGCGTTTAAGAGGGTGCTCTTGCCGTGGAAACCGCCCCCCACGATGAGAGTCACCCCCTGCGGAATGCCCATGCCGCGCACCTCTCCGGCGTGGGGCAGGGTGACCGTGCGGGCCAGAGAGTCGGGACCCTCGAACAACAGCCCATCCTCCAGCGGACGCTCATCCACCCCGCTTTTTCGCGGCAGCAGGGCGCCGTCCGCCACGAAGCCGCACAGGCCCTGCTCCACCACCCAGCGGCGCAGATGGTCCTGATCCTCCACCGATTCCACGTGGGCGGTAAGGGCGGCGGCGTCCAGACGGGCATGGATCAGGGCGCCCTCGACGATCTGTGGCAGATCGTCCGTCAACATGGCCAGCGCCTGCCGCCCCAGCACCGTGCGGCCCCGGGCCGGAAGCCCCACGGTGAGACGCGCCTCGACGCCGGATCCGGACATCCGCACCGGGCTTCTCGCCAGTACCTGCTGGGTGGCCGGACAGACGGCGATCTCACCGGACTTTCCCGAGCCCCGCCGTCCCCCGCCCAGCGTCCGGATGCAGTGCATCAGCCGCCGTAACAAAAAGTCCTCCAGAGCCGTTCGGCGCACGGTGTTCGACCACAAATCCGCCGGAAACCCGGCTGCCCGAGCCGCCACCCGCACCCGGATGCGGGACGGCGCGGCAAACGGGTCACTCTGCACGTGATCCACCAGCAGTTCAAAGCCGGGCATCCGGTAATGCCCCTTCAGCGCCTTGTAACCGCCGTAGCCGCCGCCGTCGATGCGCCGAAGTATCGTTTCGAGTTTTTTCACCCATCCCCTTTTCGCCGCATGACGGCGGCTTACGGCACTATTTTTGCTTGTATTTCGGGCAGTTTATCCGACTGGGCGCCCACCCGCCGGGTACCGGGACCCGATCATACTCCCCCGCTCCCGTGTCACCCAGCGGGCGCACGCCCCGTCACAGCGTAATGGTATGGTATTCGTCCCGTGATGTACCGGATCAGTTTATGTCTCTGCCTGTGGCTTCTCGCCGCCTGCGGCTCCGCCTCGAAAGTCACCTTGTGTGGCGGTGCCGAGCAGCCGGGTGGGGATCCGTCCGCGCCCGAACTCGGCGACTTTTCACGCGTCACCAACCAGACCACCCTGCCGATTGCCGGTTTGCGCTTTCCGGACACCCGCATCCTGGTGGACGGTCTGGAAGCCGCGGCGCTTTCCTGTGACCGTTACTGGACCGCCGACCTGACCCTGACGACGGAGGGCGATACCACCTTCACCATACTGGCGGAAGCGTCCACCCAAAACCGCTCCACCCCGGTGAGCCTCACCATCACCCTTGATACCACCGCCCCGGCCGCGCTCATCCCGAATCCGGCCATCGACGGCAGCAACACCGCAAACGGCACGGTGACCGTCAGCGGCGACAAGGAGGCGGGAGCACGGGTGCTCCTGAATGGCAGGCCGCTGGTGGAAGCGAACAGCAGCACCACCTTCACCGCCGACGTGCCCCTGGGTGATGGCGCCAACACCCTGTCCCTGGTTCAGGTGGATGCGGCGGGCAACGCCAGCACCGCCACCGTGGCCACCGTCACCCGCACCAGCACCGCCACCGAGGTGCCGGCGGCGATTTTTCCCATGCACCGGGCCAAACTCCCCGGTCCCGACATCACCGTGAGGTGGAGCGCGGTGACCGACATCAACGTCAATCAATTCCGGGTGCAACTGGCCGACTCCCCGTCCTTCAACCCCGGCGACATCGCGTTTGAAACCACCACCGCCGGCACCAACGCCACGTTCACCAGCGTGCCGAACGGCACCTACCATCTGCGGGTCGGGACCGAAACCGCGGGCGGCACCTTGAGCTGGGCTTCATATCGCACCCTCACCGTCGGCGCCGCCCGTTTCGACATCAACGGCGACGGCTACACCGACCTGCTGGCCGGTGTCCCCGGAGATGACTACGGGGGCGACACCGCCCTGCAAAGCAACTATGGACGGGTCGACCTGTTTTACGGCGGCGCCGCCCTGGGGGTGAGCGCCAAGGAAACCGTCGATCTGACCTATCAGGGCACAGTGGATGGCGGCGAGTTCGGCATCGCTGTCACCTCCGGCGACCTGAATAACGACGGCTACGCCGACGTGGTGGCGGGCGCCCATCAAGCCTCCGGAAACGCCCTCTCGGCGGGGGCCGCCTATCTGTTTCTGGGCGGCGCCAGCCCGGATGCGACCGTGGATCTGACCCTGTTGGGGCAAAACTTTTCGGACGGCTTCGGGGTGGAGGTGGAGTCCGGCTTCGACCTGAACGCCGATGGCGCCGATGACTTCGCCGTGGGCGCCTGGCTGTGGGACGCCCCGGACGGCACCGCCACGGACACCGGCCGCACTTACGTGTTCTTCGGCTGCACCCCGTTTAACTGCATTCCGGACGGGGTACCGGACCTGATCATGACCGGCGGCGAGGCCCACGAAAACCTGGGGGGATCCGTGGCCGGCGGCTTCGACTTCAACGGCGACGGCTTTGACGACCTGGCGCTGAGTGGTGTATTTGCCGACGTCAGCGGCCTGACCGACGCCGGTCGGGTACTGGTGTATTACGGCGGCCCGACCATGGATGCGGCGGTCGACCTGATCCTTGAGGGCACCCTGGCGGGCGAACACTTCGGCACCGCCGTTGCCGCCGTTGGCGACATGGACGGCGACGGCTTCGATGAACTCGCGGTGGGGGCGCCCACCTATGCTGAAACCCTGCCAAGCCAGGGCCGGGTCCACCTGTTCGCAGGCGCCGCAACGCCCTCCACCAGCGCCGCCGCCATCATCCTGGGCGCAGCCGCCAACGAAGCCGCCGGTCTCGCCCTGTCCGGCGATTCGGACGTCAACGGTGACGGCTTCGCCGACCTCGCCCTCGGGGTGCCGTTTTCCGATCAGGGCGCCGCCGATAAATCCGGCACCTCCACCGAAGGGGATACCGGCATGATCGAGGTGCATCTGGGCGCCCCCACCATCAACGCCGCCTACGACGCCCGCTTCGTCGGCGAGACCCTGAACGACTGGCTCGGGTTCGGCGTCCACATGACCGGCGACGCCGACGGCGACGGCGTCGACGACCTGCTCATGGGCGCCCCCAACAGCGACCAGGGCAGCGCCATCTTCGGCGATGTCGGACGCGCGTGGGCGCTGTTCGGAGAGCGCTCCCCGACCCCGTGGACCGTCGCCAGCGACAACCATCACTCGGTCGCCCTGATTACCGACGGCACCTTCAACGGCGCGGTGCTGCCCAACGATCTGGGCAAGGACGGCCTGGGCGGAGCGGTCTGGTAAAAAACCGTCGAGAGCGGCCCGGGTGCAAGGCGGGAGGCGCGCAGGGGTCGAAGGCGTACTTCTGTACGTCGAGATCCCGAGCACCGCAACCAACGCAGCAATCGGGCCGCTCTCGACGGTTTTTGTGCCCCCCAGACTTAAACGCGGTCTGGCCGTCCGGGTGGCGGGTGTGCCCCAACGAGGGAAGGGCATTTCCGCGCCGGGTGGTTTTTCCAGCCTGCACATGACCCTCGTGCGGGACGCACCGCTCCCCGGCATCCCGGGACGGGGCGCAGCCCGGCAGGCTTTTTATCGCTACCCGGCGCCCCGGGGGGTTCCGGGGGCGCTACAATAGGGCTTCTTTTGAAGTCCTTATTGATGCGTACCGCCGATTCATCCCTCATTCACCGTCTGACGTCGGGTGACCTCTCCGTCATCGGCGGGGTTCCCGCCTCCGCCGCCGCCCACCTGATCGCCCGTCTGCAACAGACCTCCCCGGCACCCACCCTGGTGCTGCTTGCGGAGCCGGACCCGGCCCGCGACCTGAGCCGCGACATGGCGCTGTTCACGGGCCTCATGTCGGTGCCAGAACCCCTCCATTTTCCAGCCTGGGAGACCCTGCCCCACGAATTTGTGTCTCCCCTTGCGGAGGTCTCCGGTCAGCGCAACGCCGTGCTGCTCGCCGCCGCCCGCGAGGCTGCACCCACCGTGGTGGCGTCGGTCCCGGCAGTGCTCCATCGGGTACCGGAACCCGCAACCCTCACACAGTTTTCCCTGGCGTTGATTCCGGGCAGGGAGAACAGTCCGAACAGCCTCGCGGACCGGCTCGCGTCCATGGGCTACCGCCCCGCGCCCCAGGTGGAACAGCCCGGTCAATACACCATGCGCGGCGACATTCTGGATGTGTTCTGCCCCCACCTTGCGGACCCGTGCCGCATTGCCTGGTTCGGCGACGAGGTGGAGAGCGTGCGCCACTTCGACCCGGTAAACCAACGTTCCACCGGCGAACTCTCCGGGGTGGTTGTTCCCCCGGTGACGGAACTGCCCCACGACCCGGAGATGGTGGCCCGCGCCCGCGCCCGCGTCCTTGAAATTGCCGCCGGGCGCGGTCTCGACGAGGCCTCGGTGGTGCTCGAAACCGGTCGTCTGGACCGCACCCCCCGCACCAACGGCATTGAGACCTGGGCGCCGTTTTTCTTTGAAACGCCCATGGTCACCGTCATCGACCACCTGCCGCCGGACGCGCGGGTGGTGCTGGTGGATTCGGAGCGGGTGCACGCCACCGCCCGCGGACTGCTGAGAAAAGCCGAAGACGCCATGGCCGACGAGGCGGCGCGGGGCACCATCGTGCCCGCCGCCGAAGACCTCTTCATACCGCTGGAACGACTGATCAAGGACCATCCGACACGCTGCCTCAACCCCGAAGGCGACGCCCCCGCCCGCTGGCAAAACGTGGCCCACATCGGCTTCGGCCCGATCGAGGGGGAAGACCGGGGCAATGCCTTCGCCGGACGTTTTACCCGGCTCGGCACACTGGCGGAACGACACACGGTGACCCTCACCTGTCCGGACGCTGCGCGCGCCGCCGCATTCGCCGAGATCCTGCGGGAGCACGGCATCCCCCACACCTCGCCGGATGCCTCCGTGGACGCGCCAACCGTACCGGGCCAGGTACGTCTGATCACCGGGCTGCTGTCCCGGGGGTTCGCCGCGTTCGGGCCGGAAGATGACCCGGTCGGCGGGGAAGTGTTCCTGTCAGAGGCCGAATTTTTCGGTCGCGGCTCCCAGCCGCCGCCTGCGCCCCACTCCCGTCTGGCGCACCTGGCCGGCACCCTGTCGGACCTGGGCCGGGGCGACGCCGTGGTGCATTTGCACCACGGCATCGGCATTTACCGGGGGGTGACGCCCCTGACCGTGGCCGACGTCACCGCCGACTTCATGGAGCTCGAGTACCTGGGCGGCGACCGGGTCTACGTCCCCATGGACCGCCTCGACCTGGTACAAATATACGCCGGCGGCGAATCCGTCCCCAAGCTCGACCGCATGGGGGGAAAAAGCTGGGAGCGCACCAAAGGCAAGGTCAGAAAGGCGCTTACCACCCTGGCCGCGGAGTTGGTGGAACTGGCCGCCGCCCGCGAGGTGGCAAAGGGCCACAGCTTCGCTCCGGAAGGGGCCGACGGGGTGGAGTTTGCCGCCAGCTTCCCGTTTACCGAAACCCCGGATCAGATGCGCGCCATCGAGGAAACCCGGGCCGATATGGAACGGCCCCGTCCCATGGACCGTCTGATCTGCGGCGACGTCGGCTACGGCAAGACCGAGGTGGCTTTACGCGCCGCTTTCAAAGCCATGCTGGATGGTCGTCAGGTGGTGTTTCTGGTGCCCACCACCCTGCTTGCCCAGCAGCATTTCAAGACCTGCATCAAGCGCTTTGCGCCCTACCCCTTCGTCATCCGGCAAATTTCCCGTTTCGTCCCGGCCAAAGACCAGAAGGATATTTTTGCGGGGCTCGAAAACGGCGCCGTGGACATGGTGATCGCAACCCACCGCCTGCTCACCAAGGAGGTTCCCTTCAAACGGCTGGGGCTTCTGGTGGTCGATGAAGAACAACGCTTCGGGGTCACCCACAAGGAGCGCATCAAGACCTGGAAAACCCAGGTGGACGTGCTCACCCTCACCGCCACCCCGATTCCCCGCACCCTGCAACTGTCCCTGATCGGCGTGCGCGACCTGTCGATCATCGACACCCCGCCACCGGACCGGCGCGCCATCACCACCCGGGTGACCCACTTCGAACCGACTCTGATCGCCGAGGCGATTGAGCGGGAGTTGGCCAGAAACGGCCAGATTTTCTTCATCCACAACCGGGTGAAGGACATCGGCGGCATGGCGAACCACCTCCAGCGGCTGGTGCCCAAGGCCAAAATCTGCGTGGGCCACGGCCAGATGCCCGAGCGCAAGCTCGAAGACGTGATGAAGCGCTTTATCGACGGCGAGGCCGACGTGCTGCTGTCCACCTCCATCGTCGAATCCGGGCTCGACATCCCCCGCGCCAACACCATCATCATCAACCGCGCCGACCACTTCGGCCTGTCGGAGCTCTACCAGTTGCGGGGCCGGGTTGGGCGCTCCGGGCGGCAGGCCTATGCCTACCTGCTGGGGCCGGAAACCGGCGGCACGGCGGAGTCCAAAGAGCGGCTGATTGCGATCCAGGCGTTTACCGAACTGGGATCCGGCTTCCGCATCGCCGCCCGCGACCTGGAGATCCGCGGCGCCGGGTCGCTGCTCGGCCACAAACAGTCGGGCCAGATCGCCCAGGTGGGCATCGACACCTATATGGGGCTGATCAAGGAGGCCATGGCGGATATTCGCGGCGAGACCCTGGAATCCACCTTCGAAACCACCGTCAAGCTGGGGAGTGGAGGCGCCATCCCCGAAGACTACGTCGCCGACAGTGGCGTGCGGCTGACCCTCTACAAACGGCTTTCCGGTTTCTCCCGCGAAGCCGAGCTCGAAGCCTTTACCGAGGAGATGAAAGACCGTTTCGGGCCGCTGCCGGAGGCCACTCAGGCGCTGCTTGCCCAGAGCGGCGTGCGTATTCTCGCCCGGCGCCTGCGCATCACCGAGGTAACCCATCTGGGAGAGGGGCGCTATCGCATCGTATTCGATCCGGACAACACCCTGTCGGAAGTCGGCCTCCGGATGCTACTGACCGAATACGGCCCGAACATCCGCTTCACCAGCGAGCACGCCTTCGAACTCGACCTGGGCCTGCCGCCCCACGCCGGCGGCACCACCGGCTTGATGCAGATGCTGGCCGAACTGTAGCCCCGCCACACCCATCCAATGAGCACCCCACCCGCAGACACCAGCCTGGATATCCTGGCCCTGGAGCCGTGGTACGCCGGCTCCCACAAGGACTTTCTCGACGGCCTCATCGCCCACAGCCGTCACCGCATCCGGCCCTATACCCTGGCAGGCCGCTTCTGGAAGTGGCGGCAAAGCGGGTCCGGTCTGATTCTGGCCAACCGGGTGCTGATGGACCGCCCCCTGTGTGATCTTGTTTTTTCCAGTGATTTCACACACTTATCCGATTTTATGGCGCTTACCCGAAAGGCCCTGCCGAACGCCGGGGTGGTGGTCTACTTCCACGAAAATCAACTGTCCTACCCGCTCCTGGCGGAACACCGGATGGACAAGGCCTACGCCCACTTCAATATGAGCGCGGCGGCGGTGGCGGATCAGGTCTGGTTCAACTCCCCCTACCACATGGAATCGTTTTTCAGCGACCTGGAACAACTGCTCATCGCCTCACCGGACCATCGGCCCAGGGGGCTCGAACAGCAGATCGCCGACAAGGCGCGGGTCATGCCCCTGGGGGTTGACCTGGCCGGGCTGGCCCCTCCTCCGGGCAGCCGCCGGGAAGGGCCGCTCACCCTGCTCTGGAACCACCGCTGGGAACACGACAAGAACCCGGAGGCCTTTTTTAACGCCCTGTTCACGCTGGCGGACGAGGACGTGCCGTTCGAGGTCATCGTGTGCGGCCAGTCGTTCCGGCGCATGCCGGAGGTATTCGACACAGCCAGGGAACGGCTCGGGGAGCGCATCGTCCACTGGGGCTACGAACCCGACCGGGCGGTCTATGCCGGGCTGCTGGCGCGGGCCGATGTGGTGGTTTCCATGGCCCGTCACGATTTTTTCGGGGTGAGCGTGGTGGAGGCCATGCACGCGGGCTGTCTGCCGCTGCTGGCAAATCGCCTCAACTACCCGAACCTGGTGCCGGAGGCGGAACACAACACGTGTCTGGTGGCGGATGAGGTCGCCCTGAAAAGGACCCTCCGCAGCCTCGCCAAAGACCCCGCCCCGTGCCGGGACGGACGCGCAACAAAGTGGGTGGCATCATACGACTGGGCGCACATGGCGCCCCGCTTCGACGCCGCCTTCCGGGACGCCGGGGAATGATAAGCCTGCCGGGCGACCCGCAGGCTTAAACGCGGGCGGGTCCCTACACAAAAAAAACGCCGCTGGCACTTCACGTGCAGCGGCGTTTTTTGAATCCCTCGGGCCACCATGTCCAAAGGAGGGATATGTACCCGGGTGCCTTGGCAGTCGGGGAGCAACCCGGTGGACGGTGGCCCGAAAGGATATATGGACACGGAGCGCGGTTTTGATTCCACGTTTACGGACGTCTACATCCCTGCCTTCCTGGTCAGGCTGGCAGGGCAGTTCGGAACCCGTGTCCATGCCCGACTTCAATATACCACCCGATTCGGGTGGCGCAAGGTTCTGAAACCGGCTTTATCCGGGGCCTTCATTGATTCGATTCGAGGTCACCGAATATAGTGGACAGGTTATGGCGTTAGGTATATTCCGGGAATCCCTCACAGGTGTACGAGCCGCCGTGTTTGCCGGCATTCTGCTGGTGACCGCCGCACTTCCGGTGCCGGCGGCCGACGTGGTGGAGGCCGACCCGCACAGGCCCCGGCCGGGGCAGCCGGTGGCCGAGTGCAGCGACTGCCACCGCACCCCGAAAAAGCTCCCGGAACTCCGCACCCTGGCAAACGATTGCGCTTACTGCCACCGGAGCGGCACGCCGGGCCTTACCCCGGTCACCCACCTGGAAACCCAGGCCCGCGAAAAGGGGGGCGACATCACACCGGACCCGGTGCTGGCGCGGGATTTTGCCACCATCACCCGCGACATGGTGACGGTACCCGGCGGCTCCTTCATCCTCGGCGACAGCGATCGTCACGCCGATGAGGGCCCCATGCAGGAGTGGCGTGTGGAGGCGTTTTTCATCGACCGGCTGGAGGTCACCAACGCCGACTTCCACCGCTTCATCATGGCCACCGGCGGTACGGCGCCGCCTCACTGGAAGGGCCACCGCCCCCCCGCCGACATCGCTGACCACCCGCTCACCTACGTCTCCTGGTATGAGGCCCGCGACTACTGCAACTGGCGCGGCAAGCGGCTGCCCACCGAATTCGAGTGGGAGAAGGCGGCGCGTGGCGAGGAGGGTTTGAAATTTCCGTGGGGTGATATCTTCGACCCCAGCCTCGCCAATACCCCCCAGTCCAACATCGGCCATACCATGCCGGTGGGCAGCTTCCCCAACGGCGCCAGCCCCTATGGCGCCCTCGACATGGCCGGCAACGTGTGGGAGTGGACCGACAGCTGGTACCAGCCCTATCCGGGCAATACCCGCAGCAACCCCAACTACGGCGAAATCTACCGCATCGTGCGCGGCGGCTCGTGGTACGATTGCGAATTTTATAAATGCGGGATCAGCGCCCCCACATTCAACCGGGGATTCTTCATCCCCAATACCAAAAACGATACCTTTGGCTTCCGCTGCGCCGTGTCGGCCGCGAAAAAGTCCAAACCCCGATAGATAGTTGAGAATTTCAGGCACCATGCGCCCTTCCCCGATTGTCCTCGCCCTTGTCCTGTTCGGCCTCCTTTCCACCGGCTGCGACAGCCCCACGGATTCATCCCGCCCGCTGTTTTTCGAAACCACGCCGACGCCGCCGGAGGGAATGGTATTAATTCCGGCCGGGCCATTTGTAAGGGGCTCCGACAAGGAGGACACGGAGGGCCGCGCCAAGGAATTCGGCGCCATGAAGCCGTGGTACCTGGACGAGCACCCGGCTCACAAGATGACGCTGCCCGCCTTCTTTATCGACAAAACCGAGGTCACGGTGGGGGCCTACACCCTGTTCCTGCACGCCACCGGCTCCGGGGTGCCCAGTGACTGGCCGGGGGCCACACCGGAAAACCGCGACCTGCCGGTGACCGGCGTCAACTGGCATCAGGCCGACGCCTACTGCACCTGGTTCGGCAAGCGTCTGCCCACGGAGGCCGAGTGGGAAAAAGCCGCTCGCGGGCCGGACGGACGCGAGTTCCCGTGGGGGGACACCTTCGACGCAATGCGCGGCAACACCGGCGCCGCCCGCCTGGGCAAACTGATGCCGGTGGGTCACTTTCCGGAGGGGGCCAGCCCCTATGGGGTGCTCGACATGGTGGGCAATGTCTGGGAGTGGACAGCAAGCTGGTACCTGCCGTATCCGGGATCCGACTACCACACGGACGATTTTGGCGAGAAATACCGGGTGATTCGCGGCGGCGGCTGGGGCGGCATCGGCCATTACACCCTGGATCAGTTCTACCGGGCCGCCTATCGCTTCTATATCGACCCGGCGATCAGCTTCAACGACGCGGGTTTCCGCTGTGCCAAATCCCTCTAGGTAAAGGCTGTATCCACGGCTCCGGAAGCTTCCCGCGAATTTCCCCGTAAATCTCCTGAAAATCGCTGATTTCCCGGTAAACTTTTCCTCCCCGCCTTCCGATACGGAACTATCACGGCCCGTACCGTCCGACACTTAAAGGATGGGGGCGGTCCATGTGAAACGTCTGTATTCGGATTTAAAGACACGGGGAGGGCGTGCTCGGGCAGATGTGCCGAAGTACGGTTTTTCCGTCTCAGAATTTTGGGGTTGAGCAAACAATGTCGTCTGTCCTTGATATCGCCAAAGAGGTCAAACAACTGCCCGCCATGTCGAGCACCGCGCAGCAGGTGATCGAGATCACCGGAAGCGCCAATGCCACGGCCACCGACCTTCAGGAGATAATCGTTTACGATCAGGCGCTTTCGACCCACCTGTTGCGGGTGGCGAACTCACCGTTTTATTCCCCGCGCCAGCCGATCACCGAAGTGGCCCGCTCGGTGGTCCTGCTCGGTTTCGAGCAGGTCAAGAAAATCTGTCTCTACTATGCCACCCAGGGCGTCCTGAAAAAGCCGGGGCTGGCCGAGAAACTGCTGTGGGACCACTCGCTGGGTGTTTCCATCGCCGCCAAGGTGATTGCCGAGAAGTGGCACCCGTCCATCGCCGGGCAGGCCTTTACCACCGGGTTGCTGCACGACGTCGGCAAAAGCGTGCTGCACGGTATTCCCGAGGCCGGCTACGAGAACCTGCTGCGGGAGTTCTACAACAGCGGCACGCCGCTGGCGGAACTGGAGCAGGAAACCTACGGCTTCACCCATACCGAAGTCGGCGAACAGGTCTGCATCCACTGGAAGCTGCCCGAAATTCTGACCAAGGCGATCTGCCACCATCACGGTGAAATTCCCGACGACCTGGATCAGGACCAGATGAACCTGACGCGGACGATCCGACTGGCAAACCGCTTTGCCCACGTGGCCGGTATCGGCCGCCGCGAGCCGATCGCCGACGTGGACTGGAACGAGGAGGCGGACAACCCCGGATTCCCCGGCGATGCCGTGGGAAAAATTTACGCCGAGTTTCTCGAGGACTACACCTCCGAGCGGAACAGAATGGAAGCATCCCCGGAGTAACCGCCCCGAGGCCGCCATCCGGATACGCCCACAATCCGTTTTCCCCGAAAACATCATCCACCGCCGGTTCCGGCAGGCATGGGGCAAAGTCCCGCCTCGCCCATGCCATTCAACCCCTGCGGCTTTTTCAGACCCCATATTGTGGTATAGTTTGCCGCTTTCGTTCCCATGTTTTGCGGTTCCCGTACCGCATACGAAATCGGGATACCTTTCGGCGGATTGGGCAAGTGACACCCTGACATGCTTACGACACTGATCACGAAGCTGTTTGGCAGCAAGAACGACCGGGAACTGAAGGCCATTTCGGGCATCGTGGACCAGGTCAACGCCCTGGAAGACGAGGCCCGCGCCCTCTCGGACGAGGAGCTCAAGGCCCGTACCGCCGCCTTCAAGGCCCGTATTGCCTCCGGCGAGACCCTGGACGACCTGATGCCCGAAGCCTTCGCCACCGTGCGCGAGGCCAGTTGCCGCACCCTCGGCATGCGCCACTTCGACGTACAGATCATCGGCGGCGCGGTACTCCATCAGGGCCGTATCGCCGAAATGAAAACCGGCGAGGGAAAAACCCTGGTCGCCACCCTTGCGGTCTACCTGAACGCCCTCTCGGGCAAGGGCGTACACGTGGTCACGGTCAACGACTACCTGGCCACCCGCGACGCCGAATGGATGGGCCAAGTCTATCGTTTTCTGGGGCTTACGGTGGGGGTTGTCGTGCACGGCATCAGCGACGCCGAACGCAAGGCCGCCTATCACTGTGACGTTACCTACGGCACCAACAACGAATTCGGCTTCGACTACCTGCGTGACAACATGCGGTTCTCTTCCGACGACTACAGCCAGCGGGAGTTGAACTTCGCCATCGTCGACGAGGTGGACTCGATCCTCATCGACGAGGCCCGTACGCCGCTCATCATCTCCGGCCCCGCGGAGGCTTCCACCGAGCTTTATGGCGAAGTCAACCGGGTGATCCCCTACCTGGAAAAGGACGTCCACTACACCCCGGACGAAAAGGCCAAGTCGGTGTTTCTCACCGAGGAGGGCATCCACAAGATCGAAGAGTTGCTCAAGATCGACAACCTGTACGACCTGGAAAACCTGAACACCCTGCATCACGTGCAGCAGGCCCTGAAGGCCAACACCATGCTGCACAAGGACGTGGACTACGTGGTGCGCGGCGGTCAGGTGTCCATCGTCGACGAGTTCACCGGCCGCGTGATGGAAGGGCGGCGCTGGGGTGACGGACTGCACCAGGCGGTGGAGGCCAAGGAAGGGGTGGAGATCGCCAACGAGAACCAGACCCTGGCCTCGATCACCTTCCAGAACTATTTCCGCATGTATGACAAGCTGGCGGGCATGACCGGCACGGCGGAGACCGAGGCCTCCGAGTTCGCCCAGATCTACGACCTCGACGTCACCGTCATCCCCCCCAACGTCCCGGTCAGGCGTATCGACGCCCCGGATCTGATCTACAAGACCGAGGGCGAAAAATTCAACGCCATCGCCGAGGATATCCTCACCTGCCACCAGAACGGCCAGCCGACACTGGTGGGCACCATTACCATCGAGAAATCGGAAAAGCTCTCCCTCCTGCTCAAGAAGCGCGGCATCAAGCACAATGTGTTGAACGCCAAATTCCACGAAAAGGAGGCCGAGATCGTCGCCCAGGCCGGACGCCGAGGCGCGGTCACCATCGCCACCAACATGGCGGGACGCGGCACCGACATCGTGCTCGGGGGCAACCCGGATTTCCTACTTAAAAAAGCCATCGCCAAAAAATCCACCCCCAGCGAGGAAGAGGTGGGGGCCCTGAAAGCGGAGCTTGCCTCACGCTGCGCCGCCGAAAAAGAAGAGGTGCTCGCCGCTGGCGGCCTGCACATCATCGGCACCGAGCGGCACGAATCCCGCCGCATCGACAACCAGTTGCGGGGCCGCAGCGGTCGTCAGGGCGACCCCGGATCGTCGCGCTTCTATCTGGGGCTGGACGACCCGCTCATGCGTATCTTCGGCTCCGACCGGATCGCGGGCGTCATGGAAAAGCTCGGCATGGAAGACGGCGTGCCCATTGAGCACCGCATGGTCACCCGCGCCATCGAAAACGCCCAGAAAAAGGTGGAAGGCCACCATTTCGACATGCGTAAGCACCTGCTGGAATATGACGATGTCATGAATCAGCAACGCGAGGTGGTGTACCAGCAGCGGCGCCAGATCCTCGCCGGCCAATCCCTGCGCGAAACCATCGACGACATGATCGACAACTGCATCAGTGGCGTGCTCACCACCCACTGCCCGGAAGGGGTCTACGAGGAAGAGTGGGACATCCCGGCCCTGAAAGACGCACTGGCCGGTCAGTTCGCGCTCGACTTCGAGGCCCACGGCCTGCACTTTGAGGAAGCCGGTCGCGACGCCATCGAGGAAGGCGTGCGGAACATTGTCACCACTGAGTACCAAAAGCGCCGCACCGAGTTCGGCGACGAACTGGCCGACTATGTGGAAAAGCTGGTCCTGCTGCGCAACGTGGACTCCCTGTGGAAAGACCACCTGCTCTCCATGGATCACTTGAAGGACGGCATCGGCCTGCGCGGCTACGGCCAGAAAAACCCCCTCGCCGAGTACAAGCGTGAAGCCTTCGAGATGTTCGAGCAGATGATGTTCCGCATCGAAACCGATGTGGTGGAGCAACTGATGCGGGTACGCGTCTCGGTGGAACGCCCTGAAGACGTCGGCGACCTGGGTTCCGACGACGCCGTGCAGATGGTGATGAGCCACGCCGAGGTATCACCGGTGACGGCCGCCGCTGCGGTGGCCGCGGGTGGAGCAGCGGCACAGGAGCCGGAAGCCGCGGCTCCCAAACAAACCCCGGCCCGTGCCGAAGAGAAGATTGGACGCAACGACCCGTGCCCGTGCGGTTCCGGGAAAAAATACAAAAAGTGTCACGGCGCCGACGCATAATCTGGCCGTTGAAGCGCATTCAACCCACACTGGAAAAGGCGCGTTGAAGGAACGAGATAAATCTCCCGAGACACGTCTGGCCGAGGTTGAGGCGGAACTCGCGTTTTTCCTCGCCTTTGGGCAGGAACTGACCGCGACTCTGGATGACCGAAAGGTCCTCGAGATCATCGCGGCCGGCACCCACTCCTATGTGGGTGCCAGTCACACCACCCTGTTTGTCACCGGCAAGGACCGTCGCACTTACGAAATCGCCATGGCGCGGGGATACACCTTCCGCGAAACAGAACTTTCCCTGTCGATTCTGGAAGGAATCTGCGGCGAAGTGCTGCGTACCGGCCGCCAGGTCCACCTCTCCGCCGAGGAATTGGAGGCAAAGGGGCCGCTACCGCCCGACCTGAAAATGCCCGGTCCCCTGGCGGAGGTGCTGTGCATCCCCATTCTGCACCGAAAACGCGCCCTGGCCACAATCCTGCTCACCCAGACCGAAAAGGCGGGACCGCTCAGCGATGAGCAGATGGAACGGCTCACCCGTCTGTTGGAGCAGAGCCGCCTGGCGGTTGACCGCGCCCTGCTCTACAGAAAAACCGCGGACCTTGCCATCACCGACGATCTGACCCAGTTGTTCAACCACCGCTATATCCAGCAGTCTCTTGAGGTCATGATCAAAAGCGGCTCCACCGACCCGTCACCCATCGCCCTGCTGTTCATGGACCTGGACAAGTTCAAGGCGATCAACGACACCCACGGCCATCTGGCGGGCAGCCATGCCCTCACCGAAGCCGCCAACGTATTGACCGACAACCTGAGAACCTGCGACATCATCGCCCGTTACGGCGGCGACGAATTCGTGATCATCCTGCCGGATACCGACGCCAAGGTGGCCATGACCGTCTCCCAGCGCCTGTGCCGGGCAATCGACGCCAACACCTTCCTGCCCCACCTTGGCGGCATGCAACTCGGTGCCAGCCTGGGCATCGCAGTCTACCCGGATCACGCCACCACCCCCCGCAAGCTGGTGCAGCGGGCAGATATGGCCATGTACAAGGCCAAGGCCGAGGGTGGCAGTCAGGCCATCCTGTTCGATCCGGATACCATGTAACCCGTCCGACAAGTGGAACCCTCATGAAACGATCCGATAACCGCCGCGCCGGGGACCTGCGACCGGTCACCATTACCCGTGACTACCTGCCCCACGCCGAAGGCTCCGTGCTGATCCAGGTGGGCGAAACCTATGTGATCTGCACCGCCAGCGTGGAAGAGCGGGTGCCGGGATGGCTGCGCGGAAAAGGCCAGGGTTGGGTCACCGCCGAATATGCCATGCTGCCGCGCGCCACCCACGACCGCACCACCCGCGAGGTATCCCGGGGCAAGGCCAGCGGCCGCACCCACGAAATCCAGCGCCTGATCGGCCGCTCCCTGCGCGCGGTCATCGACCTGAAGGACCTGGGCGAGCGCACCGTCTGGGTCGACTGCGACGTCATCCGCGCCGACGGCGGCACCCGCACCGCCAGCATCACCGGTGCCTTCGTCGCTCTGGCCGATGCGGTACACGGCCTGATCAAGGCGGGAAAAATCGCGAGAAACCCCCTCTCCGGTTATCTGGCCGCCGTGTCGGCGGGCATCGTGGACGGCGAGCAACTGCTCGACCTGCATTACGAAGAAGACTCCCGCGCCCAGGTGGACATGAATTTTGTCATGACCGGGGCCGGGGAAATCGTCGAAATTCAAGGCACCGCCGAAGACACTCCGTTCCCGCGCAAGGACCTGGACAGCCTGGTGGACCTGGCCACCGAAGGCATCATGCAACTGGTCGGGCACCAGAAGGAGCTGCTTTCGGACTTCATGCCGTGAGCCGCGTTCCCCGTCTTCTTCTGGCCACCGGCAACCCGGACAAGGCGGCGGAAATGGCGGCCCTGCTCGCCGGACTCCGCCTCACCCTGTTAACCCGCAACGACTTTTCCAACCTGCCGGAGGTGGAAGAGACCGCCGACAGTTTCGCCGGCAACGCCATTCTGAAAGCCCGTTCCCTGGCGGATGCGGCGGGTGTGACGGCCCTTGCGGACGACTCGGGACTGTGCGTCGACGCCCTTTCCGGCGCTCCCGGTATCTATTCCGCCCGCTACGCCGGGGAGGGGTGCAGCTACCGGGACAACAATGAAAAATTACTCGCCGCGCTGACCGGTGTGCCCCGGGAGTCACGCACCGCGCGCTTTGTGTGCGTGGTGGCTATTGTCGCTCCGGGTGGCGACCCGATGACCTTTGAGGGGTTGTGCGAAGGGCACATCACAAGCACCCGGCACGGGGATGCCGGGTTCGGCTACGACCCGGTGTTCGAGGTGGGGGACAGCGGCGTCACCTTCGCCCAGATGGCCCCCGCCGAAAAGGGCCGCATCAGCCACCGGGCCATGGCTTTTAAACGGGCCACGGCCTGGCTCGCCGAACACATCCAAGACCTAACGACTTAAAAAAACAAAAAGGAATGCTCGGAGGGCGGTCGGAAACGGGAGTCCCTAGCCTACCAGCCTGCGCTCACGCCCGTGAGGACTCCTCCACCAAAACCGTCGAGAGTGGCCCGAGTTCGAGGCGGGAGGAGCACAGGGGGCGAAGAGGCGTTCTCGTACGTCGAAATCCCGAGCACCGCACCAATGAAGCAATCGGGCCGCTATCGGCGGTTTTTTTAGTGGTGGTGGTTGTCGCTTGAAGGCACCAGGCCCTGCCCGGTGGTGGTCATGGTGAGTTTGCCGTGTTTGACGCCGCGGGTGCCGACCAGACGGTCGGCAAAGGTCCGCAACAGGCGGCTCATCCCCTTGACCACCAGCACCTCCAGACAGTTGTTATGGTCCAGGTGGACGTGCAGCACACTCATGATCTGACCCTCGAAGGAGTGCTGCAGATGGGTCAGGGTTTCCGACAATTCCCGGGTATGGTGATCATAGACGATGGTGATGGTCCCCACCGTTTCCTCGTTTTTCTCCCACTCGTCGGTCACCATGTGGTCCCGGATCAGGTCACGGATTGCCTCCGACCGATTGGTGTAGCCCTTCTCCGTAATCTGATGGTCAAACCGCTCAAGCAGTTCCCCGTCAATAGAGACGCCAAAACGCACCAGACCGCTCATAACATTCCGTTCCTATTCCAAAAAACAAAACAACATGCCGGAATACAGGCCGTCATCCGACTGTTCAGTATCACATTTACAAGCATTAGTAACACGGAGTGAAAAATCTGTCAATCTCCCCCGCCGCTTATGCTGAAGGCTGTCCCATGACGGCCGCCTGCGATATAACTATGCAGAACACACTTCCTGGAGCACCTTGATCGATGAGTACCGATTATCCTCAGCCCGTGGAAATCCGCCGGGAAAACCGCGACCGGATCGTGATCACCTGGTCGGACGGCCATGTGTCCGACTTCACCAACCACGGTCTGCGCGCCGGGTGCCAGTGCGCCTCCTGCGTGGACGAGTGGAGCCGGGAGCCGCTTCTGGACCCGTCCACCATCCCGGCGGACATCTACGCCGACGACATTCAGGTGGTCGGCACCTACGCCATTCAGCCCAGCTGGAGCGACGGCCACACCACCGGCATTTACTCCTTCACCCTGCTGCGCAGTCTCTGCCCGTGTGACGTATGCACCGCCACCTCCCCGCAGCATCCGACGGAACAGGCCGCGTCATAAGCACCCCCGACACCTCTGCCGCCCCGGACAGGACGCGCCCGTCCGCCCTCAACCCGGAGGCCCTGTCCGACATCGGGGACGCGCTGGTTGCCGACGGTGTGCGGGAGTATGCCGCCACCGGCGCACGCCACTTCCGGGTGGGCGCCCATCCCTACTACCTGAGCGCCGAACAGGTGGCCTTCTTCGAGGCGCTTGGCCCCCACCTGCTGTCGTTTTACCGGGCTCTCGATCTGCTCTACCGGCGCGCTCACAAGGGGCTTGCGCCCGGGTTTGTCGCCGACTGGATGGACCGGGGCAAGCCTGAAGAGGTGCTCAGGCTTGCGCGCATGGGCCGTTTCAAGAGGGCCATGCCGGCGGTTATCCGACCGGACGTGTTCTTTACCGACGACGGCCCGCGCATCACCGAACTGGACAGCGTGCCCGGCGGCATCGGTCTCACGGATGCGTTGAATCACCACTACGCCGCCGCCGGATGTGACGTGGTGGGCGGTGCCGACGGCATGACCCAGGGGTTCGCCGAGGCACTGTTTGCCCTCACCGACGAGCCGGATCCGGTGACGGCCATCGTGGTCTCGGACGAGTCCGGGGCCTACCGGGACGAGATGCGCCACATGGCCCTGCGGCTCCGCACCCGGGGCATCTCCGCCCACGTGCTGCACCCATCCGAGGTGATGCTGGACGATGCCGGCCTGTTTCTGGTCCGGGCGGGGGAGCGCTGCGGCATTGATGTGCTGTACCGGTTTTTTGAGATGTTCGATCTGGCCAACGTGGCCGGCAGCGAACCGATGCTGACCGCCGCCAAGAAGCGGCAGGTGGCCATGACACCGCCGCCCAAACCGCAACTGGAAGAGAAGCTGGCCATGGCGCTGTTTCACCACCCGGCGCTTTTCGCCTACTGGCGGCAGGAGTTGGGAGAGGCCGGTCAAGCGTTTTTATCTTCCGTGCTGCCGCGCACCTGGGTGATGGACCCGACGCCGGTGCCACCCCATGCGGTGATCCCCGGCCTGGCCCCGAACGGCGTACCGCTACAGGGCTGGGACAGCCTCAAAGGGCTGGGTCAGAAGGCCCGGCGAATGGTGATCAAGCCCTCCGGTTTTTCCGAGATGGCCTGGGGTGGGCGGGGTGTTGTCATCGGCCACGACATGCAGGAGTCCGAATGGGACGCCGCAGTGGACGCCGCCGTGGAGAATTTTTCCCACAGTCCCCACGTGTTGCAGCCGTTCCACAAGCCGAAGCGGGTGAGTTGCTCTTATCTGGCCGAGAACGGCATCGCCCGCATGGGCGCCCGCGCCCGCCTGTGCCCCTACTACTTTGTGGCGGACGACCGGGTAAAGCTCGGCGGCATCCTCGCCACCGTCTGCCCGGAAGACAAAAAGCGCATCCACGGCATGACCGATGCGGTCATGATCCCGTGCGCCCCACCCCGGACCCGGGACGCCGGGGAGCGATAAAGCTGGCCGGGATGACGCCCGGAAACGGCAGAACCCCGGGTCGCCGGGGAGCGATCACACTCCGTCACCCATACCCGCCACCTGGGCTACCAGCCTGCGTTTAAGCCCGTGGGGCTCCCCCACAAAAACCGTCAAGAGTGGTCCGAGTGCAAAGCGGGAAGAAGTACAGGGGGCGAAGGCGTACTCTTGTACGTCGAGATCCCGGGTACCGCAACCAACGAAGCAATCGGGCCGCTATCGACGGTTTTTAAAGGAAGTAGGTGCTGACGTCGATGCCATAGGCCAGCGGATCGACCACCTTGGCGACATTGCGCAGGTAGGTGCCGCCCGGCGACTTTTCATCCAGCCCCACATCGAACGGCGGGTCCAGGGCCTTGCCCTTGGTATCGGAGATCAGCCGCACACCGGGCCGGTCACCCAGGGAGGGGTCGTCGTGGGTCTGCACCACCACCGCAAGTTCGCCGGAATCGAGCAACAGCAGCGTGCCCACCGGGAAGATGCCGATGGTGTTGACAAACACCTTGATCAACACCGGGTCAAAGGCCTTGCCGCTCTTGTTCAGCATCAGCTTCAAGGCCCGCTCCGGGGTCAGTGGGGTGCGGTTGTAGACCCGCGCCGCCGTCATCGCGTCGTAGCAGTCCGCCAGGGAGATAATGCGGCCGTACAGGGACATGGTGCGCGGCTTTCGCAGGCGCGGATAGCCCGAACTGTCGTAGTTCATGTGGTGTTCAAAGCTGCCGGTCACCACCCGTGCGGCGAGTTCGTCGGCACCTTTCATCTTCACCAGTGAGCGCACCCCGTAAACCGGGTGGCGACGGATCAGGTCCCACTCGTCTTCCGAGAACTCGCCGGGCTTGTTGAGCACATCGACCGGGATGCGGTGCTTGCCCATGTCGTGGAACAGGCTGGACATGCCGAGTTGCGCCAGAACCGGCTTCGGCAGGCCCATCTTGCGCCCCATGGAAAGGGACAGCACGCAGACGTTCACCGAGTGATGAAAGGTGTACTCGTCGTAACACCTGAGGGTGGTCAGCCCCATGATGTTCACCGGGTCGGTGAGCAGTTGGTCCACCAGCCGGTGCATCACGCGCTTGGCGCGCTTCAGGGGCAGCGTCTGTTTGATCTTGACGCTTTCCATCACATCACCGACCACGCTCAGGGTGGTGGCGTAAACCGCCTTGGCCTGCTCCCTCGGGTCCTCGTCCTCCACCGTCTGGTGCGTGTGGACAAAGGCGGTCAGACCGATGCCGACATCTTCCCCGCCGAACCGCTCAAGGGCCTCGAACCCGTCCTCCGGCGTACCCGGATTGCCCTGCCCCCAGTCAATCAGAAGTTCCTTGAGGCGGACATCATCATAGCCGTCCGACAGGTCGATACCGCCCAGCCCGTGGCCGGCAAACGCGTCCGCCAGACCGGTCTGGGCGGCATAGCGTTCGCGGTCGGTACGAACGCGCCCCTCGTTCAGGTAGAACACGTTGTCCACCAGACGAAGCTGGGCACCCTCCACCCGGTCGATAATTTCCCGCACTTTTTGCAGGCTGGGAGCCCATGCCTCGTTGTTGGCACCGTGTAACTGGGCGATCTTGAACATCACGAAGAACTGGTGAATCAGCGCCCAGCCCTGGGCGTCCAGTTCGGCGTCGAAGGTATCTTTATCCGTCGCCATCAGGCCTTACCCTCGTTACCGGACATATCCCTGAGCGCCGTTTCACAGGCCGAACGCAGCCTCTGCCCGGCGTCCTTCATGAATCCCTTGATCGCATCCCGGGCGCCCGGGGTGCTCACCGCGCGCAACCCAGCCACCGCCAGCAGGCTTTCGTCGTCGTCTTTCTTGCCGCCAAACCAGCCGCGCTTTTTGCGGCCGGAAAACCCGGTAAAAAACGGCACCATATCGTCGCCGCCGATCACACCGATGGCGTGGAACACCGCGCGACGCTCGGAAAGCTCCCAATCGGAAAACCCCGGATCCGCGACCAACGCCTGCAACGGTTCCAGCGCGGGGGAAAAGCGCGATGCCTCCACCACCCCCACCGCGCGTCTGCGGATGCGTACATCGGTATCGGACAAAAACGGCAATATGCTGATGTGGGCGCCGCCGGATATGGAGCAGATCGCCTCCAGCGCCGCCCGCCGCACGGACGCCTCCCCGTGGGCATGCAGGGTGCCGAAGTGGGTCACATCGGCGGGATCTCCGATCCGGGTGAGCACCTGCAGGGCGCCCTGCACCATACCCACGTCCAACTCCAGCAGCAGATTGGTCAACTCGGCATGGTCTGTCGGACAGATGCGCGCCACCGTGTCGTAGATCACCTCACGTATCGGCAGGTAGGACGAGCCGGAAATCAGCAGCAGCAGGTCCCGCGGTGAGCCCTGCTGAATCCGTGCGAAGTAGTTGGTCAGATCCGCCACGTTCTTTTCCAGCGCTTCGTCTCTGCTGGTGGCGTCCGGCCGCTCGGGCGTCTCGGACAGCAGCACTGCCATGCAGCTCTGCACAGCGTACAGGTAGGCGCCCTCCCCGAGGCTGTTCAGCACATCCTCAACGGCTTTGCGCATGCCCGGGGTCAAGTCCTCGCAGGTATCCCGTACCTCCTCGAGCGCCTCCACCTGGGAGACGACGGCAGACAAGTTGCCCTTTTCCAGAAAGGTCAGCAGCAGGCCGCTGAACAGGTCGACGGTCTCGATAAAATCGGCCTCGACGCGCTCGACCAGGAGAATTTCCTTGAGCACCCCGACCACCTCGACCACCGGGTCCACCGCCTCCTCTTTGCGGAGCAGTCCCTTCAGGTACTTGCGCTCGTCATCGGTAAGGCGAAACACCCCCAGCACATCGGCGCCGTACACCACCCGCGAAGGCGTACCGTCGGGCTGCGGGGCGGCCTCTTTCCGGGCCACATCGGAGAGGTTGGTGACCTCCTCCCGCTCGGCCATGGTGGAGGTGAGTTCCCCGGCCTCGAAGTCGTCCTCGACGGCGGTCACGTCCACATGGGAACAGTCCGCATCCCAGAACAGGGTGACAATGTCGTCGTCGGAGGTAGTGGCGGCGGTACCGATTGCAAAAATCTGAACCGCGGTGCGGGCCTCCTGTTCCGGCAGGCCGACCTTGAAGGTCACCATGCGAACGCCGTCGGCGTAGAGGCGGAACGCCAGCCCCTGCTGGGCATCATCGTCCTGGTGCAGCACCTCGTCGCCCAGGCGGATCCGGTCCTTGCCCACGGTCAGTGCGAGTTCGCCCCACTCTTCCACATAGTGCACAAAGCGGCCACCCAAATCGTGTAACGCCTTGGCATGGACCGGGTTTTTGGTGTCGTACATGCGCAGGGTCTTGATACCGCGCAACATATGGGTGACAAGCTCGCGGGCGTCGCGAATCATCCGTACGTAGTCTTCACCCGCGTCGGTGGCTTCCGTCCATTCAGTCGGGGAATTGGCGTCCATTTATTCCGATTTTAATCACTTACCCGGAGCGGCTGGCGGACGAAGTATAGAAACCCCGGCGCGCCGCCGTCAAATACACTCCAAGGTCGCGTAATGTATAGTAATCCCATCTCTTTTTTTCGTCTTTTTTGTGACCACTCCGATGACTGACGAATTGCCCCTTTTCTTCGATCAGATTAACGGTGCCCCGCCGCTTCCGGAGGTGGTGACCGGGATGACCCCCTGGATCGCTCTTTCGGCCAACCCGCAGGCCGACCACCAGTACGGTCGCCGCGCCCACACCGCCATGGAAGAGGCCCGCGCCCGGGTCGCGCTCCTGATCGGCGCCCGACCTGAACAGGTTCTTTTCGGCGCCAGCGGCACCGAAGTAAACAATCTGGCGATTAAAGGCACACTCAAGGCCAACCGCAAGAAAGGCCGGCGCATCGTGCTCTCCGCCGTGGAGCATCCCAGCGTGGAGCGTGCATGCCGCCGCATGACCGAGGCTCCGGGGGATGGCTACGACACCGTCATCGTCGGTGTCGACCGGGACGGTCGGGTGGATCCGGACAACCTGATGGCGGCAGTGACCGATGACACCGCGATGGTCTGCCTGCAACTGGCCAACCCGGAGGTGGGAACCGTTCAGCCGGTGGCGGACGTGGCCCGGTTCCTGTCCGGCCATCGGGCGCTTCTCATGGTGGATGCGGTGGCCGCCGCGGGCCGGATTCCGATCGCTGTGGAAACGCTGGGGGCGGATTTGATGACCTTCTCCGCCCCCCCCATGGGAGGCCCCGCCGGAGCGGCGGCGCTGTGGGTGCGGAGGGGGGTGCGGATACAGCCGGAAATCGACGGCGGCGTGCAGGAAGGCGGGCGGCGCGGCGGCACCGAAAACGTGGCGGCCATCGTCGGATTTGGCGTCGCCGCCGCCTGCGCCTACCAGGGCCTCACGGAACAGGGAGCACACCTCGACATGCTGGCGGACCGGCTGCGGGATGCCATCGGTTCCATCAGCGGCCTCAGCTTCACCGGACCGGATAACAAAAGACTCCCCGGCCACGTCAGCTTCCGTGTGGACGGCATCGAGGGCCAGAGCCTGCTTTTACGACTGGATCAGGCCGGTATCGCCGCCTCCTCCGGTTCGTACTGCGGGGCCAAGGCCATGAAGGCCTCGCCGGTGCTCACTGCCATGGGCTATCCCCCGGAGGCGGCACTGTCCGGGGTGGTGTTCTCCTTCGATGCGAAAATCGACGCCCGGAATGTAGACGAAGGCGCCCGACGGCTGCGAGAATGCGTGGAGAATCTCAGACGGGCATTTCCGGCGGGTACATCGGGGCCGACGGCGTAACCGCCACATGGGCGCCGCCCGGAATGCCGCATAGTAATTTGAATGAATGATTGGGAACCCTGCCATGCAAGCCGACCTGACCCTGGATGCCACCGGGCTATACTGCCCGATGCCGATTATCATGACCGCCAAGGAGATCAAGAAGATCGAAGTGGGGCAGATACTGGCGGTCAAGGCGGACGACGAAGGCATTCAGGCGGACCTTCCCGCATGGTGCAAAACCACCGGTAACGACCTGCTGGAGATTTCCCGGGACGGCTCGGTGTTTACCGGGTTCGTTCGCAAAACCAAGTAATCGAATCAACGGCCTCTTTTTTTTTAACTGCTTTTTAAGGAGCGTACAACCATGCCGCAAGTAACCTCTGCCGCCCCCGAGTTCAAAGCGCAAGCGCTGATGCCGGACAAGACCTTCAAGGAGATATCCCTCTCCGACTACCGTGGCAAGTGGGTGGTATTGTTCTTTTACCCCCTCGACTTCACCTTCGTCTGCCCCACCGAGATCATCGCGTACTCGGAAAAACAGGCGGAGTTCGAAAAGATCAATGCCCAGGCCATTGCCTGCTCGGTGGATTCGCACTACACCCATCTGGCGTGGGTCAACACCCCCCGTTCCGAGGGCGGTCTGGGCGACATGAAGATCCCCATGGTGGCCGACCTCTCCAAGCAGATCGCCGATGACTACGGCGTCAAGCTCGATGGGGGCATCGCCCTGCGCGGCACCTTCATCATCGACCCGGAGGGGATCATCCGTCACTCCACCGTGAACGACCTGCCGGTAGGCCGCAACGTGGATGAGGCCAGCCGCATCATCCAGGCCTTCCAGTTTGTGGAAGAGCACGGCGAGGTCTGCCCCGCCGGATGGAACCCGGGCGACGACACCATGGTGCCGGATCCGGACAAGTCGAAAACCTACTTCGGCAGGCACGGCTAACGCTTCGCCGAAACCGGAAAACGCCGTTCCGGCGGTTTCCGGACAAACCGCCGCCGCGGGCCGGAAACACTGAAATTTCCGGCCCGCGGCACCGGCCCCACCCATCCGGGTGGCAGCCGCCCCCCGAAGTCCATACAATGGCATCGATGATTCGGCCCATCGCCGCATTCGCCCCCTTCCGCAAACGGACACCGTCTTGCTTCAGCTAGTCGGCGGCCACCTGCGGCAGGCCCTGTACGAGATACAGGTCGGGGCCACCATGACCGTCGGCGCGATGCGGGCCAGCCTGCACGCCCACCGCCGCCTGCGCGACATCATCGAGCAGATGGATAACCTGGGGGCGGGATCCTTCGGCATCGTGGCGCTCACCGGCCTGTTTTCGGGAATGGCCCTGGGACTTCAGTTCTCCGTGGAACTTGCCGTGTACGGCGCCAAGGACTACCTGGGAAAGATGGTCGCGGTCTCCATCATCCGCGAAATGGGCCCTGTGCTGACCGCCCTCATGGTGGCGGGCCGGGTCTGCTCCGGTATCGCCTCGGAGCTCGGGTCCATGCGTATCGGCCGCCAGGTGGACGCCCTGCGGGTGATGGGCATCGACCCGGTATCGAAGCTGGTCATGCCGCGCATGCTGGCGGTGATGATCATGCTGCCGATTCTCACCATGCTGGCCGATTTTCTCGCCATCCTTGGCGGCTGGGGGGTGGGGCTGACCGTGGGCCATTTAAACAGCGCCACTTACTGGTCGGCGGTGAACCAGGGGCTGACGGTGCAGAACCTGAGCGGCGGGGTGCTCAAGCCGTTCGTGTTCGCCCTGGTGATCGGCGCCATCGGATGCACCAGCGGACTGCTTTCCGAAGGCGGCACCCGCGGCGTCGGGCGCGCCACCACCCAGGCGGTGGTGAAGGCCAGCATTCTGATCCTGATCCTGAATTTCGTGGTCGGTTACATGGTGCTTAAATTTCTGGGCTGGGCATGATCCGCTTCGAGGGCATCAGCTTCTGCTACGACGACGGCACCCAGGTGCTGCGGGATGTGAACCTGACCGTGCCGGAAGGTTCCACCCTGGCGTTGCTGGGGGCCAGCGGCTCCGGCAAAAGCACCCTGCTGCACGTGCTTCTGGGCCTGCTCAAACCCCAGGCGGGTCGCGTCCTGGTAAACAATACGGACCTGGTCCCACTGTCGGAAAAAAAGCTCGCGCCGATCCGCCAGAAGATGGGGGTGGTGTTTCAGGATGGCGCCCTGTTCGACTCCCTGACCGTGGGGGAGAACGTCAGCTTTCTGATGCGCGAATGCATGAAGATGACCGAAGAGGAGATGGACGCGCAGGTGCTCGAACAACTCGAATACGTCGGTCTCGGGCACACCATGGACCTGATGCCGGACGAGTTGTCCGGCGGCATGAAGCGCCGGGTGGCGGTGGCCCGCGCCATGGCCGCGTTCAACCCCGCCATCATGCTCTACGACGAACCCACCAGCGGGCTCGACCCGATTACCGCCGACAACGTGTGCGACCTGATCCGGCAGGTGTCCGACGGCAAGGACCTGACCTCCATCATCGTCACCCACCGGCTGCGGGATGCCTTCAAGGTGGCCGACCATATTGCCGTGTTCAAGGACGGACGCATCCACCTGGAGGGGGACAAACAAACCCTGTTCGACTCGGACGACCCGTATATCCAGCGTTTTATGGCATAGGGTCACGATGTACACTCACACATTCCTTATTGGAGAAGGGGGCAGCGTAGGATGAAGCGCAGCACCAACCTGGCCTGGTCCGAACTGAGGGTGGGGATACTGCTTCTGGCGGCCTTTCTGGTCGGCACCTCGGCAATCGTTTTCTTCTCGGGCATCCGCGAATATTTTCGCCCCACCTTCCCGGTCCACACCTATCTGACCAAGGTATCGGGCCTGAAGCCCGGTGCGGTGGTGATGCTCTCGGGGGTGACCGTCGGCAATGTCACCACCCTCGATCTCGCCCCGGAAAAAGATGCGGTGAAGGTTTCTATGAAGATCTACACCGCCCTCGGCGAAGCCGTGCGCGAAAACGCCACCGCCACCCTGGGTTCCCAGGGGCTGCTGGGCGACAAGTACATCGAACTGGATCCGGGAAGCCAGGAGTTGCCGCCCATCGCGGTGGACGGCGTCATTCAGCCCAACCTCGACGCCCTCGACATCGATCAGGTAATGGGACAGGCGGAGGACGTCACCAAAAAACTGAACGACCTGCTGGACGAGATGACCGGCCTTGCCCGTGAGATCAGGGAGGGCGGCGGCACCGCCGGCAAGCTGCTGGCCGACTCCGGCCTCTACGACAACGCCCGCAAGGCGGCCGCCGAACTCACCGACACCGCCAAGGCCCTGAGCGAAACCGCCTCCACCTACGACAAACTGGGCGACAAGGTTGGAAAAACATTTCTGGAGGGGGACGGCACCCTCAAGCGGCTGGCCGACAATCCGGAGCCGTTCGAGAAGCTGAACGCCTCCCTGGGCCACATGGATACGGTGCTCGGCCGTCTTGAGGAAGGCGAAGGGGCGCTCGGAAAACTGCTCAACGACCCGGAGATGGCGGACGAGATGACCGGGCTGGTACAGGACATCCGCGCCCTGGTGACCGACATCAAGGAACACCCCAAACGCTACTTCGACGTGTCGGTGTTCTAGGCTCGCCCGGAGAGGACCGCGGTCTAGTGCTGCTCTTCCGGACCGTGCTGGATGGTGGGCACATGATCCCAGTTGGGATCCCACGGGATGAAGTCCGGGGGCGTGTACGGCGGCTCAAACCGGTGCGCGGTGGGCACGTTGAGCGAGTCACAGTTCATACAACTGAAGAAGTATCCCATGATGTCCTGGGATACCATCTGGGCCAGCCCGTTCGGATCTCCGGCGGCGACCGACAGGGCCAGGGAACCCTCGTTGATACTGGGATCGGTCGTCACGTTACCATTGTAGCCGCTACCGTCGTCGTAGCCCGAAGCCACCCCGAACGCCTGCTGAAACACCTGAAGCCGTGCTTCGTACGCAGCCGTTGGCGACAATGCCACCGACTGCTCCAGACGCTGATCCACCAACGTCAGGTAATCGGCGGGATCGACACCGATCGAGCCGAGCTGGCTGCGGAAGTTCTGGATCAGGGTGGTGGCCTCGGTGGCGTCGCCCATCTGGTTTTCGTTTCCGCCCCAGGCGGCGTTGTCGCCCTTGGAAACCACGTAGCCCACCACAACCTGGTCGATCCAGAAATCCCGTACATTGACGGCATCGGCGATACTGGCCACGGTGGGGGCGCCCAGCGGCAGCGACGGGGCGGCGATGGCGTCGGCAATGTCGGTCCAGTTCACGCCGCTGCTGCCGTTGGTGGCCATGCCGATGCCGTTGAAATAGTAGGAATCGAGGGTCCCGTCACCGTTCTGGTCGGAGAAAATATTGTTGTTGAAGGCGGTTTCGTTGCTGGAATTCCACCAACCGCCCGACGGCAGCGAGGATACCCGCGGGACAAACGCCCCAACATCCCATAACTCACCCGCTGAGGTGGACAGGACCGCCGCTTCACCGCGGACTGTGCAAGCGTCGGTGAGCGCGCCACCGGAGGATGTGCCGTTCAACGGCGCATTGCACTCGTTGCGCACAAAGTCCGCCACCAACGGCGCCACACTCGCCGCGTCCACATACCCCGTGGAGGTGTTGGTGGTCACGGTCTGACCGGCGAACACGGTCCCGCCGCACACGATTTCCAGTGCGGCGGCGACCAACACAGCGGAGCGCATTATCGTGCCAGGGCTCCCCGAACGGGAACGCCCGGCGGAACGATGTACCGCCTCATGCTCTGTTCGATTCCCGGTCACACGCCACATACCCCGCCCCGATTTGACTGACAGCAGCTCTTACCACCAATCAGAGATGACTTCACCTATGGAAATCAGGAGGGAGATGAAAACATGCAAATAGTAAACCGTATTTTTACCTAATCACGGAACCCGTAAACACAGTGAATTTCAAATAAAAACAGTGTGTTACGTTATATTTTTCTTGTGATTCCGGGAAGCGTCCGGGAGCCGCAAATACACAAAGAGGGAAACGCTTTTCCCATGAAGCGGCAAAAGGCGGAACCTCAGGACGTGGACGCCGCCTCATCCACCGGAGGCCGTGCCGCGCGGCGGTTGTCCCACCGGATCCACAACACCACGATGGCCAGATAACCGAAGTAGGCCAGTGCCTCCATCAGGGTGGGGTTGGCGTTGTACCCCAGCATAATCGTCATCACTGAGCCCAGGGGGCTGCGCTCGGGCAACAGGGCGCTGGTGTCCCACAGCCCGTAAACCAGGGCGGGCAGCCAGTCCACCGCCACCCACAGGCCGACCCCGTGGGCCAGCATGCCCCCGGCAAGCAGCACCAGAAGCACCGTGGTGGCGTTGAAGAAGGCGCGCAGCGGGATGCGCCGCCCGCCCTGAAACAGCATCCAGGCAATCGCCACAGCGGCGGTAAGCCCCAGAGCGGCGCCGGTGAGCACAGAGGCCAGCCGGTCGCCGCCGGTGGCCATCACCCCCCACAGAAACAGCACCGTCTCCACCCCCTCGCGGAACACCGACAGAAACGCCAGCAGCATCACGCCGAATCCGTGAGCCGCCATATGCCGGTGGACGTCGTGCTTCAGGTCGGCTTCCAGGGTGTGGCGGCTGCTGCGCAACCAGACGATCACGTAGGTGATCATGGCGGCGGCGGCGATCAGCACGGCGCCGTTCATGATTTCTTCACCCGCGCCTTCAAACAGGTCTCCCACCCGGTCGGCGCCGAAGGCGAAACCGATGCTGACCAGCACCGCGGCAGCCACGCCGTAGAGCACGTGCCGCACATGGCGGGGCTCCCCCAGCCGCACCACCACGGCGAGGATGATGCCAACGATGAGGGCGGCTTCAAAACCCTCTCGCAGCAAGATTAAAAACGCCCCTGCCATCCCTACCCCTTGGCGAACATTGCATCAGTGGCCGGAGGGGGCCGCCCCCCGGTTTATCTATCGGCAGAATGTGTGGGAAATCCGCACACAACCCCGACCAACGCGGACTCCCGACGATTATCCGGGTGCCCCGCAAACAGTGTCAACGCAGGCGGGCACGGCGCGCAAAAGTCATGGGCGTGGCCGGCTGTGGATTTTATGGGGGTTGTACCCGGGTGGGCGCCCTTCGCCCTTCAACGCGCCCGGAATGACCTTCGCCGAGACTTTGCCGCGCAGACCGGGGGGCCGTCCGCGTACGCCCCCTGTGCGGGACGCGCCTAGGACGTGGCTCCGGCCCCTTGCAGCAGGGTTTCAAGCGCGGCCAGATCGACCGCCGGGGGCGCACAGGTACCGCCGGTGCAAACCCATGCCGCCGCACCGCCTTCCACCAACCCCTTGCCTGTGAGGACCGGCGCAGTGGCCTCCCCCGGCGTCAGCCGCTGGACGAACACATCGGGCAGGTAGCGGCCGGACAGGATGTTGCGCCATTCGTCCGCCACCGGATCGCCGGCTTCCCCCACCAGGGCCACCACCCGATCCGGGTGCAGTACCGCATCCATGGCAATCAATATGGACGCGTACCCCAGCGGCTGGGCCATGGCCGGTTCGAGGAACGCCCTGACCGTGGCTCCGGCGGCGTCCAGATGCCGGGCATCGCCGGTCAGGTGATAGAGCCGCGCAAGACACCGGGCGGCCACCCCGTTGCCGGACGGCAGGGATTGGTCGAGCCCCGAATAGGTGCGCGATGGCAATGTCTCGTGGTCGTCGGCGGTGAAGTAAAAGCCGCCCTGGGGTGCGGCAAAGTGCGCGTACAGCGTATCCATCAAACGCTCCGCCGCCTTCATCCAGCGCTGTTCTCCGCTGGCGCGGAACAACTCCAGAAGCCCCTGGGAGAGCATGGCGTAGTCGTCCAGATAGGCGGTGTGGCGTGCTTCCCCCGCGGTCCAGCAGCGCAGCAGACGGCCGCCCGCGTAAAGCCGCGACAGGGCAAAATCCGCCGCCCGGATCGCCGCCTCCAGGTAGGCCTTGTCGCCGAACGCCTCATACGCCTGGGCGAAGGCCCCGATCATGAGCCCGTTCCAGGCGGTGATGATCTTGTCGTCACGGCCCGGCCGGACCCGCTCATTCCGCACCGCCAGCAGTTTTTTCCGGGCCCCGTTCAGACGCGCCTCCGCCCCCTCTTCGCTCAGGCTGAAGCGGGCCGCCACCCGGGCCAGCGGCTCGTGCAGCGAGAGAATGTTCCGGCCCTCGAAATTACCTTCCCCGGTGACCCCGTAACAGTCCATGAAGAGGGCCGCGTCCTCCCCCAGCGCCGCCTCGATCTGCTCCGGTGTCCAGACGAAGAAGCGACCCTCCTCGCCTTCGCTGTCGGCGTCCTGGGCGGCAAAAAAGCCGCCGTCCGGGTGGGTCATCTCGCGCATGACGTAACCCAGGGTTTCGAGCACCACCTGCTTAAAACGGGGGTCGCCGGTGGCCCGGTGGGCATCCAGGTAAAGCGGCACCAGCTGGGCGTTGTCGTAGAGCATTTTTTCGAAGTGGGGCACCAGCCACTTCTCGTCCACGGAGTAGCGCGCAAAACCACCTCCCAGATGGTCGTAAATACCGCCCTTGGCCATCTTCTCCAGCGAGTGGGTGACCGCGTGCAGGCAGGTTTCATCCCCGCTCCGGTACCAGCGCCGCAACAGCAGGCTGAGAACACCGCAGGAGGGAAATTTGGGGGCCGCGCCAAAGCCGCCCCACACCGGATCGAAGGCCCCCACCAGCATGGCCGCAGCCTGGGCCGTGAGGGCATCGTCAAACGACATCCCGGAGACCTGGGTGGTGTTCAGGGTGGCGAGTCCCTGGGTCAGGGCGACGCCGTTCTGCACGGCATCCTCCGGCTTTTCGCCAAAGTGGCGGCTCACCCCCAACAGCACGTCGCGAAACGCCGGCATGCCGTAACGGGGAGTGCCGGGAAAGTAGGTGCCCCCCCAGAACGGCGCAAGTTCCGGGGTGATGAACATGGACAGGGGCCAGCCGCCGCTGCGCCCGGCCATGAGTTGATAGGCGCTCTGGTAGATATGGTCGATATCCGGCCGCTCCTCCCGATCCACCTTGATACAGACGAAGTGGCGGTTCATGATCTCGGCGGTGGCCTCGTCCTCGAACGACTCGTGGGCCATGACGTGGCACCAGTGGCAGGCGGAGTAGCCCACTGACAGGAAGATCGGCTTGCCCTCGGCCCTTGCCTTCTCGATGGCCTCCTCCCCCCACGGGTACCAGTGCACCGGGTTGTCGGCGTGTTGCAGGAGGTAGGGGCTGGTCTCGCCGGACAAGTGGTTCTTATCGAGGGCGTCGGTCACGAAATAATCTCCTGAACAGGGGCGGTAACGGGCGAAAACACCCCATATCTTTAGGGCACAAGCCCGATTATGGCGGCACCGGGGAGCTTGCTCAAGGGTTCGGCAATATTGACTTTTGGCTCCGCCACGCCGTAATCTTTCCCGCTTTTCGAACACCATGTCCGCGCAGCTTGCCGATATCATCCTGGAAGGGCTCGACGCCGCGCGCAAAGCGGGTGCGCTTGATTTCCCCACGCCCCCCCAGGTGGTGCTCGAAGCCCCCCGTCAGGCGGCCCACGGCGACGTCGCCTGCCCGGTGGCCCTGGGGCTCGCCAAAATCGTGGGACGCCCCCCCCGGGACATCGCCCAGACCCTTATCGACCATCTGACCCTGCCCGACGGGCTGGTGGACAAGGTGGAGATTGCCGGTCCCGGCTTCATCAACTTCCACCTGGCCCCGGCCTACTGGACCGCCCGCATCACCGACATCATCGCCCAGGGTGACACCTACGGACACAACCGCAGCATGCACGGTCAGAAGGTGCTGGCGGAGTTCGTCTCCGCCAACCCCACCGGCCCCCTGCATGTGGGCCACGGCCGCGGCGCGGTGGTGGGGGATGCCGCCGCACGGCTGCTTTCCGCCTGCGGCGCCAAGGTGGACAGGGAGTACTACGTCAACAACGTCGGCAACCAGATGAATATTCTGGGGCGCTCCACCCACTACCGCTATCTGGAGCTTCTGGGCCGCACCATCGCGTTTCCCGACGACCACTACAAGGGCGCCTACATCGGCGAAATCGCCCGGCGGCTCCTTGATGCCGACGGCGACATCCACGCAGACACCGACGAGGAGGCCTGGCTGCCGCGCTTTACCGATTTCGCCTACAGCGCCATCCTGGAAGACATCCGCGCCGAGCTGAATGCCTTTGATGTTCACTTCGACCGCTGGTACTCGGAAAAAGACCTCTACGTCGGCGACCCCAGCCCGGTACAGGCGGCCCTGGACGCCCTCGCCGAACAGGAGATGCTGTACGAGAAGGACGGCGCCAAATGGCTCGCCACCACCCGGCACGGCGACGACAAGGACCGGGTGCTGGTGCGGGCCAACGGCGTGACCACCTACTTCGCCTCCGACGTGGCCTACCACAAGGAAAAGTTCGCCCGCGGCTACCACCGGCTGATCGACGTCTGGGGCGCCGACCACCACGGCTACGTGGGCCGCATGAAGGCCGCCGCCGCCATGGTGGGCAAGGACCCGGAGGCACTCACCGTGATTCTGGTGCAACTGGTCTCCCTGCTCAAAGGCGGCGAGCCGGTGGCCATGAGCACCCGCGCGGGTTCCTTCGTGACCCTGGCCCAGGTGGTGGAGGAAATCGGTAAAGACGCCACCCGCTTCTACTTTCTGACCCGCAAGAGCGACGCCCACCTGGAGTTTGACCTGGAACTGGCCAAGAGCCAGACCTCGGACAACCCGGTCTACTACGTGCAGTACGCCCACGCCCGGGTCCACCAGTTGTTCGGCAAGGCGCTGGAGCGCTACGACATCGGCCCCGACGAAACCCGTCAGGCGGGCGACGAGGGGTGGGACCTGTCCGCCCTGGAAGACGCCGAAACCATCGCCCTGATCAAAAAGCTCACCGATTTTCCGAAGATGGTTGAGGATGCGGCCGCCGAACTGGCCGTGCACCGCACCCCGTACTATCTGCAGGAGCTGGCCGCCCAGTTCCACGCCTACTATTACAAGCACCGCTTCGTCAGTGACGACCTGCCCCTCACCCGCGCCCGTATGGTGCTGGCGACGGCGGTCGGCCAAGTGCTAAAAAACGGCCTGACCCTGATGGGCGTCGGCGCGCCCACCCGAATGTAAATGGCAGCCACGCCCCTCGCCATGTCCACCGCACTCGACTTTTCCATCGACAGCCGCTGCCCGGACACCCGCGCCCGCACCGGCCGGCTCACCCTCGGCCACGGCACCGTGCAGACGCCGGTGTTCATGCCGGTGGGCACCGCCGCCTCGGTCAAGGCGCTGTCCCCCCGGGACCTGACCGAGCTGGGGGCCGAGATGATCCTCGGCAACACCTACCACCTGTACTTGAGACCCGGCCACGAGCTGGTGGAGAAGATGGGGAAGCTGAACCGCTTCATGGGGTGGGACAGGCCGATCCTCACCGACAGCGGCGGCTATCAGGTGTTCAGCATGACCGACCTGAGCCAGGTGGACGACGACGGCGTGTCGTTCACCTCCCACATCGACGGCAGCCGCCACCGCTTCACCCCGGAACATTCCATGGCGGTGCAGGCCGCACTCGGCGCGGATATCGCGATGGTGTTCGACGAATGCCTGGAGTACCCGGCCACCCGCGAGGTCACGGCCCGCTCCACCGAACGGTCACTGGCCTGGGCCAGACGCTCCAAGGCCGCCCATCAGTTATCCGGCCAGGCCCTGTTCGGCATCGTGCAGGGGGGCTTCGAGGACGACCTTCGCATCCACTCCGCCCAGGCCACCGTCGAGATGGGCTTTGACGGCTACGCCATCGGCGGCCTGTCGGTGGGGGAGCCCAAGCATCTCATGCACCACGTCGCCGAGACGGTGGTGCCGCATCTGCCCGAGGAAGCGCCGCGCTACCTGATGGGGGTGGGACTGCCCATCGACCTGATCGAGGGGGTGTCACGGGGGATCGACATGTTCGACTGCGTCATGCCCACCCGCCACGCCCGCACCGCCTCCCTGTTCACCGGCTGGAGCCGGATCAACATCAAGAACGCCCGCTTCCGCGATGACCCGGAACCGATCGAGGCGGGCTGCACGTGCTACACCTGCCGGAACTTTTCCCGCGCCTATTTGAGGCACCTGTTCGTTTCGGGGGAGATTCTTGGCCGCCATTTGAATACCATTCACAACGTACATCACTACCTCTCCCTGATGCGACGAATCCGCCAGGCCATCGCCGAAGGCCGGTTTGCCGCATTCCACCGGGAGTCGGTTAATCAATATCTGGAGGAGACCACACATGTCTGAATGGATTGCCTGGGCCGGACCCAAAACCGCATGGGCCCAGGGTGCCGCGCCAGCCCCCGTGGGAGGCACCGGTGCCTTTCTGACCAGCTTTTTCCCCTTCATCCTGATCTTCGTGCTGTTCTACTTTTTGCTGATCCGCCCCCAGCAGAAACGGCAAAAAGCCCACCGCACCATGATTGACGAGATCAAGAAAGGCGATAAGGTGGTCACCAACGGTGGCGTTTTGGGTACCATCACCTCGGTGACCAAGTCGGTCATCACCCTTCAGGTGTCCGACAGCGCCCGGCTCAAGGTATTGCGTAGCGAGATTATGGGAATGCAACAGGAGTTGCTGGGAGACGAAGCTCCCGCATCCCCCAAGGCGAAACCCGCCAAGGAAACAAAGACCAAAGAGGCCAAGGACAAGTAGGCGAAGCCCGCCGCCGAAAGGGAAACGATGCGAAAGTCCATCATGGGACGGTTTGCCGCGGTGATCATCATCGCGGTGCTGTCGGCACTTTATTTTCTGCCCACCCTGCCCGACCGCATGCTGCCGGAAGGTATGCGGGACAGCCTTCCGGGAGAGGGCCTCAACCTGGGGCTCGACCTGATGGGGGGCATCCATCTGGTGCTTCGGGTGGAGCGCGAGGTGGCGGTGGTCAGTTTCGTCGAACGCCTCGGCGACAACGTTGCCAATGGTCTGGAAAAACTCCTTGAGCGCCCGATGGAAGTCAGCGCCGACGGTGAATATGGCCTGGTCATCGCCAACCCGGGTGGCGCTGACGATCTCTCACTCATCCGCGAACACATCGCCGACCGCTTTCGAGAGATCGAGGAGAGCACCACCGACGATGCCGGGATGCACCTGGTCCTGAAGCCGGAGGAAGCCGACCGTATCCGGATTGGCGCGGTCACCCAGTCCCTTGAAACCATCCGAAACCGTATCGACCAGTTCGGCGTTGCCGAGCCCCTCATTCAGCAGCAGGGCGCGGACGAAATCCTGGTGCAGCTACCCGGCGTATCGGACCCGGAGCGGGCCATTGCGCTGATCGGCAAGACCGCCGTGCTGGAATTCAAAATGGTCGACGAGGACGTCACCTACACATCCGGAGATCCGATCCCGGATGGCGACGAACTGCTCTACCGTCGGGTCACCGATCCGGTCAGTGGTCTGGAGATCGACCGGGAACCGTACGTCCTCAATAAGAAGGCCATCCTCACCGGCAGCACCCTCACCGATGCGCGGGTCGCTTTCGATCAGTTCAATGACCCGTACGTGGCCATCACGTTCGATTCCGTCGGCGCCGAGATTTTCGGACGGGTGACCACCGACAATGTCGGTCGGCGCTTCGCCGTTGTTTTGGACAACAATGTCTACACCGCCCCGGTGATCCGCGAACCGATCATGGGCGGCCGCGCCTCCATCTCGGGCAACTTTACTTCGGCCACCGCCAACGACCTGGCCATCGTGCTGCGCGCCGGTGCCCTTCCGGCGCCGGTGACCATCCTGCAAAACGTCACGGTCGGCCCCTCCCTGGGCGCCGACTCAATCCGCGCGGGCCTTACCGCCACCCTGTCCGGGCTGGTGCTGGTAATGATTTTCATGACCTTTTATTACCGGGTGGCGGGGCTTATTGCCAACTTTGCCCTGGTCCTCAACCTGACCATTCTCATGGGCGCGCTCGGCACCATGCACGCCACCCTCACCCTGCCGGGCATCGCCGGCATCCTGCTGACCATCGGCATGGGAGTGGACTCGAACGTGCTGATCTTCGAGCGCATCAGAGAGGAACTCAAGCTCGGCAAGACCGTGCGCCTCGCGGTGGATCAGGGTTACGACCGGGCGTTGGTCACCATCGTCGACGCCCACGTCACCACGCTGATTACAGCGCTGGTGCTATTCCTGTTCGGATCGGGTCCGGTCAAGGGGTTTGCGGTCACCCTGTCCCTCGGCATCCTGATCAATTTTTTCACTGCCTTTGTCGGCACCAAAGTGTTCTTCGACTGGATGAACTCACGGAAACGACTGGCAGAACTGAGCATTTGACGGAGTACCTATCGCCATGCTCGAAATTATCGGCAAGACCCAGATCAACTTTCTCGGCAAGCGCCGGATCGCTTACGTAATATCCTCCGTGCTCATACTGCTCGGCCTCCTCACGGTGGGGCAGATCATCATGGGTAAAGCCAATCTGGGCATCGATTTCTCCGGCGGCAGCAGCGTGCAGCTCAACTTCGAGCACCCGGTCCAGATGGACGAGGTGCGCGACATGCTGTCGAACAGCGGCTTCAACGACGCCGACCTGCAACAGTTTACCGGCACCAACAAGCTCCTGATCCGGGTAAAGAGAAACGACACCATCGAAGAGAAGGTCTCCACCCGCCTGAAGGCCGTGTTCATCGAGCAGATGCCGGACAACCCGTTTGTGGTCGACTCGGTCACCGAGGTCGGCCCCTCCATCGGCTCCCGTCTGCAAAAAGACGCCGCCCTTGCGGTGGGCATCTCGTTCGTCGGCATCATCCTTTACATCGCCATGCGTTTCGAATTCCGCTTCGGGGTGGCGGCGGCCATCGCCACCTTCCACGACGTGCTGGCGGTGCTGGGCCTGTTTCATCTCATGGGCAACGAGATCAACCTGCTGCTGATCACGGCGCTTCTGACCCTGGCCGGGTACTCCCTCAACGATACCGTGGTGGTGTTCGACCGCATTCGGGAAAACCTGAGAAAACGCCACGGGGAAAAGCTGGAGGAGGTGATCAACCGCGGCATCAACCAGGTGCTGTCCCGCACACTGGTCACCACCCTCACCACCCTGTTCGTGCTCGTCACCCTCACCCTGTGGGGTGGCGAGGTGCTGCACGACTTCGCCCTCGCCCTGCTGGTGGGGGTGTTTATCGGTAACTATTCGTCGATCTTCGTGGCGGGCTCCCTGGTGCTGGAATGGCGCATGACCACTGTCCCGAAAAGGAACCCGCTCGCGGAAGAGGAAAAGATATGAGTCGTTCCACCCTGAAGACTGTGCTCTCTGCCGGGTTGCTCCTGCTGTTACCGGCATGTGGCGGAGACTCCGACACCCAGAAGGAAATTCTGGCGGAGATCAAGAGCCTGCGCGCCGAGGTGGCGGAGATCGCCGAGGAGGTGTCGAACATCAAAGCCGCTCCGGCGGCCCCCTCCCGCTCCGCTGGCCGTCCCCCCGCACCCACCTCCGCCACGGTCAACGCGGCGCCCTTCCCGGCCATGGGGAACAAGGACGCGGCAGTTACAATCGTCGAGTTTTCCGACTACCAGTGCCCGTTCTGCCGACGGCACACCAACAACACGATTCCGCAACTGAAGGCCAACTACATCGACAAGGGCCAGGTGCGCTACGTGTACGTGGATAACCCCATCGCCTCTCACAGGCATGCCCCCAAGGCGGCAGAGGCGGCCCACTGTGCCGGTGAGCAGGGCAAATTCTGGCAGATGCACGACCACCTGTTCGCCAACCAGCACCGCATTCGCCCGGAGAATTTCCCGGTGTTTGCCGCCGAATTGAAACTGGACACCAATGAATTTGGCGAATGCTTAGACTCCGGCCGTCACGCCCCCCTGGTCGAAGCCGGCAGGAAGGCGGGCACCGAGGCCGGCGCCCGTGGCACCCCCACCTTCGTGATCGGAAAAACCCGCTCGGACGGCACGGTCAGCGGCGACCTGGTGGTGGGCGCCAAGGCGTATTCCGTATTCGAGGCCAAGCTGAGCCAACTGCTCGGGTCTTAGCACCCACCCCCGCGGGGGTGGGAATTTCCCCATCACACGTTTTCTGGCATTGTTGACACGGATTCCGTTTCGATATATATTCGTACACTCGAATATAAAAAGATTATGAAACGTGCGTTTGTAGATGAAATCAACCAACTCCATGCGGAGTTGTGTCAGGCCCTGGCAGATCCCAAGCGCCTGCTGATCCTGTATGCCCTGGGCGATGGCTCCCTTTCGGTGGGAGACCTGGCCGATCGGCTCGGGCTTCGGCAGTCCAACGTTTCCCAGCACCTTGCGGTTCTCAGGGACCGTGGCCTGGTGGTGGCGCAACGCGCCGGCACCACTGTGTATTACTCAATCAAGTACCCCATGGTTCTCGAAGCCCTGGACCTGCTGCGCGGGGTGCTCAAAGACAAACTGACCGAGGCGCGGGACCGCGCCGACCGTTTCATGGAGATGACCCGATGAGCGATATCGCATCCGACACGGCTGTGGACCAGATCCTGGACATCTGTGGCGTGACCTGCCCGATCACCTTTGTGAAGAGCAAGCTGACCCTGGAGCGCATGCAGCCCGGACAGGTACTCAAGGTCCTGATCGACTATCCGCCGTCGGCGGAGAACGTGCCCCGCAGCCTGGCCCATGAAGGCCACGAGATCATCAGCATCACCGAGACCGACGGCCCGCTCTGGACCCTGCTGGTCCGCAAGGCTTAGATGGCATAAGGCGCCCCACGATGGCCAAGAAACTCGGCATTCTGCTCAACACAAGCCCGGAGCACCAGAATACCTACACCGCCTGCCAGCTGGCCCAGGCCTTCCTCGACGATGGCCACGAAGCGGAGCTGTTCCTGATGAACGACGGGGTCTACAACGTGATCCGCAACAACGAATCGCCCTACCGGCTGTTCGGCGGGGTTGAGGACCTGATGAGCAAGGGGCTCAAGGTCAGCCTGTGCCTGACCACCGGGGACATCCGGGGGCTGTGCCAGGATGATTTTCTGGAAGGGGTGGAATGCTGTAGCCAGGACCATCTGGCCGACATCGTGACTGCCGCGGACTACTTCCTGCATTTCGGATAGCGATCATGAAGAACGTCGTCCTGCTTTTGCGCCACACCCCCCTGAACCACATCAAGAACCTGGAGGCGTTCCGCCTCGGTCTCGGCCTGACCCTGAGCAACAACGAGGTCACGGTGGCGATGATCGATCAGGGGGTGTTCAATGCCCTCGATTTCCGGCCCGAGGTGGTGGGACGCCCCTCGGTGGACAGTTTTCTGGACTTCTACGGCGACGTCGGCGTGCGCTCACTGGTGGACCGCGAGGGCGTTGCCCAGGCGGGCATCAGCACCCTGCGTGAGGGCGTTGAAGCGGTGGATAGAAAAGAAATCATCGAGATGCTGCGCAGCGCCGACCTGGTTATCCCGTTCTAGGAGAAGAGAGTGGCGAAAACCCTGCATATTCTCCGCAACCTGGACATCCGGCTCTGTCAGGAAACGCTGAACGCCCCGGCGGGTGACTCGGTGCTCCTGATTCAGGACGGCGTACTGGGACGCGACCATTTTGACTGTGAGGTCCGTGTCTGTCGTGACGACCTTACCGCCCGCAACATGGAGAGCAGCCACAAGGCGCTTTCCTATACTGAAATCAAGGACCTGATGCTGGCCCACGACCGCGTGATTCTATGGTAGCCGAGGGGTCCGGACCGAATATCCGTTTGGAGGTTTATTTGTCATGAGTGAGACCATTCAGGTCGATCAGGAACTCGACTGCCGGGGGCTTTCCTGCCCGCTGCCGATCGTCAAGACCAAGAAGGCCATCGACGGCATGGCGGTGGGACAAATCCTCAAAATGACCGCCACCGATCCTGGATCGGTGAACGACATGGCCGCCTGGGTCCGAAAAACCGGCAACGATATAGTGGACCAGACCGAAGCCGGCGGCGAGTACACATACTTTATCCGCAAAGCCGGGTAGCGTTAGAGTTATACATGGACCCGCGGCACGCCGAGGGCCATTCAACACATAGGAATCCGCCACCCATGAGCGAGACGGACAAGAACATAGACAGCATTGTCGAGGAACGGCTACAGGCCCTGCTCGACCAGAAACTCGGCAGTCTGGTGGACGAGCGGGTGGCCAAGGCCCTGGCCGAGCACGAGGCCGCCCAGGGCGGTCAGCTCGACCGCATCGCCATTGTCGCCTCCAAGGGCAGCCTGGACATGGCCTATCCGCCCCTGATCCTCGCCACCACGGCGGCGGCCATGGGCATGGAGGCCGGTATCTTCTTCACCTTCTACGGCCTCGACATCATCAACAAAAAGAAGAACGCCCACCTCCAGGTGCCGTCTCTGGCCAACCCGGCCATGCCGGTGCCGGTGCCCAACATCATCGGCGCCCTGCCGGGCATGACCATGGCGGCCACCATGATGATGAAAAACTGGATGGGCCGGGTGAACCTCAACTCAATCCCCGAGTTCCTCGAGATGGCCCTGGACCTGGACTGCAAGCTGATCGGCTGCCAGATGACCATGGACGTCATGGGCACCTCGAAAGAGGACATGATCGACGGCATCGAAGTCGGTGGCGCCGCCACTTTCCTGGAGTATGCCAGCAAGGCCAAGATCAGCCTGTTTATCTAAAATTTCGCCCCAGTGCGAAAAAAGGCCGCCGGGCGAAACGCACCGGCGGCCTTTTTTCGATCCCGGCGGAACCGGCTTTACGCTCCCCCCAATTCCTGTCCAATCAGGTCGCGGGCACGTTCCACCACCTCGTCCGGCAGATCCACCCACAGGGGCAGGCGGATCAGCCGTTCGCTCAACGCCTCGGTGTTGGGAAGGGGATCGCGCACCGCCCCATATTTGAGGCCCGCGGGCGAGCTGTGCAGCGGCACATAGTGGAACACCGCGGAGAGTCCCGCCTCCTTGAGCCGCGCCAGCACCCGGGTGCGGGCGTCCAGGTCCGGCAGCAGCAGGTAGTACATATGGGCGTTGTGCTCGCATCCCTCGGGCACGATGGGACGCCGCACCTTGCCCGCCGCCTCCAGGTCGGCGAAGGCGGTGTGATAGCGTTCCCACACCGCCAGCCGGAAGCGGGTGATCTCTTCCCCGCTCTCCAGTTGGGCCAGCAGGAACGCCGCCACCAGATCACTCGGCAAAAACGACGAGCCCACGTCGCTCCAGGTGTATTTGTCCACCTGGCCCCGGAAAAACTGCCGCCGGTTGGTGCCCTTCTCCCAGATGATCTCGGCCCGCTCGGCCAGCGCCGGGTCGTTGACCAGCAGCGCGCCCCCCTCCCCGGAAATCAGGTTCTTGGTCTCGTGAAAGCTGAAGCATCCCAACTGGCCGATGCTGCCCAGCGGCCTCCCCTTGTAACGGGCGATCACCCCCTGGGCGGCGTCTTCAATCACCGGCAGACGGTGGCGTCCGGCAATCTCCATGATGGTGTCCATCTCGCAGGCGACCCCGGCATAGTGCACCGGCACGATGGCGCGGGTACGAGGGGTGATGGCCCGCTCAATCAGGCGCTCGTCCAGGTTCAGGGTGTCCTCCCGGATGTCCACGAACACCGGCACGCCACCCCGCAGCACGAAGGCGTTGGCGGTGGAGACGAAGGTGTAGGACGGCATGATGACTTCATCGCCCGGCCCCACCCCGGCCAGCAGTGCCGACATCTCGAGGGCGGCGGTACAGGAGTGAGTCAAAAGCGCCCGGGCACAGTCCGCGTAGGCTTCCAGCCAGGCGGCACAGCGTTTGGTGAACGGCCCGTCCCCGGCCAGGCGGCCCGCGCCGAGGGCCTCCTGAACGTACTCGACCTCTTTTCCGGTCGCGTACGGCTTGTTAAAACGAATCGTCAAAAAAACTCCTTCCCGCCGCACCCCCGCCGGTACGGACATCGGAGGACATTATGAATGATTTTTCCGACCAATAGGAGCCGCCGCCACCCCGGCCGGAAATTCACAGGATGATCTCGGTGCCGTCCGCCGTGATCAGTTGCAACAGAATACGGTATGCGCCGCGCTGGATCAGTGGTGCGTCGGATAGATCGCTCCGCCAGGCCGCCGGGGGTGGTGCCTCCGGGCCGGGCGGGGCGTCCGGCGCATAGAAGCTCCGCCGCGCGCCGGACAGGGTGGTTCCCCCGTACAGGCGCATGTCGCCGCGGGTCTGGTAACGCCAGTACGACGCACGTCCTTCCGCTGCTATTGTTTTGAGCATTTTCCACTCCGCTTTGGTCAGCCACGGGCGCGGACCGGGGTACACGCCGGAATCCTCCGCCCCCAGATCCCCGAACAGTTCGCTTCCTGTCCCCGGTGCGGGAACACGTTCAGGCTGTAGAGTCACCGTGACCTTTTCGCTGCCGATTACGCCGTCGGGGGCCAGCCGATAGACCAGCCAGAACCGCATGCCCGGCACCACGTGCAGATCTTTCCACGTGTCGTATGGCTGAATCGGGTTCAGGTTTTCCGCCAATTTCCGGATCACACCACCATGCTGCCACCCCTTCACCATATAGCGGGCGGGCCTGCCATTGATTCGCACGTCCAGATCGTCCAGGCGGCCATCCCCGTCCCGCAGGTCGATCTGCAGGGTCGCCGTGACCACTTTTCCCCAGTCGAAGCCGGGGGGCAGGGTGATCTCGTGCCGTACCCGCTGCCCGGGATGGTCCAGCGCGAGACCGAAGCTGCGCCAGTCGTCATACAAGGCCTGATGAACGGTAACGGGCAGCACGATCAGAAGCGTGATGGCGGCGAACCGCAGCCGCCTTTCCCCACGTCCCAGATTCCCGCCCACGCCTGCGGCAAACCGGGCGGCGGCCGCCAACAGGCACAGGTCAAACAGCACCAGCGCCGTGGCGTGCAGCACCCCGGTCCCCTGACCGGCAAACAGCAGGAACCCGTTTTCGGCGAACAACACCGCGGCCGACCCAGCGAACACCACCGTCCATACCCCATAGGCAGTCCGCAACCGGGGGGGTATGAGCCGCCGCAAGACTTCTTTCAGGCACGGGGTCAGCGCCTCCACACCCCGCACCCAGGCCACCGCCGCAAGCACGATGACAAACGCCATCACCACGAAGGTGAAGCGCCGTTCCTCGGAGAAGTACAGGGTATGCACCCCGCTGATGAACGCCACCGGCAACAGGGTGAACAACAGCACCGCCCCCCGCCTGGCCAACAAGGCGCCCAGCACCGCACCAAACACCACCAGCCCATGCAGTGCCGACACCGCGGCGGCGGGCACCAGCAAAGGATTGGTGTAGGCGGTGGCCGGCCCGTGCCATAACCGATGGAATTTCTCGACCCGCAGGGCCAGGCTGGCCAGGGGCGCCTCCCGTACCGACTCGGCCACCGTCGTGGCGTGGGGCCATTTGCCGGTTTTCAAATATCCCTCGTTCGGCCGGGGCCACCCCTGGTTGGGCAGGTGGTACGAGGCATTGAAACTGTCGGCAATCGAACGCTCGCCGGTGACGGAAAAGGTAAACGATTCAAACGCCAGGGTGTGGTTAAGTACCAGCAGCCAAGCCAGGTACGGTATCAGACACACGGCGGCACCCACCCCAAAGGCGCCCACGGCCTCCCACCTGCCCTCCCGGCGCCGGACCGTCAGCCCGTAAACGCCGAGGGCCACCACGTATACCACCGCGTAGGGCATGAAGACCGGGCGTGTCAGCGCCAGCAGGGACACGCACAACATCGCCAGCGGCATGCCCCACCACCATGCTCTGCGCCCGCCTCCGGGCAGCCGGATGGTCAGATACACGGATGCCACGAGCAGGAACGAGGCCAGGTTTTCCGTCAGGATCTGGGTCGCCATGTACGTATACGGCAGGTAGGCGGCAAACAGCAGCGTCGCCACCCACGCTACCCGTATACCACCCAGCCGTCGCCCGATGCCGAATACCAGAAGCGCCGTGGCCGCGTGCAGAAGGGAGTGAAACAGACGCACCCAAGCCACATCCTCTCCCACAAACAACTTGAAGAGGGCGATCACCACCGGGTAACCCGGCCCCTGGTAAGCCATCGCCTGCACCAGGTCCCGGGCGTCGGGCAGCGGGAGCCCTAGGTCGGGGCTGGGAGACACATGCCGCAACCACGGCCAGTGATGACCAATCCAGCCCAGGAGGTATTGGGCAAAGCTGTAATAATTCTTGGCGTCAGCAATCACCGGCCGGTAGACACCGTAGGCCGCATATACTCCATCCACGGCCAAAATCAGGCCGACGACCAGCAGCAACAGGCCCGTGTGCCCTCTGAACCGACTAAGCAGGCTTTTCAGCACCGCCATGACTGGACGCTGTAATGCCCGTGGGCGACTTTCTTTCAACAATCTATACCCCATAAACCACAATGCCGGTGACAATCAGCGCCATGGCAATGCCGTTGTGAATGATTTTTCGGGAAACAAGCAGCCAGCGGTTCAAAAGCTGACCGGATGTACAATCCCTGCATGGCCCACTTGCCGGGCTACCGCTGTTTCCGTGCCCGGACCATGGTCATCAACCGCCGGCGGGTTCCCGCCATTCGGGACATCACTGTGCGGCCTTTCAGCCGGAGAACAGGATGCTCCAGCAGATGCCACGACACAATCGCAAACGGCAGGGTCGACAGGGTGGCGAATGCGGCCAGCGGCAGCGGCATCATGTCAGGAGCGTTCGAGAGAATCACCTGCTGAACCGGCCAGGCATAGATGTAGGTGCCGTAGGAGTAATCCCCGATCCGGTTGTAATGACGCAGGACTCCCCCTGGAACATATGCGAACCAAAACGTACCATACGCCACCGTGGCGTATGCCATCAGCCCGAACATCGGCGTCCCGAGCGCGGCGACCAAGGCGAGTAGGAAAAGCACCATGAGCGGTGTACTGATCGGGATGACGGATCGAAACAGGTAACAAAAAGCGCCTATGGCAAAGTAGATCGCCAGATAGTCGACCCCCACCAGCATGGAGGAAAGCGCCGGATTTGACAGGCATAAGGCACCCAATCCCAATACGGCCACCGGAAACAGCAAGCGTGACTTCAGCACCCCCAACACGCCGAACAGCCCGACAAAAACATACATGCGCACCTCGGACGGAAGCGTCCAGATGGAGCCGTTCACACCGAAGTTTGGCAAATCCCTGAACACCCCCGGAAGCGTAAGTTGCACATGGGGGAGCAGCATGGTGGTATTGACCAGAAGGTAACGGGCGGTGTGGCCGTGCGATAAAAACCTTTCCAGGGGCAACGTGGTGGCCCATGCGGCGACCCCCAGGCTGAACAGAATAGCCGCCACCAGACCGGGGTAAATCCGCAACACCCGTGCTTCAATAAACTGGGCCACGCTGCCCCGGCAAACAAAGCTTTTGGTCACCAGATATCCGCTGATCGCAAAAAAGACCATCACGCCCATCCTCGCGAAGGTCACCTTCTGATCCGGGAATGCGTTGCGGAGCGGTTCCAAGGCGACGTAGCCGCTCAATGCGTAGCTGTGGGTGAAAATCACCGCGACAGCGGCCATCATCCGCAACAGATTGTAATTGTTATCCCGACTGCCCGTATCCAGCTCCGAAAGGGTGCGCCCGCGAAACATCCGCTTCAGCTTGCCGATCACGCCGGTTGTTTCAATGGGTAACACGCCTTACAGGCCCTTTCCGCCCGGTCTCCGGTTTTTATACGGGCTCCGGGGTGGGGGCAACTTCTGACCGTCTATACAGCATAAATCACAATCCCGGTCACGATCATCGTCATGGCAACAGCATGGTCGCGGGAAAAGGTTTCCTTCAGTATGAAGCGGGACAGGCCGGCCATCAGAATCTGGGTGATGGCGGTGCTCATGTAGACCATGCCGATGCTCAAGCCCTTCAGGGCCAGGTAGGCCATCAGGGACGCGGAAAGAAACAGCCCCACCGAAAGCAGCACCAGGGCGCGCCGGTGCGCCCTGAAATACAACTTGTAGGTCACCTGCGCCAGGGCGGTAAGGACGATGGCGGCGGCAAGTGCCGCCCAGTGAAGGGTCATGCGCCCGTATCCCGCTGTTTGATCACCCGCGCCGGCACCCCCACCGCCACCGAATCCGGCGGGATGTCGCGGCTCACCACACTGCCTGCCCCCACCACGCTGCGGTCGCCCACATGCACCCCGGGCAGCAGGATGACGCCGGTACCGATCCACACGTCGTCCCCCACCGTGATGGAGCCGCCGCTGTGGCCATAGCGGGTGTCCGCAGTGTCGTGGCCGGCGGCGTGAAAACGGGTGTGCGGCCCCACCCGCACGTTGTTCCCCAGCACGATGCGGCTGCCGCCGAAGAAGTCCGGGTAAAACTCCACCCCGCGATTAATGCTGGCGTCACTGCCGATCTCCACCAGCCACGGAAACTTGATGTAGACGTTGTGGTCGAAATAGATGCGCTTGCCGGCCCGGTGCAGGAGCATGCGCAACACCGGGTTGCGGATGAACCCCGGCACCAGGTTGAGCACCACGTGGAGCATGTGGATCAGGTACACGTAGAGCTGGTTGACCATCAGCTTGGCCCCGTGATTGCGGGACAGATAGTCCTTGGGGCCGCCCGTCACGTCCGCACCCTGAACGCCACCCAGGCGACCCCGGCGGTGATCAGCACGGTGCCCGCCACCTGATTGGCGCTGATCGGATCGCCATACAGCCAGGCGACCCCCAGCATGAGCGGAAAAAACATGCTCGACAGGGGGTAGCTGTGACTTAAAGGATAACGCCGATGGGCATAGCCCCACGCCAGAAAGCGCGCGGCGTTCAGGGCCGCCACCAGCACAATGCCAAGCGCCACAAAAAGTGCCGGCAACAGCGGATGGTCGGCCATGCCTTTCAGCACCACGGCACTGATGATCTGCAGCGCCACGGCGGCAAATATCACGAGCACCACCACTAGCCGGCCCCCTCCGGGTGGGTCCAGGCATCCAGCGGCCTTCCAAGCCATGCCGCCAAACGGGCATTGGGCGCTGCGAAATAGTCCGCCAGATAGCGAACCAAATCCGGATTCGGCGACCCCGATGCGTCTTCGGGCTCATCGCTGGCATTCACCGGGCCGTCGGAGACGCCGGACACCGCCGTGCTGTCCACTCCGAGAAAGGTAAAGACGGCGGCGGCCGCCGCGGGGTCTGAAGTCAGCTCCTCAAACAGGAACACCCCGATCTGCCGACGAGGAAAATACCGCTCAAAGGTCGCAATGTAGTCCACGTAGCAGCCCCGCGCCAGGTAAGCATAAGGAGAGACGGAAAACCGGGAACGGTCATAATCCTCCCGCCGTTTTTCCTCCTGCATGAACGCCTCCGCCATGCTCAGGGTCTCCACCCCGTGCTGCACGGAAAACCGCCAGTTGGATACGGCGCGCGCCACCGGGTCGCGCAGCAGCACGATAATGCGCGCATCGGGAAAGGCTTCGGAAATGCGCTTTGCGGCGATGTCCGACTCCAGATACGAGGTACTTTTCTCACCCTTCAGCCATGCCCCCGGCTTACCGGAAAAAAAGCGCTGTTCGTAGTCATCCAGCCCCTTTTCATACCGCTCGTCATCCAGAAAAAACTTGGGCTCCGGCCGTACCGGCTCCGCCATTTCGATCTCGGGATGCCCCGCAAGCAGCCGGTAGAGAAAGGTGGTGCCGCAACGCTGGGCGCCGACGATAAAAAAGTGTTCAGCCATCGTCATGCGGGTCCGCGCCCACCACGTCCCGGACATGGAAACTTTCCGCCGAACTGCTCTGGTTGAGCAGGCGTACCACGTACTCCCCCACCATACCGAGGGTCAACAGGACGATACCGTTGAAAAAACTCATCAGCACCACCAGGGTGGTCCAGCCGGGCGTCTGGACCTCATGGAACAGGGACCGCAATACATAGAAGGCGCCCAGGGCAAAGCTCAGCACGGAAATGCCGATGCCCACCGACGCCACCAGGCGTAGCGGGTAGGAGGAGTAGTTGAACAGGATGGTGGCCACCAGCTTCAGGATCTTGTAGACGCTGTAGTTGGTATGGCCCACCGTGCGCTCCCGGTGCTCCACCCAGGCGTTGGTGCGGCGGTTGGAGAACATCAGGGTCAGGCCGGGAATATATGGATAGCTGGTGCGATAGCTGCACACCCGGTCCACCACGTCGCGCCGGATCAGGCGGAAGTTGGAGAGCACCAGACCCTTCTGATTGTGGAAAATCTTGCGGTTGATGGCGCCGATCAGGATCGTCCCGAGGCGCCGGTAAAAGGCGTGTTTTTTCTGGCGGAAGCGTCCGATCACCAGGTCGTAATCCCCCTCCTTCGCCTTTTCGATGAGGTGGATGATCTCCTCCGGCGGGTTCTGCATGTCATCATCCAGGGTCACCACCCAGTCGCCGCTGGCGTAGCCGAAGCCACACATGTTGGCGTTATGCTGGCCGTAATTGTGCAACAGGTTGATGGCGATGATGTGGGGGTTGGCGGCGGCCTTTTCCTGAAGCACCTGCCAGCTGTCGTCCCGGCTGCCGTCGTTGACGCAGATAATCTCGTAGTCGAGCCCCGCCCCCTCAAAAAAGGCAACGGTATGGTCCAGGGTGGTGCCCACCACCCCGGCGCTGTTGTAGACCGGGATAACCGCGCTGTATTTAGGCCCGCTGGACATGACTACCTCACTCCGACCGGGACACGCCCGCCGGTTTCACCCTGTGACCGGTCAGCTCTATGGGGGAGGCGGACCCGAGGCACACAAGCCGGGATGGGGAGCGTCACGCTCACTTGCTGAACACTATTGCATGATTGGAAATGTGTCAAACCCATGAAAACTCAAGGGTTCTCCCGAAGAAATGCCGCCAGAGCCTCCTGCCACGGGCGCATTCGTATGCCGAGGGCGGCAAGCCCCTTGCGGCCCAAGGCGGAGTAGGCCGGGCGGGGCGCCGGGCGGGGAAACTCGGCGGTGGTCACCGGCGTCACCTGAGTGGCAATGCCCCGTAACCGGAAGATTTCCCGGGCGAAACCACACCAACTCACCTCTCCCGCATTGGTCGCATGGTAGGTGCCCCAGGCGGAGGTTTCGATCAACCGGCCGATGGCGTCGGCCAGATCCTTCGTCCAGGTGGGGTTGCCCACCTGATCGTCCACCACCGTCAGGGACGGGTTCGACTGCGCCAGCCGCAGCATGGTGGCAACGAAGTTGTTGCCGTGCTCGCCATACAACCAGGCGGTTCGCACAATGTAGTGGCGGGGACAGTGGCGGCGTACCGCCTCCTCGCCGGCAAGCTTGGAACGGCCGTATTCGGTGACGGGTCCGGTGGGGTCGGATTCCCCATAAGGGGTGCGGGAGGTGCCGTCGAATACATAGTCGGTGGAGACGTGCAGAAGCGCGGCACCGGCCCCGTCTGCGGCCTTTGCCAGGTGCTCCGGTCCCTCGGCGTTGACCTGGCGGGCCTTGTCGCGCTCGGTTTCACAGCCATCCACGTCGGTGTAGGCGGCGCAGTTGATGATCAGGTCCGGGGCGGTGCGCAGCACCTCCCGCTGCACCGCCACGGGATCGGTGATATCGAGGGCCGACGACGGGTACGGATGAACCTCGTGATCCGCCGCCAGCCGCGCCGTCAGATCGCGACCGAGCATGCCGTTGGCGCCGGTAATGAGAATGTTCACGGCTATGGATCGGGGAGCGGCCCCCCGGTTACATCCCCTCCTGGGCTTTTTGCACCCAGTCCCGGTGTTTCAGATACCAGTCCACCGTGCCATCAATGCCGGTTTCGAAGGTGTGGGAGGGCAGCCACCCCAACTCCCGCTCCATGCGGCCCGCGTCGATGGCGTAGCGCCGGTCGTGGCCGGGACGGTCCGTCACAAAGGAGATGAGCTCGCGGGAACCCGTGCTGCCGGTCTTGGCGTCAACCAGGTCGCACAGAATACCGGCGATATCGGTGTTGGCCCACTCGTTGTGGCCGCCGATATTGTAAACCTCACCCACCTGCCCCGCCTCCAGCACCCGCAGAATGGCCTCCACATGGTCAATCACATAGAGCCAGTCGCGCACGTTCTTGCCGTCGCCGTACACCGGGATCGGCTTTTTCGCCAGTACCGACTCGATCACCACCGGGATGAATTTTTCCGGCAACTGGTAGGGGCCGTAGTTGTTGGAGCAGCGGGTGGTCACCACGGGAAAGCCATAGGTATGGAACCAGGAGCGCGCCAACAGGTCCGACGACGCCTTGCTGGCGGAGTACGGGCTGTTGGGGGCCAGCGGCGTCTCCTCGGTGAAATAGCCGGTGGGGCCGAGGGAACCGTACACTTCGTCGGTGGAGACATGCAGAAAACGCGTGTCGTCCCGCTCCCCCCAGGCGGCGCGGGCCGCTTCCAGCAGCACGAAGGTGCCCTGCACGTTGGTGGTGACAAACGTCTCCGGGCCGGTAATGGAACGGTCCACATGGGACTCGGCGGCAAAGTGGACCACCCGGGTTGGCGGCGCAAACCCGGCCTGGTGGGTGACCGGGTGGCTGCCCGACATCAGTTGGTTCACCAACGTCACATCCCGGATATCACCACGCACGAACAGGTGGCGCATCGGGTCGGGCAGGTCCTCCAGGTTTTCCGGACGGCCCGCATAGGTTAAAAGATCCAGGTTGATGATCCGCACCTCCGGATCCACCGCAAGGGTATGGCGCACGAAGTTGGACCCGATAAACCCGGCGCCGCCGGTGACCAGTATGACTTGTTCGCTCAAAGCGATCGTCTTTCGCCTAGGCATCAAAGGTAAACAGTTCGTCGTCCGGCACATTCGCAAGGGTGCGCGCCGCCCGATCCTTGTCGGACAGGACCGGATCCGACACCGGCCAGTCGATACCGATCGCGGGATCGCTCCATAAAATACCGCGGTCCCCTTCCGGGTAGTAGATGTCGGTACATTTATAGATCACCTCGGCGCGCTCGCTGGTCACGCAGAAACCGTGGGCGAATCCCACCGGGACATACAGCTGCATTCGGTTTTGCTCGGACAGGGTCACGCCGTACCATTGGCCGAATGTGGGCGAGCCTTTGCGGATGTCCACCGCCACATCGAAAATCTCTCCGAACACCACCCGCACCAGTTTGCCCTGGGGCCTGCCCAACTGGTAGTGCATTCCCCGCAGGGTGCCCTTCACGGAGGCGGAGTGGTTATCCTGGACGAAGACTGCCTCAATGCCACCTTCCCGATACTTTTCGGCGTGGTAGGTTTCCATGAAAAAACCACGGGCGTCGCCGAATACCGTGGGCTCCACCCGGATCAGGCCGGGCAGGGGCGTGGTGTGGAACTTCATGCCCCGCCCTCTTCCCGGAGCAGATCGAGCAGATATCCGCCATAGCCGCTCTTGGCCAGTTCCCTGGCCTCCCCGCGGAGTTGGTCCGCAGTGATATAGCCCTTGCGGTAGGCGATCTCCTCGATACAGGCGATTTTCCAGCCCTGGCGGCTCTCCACCACCTCCACATAGTTGGCGGCCTGGAGCAACGCCTCGTGGGTGCCGGTATCAAGCCAGGCGATACCACGGCCCAGGATCTCCACATGCAGTTTCCCGGCATTCAGATAGGTCTGGTTGACGTCGGTAATCTCCAGTTCGCCCCGAGGCGACGGCTTCAGGTTGGCGGCGATTTCAACCACCCGGTTGTCGTAGAAATAGATGCCGGGCACGGCATAGCGGGACTTGGGTTTTTCCGGCTTTTCCTCAATCGACACGGCCTGCCCGTTTGTATCAAAGCTGACCACGCCGTAACGCTCCGGATCCCGCACCCGGTAGGCGAACACGGTGCCGCCCTCCTCCCGCCCGGCGGCCCGCTGCAAGGACGGGATCAGGCCCTGCCCATAGAAGATGTTGTCCCCCAGGGCGAGGCAGACCCGATCATTTCCGATAAACTCACGGCCCAGCACAAACGCCTGCGCCAGTCCTTCGGGATTGGGTTGCGCCGTGTAAGTCAGGCGGATGCCATAGCGGCTGCCGTCCCCCAGCAGTTGCTCAAAACGGGGCAGGTCCTCGGGGGTGGAAATCACCATGATGTCGCGGATGCCGGTCAGCATCAGGGTGGACAGGGGGTAATAGATCATCGGCTTGTCGTACACCGGCATCAGTTGTTTGCTGACCGCACGGGTGAGTGGGTAGAGCCGCGTTCCCGAGCCTCCCGCCAGAATGATCCCTTTTACCGCCATGTTACTCCTTCATAACCGCTTCGGACCGGCATAACCGCTTCGGACCGGATGGCACGGGCCGCGCAAGCGCCCCACAGGATACCGCGACAGTCGTTCGGAACCAACCCGGACCCGGTATAACCCGTGGTAACCCCGCGGTTTATAGGGGGTGCTTGCCTGCTCGGGATGTCCCGTCTATGATTCAGGCTGGAGCGTTTGTAGCCATTTATGGAGGGACCTGCCGCTTGGAAGGTGCCATGTTCGAGGCGATGATCATTCTCGGCCTGATCATCGCCAATGGATTTTTTGCCTGTGCCGAGATCGCAATTATTTCCTCCCACAAGGTGCGCATGAAGCAGCTTGCGGACGAGGGAGATGCGGACGCTCGCCGTATTGTCTCCATGCACGCGGAGCCGGAACGGTTCCTCGCCACCGTGCAGGTGGGGATCACCGTGGTCGGCGCCTCCGCCGCCGCCATCGGTGGCGCCTCTGCCGGAGAACACCTTGAACCGATACTGATCAGCGCCGCTAACCTGCCCCCGCCGATTGCCGAAATGGCCGCGATCGGGATCGTGGTGGTCACCATTTCGTACCTCTCCCTGGTGTTGGGCGAGCTGGTTCCAAAAGCCCTCGCCCTGCGCAATCCGGACGGTATCGCCCTCAAGTTCGGGCAGCCGATGTACCACATTTCCCGAATCGCCACCCCTTTTGCCCACATCCTGTCGGGCTCGACCACCATCGTCCTCAAGCTATTGCGTATCGACACCACCCCGCCGGAACGCATCGAAACCGAAGAGGACATCAAGCTGCTGCTGCGGGAAGGCCGGGAAAAAGGCGAGATCGAGGCGGGCGAGCAGGAGTTGATCCACAGCGTTTTCGAGTTCGCCGACGCCTACCTGAGGGAGGTGATGGTGCCACGCCCGAAAATGTGTTCGGTGGACATCAGGATGCCACTGGAGGAGATACTCAACCTGATCGCCGAAAACATGCACGCCCGCTACCCGGTCTACGATGGTGACAAGGTCTGCGGCATCCTGAACTACAAGGACCTGATCCAGCTGATGCGCGACCCGGAGGCGAAAAAGGGCGGCATCAAGAAAACGCTGCACCCCCCCTATTTCGTCCCCGAAACCATGAAGGCGCTCAGGCTGTTAAAAGAACTTCAGCGCCGCAAAACCCAGATGGCGATCGTGGTCAACGAGTACGGCGACGTGGCGGGACTGGTCACCGTGGTGGATATCATCGAGGAGATCGTCGGCGACATCCCGGACGAATATGATACCGACGACACCCGGGTGCAGCGCATGCGCGACGGCTCCCTGGTGGTCGACGCGGACACCAGCATCAGCGACCTGCTGGAAGACTTTTCCCTGAAAATACCCGAGTCCCCGGAGTACGAAACCCTGGGTGGCTTCATGCTCACCAAGCTTCAGGGCATCCCTCGGGGCGGCGAGGTGGTGCAACAGCCCCACCACAAGTTCACCATTGTCGATATGGACGGCATGCGCATCGCGCGGGTCAAAATCGACGTGCTGCCGCAAAAAGCGGCCTAGCCCCGGAGCGCCGGGGATGGGGACCGAAGGCATACCCCCCTGTATGAGGCCTGCGGGGTGCAATCGGCGGTTTTTTACTTAATGACGGTGGCCTGCCCGCTCTTCCAGTTCGGTTCCGGCAGGGGGATCGGCGAGAAATCGGGATCGATCCGGTAGGCCTCGGCGAAGTCGGCGCGGGCCTTGGCAAACTCACCCATCTTGTAGCGGGTATACCCCAGGTAATAGCGCGCGTCCGGAGCCCCCGGGTGGGCCACGGCGGCAGCTTCCAGACGGGCCTCCGCAGTCCGCAGACGACCCTGGTAGTAGGCGGAAAGCCCGGCCTTCACGGTGGCGTCGGGGTGGCCCGGACCAATGGCTTCCACCTCTTCCATTTTGGCGGTCGGCTCCGGCGTGTCCGCGGTGACCGGTTTTTTGGCCACTTTAGCCTGCGCCATCGCCTTCTCAGCCGCCGCTTCCCTGGCGATGGCGGCGGCCGTCCGCTCCGCGGACTGACCAACCTTCCCGGCAACCTGTCCCACGGCACTGCCGAGGGCCTCTCCCATGGCATAGCCCATGGCCACACTGATGTCCTCCATCAGCATATCCATGGCTTCCGCCGCCATCCGTTCCTCTTCCGGGGTCGGGGTAAACACCTCACCCCGTGCCTTGGCCTCGTCCTCTTTCAGGGACAGGGCCTTCAAGGTCTTGCCGGCGCGAATCTTGGCACGCAGCCGCTCCTCGGTGGTGGCGGGGCTGATAAAGAACTGCTCCGGGCTGAGCCCCGGGGTGCCGTCAGCCTCCTCGGCAAAAATACGCTCGATGTCCCCGGCATCCAGGATCGGGGCGGACGTGGTGGCCACAGGCACCTTCATGGCCCCTTCCGGGAAGCCTCGGGCGGCCCCGAACGACCTGCCCATGGCATCCCGCATGGCCTTGGCGGAGGCCAGACTGGCGCGAATCTCCTCCTCGGTGGCGTCCTTTGGAATCCTGTCGAAATCCACATGGATGCCGGAGTTCTCGCCAAGTTCTTCGGCGACAATCTCCCGCATCCGCTCATCGGACACCGCGTACGCGATATGCACAAGGCCCATCACGAGGCCGGCCACCAGGGCCAGAGGGAGGGTTCCGGAGGAGAGTAAGCGTAAGTACCGCATAGCCTTCATGGGTCGATCCTTCCTGCATGCCGCCCCGTACCGTCACGGGGGTCTCGCTCTTATCGGCCATCCGCGGGCCATCCTTGACCCGCCAATGCCACATATAAACTACCCGAAATCAGTGCGTTACGGCACCCATGGCAACGGTTTCGGGTCCGGCGGCCACCAACTGCGCCGGGATGACTCCCAATAGTCCCCCTCCATGGCCATGATCCGGCGCTCGAATGCGGCCACGTCGGCGATCTCTTCCGGGCTTAAACGCAGCAGGAATGCGGGCATGTTCTGTCGGCCGGAAGCCTTGCTCACGTAACCTTCGACAATGACCCGGATGTGGTCTTCCACACTTAACTCGTCATAGCTTCGAAAACGTCTCGGATTCTCCTTCCCCAGCCCAAAATCCGTGGGCGGCTCCCCGGCGGCCTGATCGCCGTGGCAGAAAATACACTGGCCCTGAAACACCGCCTGACCCCGCGCGGGGTCGCCGGTCAGGGCCAGAACCCCGGCCACCACCTGTTCCGGGTCGGGCAGGGAGGGTTCCGATGGCTCCGGGGAACAGGCGGCCAGCATCACACCCATGAGCCCCAGTACGGCACGGCGCATACCGCCCATACGCTACCCCCCGGCCATCACCCGCTCGATGGCGGCGGGTTCCTTCGGGATCGCCTCGGTCAACACCCGGCAGCCGTCGTCCGTGACCAGCACGTCGTCCTCGATGCGGATGCCGATGCCCCGGTATTCGGCGGGCAGGTCGGCATCCTTGTCGATATACAGACCCGGCTCCACCGTCAGCACCATGCCCGGCATAAGCCGGATGGAACCGCCGCCGTCCTCCTGATAGCGCCCGGCGTCGTGCACGTCCAGGCCCAGCCAGTGGCTGGTGCGGTGCATGTAGAAGCGGCGGTAGGAACCGTCCTTGATCCGGGCGGCGGGCTTGCCCTTCAAAAGTCCTAAATGGATGAGTCCCTCGGTGAGCTTTTTTACCGCCGCCTGGTGTACCTGATCGAAGGTGGCGCCCGGTTTCACCTTGCGGATCGCCGCCTTCTGGGCCGCCAGTACCACCTTGTAAACCGCCCGCTGGGAGTCGCTGTAGACGCCACCAACCGGAATCGTGCGGGTCACGTCCCCGGCATAGCCCAGGTATTCGGCGCCGGCGTCGATCAACAAAAGGTCGCCCTTTTTCATACGCCGGTCGTTTTCCACGTAGTGCAGGATTGTGGCGTTGACGCCGCTGCCGCAGATGGTGCCATAGGCCGGGCCGGCGCTTCCACCGTAACGAAACTGATACTCCACCTCGGCCTGGGCCTGATACTCGTACATGCCGGGTTTAACGCGCCGCATGGCGGCCAGGTGACCGGCGGCGGTGAGGGCGGCGGCCTTCTCCAGCATCGCCACCTCCTCGTCGCTTTTCAGCAGCCGGAACTCGGCCAGCAACGGCGCCGGGTCCACCACCCTGGCGGGGGCGTGCTCACCAGACCGGCTTCTGGCCCGGAGCGCCGCAATCTGGCCGATCACCGACTCGTCCAGGGCGCTGTCGCCCCCCAGCCGCAGGTAGAGCGTCTCGCACCCCTTGAGCAGGGACGGCAGGTCGGAGATAAACCGCTCCGTCTCAAAGGCGGCGTCGGCGCCGTGGCGGTTTTTGGCCCCGCGCACCCCGGCGCGGCGGCCGTTCCAGCGCTCCATATCCGGGTTCCTGGGCCGCACGTAGAGGGTGACCCGCTGTTTGGGGTGGTCGGGCCGGAGCACCAGATAGGCTCCCGGCTCGGTAAACCCGGTGAGGTAGAAAAAATCCGAATCCTGGCGGAACGGATGGTGCGTGTCGTTCGAACGCACCCGCTCCGGCGCGGCGGGAAAGATCGCAACGCCACCCTGCATGGCTTCCATCAGGCGCTCGCGCCGCCTGGCGAATACCGACATGCTGTCCCTTGATGTCATACGTCCCCTCCGGTTCCCAATCGCCCGATTCTAGCATGGTGGTTTCCGCCACCCGCCGGGACGGCGTGCGTTGCGCGGTACCCCGCTTCCACCGTATGATCGATCCAGGCTATGTCGGAACCCGAAAAAAAGAAGCTGCCCCCAGGCCTGATCGTCGTGTTCGTGCTGCTCGGCGCCGTGTGCCTGGGCATCGTGTTCTTCATGCAGCACGGGTTCTACCTGTTCAATACCTACCAGCCGACCGAGGAGCCCACCAGCCCTTCGATTCCCGGCTTTCCGTAACCTTTCCGAGGTACATGTCATGATCGGCTGGACCGATGTCGCCCCCCTGAACCATATTCGCTCTCACCCGGCCACCTGTGTCTGGCAGGGCAAGGTCTACGTGTTCGGCGGCGGCGGCGTCCGCTTCGCCAGCCTCAACACGGTGGAGTGCTACGACCCCCAGGCCGACCGCTGGGATCTGCTCACCCCCATGCCGACCCTGCGCTCCGGCGCCCACGCAGCGGTGGTGAATGGCAAAATCTACGTGGTGGGTGGCGGCTTCTGCCAGGACAACGGCAAGTTCCGCTTCCTGCCCACGGTGGAAATTTACGACCCCGCAACCGACAGCTGGAGCGATGGCCCGGACATGGGCCAGCCCCACGACTACCCGGCACTGGCGGAGCTTGACGGCACCATCTACACCATCGCGGGCCACCATCCGGACGCCACCGAGGGCGGCCCCTCCACCGACCCGGCATTCTCCTATTCGGAAAAGCTGGCCCCGGGCGCGGCCGCCTGGGAGCAGATCGCCGACCTTCCGATCCCGCGCTTCGCCCCCATGGGGCTGACCTGGCAGGGCAAGGTGTGGGCCATTGGCGGCTGCCGCTACGTGGAAGAGGTGGACGGTGTCCGTGACTTCGACCGCATCGACATCTTCGACCCCGCCACCGGGACATGGTCGATGCCTGATTTCACCATGCCGTGGCCCGCTGCGGCTCACGGGGTATCGCGCCGGGGCGAATGGGTCTATGTGGTGGGCGGCTACTCCGGCCCCGCCATCCACGACCGTACCGTGCGCTTTAACGCCGACAACGGCGCATCGGAAGATCTGCCGTCCCTGAACGAGCCCCGCGCCGCCATGGGGTTGGAGATCATTGGCAACCACCTGCTCGCCATCGGCGGCTGGAAGGGCGACGGCCGCAGCGTCACCGACCGGGTCGAGCGCCTCGACCTGCCCGCCGACCCCGGCAGTTTGTAAACCCGGCCCCATCAGGGAAATCGCCTTGTCTTACTCCCAAGCCGCCCCCCTCACCGAGGCCCGCTCCCATTTCGCCACCGCCGTGGTGGACGGACGGATCTACGTGTTCGGTGGTGGCGGCACAAATTTCGAGAGCCTGGCCAGCGTCGAGATGTACGACCCGGTAACCGACCACGGGCACCCGCGTGCCCCCATGCCCGCGCCGCGCACCGGCATCGCCGCGGCGGCGCGGGACGGCAAGGTGCTGGTGATGGGCGGCGGATACAGAAACGACGACGGGACGTTTGATTTCAAGAGTGTGGTGGAAATCTACGACCCGGTGGCGGACACTTGGGAGAACGGCCCCTCCCTGCTGCAACGGCACGATGCCCCGGCGGCGCTGGAGCACGATGGGCACGTCTACCTGTTTGGCGGCCACCACCCGGAAGCCTCCGGCGGGCCGCTCATCGACCCGGCCTTCGATTTTTGCGAGCTTCTGGACCAGGACGCAAAAAACTGGCAGGAAATCGCCCCGATGCCGACGCCGCGCTTTTCCCTGGTCGCCGTGGCCATGCCGGATGGCATCTGGTGCATGGGCGGCGGTGCATTCCAGAACGGCGATTTTAACAACCTGGACGTGATCGAAGTGTACGACCCCCTGGGCAGCGTCTGGGGCGAAGCCCCCACCAAGTTGCCATGGGGCAGCGCCGGGCTTTACGCCGCCATGCACGGCAATGCGCTCTACGTGGCCGGAGGCAACGACGGTACCGACATCACTGCCAGGGCCGCCTGCTACATCCCGAGCGCCAATGTCTGGGAAGACATGCCCGATTTGCCGGAGGCCCGCGTCATGGGGGCCATGGCCTCGGTGGACGGTGAACTTTTCTTAATGGGAGGGCGTGGGCCGGATGGCAAGTCGGTGGTGGATACCTGCTACCGACTGGATGATTAAGTCCTGATAACGCTCCGGATTTAACCGTTGCGGGGCGTCCCCCGCATCAAGCCCACCATGATCCCTAAAATCCGCACCGGCTGGCTGCCGTCCAGCACGATCGGCGTATAGGCCGGGTTGGCGGGCACCAGGAGAATTTTTTCGCCGTCCTCCCGGTAGACCTTGAGGGTCACCTCGCCGTCCACCTCCGCTGCCACCACCTCCCCCGGATGGGCGGTCGCCTGAGGCCGGATTAAGACCGTGTCGCCCTCAACGATGTGCATGCCCTCCATGGAGTCGCCGGTGACTTCCAGGGCGAAGCAGTCGCGCTCGCCGAACAGGGCATGGGCGTCCACCGGCAGGTGCTCCACCGCGTCCGCATAGGCCGCCAACGGCCCGCCGGCGGCGATGCGGCCCAGCATGGGGACGCTGGCCGCATTCGCCCCCTTTTGCGCCGCGCCGTGCACCACTTCGATGCCCCGGCTCTTGCCCTCGCGCCGCCTGATGCGGCCCGCGCCCTCCAGCTTTTTGAGGTAGTCGGACACGCTGCGGGTGGAGCGAATGCCACAGCCCTCGCCGATTTCCCGCATGGATGGCGGATGTCCGTGGGCGGCGGAAAAATCTTCGATGTAGCCTAAAACCAGCCGCGCCTTGGGGGTGAGGGTATCCATGGGGGCGACCCTAACAAACATCTGTTTGCACCGTCAAGGCGCGCGCTCCCCGGAATCTTGACCAGCCGCCAAACGCGGACGGATAATGCAGAAACAGCAGGCGTAACAGCCTGCCTGAAAAGCATTTTTAACGTACGACCCACTGAATATCCGGGAGCCGCATCCGGCCCCTGTCAGGAGAAACCCGCGCCATGCTGACCGAAGAGATTGTCCTTGAGGCACTGAAAAACGCTCAGGAGCCGGAACTCGGCAAAGACCTGGTCACCCTGGGGATGATCAAGGACATCCAGATCGACGGTGAAAAGCTGGCCTTCACGGTGCAGCTCACCACCCCGGCCTGCCCCCTGAAGACCGAGATCGAATCCCGCTGCCGCAAGGCGCTGGAAGGGGTCGAGGGACTCTCCCACATCGAGGTGCGCTGGGGCTCGCAGGTGGCACGCGGGGCGACCAACCCGCAAATGCAGGAGATGGCTCCGGGCATCAAGAACGTGATCGCGGTGTCCTCCGGCAAGGGCGGTGTGGGAAAAACCACGATTGCGGTGAACCTGGCCGTCTCTCTGGCCCGCGAGGGCGCCAGCGTCGGTATTCTGGACGCCGATATTTACGGACCCAACGTGCCCAAGATGCTCGGTCTTTCCGGCCAGCCCCTGTCCCGCGACGGCAAAATGGTGCCGCCGGAGGCCCACGGCATTCACGTCATGTCCATGGGCTTCATGGTGGACGACGAGACCCCGCTGGTGTGGCGCGGACCGATGATCCACGGTGCCATTCAACAGTTTTTGCGGGACGTGGACTGGGGTGAGATCGACTACCTGATCGTCGATCTGCCGCCGGGCACCGGTGACGCCCAGTTGTCCATCTGCCAACTCATGCCGGTCACGGGCGCGGTGATCGTCACCACTCCCCAGGAAGTCAGCCTGCTGGACTCGCGGAGAGGGCTGGCCATGTTCCAGAAGGTCAACGTGCCGCTGTTGGGTATCGTGGAGAACATGAGCTACTTCCAGTGTCCCAACTGCGACTGCCGCACGGACATTTTCAGTACCGGCGGCGGCAGGCTGGCCGCCGAAAAGCTGGGCATCGATTTCCTCGGTGCGATCCCCATTGACGTGGCGATCCGCGAAGGCGGCGACACCGGCGTGCCGATCTGCGCCACCGATCCGGACAACGTTCAGGCAGAAGCCATCGCGGAAGTGGCCCGCCAGATCGCCGCCCGCATCGCGGTGCGCAACCAGGGCGACGTGCTCAGAATCATCTAGAAATTACCCGGCGACCCCTGAGTGGGGGGGGACGGGCAGCCTTTCGGGGCTGCCCGTTTTTTTTTGATTCGGCCCCGCACTGGACTTCCCGCCCGCACCCCGGATAGACCGTTTTCTTGTCCAGCGGAAATAAGTTCTGCTACGTTTGCGAGGTTCATACAACGTCAGCGCTTTTCTCGATTCGGGCCATGCCCGTCGGCGTGGTTCTCCCTCTTGCATGGGGCGGGGAAATCTGACGCCGGGGCGAATCACCATTCGGGGAGGGAAACGTGATGACAACCACATCTGTTTACAAAATCATGACGCGGGTCTTGCTGGCCGCGTCCGTTGTGCTGTTCGGGGCGGCCATGGCGCAGGCGAAGGAGGGCGACATGCGGTCGTCCATCTCGGTGCTGAGCGGCATGGATATCCATCTCGGCGGCCAGCTCAACCGGCAGGTTGTCTATGTAGACAATGGCACCGACACCGCAACCGGGCACACGGACAACAGTGCCTTTCCCAGCTATGTGCGATTGAAAGGCCGCACCCGGAACGGTTATGGCCCCGGTCTGTCGTGGGGTTTCAAGGTGGAGACCGGCATCAATTCCGGCCCGTCGGAAAATTTCAATTTCTCCAGCGGTACCAGCAACAGCACCAACTGGGAAACCCGCGCCTCCTATGTCTGGCTGATGAGCGACAAATGGGGCAAGGTGGCCATGGGCCGGGGGCCGGGGGCGGCCCGGTACTCGTCTCGGAAGGACCTTTCCGGCACCGAGCGGGTCCACAATTTCGACAGCCGCCGGGTGGCGGCCATCCCGTTCCGGGAAGACAACGGCAGCCTCGCGGGACTGACGGTGAGCCAGTTGTTCCCGAATAACTGGGGGGTGCGGGCCGATCAGTTGCTTTACAAGAGTCCCGAGTTCGCCAACACGCGCTTCAAGGCCAGTTTCGGCAACAACAGCGAGCGGGAGTATTCACTCAACTACCGCAACTACGACTGGAAGGACGACCTGCTGGCCGGAGACGACACCCGGATCGCCGCCTCCATCGGCCATGTTCGCAACGTGGACCCCAGCGCCTCCGGCGATCAGGCCGATGCCCGCCTGCTGGGTTCCGCCTCCATATTGCACCCGAGCGGGCTGAACCTCACCCTGGGCTACGTGAACCAGGATCCGGGAACCGCCAACACCAACCAGAACACCACCTGGTCCACCTACACCAAGCTGGGCTACCGCTTCGGGAACCACTCCACCTCCGTGGACTACGGCATCTCGCGGGGCTCGGTGGCGTCCGGCGGCAAGGTCGAGGGCACCCTGTGGGGCCTGGGGTACGGGTGGAGCATGGGACCCTACGGCCTCGGCATCGGGGTGGAGCAATACGATGCGGAGTTCGTCTCTTCCGGGCTGCCGAACATCGACAGCACCTGGGTGTACAACGCCCAGTTCAACGTGCGGTTCTGACCCCGAGGGCGGGTCCGGCCAACCGCCGCGGCCCCGCGGGGCCGCGGCGGAAAGGCCGGGCATCGACAGGTTGGGGCAGATCCCCGGACATGTGACGATCCGCTGGAGTGGCGACGCCGGTGCGCCGGCTTGCGCCACCGTCCCGGACAATGTTCGGGACAAGGCCAGAGTGCTTGCTGTAAAGGGCTCCGGCGTCAAACTCCCGGATGCTTCGCCTAAAACCCCGCCCGCGCCACGCTCACCGTGGCGTTCAACCCGTCTTCTCCCTTGTACTTCACCTTCTCCACCACCAGACCGGCGGCGCTGACGCCTGCGGATAGCATGGCGGCGGGTTCGCCCACGGCGGGGGTGCCCATGTACTGCATGACCACCTCGCTGGGGTTTGGAATGTCCGGTACGGTGGCGAGTTCCCCCGCCGGGTAGTGGGTGACTTCCACCCCCAGTTCCGCGGCGTAGTCGTTGATGCCTGCTTCGTCTTTTTTCTTGTCGATGGTGGCCACGTTGCGGATGGAAAGCAGGCTCAGGCCCGCATCTCCCAAGGCAGTTTCCACTGCGTCGGAGAGGGTCTCGCGGCTAGTGCCCTTGTCGCAGCCCAGCCCCAGAACCAGGCTTTTGGGGCGGTAAATAATGATCTGCCCGGCCAGGTTTTTTAACCGCTCGTTCAGCTCCCGGTCGGGCTGGCGGTCGGTGACCCACAGCAGCGCCTTCACCTTATTCAGCGGCACCTTGTCCATGTGGTCGTACACGGTGATGGATTTGGGCAGCGGGGTGCTTCGGGTCCACCAATTGCTCTCGCCGGTTTCCTGCACGAAGGCCACCGGCTCCTCGTTCACCACGCTGGCGGAGACTCTGGTGATGTTGGCCCGGGTGGCCGGGTCCACCTGCCAGCCCAGTTCGCGCCCGAGAATATCCACCGGAATGGTCTGCCCCACGTCGGAGGCGGTGGTGACCACCGGGATCGCGCCGATCTCCCGCGCCACCGCTTCCGTATAGGCATTGGCCCCGCCCACGTGGCCGGACAGCAGGGAGATGACGAAGCGCCCGGCATCGTCAATCACCAGCACCGCCGGATCCTCCTCCTTGGACTTCAAATGGGGAGCAATCAGCCGCACCACCGCGCCCAGGGAGATATGGAAGATGAGCTGGTCGTAGTGCTCGAACCACGCCCCCATCTGCGCCCGCACCGGGCCTTCGTAGTAGCTGGCGGCATCGCCGCCGATCGCGCGGAATTTCTCCGCGAGAATCAGGTCGCAGCCGGGCAGCCTTTGGGCAACCTCCATCGCCAGTGTGGCGCCGTGCTTGGTGATGGCAATGACCGCCGTACGGTCGTGAATGTTCTGTAGTGCCTGATCGGCCACGCTATGCCCCCTGCCCGGAGTCTGATTTCACATTAAAGTCCCGCCCGATATTTCGGGCGGGATGCTCAGAATGGCGCGGATGGCGCTGCTTGGCAAGCCCGGATCAGGCCGGATCGCCCGATGCCCGTTCGGCCCGGTAGCGCTTCAGGTAGGTTTCAGCCACCCGATCCCGCGATATCTCGAGCCGTTCCAGGGTGACCCGCGATGCCGCCGGGCAGTTGGTGATCAACATAAACTCGCCATGGGGCGCGATGTTCGACCAGTAGGTGCCCAGGTGATACCAGCGCCCGCGCCCGTCCGGAACAATCCGGAAGCGCCGCCCGGTTCTCCGGTTGAAGCCCGCCTTCGGGTCGCTCCGGTACAGCAGCACCCCCGAGTTACACGCCGCATCAGCCGCAGCCGTCAGGTACAGGGAGGTCACCGTGCCGACCGGCTGCTGCGGCAGCGGGGTGATTTTCACGTTGTCCGCGGCGATGTGCATGGCCGCCACGTCCTCCCCCCGGACTTCATCGTCAGCGGGTGGACGGCGCGCGCAAGCTGCGGTCCCTCCATCTGAAGCAGGGCGGTACGCGGCACCGAAAAAATCCGCGGCATCACATCCGGCGCGTGCATCCGGTGCCAGTGGGAAACACCGATGCCCGTTGCGATCAGCGCGCACGCCGCCAGCCCGCCCAACCGCTTGCGGGCATCCGGCCCGCGCATCCACATGGCCACAGTCACCATGCCGACGGCGGAAAACAGGATCAGCCACAGCTCGATCACGATGTTGTAGCGAAAGTGGTACAGCACCGGCACCATCACCATCGTGTGGTAAACCGCCGCCGCCCCTAAAATCCAGCACAGCGCGTGGCGGCGCAAGGCAAACAGCCCGATGCCGGAAAACACCACTTCGGCGATACGGAAGGCGCGCAGGTTGAGCACCACTTCATCGACGTTTCCACGGGTGAAAAACACCGCCCAACCCGCCTTGTGAAAATACTGCGCCATCACATCGGCAAGGGGCTGGTCCTTCAGCATGGTCCAGGCCACCCCCTTGAGCAGCGCGTCCCCTTCCAGACTCAGGCGGGATATCTGCCCCAGAATGAGCGGGGTGTCGTAGCCCACCCCCAGGTCCCACTTGGGATCAAGCCCCCAGGTCAGCGGGTGGCTGCCCAAGATAAAACGCCGCTCCCAGGCCCGTGTTCACGCCGAAATAGCCGAACAGCAGGCCGTTTTTGAGCATGATGATCAGCGGAAAACAGAGCGCGATGCCGTGAACGCTCAACAGCACCCGCCAGTGCCCAGGTCCACAGCATCATCAGGGTGACGAACAGGGCCTCGGTGTAGAGCATGGGATAGTAGGTGGCCAGCACCGGCGACGCCGCGAACAGGGTGGCGGCCACAAGCCCCGCCACAGCCGAGTGCAGCAAAAACCCGGTGCGGCAGACGGCAACAACCAAAAGCCCGTACAGCACCACGTTGAACAGCCGGACTACTTCGACCTGCACCCCGAACAGGGCCGGGTAGATGTAGCTCATCGGCCCCACCTGAAGGCTTTTCGGGTCCATGAGCAGGGCCAGACCCCGCTCCAGAAACTCCCGGGCCAGGGGCAGATAGACCATCCCGGAGTCGGAACCGATGCTGCCCGGATGGTACAGGCTGTAAGCGTTGGCCATACCGAGCAGGATCAGGCCGACGACCGCGCCCGCGTAGAACAGCTCGGGGCGGGTCAGGTGCGGGCGATTGCGGGTCATCTTTCCGGGGCTGCCTTTGCCAAACGGCCCACATGCTTCGACGGTTTTGCGGCGCGGAAATCCCGCCACTCTCCCGTCCGGGGATGCCCGGCCCGCCCCGGATGGGACGGTACGCCGTTCCGGCCCATGAAACTGTCCGACCAGCGCCTCCGCTGTCAAACCACACCCCGTCAGATGGTGTTCCAGGCCGGAGGCGGGTGGGAAAAATGGACCGGAAATCGGCGTCCCCGGCGGGATGTGAACATTATGCCAGTTTGCCGGCCGCGTTGAGGCGATCCTCTTCTCAGGTCAGTCGTCGATAATGACCGAACCGTCTTCCGCGCGCCGCACCTGACCGATTCCGGGGTACTCTTTTTCCAGCCGGTCGAGCAGCCGGTCCTGCTTGTCGAGGTCCCTCTGCTGCCTCCGAACCTGATTCGCCAGGCGGTCGTTTTCCATGGACATTTCTCTTTGCGCCAACGCCTGGCGAATGGTAACCCGCAGTTCGTAGTCGTCCCAGGGCTTGCTGATGAAGCGGTATATTTCCGCCTGGTTGATGGCCTTGAGCAGGCCTTCCCGGTCGGTCTGCCCGCTGAGTAAAATTCGGGGGGCGTCGGGCTGTTGCTCTTTGAACCGCCTCAGAAAATGAACGCCGTCCATATTGGGCATCCGGTAGTCCGATACAACCAGCGAGAAAACCGCCACCTCGCTCCGGGCAAGGGCGGCGTTGGGATCGGTAAAATCCTCGACCACGTAGTCCTGGGAAGAGATTGCCCGCCGCAAGGCGCGAAGGATGTTTTCTTCATCATCGAGCAATAGAATGCGGTTCATTATATGAGTTCCTGTTTCAAGCCAGGGCCCGGCACATGGATATGGACCGGAAAGTCTCCGTAACGCGACGCCGAGATATCCCGAATGCAGTCGGCCAGTGGCTGGGTTAACACCTCCCCCTCCGGAAGCCACGCCATTCCCTCCGTGGACCACAGATCGCGGGAAAGCACCATGCCTGCCTCCACCTGTGATGCAAGCACTTGCACCCCGGAGTCCCCGGGGGCGGACTGATGTTTTTCGAGCACGAATGTGACCAGCCCGTTGACAACCTCCGGATCGTATAGCGCCCCCTGGAAAGACACCAGCCGGGCCAGTGCCTCCGTCCTGCCCATCGGCCCGGGCAGGCGCGTTTCCTCCCGAAGTTCAAAGTAATCAATGACCACGGCCAGAATGCGCGCCCCCAGAGGGATCTGATCGCCACGGATGCCGTCGGGATAGCCGCTTCCATCAAAATTTTCGCAGTGGGAACGGATAATGCCGGCGGCATTACCCAACTGTTCCATCGCCATGAATGCCGCCTGTCCCGCGATGGGGTGTATGGCATAATCCGCCCGTTCTGCCAGAGCGTTCCCCCCCGGCAACACGCGGGACGGTGCGTCCGGCACGACGGCCTTGCCAATATTGTGCAACAGGCCGGCAACACGCACATCTTGCGCGGACGGCTCGTCCATCCCCATATTCAGGGCCAGTTCATAGGCATATGTGGCGATGTTTCCGGACTGCCCCCTGGTGCCGCCAGGCCGCAGATCAATCAGGCTGGATAACAGCCGAATCCACGCTTCATCCCCCAGCCGCAGGGAGAGGGTCGAGTCCTGCCGGCAATTCAGGGTGCCCTCCAGTTCCATCCTTCTTGCCTCAACCTGTTTTTCCAGGTCGGACACTTCGGTCAGTTCCTCATTGACCGTTCCAGCCAGTTGTTCCAGCCGCTGCCTGTCTTTTTTCAGGAACGCGATATCCAGGGCGTGTTGCACATTTTGCAGCACTTCCTCGTCATCCCATGGTTTGCCCAGATAGCAAAAAATCTTGCCCTTGTTGATGGCGTTCACGGTGGATGAGAGATCGGAATAGCCGGTCAGCAGCATACAGAGGATTCCGGGCCACCTGTCCGCGACCTGTTCGAGAAATTCGGCGCCGTTCATTTGCGGCATGCGCATATCGGAAATCACAAGATCCACGGCGCCGGTCTGCTCAAGAATGTCAAGCGCCTCCTGGCCGCTGCTTGCCGTGAACAGGCGATAACCGCGGGGACGGAGCAGACGGGTCAGGGCCGACAGAATGTTTTCTTCATCATCAACCAACAGCACCGTCGCATCGCTGTATGCGTTCCCTGGCCGCGCAGCTGGCGATGCTTCTGGAAAGGGCTTACCTACAAAAGAATGCATTTGTTACGCTCCCGGAATATCGGTCTGTGGCACGTTGTCGGTCTGTAGCACGTTGTCGGTCTGTGGCGGTGCGTGCAGGGGAAGGCAGACCCGGAAGGTCGAGCCTTTTCCGACCTCGCTTTGCACCTCGATATGACCCCCGTGCTTGTTCACAATGCCGTATGACAGCGAAAGCCCAAGCCCGGTTCCCTCGCCCACCGGCTTCGTGGTGAAGAACGGGTCGAAAAGCCGGTCCAGGTGCTCGGGGGAGATTCCCTTCCCGGTATCCTGCACCTCCACCCAAACCTCGTCTTTTTCCGTCCCGGTCCGCACGGTAACGACCCCCTGGGTGTCGATGGCCTGGGCCGCATTCACCAGCAGGTTCATAAATACCTGGTTCAACTGGGAGGGAATACACCGCAACTCGGGGAGTTCGCCAAATTCGCAAATGACCTCCGCCTTATACTTGAGCTCGTTGTTACAGATATTCAGGGTGCTTTCGAGTCCCTTGTGCAGGTCGGCCCACTCCAACTGCCCCTCGCCGCTATGGGCAAACGTCTTCAGGTCCAGAATGATTTTCTTGACCCGGGAGGCGCCCTCCAGGCTTTCCTTGATCAGGTCCCGTGTATCGCTTTCCAGAAACTCATAATCCACCGCCCCTTTCAGTTCGGCGACTGCCGACAGGGAAAGACCGTCGGGGTCAATGAGCGCCTCCGCGCACTCATGCGCCTTGATCAACTGAAACAGTTGATCAACGTAACGTTCCAGGCTGGAAAGATTGGAACTGATATAACCCACGGGGTTATTGATCTCGTGCGCGACGCCCGCCGCGAGTTGCCCGACGGAAGCCAGCTTCTCCGACTGCAGAAGCTGTTCCTGCATGCTCTTGAGCTGGTAGTTCATGTCGCGCATTTCAGCGTTGAGCTTGAAAAGGTCCCGGATGTCCGTCGTCAGCACTCATGGGACAAACGAGGCGGGTTGAATAAGGGAGTGA
>JBHHVE010000008.1:0-95190 GCA_046754085.1 Leptospirillia bacterium
GAGCCGGCCTCCTCCGGTCCCGCTTCCTCCGCCACATCCCCTCCCGAGAAAAGCTCCCGCCACTTCTCCGCCTCGCGCTCCTGCCATGTCTTGGGTGGTCTGGGAGCCCCCATCGGTGTACCTCCGAAACCTCCGGAACCCCCCTCGGGGGCGTGCCCCTTCTTCGCCTTCAGCAGACCGAGCCACCGATTGTGCGTCTCCGGAGGGCCGTCCGGGCTACCTTCGAAACCTCCGTTACTCATCGCCCCTTCTCCTCCAGCTTCGGGTTGACCTGGTAGCGCACGGTCGGCCGGCCGCCTTTGGCGCTAGGCTTCACCGGCTCCGGGGCGATCCAGTGGTGTTCTTCCAGGATCCCCAGGGCCGCGTCTACCTCGTCCGGGGTGGAGAGGCGGGCCCACCCCTTGAGCCGCACCGTCCGCGCGGTGAAGGCCGGTGACATCACCGGCCTTCAGGTGCCGCAGGAGCCCCTGGGCGCCGTCCACCTCCGCCAGGGCGCGCATGCCGTAGATGCGCCGGGCGTGGCTCTCCAGGTACTCGCACCAGGCCGCGGCCTGGGCGGCGGCATCCACCGACACCGGTTCCAAACCCCGGTCATTGGCGGCCGTTTCCGCCAAGTGGAACAGCAGCGCCAGGGACGGCATCAGGCTGCGGTACTTGGCCAGGTGCGCCTCCAGCATGGCGTCGGACTCACACCGGATCCGGGTTTCCAGATCCTCCCGCCAGTCGTCGAACAACTCCTGGGCACCCATGGTGAAGCGCAGGGCGGGGATATCCTCGCCCCCTTCCGGCGACGGGAATACCATCTGCTCCAGCCGGTCGAACAAGGCGTTCAACCGCCGGCGGGCCTCCGTATCCGGCCACTGGTCCACGTTCTTCCAGCGACCCGAAACGTCCGGGTAGACGAACAACTGGAAGCGCTGCACCATGCCGTCGTCGCCCCCTCCCCCCTTGGCCGCCGCTGCGATCATGTGGGACAGGGGCCCCGGCTGGATGCTTCCCAACACCGAGAGACAGAGGCTCTCGCAGTGCAGGTGCCCGTGGGCGAAGGTGTCGTAGTCGAAGCTGGTGCCGCTGCCATTCCACGCCTCCAGGTAAAACTGCCGGTCACCCTCCCGCCCGGAACGCTCCAGGTTTTTGAGCCACCCGGCCAACTCGTCGCGGAACAGCAGCAACCCATTGGGGTTCTGGTTCAGCAGGCTAATCAGACATTCGGTGGAGCCAGAGTTGGTCCGGTAGCGCACCTCCACCGGCTCCGGCGGGGGCTGGGGAACGTCCTGCAACAGGTGGTCCGCATTGTTGCCCTCCTTGCCCGCCTTGCGCAGTTCGTCCTGCCACGCCTTCTTCCTTCCCGCAAACAGTTCCACGGCGACGAGGTAGGCCGTCATCTCCGCCTTGAATTGCTCCATGGCGCGGGCAATCAGCCGGTCCAGCGGCCGCATGCCCGAGGCGATGGCCGGAGTCTTCATCAGGGACGGTCGCCCCACTACAGCGGCCCACAGGTTTGCAATCACCAACCAGTCGTCGTGGCGCTTGGGGCGGATGCCGCAACGCCGGCCCACCAGTGTGGCCAGAGCCACCATCACCGCCACGGCGATGAAGTCCGGCGGGCATTGCATCCGTTCGGCCACGTCCATCACGTAGGGGCGCAGGGAGTCCGGCAGCAGGTCTCCGTCGAACGCCATCACCGGGAGCAGCCCGTGAGGGAGCGAGACTGGATCGGGCCAACCGCCCGGGCCGAAGTCCGCCTCAGCCGTATCCACGCCCGGCGGCTCGCTGCCGTAGCGGTAGGCGTTGCCCACCTTGACCGCCAACTCGGCGGGATCCCAGGGCGGGGCGCAGCGCTCGTTCCAATGGGCCAGCATCAGCGCCAGGCAGTTTGCCTCGCCGATCCCCATGTCCTTCACCGCCGCGGCCACCTGGAAGGTGCGGGCATCGCCTCCGGTGCCCTCCACCGCCGGCTCCGCCTGTTTCAGGTAGTCCACCGCGCGGGCCACGTTGTGGTCCCGGTCCAGTGCCACCAACGGGGCCCGGTTTGCCGCCTTCGGCCGGGGCCGCCCGCACCGATCGACCACCCACGGGTCGGCCGGTGCGGGAGGCGTGCCGGGGTTCAGGAGGCGGTACTCCCCCTGCTCGGTGACGCTGCCCGGCCCGACGATGTAGCCGCCGGCGCTGCGGATGTCGAGGCCGGGCCCCAGCACGTCCACCCCCTGCTTCACGGCCCGGTCCACTATATAAATTAGGTGGCGGCCGCCGGACGGGGTGCGCTGTTCCATGGTGGGGGAGACGCAGAGGTCCTGCTCCATCAGGTCCAGGAGCACCCCGTCGCCGTGCTTGCCCTCCTTGTTGTCCACGTCGATCACCAACAGGGCCTGATCGTCGTCACCCAACCGGCCGGTGTAGATGCCGATGTTTGCGTGGGGGCGATCTCTCCACATCTGCCGGATCCGGTCCGGGTCCGTGGTGGCCGCCTCCTGCCACCCCTTGATGGCCGGCGTCTTGCGGTCCGGGACCACGGGGAAGACGTGGAACCCCCTTCCGGCCAGGTCCAGGGCCCGGTCGACCATCGTGGTTTGTTCCATGATTGCCGCTGTACTCATCAGGCAGCCCCCCGGTTCTGGTCTTCCAACCACTGGAAGAAGGCGGCTTCGTCGATCAGCACCCGGCGGCCGCACCGTTTCACTACCCGGTGAAAGCCGTTGCTTTCCGCGTGAAAGATCAGGTGGCGCAGACCCCCGATGGGCGGCCACTGGTGGTGGTCACTCCATTGGGTGACCGGGATCAGGCGGGTGGAGGGAAGGGTTTCCGTTTCCATAATTGGTACCTCGCAACATTGGTTGTCGATCGCGCCCGCGGGCGGGATGCCGGGGAGCGTTGGTACCAGTTATGACGGGCCGCGATTGACGGCCCAAAAGCTGAAATTCAGCTTTCAGCCTGCAATCACGATTTCAATTTCTGCCGCAGGGTGCCGGGGTTGATATTCGCCTCGGGGTGGCGCTGGGCAACGATCTCGGCGGCGTTGCTTTTGCTCTTTCCCTCCGCCACCAGGGTGTTGCCCTCTTTGATATACGGTTCCCACCATTTCTGGTTGGTCGCGGCCTCGCTCTGGCGGCGGGATCCCATCTCGGCCATCCGTTGGCGGTAGGCTTGGCCCAACTCCTTGTCTGATGGGTCGGCCGACGCCTTGAGCTTGGCAAAAGCGGCGTTGAGTGCTTCTTCCTGTTCTTCCTCGGGGAGTTCCCAGACCTCGGGAAACTGGAGCAGGACGGCCTGGATGGCTTTCCAGTCATCCTTGGTCAGGCGGCGGGTCCAGACGAAGCGCACGGCCTTGTAGCGGATGTCTTCGTAGTGCGCATCGCTGGATGCGAAGTCCAGTTGCAGGAAGGCCCACTCGTTGGGGGGGATGGGCGCTGGCTCCAGATCACCGGTATGCCGGTAGCCGAACGCGGAAATGAGGCCGTCCAGGCACTTGTCCTTGAAGCTGGCCTTCGCCAGCCTTTCAAGGTGCTCGATGGCACGTTGATGGTTCCGAACATCGAGGTCATACATTTCCTTATCAGCGGGGCTTTGCGGACAACCGGCCCAGATCGCCTGCAACCCCATGAGTTGGTCGTTCAAGGCATCAACCCGTTCGTCGATGGTGGCAGGTTCTCCGGGCTCGGCGGTAGACACCTCGATCTGCCGCCGCAGTGTTTGCAGCATGGTCCAGGCATCGTCGCCACGTCGGTAGATTCCATAAAGTCCCATCTATTGCTCTCTAGCCCGGATGTGTTTTTAGGTTGGGGGTAGCGAAGGAGGAGAAACCGGTGAAGTCACGAAAAAGTGTGGCGTGAGAATAGCCGAATAGTTGGTCAAGACGATCTCGAATTGTTTTTTTCACGTCCGCCTTAATCCGTATTGTATAGATTGCTCCCGACGCCACACCTCCACGATCAGGATCGATTTTGTAGGCTCGGATAGCTAGAGAGGTCGAACGTCGGACTTCGTCGACCTTCCACCACGAATTCGAATCTGGGGATTTCGGAAATTGGGGAGAGAAGGTTGGAACGCCACCGAAAATAAACCCGCCATTTTGTGCTGCCAACCGCTCATCAAAATGGGGAGGACGCCAGGCCAGCACTTGCCGTTGCCACTCCTCATAGCGTTTCTTCAGGTGCTGCGTAGAACCTGTTTTAGGTGGGCCCGGCCACGGCCTTTTTAGATTGTCAGCCCAAAAGCGGTGGCTTTTGTTTTCGTTGATAAGGCGATCCGTGACATCAATCGCAAAGAGCCGCCCATCCTTATCTTCAAGGTCTGGGTTGCCGTTGACCCGTTTTTCCTCTGTAGCGAACCAGAGCCCAATCAGGGGGTTGAATGTGACATCTATTAGACGGGTCGGGGCGCCATAGTGTTGAAGGAGTGCAAGTTGATTCAGGATCGACAGACGACCCGAGCGGCCCATATGCAATCCCCACCGATGAACGTCGGCCAGGACTTCGCCCTCTCGCCCGGCTAGGTGTTCTTCACGGGGTGCATTGATCAGTGGCGAGGACCATAAAAGTCGACGGTACAGGGAACTATGCAGGGCCCAACTGGCATCTACCTGGCCACGCCAGGCAAACAGGCGCCCTTTCTTTGACCATTTATCGAAAATCTGTTGGATCAGGTCTTGGACCTCCTCAAACGAGGAGCATTCCTTTTCCCAGGGAGACCAGTAATCGTTAGGATTCATTTCCGCCTCAGGCATCTTCCCCTCCAAACACCTTTTCTGTCATCCGCGCCACCACCGTGCCAATGTGCCCTTCCGTCAGGTGAGCGTAGCGTTTGACCATCTGCAATGTCTTGTGGCCCATAGCCTCGGCGATCTCCGCCAGGGTGGCACCGCTCATGGCTAGTTCGGAGGCAAAGCTGTGGCGCAGATCGTGCCAACGGAAGTCTTCCAACTTGGCTGTCTTGCACGCAGCGGTGAAGGCGGCCCGCAGGTCGATGGGGCGACCAGGTATCAGACCGGGGAACAAGTGTTCGCTCTCTCCCGGCTTGTTCTCATGCAGGCGCTTGAGTTCCTCCAGGGCCAGGCCGGTGGCAATCACCGTGCGCCGCTCACCGTTCTTGGTGTCCTCCAGTACGATGCGGCCGGTTGCCAGGTCCACCTGCGGCCAGCGGAGGGTCATCTGCTCCCCCTGGCGCATGCCGGTGGCCAGGGCCAGCAGCACCGCCGGGTAGAGCAGGCGGTTGTCGGACGTCTGGCAGACATCTAGCAGCGCGGTGCGTTCGGCCTTGGATAGAAACCGCATCCGTCCCCGGGGTTCCCGGTATTTGCTAACCCGCTGCAACGGGTTGGCATCCACCCACTCCAGTTCCCGCATCGCGTAGCTGAAGGCGTGGGACAGAACCGCTGTGTAGCGATTGATTGTGGCGGGACTGAGGCCGCCATCTGCGAGCTTTTCCCGGCAGCGACCAATGCGGGCAGGAGTGATCTCGTTCAGATGGTATGGTCCAAGCTCGGTGGACCACCAATCCAATTGCTTGTTCTGGATCGTCTGGGTGCCCTTGCTCTTGGCGGGCAGAATACGTCCCCGATAGCGCCCGATCAGCTCATCCAGTGTGTGGCGTTGGGCCTTGCGGTCAGGAAACTTCTGATCGTCCAGCAAACCCGCCTCGGTCTTTTGCGCCCACTGCTTGGCGTCGGTGAGGCGGCGGAAGGAGCCGGTCTGGATCGGGCGCCCCTTGATGCGCACCCGCACCCGGTAGGTGAGCGTGCCGTCACGGGATATGCGTTTCTGAATGCTGGCCATGGTCCACGCTCCACGACAGTGTACCGACCCCCACGGTCGGTCACAATTGTTGGGGTCCAGTGGACCACCAGTGGACCATGAAAGCAACAAGGGGTTGGGAGAAATCTCCCAACCCCTTGATTCATTTGGCGCGCCCGGCACGATTCGAACGTGCGACCCCCAGATTCGTAGTCTGGTGCTCTATCCAGCTGAGCTACGGGCGCGTAAAGCGGTATGTGGTGCTGGCTAGTTCGGAATGCCGGCCTTCAGGGTTACGCCAAAACGCGCATGCTGGAAGCCGTACAGCTGCGGAAATTCCGAGAACAGCCACCCGTCGAACAACTCGTTTCCGTTCTCGGTGATCACCACACGGGCGGCCGGGTTGTTCGGATCGTTCGACGCGGAGGTGTAGATATTATTGTCAATCCGGAGGTCAGGCAAGAACTCAATAACCTTCACCTGCATATTTCCATCGCCGAAGGTGTGCTCCCCCTTCAGCGGCACCGTGATCTCGGTGGCGTCGGAGCGCTCGCGGTCGAGCACGATGAGGGTCACCGCGCGCCACTTTCCAGCCACGCTGTCCGGCACCTTTGTGGGGCGTTTTTTGCCCGCCTTGGCATGCCCCTCGGTCTGACCGGTCTGGGCGTCATGGTCCGCCTGGGTGGCCGAATGAGGCATGGGGTTGTTGGCGTGGGGGTCGGCCCCGTATCCACCGGTCGGCGGCATGCTGCCATGGGGTGAGGCGCCATGGGGTGAGGCGGTCTCTTCCGCATGGGCCGCGTAGACGGACAGAAGGAGCACCGAGCCGATCACCGCCAGGACCTTTGAGATTTTCTGAATCAAGAGACCTTATACCTCACACAACAGGCCCGCGCGTTGTGGATGATGCGCGATACCCGGATTAAATAAAATGGCGGAGAGGGAGGGATTCGAACCCTCGGTGGAAGTTTCCCCCCACACTCACTTAGCAGGCGAGCACCTTCGGCCAGCTCGGTCACCTCTCCGTAAATTTTACCGATCGAAACCCCGGTGGGGCGGGTGGCGGAGGAGGAGGGATTCGAACCCCCGGGGCTTTCACCCAACGGTTTTCAAGACCGCCGCCTTAAACCGCTCGGCCACTCCTCCGGGACTTTAGCCTGTCTCCACCGACGCCTGGCGCCGCCAGGTTCCGATCCATTATGTCTAACATCCGCTTAGCGGATGACTTCCAAGCCTCCCATATAGGGTACCAGCGCCTTTGGAATCCGGATGCTGCCGTCCGCTTGCTGGCCGTTCTCCAGAACCGCCACCAGGGTGCGGCCCACCGCCAGGCCCGATCCGTTCAGGGTATGTACCAGGCGGGGTTTCCCTCCGGCCTCCCGAAATCGGATGCCCGCCCGGCGCGCCTGGAAATCCCCAAAACTGGAACACGATGAGATTTCCCGATACGTGTCCTGGGCGGGGAGCCAAACCTCAATATCATACGTTTTTGCGGCACTAAAACCCAAGTCCCCGGTGCAAAGGGTGACCACGCGGTAGGGCAGCTCCAGCATTTTAAGGACGGTTTCCGCGTAGCCGGTCAGGGTCTCAAGCGCCGCGTCCGATTCCTCCGGCCGCACCAGCATGACCATCTCCACCTTGTGGAACTGGTGCTGACGGATGAGGCCGCGGGTGTCCTTGCCGTAGGAGCCGGCCTCCCGCCGGAAGCAGGGGGAGAACGCCACCCGCTTAATGGGCAGTTCATCCTCGCCAAGGACTTCCCCGGAAAACAGGTTGGTGACCGACACCTCGGCGGTGGGAATCAGGTAGAGTTCGTCCGCCTCCATCTTGAACAGGTCTTCCTCGAACTTGGGAAGCTGTCCGGTGCCCCGCATGGCATCGGCGTTGACCATGTAGGGGGCCACCACCTCGGTAAAGCCGTGTTCGGTGGTGTGCAGGTCGAGCATGAACGCCGCCAGCGCCCGCTCCATCCGGGCCAGGGCGCCGGTATAGCTGGCAAAGCGCGCGCCTGCGATCTTGGCGGCGCGGGTGAAGTCCAGAAGGCCCAGCTCCTCACCCAGTTCGTAGTGGGGTTTGGGGGTGAAGCCGAAGGTGGGAACTTCGCCGACCCTACGAACCTCCACGTTGTCGTTTTCGTCGGCGCCGTCCGGGATGTCGTCGGCAGGGATGTTGGGCAGGTTGAGCAGTTCGGCCTGTACCGCCTCATCCAGCTCACGGGCCTTTTCCGCCGCCGCCTTCTGACGCGCGGCGATTTCCTTCATGCCCGCGAACAGCTGGCTGACGTCTTCGCCCGCCTGCTTTCTTGGCCCGACCTCTCTGGACACCCGGTTTTGTTCGGCTTTGAGGCTCTCGGCCTCGGTGGCGGCGGCCTTGCGCTCCGCATCCTTGGCGAGCAGGGCGGAGAGATTGATCTCCCCCCCCCGGCGCGCCAGGGCGCGGGCCACGCCGTCGGCGTCTTCGCGAATCAATCGGATGTCGAGCATGTGGTCGGGGTACGCCTCGAGCAGGTATGATCCGTCAGTATCATGGCCTGAAAAAACCTTGACCGGCGGCACGTTGCGGCCGAAATCGGAACGCAGAATAATAGGCCAACCGCCCCATCCGGTCAATCCGGCGGGGTGTTGTAAAGGCCGGGGAGGGTGAGTGGAGGCAGACATTGAGCGGGTGCGGGAGCGGATCGCCGGGTCCGAGCGACTGGCGGTGCTCACCGGTGCGGGTATTTCAGCGGAGAGCGGCGTCCCCACGTTTCGCGGCGCCGACGGCCTGTGGAAGAACTTTCGCGCGGAGGATCTGGCCACTCCGGAGGCGTTCGCCCAGGATCCGGAACTGGTGTGGGAATGGTATGGCTGGCGCCGCTCCCTGATAGCGGAGTGCCGTCCCAACCCGGCCCATCTGGCCCTGGTGGAGATGGAACAGCGCGAGGGACGGAGCTTCTCCCTGGTCACCCAGAACGTGGACGGCCTGCATGCCCTGGCCGGCAGCGAGGACCCGGTGGAAATGCACGGCAACATCTGGAAGGTGCGCTGTACCGGCTGCCACCAGGTGAGTGACGACCGCCGGGTACCGATGGAACCGATGCCCCCCATGTGTGCCGACTGTGGCGCCATGCTGCGTCCGCATATCGTCTGGTTCGGGGAGTCCCTGGATCAGGCCGTGCTGGAACGCGCGTTCGGCGCGTTTGAGTATTGCGACGTGGCACTGGTGGTGGGCACTTCCGGGGTGGTGCAACCGGCGGCCTCTCTGGCGGCGCTGGCGAAGCGCGCCGGGGCGTTCGTGGTGGAGATCAACCCGGATGCCGCCGGCAGCGCGCACACCATGGACGTGATGCTGCGCGGCAAGGCCGGGGAGGTGTTGCCGCAGCTTGTGGATTCCGCACGGGGATAATGGCCGTGGCGGGTGAGCCCTCCGGGGTAGGAACCATCCCGTTAAAAGGCACTTTAAAAAGTGTCGCAAGCGGCCTGATGCTTCGACAGGCTTCACCCCCACCCCCGGTTGTCCTGAGCCTGTTGGGGGTGGGGGTGGAGGGCGGTGCCCGAAACCTCGGCTGGTCACGATATGCCTCGGTCTTATCGCTCCCCGCCGTCCCGGGGGACGGCGATCCCGACCTGCCAGGGGTGAATCCGGTTTGACGCCGCCACTCCCACCCGGTAGCGGGCGCCATCGAGGGTGACGTCGGCAATCTCTCCGGCGCCCGGTTCCGCCATGGGTATCCCCAGTTCAGAGAGTGCGCGGCCCCGTAGCGCCGGGTGTGTGGCCAGCACCACGCGACCGCTTCGGTTGGCAATCAGGGCGATACCGTCCACGGATGCCGCCAGCGGTTCGAGCAGTTCGCTTCCCAGCGTCTGCTCCACATCCACCAACGCGCTGAGTATCCTGTCGTCTGCAATCTTGCGGTACATCGGCAGGGTGAAGGCATAGGCATTGGGGATGAGGTGAAAATCCCCGATTTCGGGCCCCGAGGAGGCTGCCGCCAACATGTTGCGGGTGCCGGTTCCGGCGCTGGGCAGTGCCGTTAAGAGCACCCCGCGCCCATCCAGCACACCCACCGCGATATAGGGTGTTTGCTGCCACGGAACCTCGGGGGTGTCCGCGGTGGGTTGACCGGCGAGGAGGGCGGCCACGCGGGGATGGGTGGGCACCTCATCGCCCAGGAAGGCATGGGCGGCTGTGATCAATTGATCCACCCGGTCCATTGCCTGACGTGCCTCTGTATCCAATGCCAGGGGCGCCGGTTCCCGACCGGAGGAGCACGCCGCCAGCAGGGCGCAGCAGGACAGCACGGCAGCACCCAGAAAACATCGGAACCGCATGGGCCGCGTGGTGGCGACAGGGGTGGTGGCAGGGGGAGAGGTCATCACGGTGGCGCCATTCTGTCACCGGACCCGGGGTACTTGCAAAGGGGGTTGGGTATTGAGTGGCGCGGTGGGGTATGATCAGAACAATCGTGGATTGTCCCAAGTGTATGGGGGGGGTATGAGGAACTCCGTTTGGAGCTTCGCAGAAGAATACAGCGGATACTGCTGGTCGTTGCCGCTCTGTTTGTCAGCGGGGCGGCGTGGCTTATCCTGCACGATTCGAAGGCGCATCTGGATGCGGAACTGGACGACCAGGTGCACCACGCCGTGGTGCGCTTTTCCCAATCTTTTCTGGAGCGAACGGACCGGCTGAATGCCTAGGCCCGCCTGATCGCGGGCATGGGGTTTGTGCAGTCCAACCTGTCCACCCGGGACGGCGCTCGGCTGCGGCGGCTGTCCACCGGGCTGCTGGGTGATCTGGCCGGTGATGTGGTCATGTTCAACGACCCCATGGGTCGCGGCCTTGCTGCAGTGTGGGCCGAGTCCTATGGCGATCTGGCGGAACGCTATCCGGTGTTGCCGTTGTTTTCGGTGCCGCCTCCTCCAACACAACTTCTTGAGTACGAGGGGGCTCTGTTTCAGGGGGTTACGCTACCGGTGGAGCCGGGTGGGCACCTGCTGGGATACCTGACCCTCGCAGCCAGGATGGACAGTACGTTTCTCGGTGACGTGATCCGTGGGACCGATGCTGATCTGGTGCTGCTGCTCGATGGCAGACCGGTGGTGGGCTCCTCCCCTGAAATCAAGGCGATGTTGCCGCAGATGGCGTCGCTGGGGCACACGACAGGGGGAACAATGTCGGTGGGCGATGAGGTCTGGCGGGTGGAGGTGTCGGCGCCCCAAGGCATGCTGTCCGGACGGGTGCAGGCCGCGGTGCTGGTTTCCGAGGTGACAATGCGTTCCGAAGTGTCGCGGCTGCGTTGGTGGGTGTTTTTGGGGGGAGTGAGTGCGTTTGTCGGTATCGGAGCCCTGGGCAGCCTGCTGGTGGTCCGGTTGACCGAGCCCATGGCGCGCCTGACGGATGCGGCGGAGCAGGTGGCCAGGGGCAACCTGAACACGACGGTGCCGGAGGATGCCGGCGGGGAGATCGGCGCGCTTTCCCGTGCCTTTAACGTCATGGTCTCCACTATCAAGGGCCGGGACAGCCAATTGTCGCGCCAGATGCAGGATTTGGAAGCCCTGCGGGAGGGGGCGTTTGCCGCTATTTTTATCACCGATCCCCGCTACCGGATCATTTCCGGCAATGGCAAGGCCGCCGAATGGACCGGAATCCCCCTGACAAACCTTCCGGGCACCGATCTTTTCAGCCTGCTGAAACCGGACCAGGACGGGCGTGAATGGCCCCTGGACGACCCGGATCTGCTCAGGGATGGAGCCACTTTCGAGTGGGGTATGATCGCCGGGGACGGGCACATCATGCCGGTGGAGATCAGCGGTGGACAGGTGGCCGGTATCGACCCGCCGGTGTTGCAGTTCTTCCTCCGGGATCTCACGGAACAGAAGGCGCTTCAGGAGCAGTTGCTGCGTTCCCAGAAGCTGGAGGCCATCGGCACCCTGGCCGGGGGTATCGCCCACGATTTCAATAACCTGCTCGCCGGCATTGGCGGCCACAGTGAGCTGGTTCGCATGGAACTTCCCGAGGACCACCCCGCCCAGTCTTCCATGGAGACGATCGAGGAGGCGGTGGCGCGGGGCGCGGGTCTGTGCCGCCAACTCCTGGGTGCGGCCCGCAAGGAGCAGCAGGACTTTTCCGTGGTGGATGCCAATCAGGTGGTGGATGAGGTGGTGTCCCTGTGCCGGCATACCTTTCCGCCCGCAATCCGGTGGGACGTGCGCCTGGACCCGCAGGAGCTTCGTATCCAGTCCGATCCCGGCCAGTTCCATCAGGTGCTGATGAACCTGCTGGTCAACGCCCGGGACGCGATTGGGGCGGCGGAAGGCCGCATTACCGTCACCAGCGGGGAGAGCGTGGTGCGGCCGGGAGATCCCCTGTCCCAGACGGACAGGCTGGAACCTTCGCGCTATGTGACGATCTCCGTCAGCGACACCGGGTGTGGCATTCCCAAGGCCGACCAGAGACGTATTTTTGACCCGTTCTACACCACCAAGGAGGTTGGCAAGGGAACCGGGCTCGGCCTGTCCACCGTGTTCGACATCGTGAGAAACCACGGCGGCACGGTCACGGTCCATTCGAAGGAGGGGGAAGGGACCCGGTTTTCCTGTTATTTTCCCGCCTCGCGGTTGGCATCGGAGGAGAATCTCGCGGGGGCGATCGCGAGGAAAAAAAATCCGGGCGAGGGAGGTGTGTCGGCACGGATTATGGTAGTGGACGACGAGGCCGCCATCCGCGATATCCTGCAGATCCTGCTTTTATCCAACGGGTACGACGTGGTGGTGGCGGAGAACGGTCTCCGTGCCATCCAGTTACTGGATCAGGACTCCGATATGATGCCCGATCTGGCCATTGTCGACATGCTGATGCCCGGCATGGACGGACGCGACACCGTGCGCGAGATGCGCCAGCGCTTTCCGGGGCTTCCGGTGGTGTTTGCCACCGGCTATGTGGATGAGGATGTGGACCTTTCCGGTTTCGGCTCTCCAAACCCGGTGATACTGGCCAAGCCGTTCCGCCTGGAGCGGCTGAGCGCCATTGTGGACGAGCAGCTCTCCCGAAAAAACCGTCAATAGCATACCGGGTTGCATCAGTTGGGGGTGAGACGGACCCTGGCGAGGGAGTCGTAATCCCCGGACGGGGTCAGTTCAAATCCGGTCAGGCGCCGGTCCCGCACCAGGATCACCTCCGGGTGCCAGAGGGAGACGTAGGGCAGATCCCGGGCCAGGATTTTCTGAACCTCCCGGTAGGTGGCACGGCGTTTCTTCCGCTCCGGGGTGCTTCGTCCCGTTTCCAGCAGAGCGTCCACCTTCGGGTTTTTGTAATGTCCCCGGTTGGCGCCGGCGGGGGGCACGCTGTCCGAGTGGAACACATAGTGAAAGATGTCCGGTTCCACGATCCCCACCCAGGAGAGGGTGTATATCTGAAAATTCCCGTTTTTGATGTCCGAGTAAAACGTGCCCCACTCATAGGGCCGCACGGTGATGGCGATACCAACTTCGGCAAGCTGCTGCTGGAGCACCTCGCCGATGCGCCGGGTCAGCTCGTTCTGGCTGGTCTTGTAGAGCAGGGAAAAACGCGGCTCGGGTCCGGGTGGATCGATCAGTCCGGCTTCGTCCAGAAGCGCTTTGGCCATGTCCGGGTCGAACGGGTGGGTGGCCACATCCGGCTCGTAGGCCCAGTGATCCGGGGTCAGCATGCCGGTGGCGGGACGGGCCTGGCCCCGGTAAAGGGCCTCGATAATGGCATCCCGGTCAATGGCGTGGGCGATGGCGCGGCGCACCCCGGGCCGCTTTAACAGCGGGTCTTCGAGGTTGAACCCCAGATAGCTGTAGTTGGTGCCGGTGCTCCGCTCCACGACGAGGCGCGGGTCGTTTTCCAGCATCTTGATGGCATCCGGCGGCAGGGCGTTCAGGACCATGTGAACGTCGCCCTTCTTGATGGCCAGCAGCCGCACCGTGTCCTCGGGCATGACTCGGAAGGTGAGGTGTTCCGTGGGGGGTGCCCCGTCGGGGTAACCGGCGAAAGCGACAAGTTTAACGGCCTCTCCCGGGCGCTGTTCCTCCAGCCGGTAGGGGCCGCTGCCCACCGGGGCGGCGCCGTATCCCTCGGTGTCACCCAGGTGGGCGGGCACGATGCCACGTTCCATGTTGACCAGAAATGGCGCGTGCGGGGCGGTGAGTGTGAAGCGCACCGTCAAGTCGTCCTCCGCTACCACCTCGCTGATCTCCTTGTAACCGCCCCGGTGGGGAGACAGATTGTCCGGATCCAGCATCCAGCGGAAGGTATAGACCACATCCTGGGCGGTCACCGGCGTGCCGTCGTGAAATCGGAATCCGGATTTCAAATGGAACAGGTAGGTGGTGGGGGTGGGGGTCTCCCAGGAGGCCGCAAGGTCGCCCGTTACCTCCATGTTGGGGCCGGTTCGCACCAGTTTGGAGAACATCAACTGACCGATGCGCTCGGAATAGGCGTCCGTGGACAGGCGCGGGTCCAGGTTGGTCGGGAAGGATTCGATGGCCACCACCACTTCGGTGCCGGCGGCCTGTTCCGGTGCGTCGCCGGGGCTACAGGCGGCCAGAACGAAGAGGGCGGCAAAAAAAAGGGGAAGGCATCGCCTTCCCCTTAAACACGAAATACGCGGCATCAGGTCCCCTCAAAAACCGTACTTCGACAAGCTCTGCGACATATCCCGAATATGCCCCGGCCGTTTCACTCCCGCCGCTTCCGGCCAGTCCGGAGCGGGGTCAGGCGGATTTGATGTCCTTGTCCGAGTCGTACATCAACACCGGCTGGCCCTTGCCCTCGATGACGTCCTGGGTGATCACCACTTCGCGTACGTCGGTGTCGGAAGGGATCTCGTACATCAGGTCGAGCATGACTTCTTCCAGAATGGCGCGCAGGCCGCGGGCGCCGGTCTTCTTTTTGAGGGCGAGGCGTGCGACCGCGAGCAGCGCACCCTCGGTAAAACGCAGCTTGACCCGGTCCAGTGAGAACAGTTTTTCGTACTGTTTGGCGATGGCGTTTTTGGGTTCGGAGAGGATCTGTACCAGGGCGGCCTCATCCAGCTCCGACAGGGTGGCGACCACCGGCATACGGCCGACAAACTCGGGGATCAGGCCAAACTTGAGCATGTCTTCCGGGCTGACCTTGGCAAACAGCTCCCCCAGCTTCTTGTCGTGGCGGCTCTTGATTTCGGAGCCGAAGCCCATGGATTTCTCCCCGAGGCGCCGTTCGATAATGTTGTCGAGACCGACGAAGGCGCCGCCGCAGATGAACAGGATGTTCTTGGTGTTGACCTGAACAAACTCCTGGTGCGGGTGCTTGCGGCCACCCTGGGGCGGAATGTTGGCCACCGTACCCTCGATCAGCTTCAGGAGGGCCTGCTGCACCCCCTCGCCGGAGACGTCGCGGGTGATGGAGACGTTTTCGCTTTTTCTCGTGACCTTGTCGATTTCATCGATATAGATGATGCCGCGCTCGGCCCGCTCAACGTCGTAGTCGGCGGACTGCAACAGCTTGAGAATGATGGTTTCCACATCCTCGCCGACGTATCCGGCTTCGGTCAGGGTGGTGGCGTCGGCAATGGCGAATGGCACGTCGAGGATGTTGGCCAGGGTCTGGGCCATCAGCGTTTTGCCGGTACCGGTGGGGCCGATCAGGAGAACGTTGCCCTTTTGCAGTTCAACGTCGTCGTCCTTGATGTTGTGGTTAACGCGCTTGTAATGGTTGTGGACGGCGACGGAGAGGATCTTCTTGGCGCGCTCCTGTCCGACCACGTAATCGTCGAGAATGGTCCTGATTTCGATCGGTTTGGGCAGGTCGGAGACCTGCTTTTCCTTGGCGTCCTCCCAATCCTCCGCAATGATGTCGTTGCACAGGTCGATACACTCGTCGCAGATATATACGGTGGGGCCCGCCACCAGCTTGCGCACTTCCTCGCGGGCCTTGCCGCAAAAGGAGCAGCGAAACTGGTTATCGCCGGATTCCGTTCTCGCCATTAAATTCTCCTAAGCCGCTGAACGCCCCGCCGAAAGACGCGGGGTCCAGCAGGCACTCAACAAAAGGGGTTTCGACAATCCGCGGGCAGGCCGTGTCAGCCGTCTTTTTTGCTCTTCTTGTCCAGGTCCTCGGCCCGGTCGAGCACTTCGTCGATCAGGCCGTAGGCCCTGGATTCCTCACTCGACATAAAGTTATCACGTTCCGTGTCGAGTTGGATGGTATCTATGCTCTGACCGGTGTGATTGGCCAGAATCTCATTCAGCCTTTCCCGCAGCTTGATGATCTCCTTGGCATGGATCTCGATATCGGTGGTCTGGCCCGAAACGCCGCCGCTGGGCTGGTGGATCATGACCCGGGCATTGGGCAGGGCGAAACGCTTGCCCGCGGCTCCGGCGGCCAGCAGCAGGGCTCCCATGCTGGCGGCCTGTCCCAGACAGATGGTGGAGACGTCGGGTTTGATGTACTGCATGGTGTCGTACATGGCCAGGCCGGAACTGACCACGCCGCCGGGGGAGTTGATGTACAGATGGATGTCCTTATCCGGGTCTTCCGCCTCCAGAAACAGAAGCTGGGCGATGGTCAGGTTGGCGACATGGTCGTCAATGGCGGACCCGATTATGATGATGCGGTCCTTGAGGAGCCGCGAGTAGATGTCGTAGGAACGCTCCCCACGGTTGGTTTGTTCAACGACGATCGGTACCAGCATCCGGTCTCTCCTTAGTAAAAACGGTATTCGGTGAGGATGGTGAGGGAACGGGCCCCCTAGCCGTCGCTCTTTTTCTTGGCCGCAGGCTTCTTCGCGGCGGGTTTCTTGGCCGCAGGCTTCTTCGCGGCGGGTTTTTTGGCCGCGGGCTTCTTCGCGGCGGGTTTTTTGGCCGCGGGCTTCTTCGCAGCAGGCTTTTTGGCCGCCGCCTTCTTTTTCGGCTTTTCCGCTTCCTCGGCGGGGCGCTCCAGGACGGTGACCTTGGCTCGCTCGACCACCAGGTTAAGCACCTTGTCCTGCAACAGCACGCCATTCAGGCGTGCAACTTCCGCCTGGTTGCTGCGAATCAGGCGGTCCACCTCATCAACCGGGCGTTGGTACTCGCCGGCCAGGCGGGCGACTTCGGCCTGGAAATCCTCTTCGGAGACGGAAACACCTTCATTTTTGGCGATCTGTTTCACCACCAGTTGTCCGCGGGCCTTGTTGCGGGCGTCATTCAGGAGGTTTTCCCGCTCCTTGGCTTCATCGAAGCCAGCTTCCTCCAGGGATTTGCCCTGCATCTGCAGCATCGCCTTGCGAGTCTCGATGAGGTCGGCCAGCTCTTCCTGAACCATCGACTCCGGCGGCTCAAAGGGGTTGTCGTCCACCAGCCGCGCGAACGCCTGGCGGCGCAGGAGCTTACCCTGGTCGGCCTCACGCTTGGCGCGGATCTCGTTCTTGAGGGTTTCGTTCAGGGCCGCAAGGTCGGCAAAGTCACCCACTTGCTGGGCAAACGCGTCGTCGACCTCGGGCAGGACCTTGCACTTGAGATCCTGAAGGGTAACGGCAAACACCGCCTCCTTACCGCTGAATTCGGGGTTGTGGTACGCCTCCGGAAAGGTCACGGTGATGTCGAAGGAGTCGCCGACCGCATGGCCGACAATCTGCTCCTCAAAGCCCTCGATAAAGCGGCCCTCGCCCAGAGGCAGCGCATAGCCCTCGCTCTTTCCACCCTCGAACGGCTCTCCGCCGATGCGGCCTTCGAAGTCGATGACTGCCACGTCGCCGTTTTCGGCCTTGTGCTTCTTGGGGGCCTCTTCCAGCGTGGCCATGGAGTCGCGCAGGCTGTGGTAGGCCACCTCGATGTCCTTTTCCTGCACCTCGATATCGACCATTTGAAGTTCGATACCGTCGTAGTCGGCGACATTGACGGTGGGCTGGATTTCCACTGTGGCGGTGACGGACAGCGGTTCCCCGTCCTTGATTTCGATGGGCCCGAACTCCGGGCTGGAGGCCGGTTCGATCGAGGCCGCTTGCAACGCCTGCTTGTAGTAATCCGGCACCAGCCGCTGGATTACCTCACCTTTTGCTTGCTCGCCGTAACGGGCGCGAACCACCTGCTGGGGGATCTTGCCCTTGCGGAAACCCGGTACCTTGGCGTTTACGGAGAGATTTTCATACGTGGCATCCAGTGCCGTTCGTACCACATCCTCCGGAATCTGAAAGGAAATCTCCCGATTCAGACCCTCTTTCTCGGTCACTTCAACCTGTAGTGAATCCACCGTCATAGCCGCATCACACCCGTGCTATTGCCACCTTTAATCACACGATTTCCCGGCCCGTAAGGGGCGCTCCGGAGCCGGACATAACTTGCGGAAATTCCTCAAAATATCAAGCCATAAAGACTACGGGCAGCGGGCGCTTTCTGTCAAGCCGTTCGGGCAGGGAAATCCGCCTGCGGCGGGCGTTTGCCGCACGTTATCGGGCCTTGTGGCGCGCCGCCCGCCGACTTGTGGCCCGTTTCCCGGTTGTTTGCAGGCGATTTTTGACCGCATTCTTACGTATTATTCCGGATTATTTCCGTGATATGATTTCCAGATCGTTTTTTGTCCTTTTCCCCACGCGCACAGTACGGATTCGAACCTATGCCTGCGACCTCTCAAATGGATATTCCGGCCCTGGAGTCGACCGCCAGGGAAATCCGCCGCGACATCGTGAAGATGATTGGCAAGTCCGCCTCCGGCCACCCCGGCGGCTCCCTCTCCATCGCCGACATCCTCACCGCCCTCTATTTTTCCGAACTCAACCACGACCCCGCCAACGGCGACGACCCGGAGCGGGACCGCTTCGTGCTCAGCAAGGGCCACGGGGTGCCTGCCCAATACGCGGCGATGGCCGAGGCCGGTTATTTCGACAAGTCCATGCTGGACACCCTGCGCCAGTTCGGAAGCCCCCTGCAAGGCCACCCGGAGCGCGGTCGCATGCCGGGCATCGAAGCCTCCACCGGCTCCCTCGGGCAGGGCATCTCCATCGGTATCGGCATGGCCCTGGCGGCCCGCATGGATGGGAAGTCCTGGCGTACTTACGTATTGATCGGAGATGGTGAGGCCAACGAGGGGCAGATATGGGAGGCCGCCATGTCCGCCGCCCATTTCGGCCTGGGCAACCTTCTGGTGATCATGGACTGCAATGGCATCCAGCTCGACGGCTTTGTGAAAGACATTCTGGATATGGGCGATGTCGCCGAAAAATGGCGGTCCTTCGGCTGGAACACCATCGTCATCGACGGTCACGACATGGGGCAGATTCTGGACGCCTTCGCGGCGGCCCGCAAGGTCACCGACAGGCCCAGCGTCATCGTCGCCAACACGGTCAAGGGCAAGGGCGTCTCCTTTATGGAGAACAACCCCGGCTTCCACGGTGTCGCACCCACCCCGGACGAGGTGGAGACGGCGCTGGCGGAACTGGCCTGACGGGCTAAAATAATTTCAATTAAATCAGATAGTTTCGGATATAACGATGACCACTGAATCTGCATTGACCCCCCGCATGGGCAAGGCCACCCGCGACGCTTACGGCGAGGCCCTGGTCTCCCTGGGCGAGGAGCGGGACGACATCGTGGTGCTGGATGCCGACCTGGCCTGTTCCACCAAGAGTCAGATGTTTGGCAACAAGTTCCCCGAGCGTTTTCTGAATATGGGCATTCAGGAGGCCAATATGGTCGGCGTTGCCGCAGGGCTGGCCTCTTCCGGCAAAGTGCCGTTCGCCAGCTCCTTCGCCTCGTTCCTGATCTGCAAATCGTACGATCAGGCCCGTATGGGGATCGCCAACCCCAACCTCAACGTCAAGCTGGTCGGCTCCCACGGCGGCATCTCCCTCGGTGAGGACGGCGCCAGCCAGATGTCCATCGAGGATCTGGCGCTGGCGGTCTCCCTGCCTCACTTTGTCGTGTTGTTCCCCGCCGATGAGGTCGCCACCCGCGCCCTGACCCGGCGCATGGCCGATCACGTGGGGCCGTGCTTCATGCGTACCTGCCGCCCCAAGACGCCGATTGTGTATGACGAGGGCGCCAGCTTCTCCATCGGCGGCTCAGCCACCGTGCGCGAAGGCTCCGACATCACCCTGGTGGCTTGCGGCGCCATGGTGTGGGATTCCCTGGTGGCGGCCGAGACCCTGGCGGACAGGGGCATCTCCGCGCGGGTCATCGACGTGTACTCCATCAAACCCCTGGACGAGGCCGCGATTGCCGCCGCCGCCCGCGAAACCGGCGCCATCGTGGTGGCCGAGGAACATCAGGTGCGGGGCGGGGTGGGTAGTCTGGTGGCTCAGGCCGCCGCCCGCCACCACCCGGTGCCCATGGGCTTCGTCGGGGTGGAAGACACCTATGCCGAGTCCGGCCAGCCGGCGGAACTGCACGAAAAATACGGCCTGACTGCCGCGCATATCGTGCAGGAAGCGGAAGCCACTCTCTCCCGTAAATAGAGGGGCGCCGACGGCGGCTTTCCCCATACCTCCTGGGTACAGCCAAACGATTGCGTTTGCCGACGCTTGCCTGCGCCCGCCTCGGATCCACGGAAAAATCCACCGTTTCCGGTGAGTTTGAGATCCTGTCATACGGCGTCGAATTCGGGGGGGTAGTGCACGACGCCCTCTTTCAGGTTGGCGAGGGCTCCGGGGTGTAGCTCCAGGGCCATGTAGGCTTCATCCGGGCAGTCATACAGGCAGCGCAGGTCAAACCCGCTGGCGGGCATAAAGCCGAAGCGGGGGTAGTATTCGGGGTGACCCAACACCACCACTGCGCCGTACCCCATCTTCGTCAGTTCGGCAAGTCCGTCGCGCACAAGTTGGGAGCCGATACCCCGGCGCTGGTACTCCGGCAGAATCGCCATGGGAGCCAGAGCAATGGCCTCGCGGGAGCCGGAAGGGGTTTCGATGGAGACCGGTGAAAACAGGATGTGCCCCACCAGCGTACCACCCGTCTCGGCTACGAGGGAAAGGGTGATGCCGCCCGCAGCGCGCAGGGCGTCCACCAGGTCGGCCTCCCCGGTCCCGTCAAATGCCTGCTCATTGATGGTCCGTATAGCGGCACGATCCTCAGGCCGCTCGTAACGAATATGGATGCCGGCTTTCACGACATCCCCTCCGTCTGCCCCCCCAGGGGGAAGGGACGGATGTCGTGACCGGTCACCAGGTCCACCGCCTGGTCGGCGGCGTCGTTAAATGGCTGTAGCACCAGATGCACCCCGGCGGCGGTGAGCACCGCCTCGTCGTCCGGGTGCTGGGCGAAGGCCGCGATGTAGCCCCGGTAGCCGTGCCCTTTGAGGGTTTGCACCAGATTCCGGTTGATGGCCGTATCCGGGATGCAGGAGACCACCCACAGGGTGCCGTCCAGGGGCAGCGTCCCCAGCAGGTCCGGGTCGCTCACGTCGCCGAAGTGTACCGGCACCCCCAACCGGCGGCAGCTGTCCAGAATGTCCGGATCAAAGTCCACCCCCAGCACCGGCAGACCCCGGCGCTGAAACCCCAGCGCCATGCGCTTGCCAAAGCGCCCCAACCCCAGAAGCATCAGTTCGGGACGCGTCACGCTGTCCAGGTCGCTGGCGGTCTCGCGGGTCGATCCGGCGCGCTCAAACCTCTTGAGGAACGGCCTGGCGTAGTCGTACACCGGGTATAGAAAACGGATCAGGTAACTGCTGGCGGTGATGGTGATCAGGGCCGTCAGGGTCATCATGCTGACCGCCTGGGCATCCAGATGTCCCACCGCCATGCCCATGGCCGCCAGAATCAGGGAAAATTCGCTGATCTGCCCCAGGGTCAGTCCGGTCAGGGTAGCGGTGCGCGAGTTGTACCCTGCCCCCAACAGCAGCGCGCCGGTGAGTATTGGCTTGAGCAAAAGGGCAAAGGCGGACAGAACCAGGGTGGGCAGCAGTATCTCGTCCATGTACCCCAGATTGACGTGGGCCCCCAGGTCCACAAAGAAGAACAGCAGCAAAAAATCCCGCAGCGCCGTCAGGCGTGCGCCGATGGCGTCGTGGAACGGCGTTGCCGCCAGCGACACCCCGGCCACGAACGCCCCCACCTCGTGGCTGAAGCCGAGGCCGTGACCACTGGCGGACAGGAACAACGCCCAGGCGGTGGCGGACAGCAGCAACAACTCCCGGGAGTGGGCAAAGCGGGGCAGCAGCGAGGGCATGACATAGCGCATCACCAGCCCCACCGCTGCCAGAAAGGCCAGCCCCTTGAGCGGCAACATCAGGATATCCGTGAAGCTGGAGCCCTCGCCGTCGAAGGCCGTTAACAGCGCCATGCACACCACCACCACCAGATCCTGGACAATCAGCATGCCGAGGGCGATGCGACCGTGCAGGGCGTTGATCTGTCGGTTGTCCGACAGCAGCTTGACGATCACCACGGTGCTGGAAAAAGACACCCCGAGCCCCACGTAGAGGGCGGTTACGATGTCCATCCCCAGCAGCAGCGACAGCCCCAGGCCAAGGGTCGCCACCAACACCACCTGCACCACCGTGACCGCCAGCACCACCCGGCCCAGCGTCCGGATCAGCCGTGGGTCCAGCTTGAGACCCACCACAAACAGCAAAATGGCGATGCCCATCTTCGCCAGCAGGTCGAGGGGGTCTTTCTCCGTCACCCAGCCAAAGCCCACCGGCCCTACCACCACGCCGGTGAAGATGTAGGCCACGATCAGCGGCTGACGCAGGAGCGCACAGACGGCGCTGAACAGCAGCGCCGCCACCAGCACGGCGGCGGTTTCTGTGAACAGGTCAAATTCCGGCATATGTTACGGCCCGGACGCCTTCCCCTGCGCGATACATGAACCCGTTTTCAAACAAACCCGTGGCCCCCGATCCAACGGTGATTGAACGGAGTGGCTATTTTTCGAGGATATCCGCTGCGGCGCCGGGGGGAAAGTGGGAGGCGGGTGACGCCAACGTCACCCGTGGTGTTGTCCCGGGTCGCAGACCCTCGGGGGGTGACGGTTTTCCCGCGCACCCTCACGGCCTGCTCCCTTACCCCTCCGCCTCCTCCCGCTTCAAGCGCTGGATCACCTTACCCACGGTCAGGCCCTGCACGATGATGGAGAACAGCACCACCAGATAGGTGCAGGCCACGAGTAAGGGCTTCTGCGGGAAGCTGGGGATGGAGAGGGCCAGGGCTACGGAAATTCCGCCCTTGAGGCCCGACCAGGTGAGGATGGGGATGGCCCCCGGTGTGTAGCTTTTGGTGAGGCCCAGGAGGGAAATAGGGATCGCCACACTCACCAGCCGGGCCACCAGGCAGATGGGGATCGCCAGCATTCCGGCGAGAAAGAACGACATCTCGAACCGCACCGCCAGTATCTCGAGGCCGATCAGGAGGAACAGCACGGCGTTCAGGATCTCGTCGTTCAGGGTCCAGAAGGTGTCCACGTGGTCGGCGGCTTCATCCGTCATGCCGAAGCGTTTGCCGTGGTTGCCGATGAACAGCCCCGCCACCACCGCGCACAACGGCGCGGAAAAGTGCAGGGACGCCGCCAGCGCCGACCCCCCCAGCACCAGCGCCACGGTGAGGAGCACCACCAGCGCATGGTCATCCACATTCTTGATGAGCCGGTAGGTGCCGTAGCCGAGCGCCAGCCCCAACGCCACGCCGCCCGCCACCTCCTCGAAAAACAGCAGGCCGATGTCCATGCCGCTTATGTCGCTATGCCGGGTTCCGCCAAAGGCGATGGCCACGACGGCGGTGAACAGCACCACGCCAACGCCGTCGTTGAACAGGGATTCCCCGGTGATCTTGGCGGTCAGTCCTTGTGAAGCTCCCGCGCTTTTCAGGATGCCGAGCACGGCGATGGGGTCGGTGGGGGAGATCAGGGCGCCGAAGATGAGGCAGTGGATAAACGCCACGTTCAGCCCCAACAGCCCCAGTCCCAGGTACATGAGGCCGCCCACCGCAAAGGTGGAGATAACGACCCCCACGGTGGCCAGGGACAGGATGGTCCAGCGGCGGGAGAGCAGGGTGTCCAGTTCCACGTGCAGGGCACCGGCAAACAGCAGGATGCTGAGCATCCCCTCCATCACCGTGCGGTTAAAGTCCACCTCGCCGACAAAGCCCGCCACCGCCTCCATGAGGTGCAGGCCGGGGAACAACTGGGCGACGGCCAGCACCAGCATGGAACTGGCCAGGGTCACCACCATCAGGCCGATGGTGGATGGCAGCCGGATGAAGCGGTGGTTAACGTAGCCCAGCACCGCCGACAGGACGATGAGGACGGCGGCAATGTTGATGAGGCTCATGGGGGACCGAACCGGTGGGCTTATGCGTCCGGATTCTCGATGGCCTCGGTGACTTCCGCGATGCGCGCTTTGAGCACTTCGCCGTCCCGGGTTTCCAGGTTCAGGCGCAGGAGCGGCTCGGTGTTGCTGGAACGCACGTTGAACCACCAGTCGGGCATTTCGACGGTCAGGCCGTCCAGGTGATCGGTGGTGGCTCCCTGCCGGGCGTAGCGCGCCTCGAGGGCGGCGAGCACCGCCTTGGCATCGGACACCCGGAAGTTGATCTCACCGCTGGCATGGTAGCTCTTGAGCGGCGCGACCTGTGTGGAAAGGGTATCCGGGCAGGTCTGCATGCGGTTGATCAGGGTGATCAGCGCCATCAGGCCCGAATCCGTGTTGGCGCACTGGGCAAAGTAGTAGTGACCCGACAATTCGCCGCCGAACAGTCCCCCGGTTTCGCGCATGAGCGCCTTCATGAAGGAATGCCCCACCTTGCCGCGCACCGGGGTGCCGCCAAGCCGGGTGATGGTCTCCGGCACCACCTTGGAGGAGCGCAGGTCGTAGAGGATGGTGGCCCCAGGATGTTTTTCCAGAACATCCTCGGCCAGCAGCGCGGTCATGAGGTCGGAGGCGATGGAGGCGCCGGTTTCGTCCACGAACATGCAGCGGTCCGCATCGCCGTCGAAGGATGCGCCCAGGTCGGCCCCGCTGGCTCTCACCGCGGCCTCCAGATCCCGCATGTTTTCGGCTTTCAGGGGGTCGGCCTCGTGGTTCGGGAAGGTGCCGTCCAGTTCCCAGTAGAGGGGCACGGGGGTCAGCGACTGGTGACGCTCGAAGAATTTTGCGATGAAATGCCCACCCATGCCGTTGGCGCAATCCACCGCGATCTTGAGGGGCCGTGTGATGGGCGACAGGTGGGCGTCCATGGCATCCAGATAGGCGTCCAGCGCGTTATCCACCTCGCGCAGATTGCCGAGGGGCAGGGGAGCGGGCGCTCCTTCCGCCTGCCACGCCGTCACCTGGGCCTCGATCTCGCCGATGCCGTTGTCGTACCCCACCGGCCTGGCTTCGGCCAGGCTGATTTTAAACCCGTTGTACTGACCGGCGTTGTGGGAGGCGGTGACCGACACACTGGCGGCGACACCGTAGTGCTGGTTGGCCCAGTAGTTCATGGGGGTCGCCCCCAGGCCGATGGACAGCACGTCGCGCCCGGCTTCGCGCAGCCCCTGAATCAGGGCGCCGGCAATCTCGGGTGAATGGATGCGCATGTCCTGGCTTACCAGCACCTCGCCGTCTTTCACCCAGTCGCCCAGGGCGCGCCCGATCAAATGCGCCAGCGTCGGGTTGAGGGGATCCGGCACGGTACCGCGAATGTCATATGCTTTGAAGATGCCAGCCATGTGGATGTCCTGCTACAGAGGGAAAAACAGGCTGGAAGTATAGGAGGTCGGAGGGGGGCGGGGGAAGGCGGGATGTGGATGTCAGCCCGCGGATCGCTGCCGTGCCGCCTCGAACAGCATCACGGCGGAGGCCACCGAGACGTTGAGGGAGTCGGCGGCGCCCCGCATGGGGATGCTGACCGGAGTGACGTCGCCCTGCCGCCAGCGCTCCGACAGGCCGGAATGCTCGGACCCCACCACGATGGCGACGGGGCCGGTCAGGTCGGCCCCGGTGTATGGGGTGGTGGCCTCCGGGGTGGCGGTTACCGGGCGTATGCCGTGGTCTGTGAGCCAGCGGACGACGTCGTCCGCGCCGGCCTCCGCCACCGGCACGGTAAAACAGGTGCCGCGGCTGGCCCGCACCGTGTTGGGGCCGAACGGGTCGCCCACCGAATCGGACAGGATCACCCCGTCCACCCCGGCGGCGTCGGCGGTACGCAACAGCGCCCCCAGGTTGCCGGGCTTTTCGACCCGGTCGACGATCAGCAGCAGGGGAGGGGTATCCCCCTCGGGCAACATATCCAGCGCGGTGTTCGGGCGGCGAGCCACCGCCACCAGCGCATCCGGCATGCCGCCGTAGGCCATTTTGGCGAAGGCGGCGGGTGCCACGTGGGTGATGGCCGTGCCGTTTTGCGCGGCCCGCGCAGCCACCTTGCGCTCGGCATCGGTGGCCTGATCGGGGCACAGGTACAGATGGGTGAGGCCGATGCCGCGATCCAGCGCCAGGGCCAGGGCGCGGCCGCCGTCGATCAGGATCGAGGCCGACGGCTCACGCCGCCGTCTGCGCCGCAGCCGGACCACCGCCTTGACCGAGGGATTTTGCGGGCTGTCGATTTGGGAGGGCGGGTTCATGGGATGCGGACGGCCGTTACAGGCCGAAGCGTTCGGTCAGGTAGGTTGTCAGCACCTGGTAATAGGTGGCCATGGAGGCGATGTCGATCCATTCGTGGGTGGAGTGCAGGCCGCCCACTTCGGGGCGGGTCATGATCACCGGGATATTGAGCCGGGTGAAGTAGCGGCCGTCGGAGCCGCCGTGCTCCTTTTTGATGATCATGGGCTTGCCGGTGACCCGTTCGGTGACTTCGATGAACAACGGGTCGGCCTCGGTTTGCAGTGGTTCGGCGATGATGTCGGACACGAACTCGCTCTGGCTGTCCAGAAGGCTGCTCACCTCCTTGGTCATCTGCGCCGCCGTCATGGTTTCGATGTAGCGCAGGTCGATGGTGGCTTCCGCCATGTCCGGGATCAGGTTGATGGTGTGGTTTTCCGTGTGCAGGATGTTGGCCGAGATGGTGGGATGCCAGCGCTCCTCACCCCCGTTTTCCGCCTGTTTTTCGAAGTGGTCCAGCACCTTGGTCAGGTTCCTTAGCAGGCGGTGAATGGCGTTATCGGCGTTCCACGGGCGGGAGCCGTGACCGGAGGAGCCCCGGGAGATGATGCGGCCGTTGACCAGACCCTTTTCGGTGACCACCAACTCGTTCAGGCGTCCCGAGTCGGGGATGATCGCCGACTTGCAGCGGTAGCCCTTGTCTTCCATCAGGTAGCGCACCCCGTGTTCGCCGCCGGACTCCTCATCGGTGGTGATCATCAGCCCCAGGGACGCGTCCGGGTGTTTTCCCAGCACATGGCGGAACACCTCGATGAGGATGGCGATCTGCCCTTTCATGTCCCCCGCGCCCCGGCCGAACAGGCGGCCGCCGTCGACGATCGGGTAAAAATGCTCCGGCGGCGCATCCACCACGTCCACATGGGCTACCAGCATCACCTCGGGCACCTCCACGCTGCCCGGCATGGCCACGAACGAGGGCAGCCCCTCGCACTCGTGGTTGTCCACCCGGATGCCGGGGATGTCCTCGATATGGCTTCGGATCAGCCGTAAAGCATGGTGCAGCCCCTCCGGATTATCCGCCGTGGAGCGGACCAGAATCAGGTCTTTGAGCAGGTCGACGAGCCGGGTTTCGATGTCGGTCATGGTCAGGTGCTTCCGGTATCTAAAGCAGTGGCTGTCCGCCACCGGTATCGGCCTAGTTTATCCCAAGGGGGATGCATCTTTCGGAACCGGTGCCATCAGGGTGTCGATATCCGCGTCTCTGACCATCTGCAGGAAGGAACTGAAGACGGCCTGCCAGTTGTCAGGGGTAAGCCGGAACCGGTTGCCGGCGATGGATTCGAGCATCCAGTCGTTGATGTGCATCCAGTAGTGGCGGACGTCCCGATAGTTGTCCAGGTTGCCGGTCAGCGAGGTCACACCGCTGAAGAAAAACAGGCGCACATTGGGCTCATCGCTCAACTGCTCGAAGGCGTGGGCCAGAAACCGCATCTTCGCGTTCATCCGCAGGGGTTCCGCAAACAGCTCGGTGGCGTAGTCGAGCATTGAGTAGGGGGGGACGAAAATCACGAACTCCACTTCCGGGTGGCCTTGCACGGTGGACAGGATGTTGTGATTGAAGCTTGCGATCAGGCCCCCCGGCGCATAGTCGGGGGAGAGTCGGCGGTTCACCCGTTTCGGGCGGTGGTATTTTTTCAGTACCCGGTCCCGCCCCGGCCGCATTTCCTTGTCGTTATACCAGACATTGAACCGGTCCAGCTCCGGCGCCGCCGGAGGCGGAGGATGGAGGAGTTTTGAGAAGGAAAGCTCCAGAATGTTCCGGTTGTAGATGTATTCCCAGTCGTTGAATGGGTTGTTGTCGTACAGGAAGCGGGGAAAATCCTTTGTCGAGACGCGCTCTATTCCGCCGCTGGCCGCCCAGGGGTGTATGCCCCAGAGCACGGTGCGCAGCTTGCCGGTGGTGGCGGCGTGCCGTATCAGGGTGGCCTGTTCAAACAGGGAGGAGCCCTGCATGGAGAGGTTCAGGGCCGGTGCCCCCAGGGTGCGCTGGATCACTGATTCCCGGAAGTTCTGGGTCAGGGAGTCACCCACCACCAGGATGTCGTAATCCAGATGTTTGGCCAGCCCCGGGCTGAGGTAGCGCATGTTGTAGAAATAGGCGGTGGACGGCCGGTAGTGCTGGAACGGGTCCATGGCGTACACGAATGCCCCGATCAGCAGGGTGGGTATGGTTGCGGCCACCACAAATGCAATCACGGCACGGCGGCACGACCGCATGCCCGGCATGGCTTTATTTGCGCCCGCGCCCATGTCTCATCCGCCTTTTCGGGCAGGTGCCGCAGGGGTGGCGGTAAGAGCGTCCAGATCGACGGCCCTCACCTGTGCCTCGAAACGCTCCAGCAGCTTATCGCGATTGTCTGGCGTCACCCGGTAGGCGTCTGCGGAAAAGGCCCGCAGGATCCACCGGTTGATGTGAAGCCCAAAGTGCTTCAAGTCCTTGTAATTGGATAGGTTGTGGGTCACGCGAGGCTCGGCGTCGAAGTAAAACAGCCGCACGTTGGGCGCTTCCGTCAGACGATGGAACATGTGCCGCTGGAACGCCATAAGGGTGGCAAACAAGGCCGGGCGGGCGCGCTGGTCCAGGACGTGGGAGAGCACCGAGTGGGGGGGGATAAAGATGATGAACTCCACCTCCGGATGGGCCTGGAGCATTGGCATTATGTTGTGTTCAAAGTTTGCGGTCAGCCGATCCAGCCGGAGATGATCGGGTACAAAATCGGTCGACCCTGCGGGAAGTCTGAACTTTTTCAGTACCTTGTCGCTATCGGGTCGATGGCGCGGGTTCATGAACCAAGCATTGAGGGTATCCAGATCGGGCGGCGTTTTCGACTCCCCCGTCCTGAGCTTCTCCAGGGAGAGTTTGATCAGGTCCAGGTTGAACAGGTAGGGCCAGTCGTTGAACGGGTTGTCGTCGTACATGAACGCCGGAAAGGCTTCGTCGTCGCGGGTCTGGTCCGGGAGGCCGCCTGCCACTCTGGGCTGAACCCCCCAAATGACGCGGCGCACCTTGCCGGTGCGGATGGCGTTTTCCAGCACCACCCGCTGCTCGAACAGAGTGGAACCGCTCAGGGACAAATTGACCCCCGGTTGCCCGAACACCCGATCGATGTCCGAACGGATAAAGTTTTGCGACAGTGAGTCACCCACCACCACCACCTCGTAGTCGATGTGTTTGGCAAGCCCCGGCGCCAGATAGCGCATATTGGTGTAGTAGAAGGTGGATGGGCGGTAATACTGGTGCGGGTCCACCACGTAGGAGAAGGCTCCCACCAGCACCGTCGGCAGGAGCGCGCTGCCGAGAAACATGCTGACGAACAGGCGGGCGGGGCGCACGCCGGACTAAAAACCGAAGTAGATGAATTCGGTCACGCGGGTGCTGTCCACCACCACGTAGATGGCAATCGCGCCGGCGGCGGTGCCCAGCGCCAGCGCCCGACCCAACGAGGGGTGGAAACGGGCGGTGATCTCGTGGGAGTTGGGTGCGAACAGGCACACCATCAGGGCCAGGGGCAGCAACAGCAGGACCCACGGCGTGGCTTCGGTGTGGGGCATGAGCGTTCCGGCCTGCATGGGTGTGCCGAGCCCCGCCATGGCGCCCAGCACCCCCATGGCGTCGGCCCAGGTCTCGGCGCGGAAGAAGACCCAGGCGGCGTTGACGAACAGGAAGGTGAGCGCCCACGCCACCGGCTTGGGCAGAGACAGCCCGAGCCGTTGCCAGCCCCGGTGAATGGCGGCGGCCAGGCCATGCAAAAATCCCCAGAAGATGAAGGTCCAGCCGGCGCCGTGCCAGATGCCGCCAAGCACGAAGGTGGCCAGCAGATTGATCCAGGTGCGCGCCTCCGACCGTCTGTTTCCCCCCAGGGGGATGTAGAGGTAGTCCCGCAAAAAACGGCTCAGGGTGATGTGCCACCGGCGCCAGAAATCCTGAATCGAAAGCGACTTGTAGGGGGAGTTGAAGTTAAACGGTAGCCGGATGTTGAACAACAGCGCCGCCCCCAGGGCCATGTCCATGTAGGCGGAGAAGTCGAAATAAAGCTGGAAGGTGTAGCTCAACGACGTTACCCAGCCTTCGAGCAGGGTGAGGCTGTCCGCCTTCCCGAATCCGGCGATCGCCCAGCGGGCGAAGGTGTCGGCCACCAGCACCTTTTTGGCGAGGCCGAGGGTGAACAGGAACAGTCCCCGGGTGATGTTGCGATAGTCCACCACCTTGTTCCTGAGGGAGGCGAACTGGGGCATCATCTCCTTGTGGTGCACGATGGGGCCGGACACCAATTGGGGGAAGAAGGTCACGAACAGCATGTAGTTGAGGAATTTCCGCTCCTGCACCACGCCCTGGTGGGAGTCCACCAGGAAGGCAATCTGCTGGAAGGTGAAGAAGCTGATGCCGAGGGGCAGGAGCAGGTTCAGTTCCGGCAGTGTGGTGGCCAGCGCCTGATTGACGTTGGCGATCAGGAAATCCGTGTATTTGAAGTAGCCGAGAAACGCCAGGTTGCCGAAGATGCCGAACGCCAGCGCCGCCCGGTGCATGCCGGTGCCGTCGTGGGCGCGGCCGTGGATCAGGGCGGAGACCCCCCAGTTGAACAGGATCGACAGCAGGATGATCGGCAGGTAGGACGGGTTCCACCAGGCGTAGTAGAACAGCGAAGCCCCCACCAGCCAGGCCTGCGCCGCGGTGGTCAGGCGGCGGCCGCACAGCCAGAAGTAGCCGAGCACGACCACCGGGAGGAAGGCGAAAATGTATTCATACGCGAAGAACAGCATGACTTTACACCTTACACATCATGGAGCCTCACCGATGAAGGCGGGCACGTCCAGGGTTTGGATCTGGCGGTCAAAGGCCGGGACGATACGTGCCATGTTGCCCCGTGTGACCATGTAACGTTTCCGCGCGAACTCCTCCAGCAACATTGTGGATATATCCAGGGAGTAATGGGTCAGGTCCTTGTAGTTTTCCAGCTTATGGCTGATCGACTTGTCGAGACCAAAGAAGTACAGGGTGACATTCGGCTCCCGGGTGAGGTGATCGAACATGATCTCGTAAAACTGAAGCAGGGTGCCAAGCATGTGTCTTGCGTGATCGCGGAGGTTCACATAGTGAAGCACTGAAAAGGGCGGCACAAAGAACGTGAACTCCACCTCCGGGTGGGCGCGGATGATTGGTATGACGTTTTGTTTCAGGTTGGCGGCCAGCTTGCTCAACCGGTAATTGGCGTTGTAGACCTGCCCCTTGCGCCTGAACTCCCTGATGACCTTGTCCCGATCCGGCTGATACTCCGGATTGCGGAACCATGAGTTGATCAGATCGGGGCTGTCGCGGGCCTTTTCGGGGTCGCTCAGTATCTCGAATGCGGACTGGAGCACGTCGGCGTTGAACAGGTAGTCCACGTCGTTGAGCAGGCTCTCGTCGTAAAGGTACATGGGGAGGCCCTGTGTAAGCCGGGACCATTGGGTCGAGCCTCTGAAGCTGTTGTAGTTCAACCCCCATATAACCCGTTTGACCTGCCCCGTGCGCAGGGCGGTTTCGGCGACAACCCGTTGCTCGAAGACGGACGACCCGTTCAAGGACAGGTTGACCGCCGGTTTGCCCAGTGTGCGTTGGGCAACCGAGGCGAGCATGTTCTGCGAGTGGGAATCCCCCAGGATGATCAGTTCATAGCTCTGGTGTTTGGCAAATCCGGGAACCAGGTAACGAACCTTGTCATTGTAGTCAGCGGGGTAGAGCTCGGAGGCGCGAAAGTGCTGGAACGGATCCACCAGGAAAACAAAAACGCCTATCAGCACCGTGGGCACCCAGGCGGCGGTAACAAAGACAAGTGAAAAGTGCTTTGCCTTCATGTCCGGTAAGCGGGGTGGATGCGATAGGGGATGGAGGACACGGTGGGGGTATATGCATGGGTGGCTAATGAATCTCTCATATAGCCTAACAGGCTGAATGAGGATATCGGTTCAGGTAAATATGGGTCAGTCCCGTTCGTAACGGGCATGCTCCGGGAACAGGTGGGACAGTCGACCGAGCATCTCGGCGCAGCGCTCCGGGCGGCCCCCGAGAAACAGGAGTTGGGCCTTGACCACGCGCCCATCACCATCGCAGATGAAGTTGAGCGGCAGCACCCCCTCGCGCCTGCCCGGAACAAACAACTGGTTTTCCGATTCAAGAAAATCGATCAGGCCGCCGCAGCCCATCTCCGGCTCAAAGCCGAAGTTGCGCATCAGCCACGCCTTGCCCGGCAGGAAATGGCGGGCCAGCAGCGCAGGGTAGGTGGCGCCGGTAACGCGGGCATTGACCTCGCACACCCGTACCTCCACCTGCTTGCCACGCTCGTACACCAGATAATCGATACTGCCGGTGCCGCGATAGCCGGTGGAGGCGACCCATTGAACCACTTCCTTCGATTGCTCGATCAACTCGTTCACCACGCCGCTATCGCCGGGCAGATCGAGGGGCGGGGCGACGTTGCCTTCGTGGATCGCGGCATGCCGCAATAGCTGTCCGGTCAGGTCGAACAGGGTAATGCCGTTGCCGTCGGTGAAGAACTGAACGCTAGGGGAGGTGACCGTCTTGACGTTCCGGTTACCCGGCTCCACCCAGCCCTGCACCATCAGCCGTTCTTCCATCAGCATGTGGCCGGGAAGGGCAGTGAATAAATCGGACGGGTGGGTGGGGTCCAGGTCCAGGGTGGCGACACCGAACCCGGAGGCGCCCAGGGAAGAGCGCACCGCGGCTTTGGCGTAGCCCTTGTCCGCCAAGGCGTTGAGGGCATCCTCCAGTTCCGACGGCGGAACTTCGCCGCCATCGAACATGGGCAGTCCGGCTTCGCCCAAAAAGCGGAACAGCGCTACCTTGTCGTTGGCGTCCCGGCTCTCCTTGTAGGAGTTGACCACCGTTTTATTCAGGGTGGCCGCGATGCGTTCCAGTTGCGGGTCGGTCACGTAGCCGTCGATATCGGTGGCCGGGTGGGTTTTGAGCAGATCGGAAAGCGCGGGGTTGCGGGCGAGTCCCTCGCCGAAATTTTGGTAATCCCGGTGGTCGAGCACATGGATGTCGGGCAGGGACAGCCCGAGCCTTTCGGAAAAGAACGCCAGTGCCTCGGGGTTCGGGTGCTCCTGCAGGATGAGCACGTTGTCTGCGCCCTGATAGAGCAGGTCGAGCATCGGGATCAGGCGTCCGCCATAGCCGAAGAAACCGCTGACGCTTTCCTGCAACTGGCGGGTTTTTTCCGGTTCACCGTAGAAGATGGCGTACAGGTCGCCGAAAAACAGGGCGGATCCCCGCCACAGCCGGGGCATCTGACCCATCTGGACCTGCACGGGAAGCGCGGCGGTCAATTTGGTAGCACCTGGCATAGGGGGTTCCCGTTTACCGGACACAGCCTGCCACGGGGCAGGGTCTTGATGCCTTTTCGGTTGGCAGGGTGATGTTCTGAACCCTGTCTTTCCGGTGGGTTTCGGGCGTATTTGGCGATCTGGAGCAGGGCGGCGTCGCTTATTCTCGGAAGCGGTTGGTGATAGGCATACGGCGATCGCGCCCGAACGCCCGCGGGGTGATACGGATGCCGGGAGGGGCTTGGCGGCGCTTGTATTCGGCCATATCCACCATGCGGATGATGCGCCGCACCGTGTCCGGGTCGTAGCCCAGGTCCACAATCTGGTCCAGGGGCAGAGACTGCTCCACATAGGCTGCCAGAATGGGGTCGAGAACGTCGTAGGGAGGCAAGGAGTCGGTATCGAGCTGATCTTCGCGCAACTCCGCCGTGGGGGCCTTGGTGATGATGTCATGCGGGATCATCTCCCGCCCGGTGGAGCGGTTGATGTACTCGGAAACCTTGTAAACCAGCCATTTTGGAAGGTCCTTGATAACCGCGAAACCGCCGGCCATGTCGCCGTAGAGGGTGGCGTAGCCCACCGCCATTTCGCTCTTGTTGCCGGTGGTCAGCACCAGCCAGCCGAATTTGTTGGAGAGGGCCATGAGCAGGGTGCCGCGGATGCGGGGCTGCAGGTTTTCCTCGGTCTCGTTGAGCGGCTGTCCCGCGAAGGTCTCCGACAGGATGGACAGGTAGGTGGAAAACGCTTCCTCGATGGAAAACTCCAGCAGCTTCACGCCGAGGCGTTCGGCCTGTGCACTGGCGTCCTTTGTCGACGCTTCGGAAGAGTAGCGGGACGGCATGTATACGCAGGTGACCTGATCCGGGCCAAGGGCCTCCACCGCCAGTGCCGCTACCAGCGAGGAGTCGATGCCGCCGGAGAGGCCGATGACCACCTTGGTAAAGCCGTTTTTGCCCAGATAGTCGCGGATGCCCAGGGTCAGGGCGCTGTGTACGTCGGCAATTTCGTCGTCCGCTTCGGCGGGCGGCGGGGGTGCGGTTTCAGGGAGTGGGGCGGCCATTTCGGGCAGTTGGTCGCACAGGAATACCACGTCCGGTGCGTCGCCCTCGTGAACGGAAAGTTCGGGCAGCGTCAGATCGGTGATCAGGAGGTCTTCTTCAAAGGCATTGGCGCGGTGGGTCACGGTGCCGTCCGGGGTGACGATCACCCCCCGGCCGTCGAACACCAGTTCGTCCTGGCCGCCCACCAGGTTGTTGTAGCAGATAAAGCTGCCGGTATTTCGGGCCCGCGCCGTCAGCATCCGCTCCCGCTCGGCGTGCTTGCCCATATGGAACGGTGAGGCGTTGATGTTGACGGTGACCTGGGCACCGGCCGCCGCCTGCGCCAGGGTCGGGCCGTCGTCCACCCATATGTCCTCGCAGATGTTGACGCCGATGCGGACCGTCCCCAGGGTGTATAGGGGCGCACGCTTTCCGGGCGTGAAATAGCGTTGCTCGTCGAACACCCCGTAATTGGGCAGGTGGCATTTGTGGTAAACGTCCATCCGGCTGCCGTCGTGGCAGATGGCGGCGGCGTTATACAGCCTGCCGTACTGGTCCTGATCGACGAAGCCGACCACGGCGGTGATTCCGGTGGTGGCGGCGGTGATCTGTTTTATCGCGGCCAGGTTTTCATTCACGAAGCGGGGGTGGAACAGGAGGTCTTCCGGCGGGTAGCCGGTGGTTGCCAGTTCCGGAAAGCTGACCACGTGGGCGGAGGCGGCGCGGGCGTCGTCCAGGGCCCTCATGATCCGGGCGGTGTTGCTTGCCACGTCGCCCACGGTTGCGTTGATCTGGGCCATGGCCATGCGTAAGGTCGGCATTGAACTCCTGTGTCGTGGCACTCAATCCGCTGCGGGCGGTTTTTTAGAGGCGCCTCCTCCGGTGATGTCATCCGGTGACCGGCCCGCCCCGGCGGGTCCGGGGCGGGAACTTGATTATAGGCCCGTTTGTGCCGCAACCGGAAGGCCCACCCGGGCCCGCTTAACATTGACACGGAGCAGTTGATATTGCTTTAATTCCCGGCCCGATTTAGGCGGTTTCCATGCCGGGTCTGTGTGGTCCCCACGGCCTTCGGTGCCAAGGGGTGCTTGAGAGCGCCTCGTGACACCCTTCGGGCCGGGTTTATGACAAGAAGCGAGGAGCATGATGTCTGATTTTACGGAAGAGGTTGCCTACGACGGCGATACGGAGATCCCCAGCGACCAGATTGCCGACATTACGGTGATTGGCGCGGGCCCCGCCGGTCTGTTTACGGTGTTTTCCGCCGGGGTGCAGGAAGCCAAGTGCCGGGTGATCGACAGCATGCCCCAGGTGGGCGGGCAGTTGACCGCACTGTACCCGGAAAAGGTTATTTTCGACGTGCCGGGCTTTCCCAAGGTGACCGCCAAGGAGCTGGTGGACCGGCTGCACGAGCAGGCCCTGCAGTTCGAGCCGCAAATTCACCTGAATGAGACCGTGGTTGCCGTCGAGCGTCTGAAGCACCGGATTCTCAGGGTCAAGACCGACCAGGGCAACACGTTTTATTCCCGCGCCGTGGTGATTGCCGCCGGTATCGGCGCCTTCACCCCCCGTTTGCCGGACGAGGAGGCCTTCGCCCCCTTCGGCGAGGAGCACGGGGTCTACACCTGCGTGACCGACAAGACCAAGTTCGCCGGGAAGGACATCGTCATTCTGGGTGGCGGCGACTCCGCGGTGGACTGGGTGCTGGGCCTTGGGGAAGACGCCAAAAGCCTGTCTGTGGTGCACCGTAGAAACGAGTTCCGCGCCATGGGCCACAGCGTGACCAAGATGCGGGAGATGCAGGAGGCGGGTCTGGTTAACGTCGTGACGCCGTACACCTTCACCTCCATTGAGGCGGGTGATGACGGTCACGTCACGGGCGTAACCGTGCAGAACAAGGAAGGCGAGGAGATGCACCTGAAGTGCGACCGCCTCCTGAGCCTGCTCGGTTTCAAGAACGACCTGGGGCCGATCGTGCAGTGGGATCTGCGTTTCGAGGATAACGCCATCAAGGTGGACCCGGACATGCAGACCAACATCCCCGGGGTGTTCGCGGTGGGTGATATCGCCTTCTACCCGCAGAAAATCAAGCTCATCCTCACCGGCTTTGCCGACGCTTCCATTGCGGTTCAGAATTGCATTCCCTACATCCGTCCGGGCAAAAAGGCCAGCCACGTGTTTACCAGCGTGCGCGGGTTGCCCGCCGGAGCCGCGGGGAAGTAAACGGGCCGCACTGTCCGGGGCGGCGCGCCGCCCCTCCGGGCAGGCGCGCTTGACAGATGGGGAGACCGGCGTACAATGCCCGTCCATTGACATGGCTATATCCCCTTGAGAAGCTTTCCCGCCAGATACCAGGGGGATCTTTTTGATGCCCTGGCCCGGCTCCGCCCCCCCCTGATTCTTACAATCCTGCTGCTGCTTTGCGGCACGATGGGATTCATGGCGATCGACGGGTTTCCGTTCGTCGATGCCCTCTATATGACCGTGATCTCGGTGGCCACCGTGGGCTTCGGCGAGATTCATCCCCTGTCACCGGGGGGGCGCATCTTCACCATGGCCCTGATCATGTCGGGGTTTGCGGTGTTCACCTATTCGGTCGGCGTGTTCGTGGAAGTGATCACCCGACGGGATTTCTTTGGCCTGATCAGGATCCAGAGCATGGAAAGTAAAATTAAACAACTGCGGGACCACTACATCATCGTGGGCTACACCCCCATCGCCCAGGAGCTTGCGCGGGTGTTCAAGCGGCGCAACATGCCGTTTGTGGTGGTGGAGAACGAGGCCAAACAGTTACGTAAGGTCAAAGAGGACCACATCGAGTACTTCATGCAGGCCAACTTCTACGACAACGAGACGTACAAGAAGGCGGCGGTAGAAGAGGCCCGTGGCCTCATTACCACCTTCAAGAACGATTCGGACAATATCACCGTGGTGGTGGCCGGCCGTATCGTGGAAGAGGCCACCGGGCGCGACCTGTTTATCGTCTCCACCTGTAGCGATGAGCAGGCCAAGGCGCGCCTGGAGCGGGTCGGGGCGGATTACGTGATCAGCCCGGACAGCCTGATCGGTAACCGCATCAGTGCCCTGGCCCTGCGGCCTCCCACCGATGAGTACGAAAGCATTCTCGAACGGGTGGCGTTTGGCGAGTACACCGACCTGGATATCCGCGAGGTGCCGATCAAGCCGGACACGCCCATCGTCGGCCTCAGCATCCGGGAGAACGACCTGCGCCGCAAAACCGGTGCCTACATCGTTGCAATCAAGCGGGAGGGACGTAAGGTGCGTATCAACCCACCGCCGGACGAAGTGGTCCGAAATGGCGATACAATTATGCTGATCGGCACCCCGAAACAGCTCAACCGCGTCGCCATTTTTCTGACCCCCGAAAGGACGGAAGTGGCTGGCGAGGCCGTGACTTAAACAAGGAGGTTTGTGATGGATTGGGGTAAAGTCGCCTCCATCTTCTTCATTCTGATGGCGCTCACCAGCAACGCCAGCTTTGTGTACGGTGGAGATCCATACAACTTGATTATCACCGTTGCCATGAGCCTGATTGCCACCCTGCTCAAGCTGGGTTCGCGCAAGACACTGGGGGCGGAACTGATGGCCACCAGCCTGGTGGCGGATCTGCACCTGGTTCCGGCGATGGTGGCGTTTTTCGGCTTCGGCAACGTGGAGCTGGCCACAGGACTTTCCATCGGCGCACTGGTCGCCAATTTCATCAGCGTGGCGCTGATTACCATCGACACCATTCTCGACACCATCAAAGAGGAAGAGGAGTTTTACTAGGCGGGCGGCGCGCCTGCTTTGGCACCCTTTTCCGGGTGTTTATTGGGTGGCGCAGCGCCGGTGTCTGCGGTACCTTGAGCGTGAGCTCCCCTTCCGGTTCCTTGTGAGTTTTTAACTAAAATGTCTTCCGAACCCCTATTTATTAAAGCCTGTTTCCGGGAGGCGACTGAACGTCGCCCGGTTTGGATGATGCGCCAGGCCGGGCGTTATCTGCCCGAATACCGCGCCACCCGTGGTCAGGCGGGCGATTTTCTCTCCCTCTGCAAGAACCCCCGGCTGGCCTCCGAGGTCACCCTGCAGCCGATCGATATCCTTGGCGTGGATGCGGCCATCCTGTTTTCCGATATTCTGGTGGTGCCCGAGGCCATGGGCATGGAACTTGGCTTCTTTGAAGGGGAGGGTCCCAAATTTGCCGACCCGATCCGTTCCGCCGCCGACGTCGATAAACTCGCCGACCCGGATCCGGAGGTGGAACTGGGCTACGTCATGGACGCCATCCGCACCATCCGCAAGGACCTGAACGGGCGGGTGCCGCTGATCGGCTTCACCGGCGCGCCGTGGACCCTGGCCACCTACATGGTGGAGGGCGGCGGCACCAAGACCTTTGCCACCATCAAACGCATGATGTACGCCGAACCGAAGACGTTGGAGAAGCTGCTCACCCGCATTACCGATGCGGTGGTACGGTACATGACGGCCCAGGTGGCCGCAGGCGCCCAGGCGATCCAGATATTCGACACCTGGGGCGGGGTGCTCGCCCCACCGGAATTCGAGGCCTTTTCCCTGCAGTTTATCCGGCGCATCGTTCAGGAGGTGCCCCGCGTTTCACCGACCGGCGAGCGTATCCCGGTGATCGTGTTCGTCAAGGGCGGCGGCCAGTGGCTCTCACGCATCGCCGATACCGGCTGTGACGTGATGGGGCTGGACTGGACCGTGGACCCGGCCGCAGCCCGCGCCGAGGTGGGCGGCCGGGTGGCGCTGCAGGGCAACCTGGACCCGTGCACCCTGTATGCCCCGCCCGAAGCCATTGTAAAGCGCACGGCGCAAATGCTGGAGGCGTTCGGCGATGCGCCGGGGCACATCGTCAACCTGGGCCACGGTATTCTGCCGGATATCCCGGTGGAGCACGCCAAGACCTTCGTGAAGGCGGCCCAGGGGAGGCTGTGACGTGAGCGGTCCCCGGAATACAGACCCCTACCAGAACCTGCCCCCCGGCGCGCACGTGGCGCTGGACCGGGCGCTGATCGCCAAGTACGACCGCCCCGGGCCGCGCTACACCAGCTACCCCACGGCGCCGCACTTTTCCGACGCCTTCGACGCCGACGCCTACCTGGCCGAGATTGACCGCACCAACCGGGAGGAGGCGGACCGGGATCTCTCCCTGTATTTCCACATTCCGTTCTGCGACACCCTGTGCTACTACTGCGGCTGCAACGTGGTGGTTACCCAGAAACGTGAAAAGGCATTGCCTTACGTGGACTATCTCAAGCGCGAGGTGGACATGGTGGCGGCGCGCCTCGCCAGGGGCCGCAAGGTCACCCAGTTGCACTGGGGCGGCGGGACCCCCACCTATCTGGAAGCGGAGCAAATTCGGGATTTGATGGCCCATGTGTATTCCCGTTTTGAGATTGCCGACGACATCGAGGCCTCGGTGGAGCTGGATCCCAGAGACTGCACCCGGGAGCGGCTGGTGGCCTTGAAGGAGTTTGGCTTCAACCGGGCCAGCATGGGGATTCAGGACTTCGACCCGGAGGTGCAGGCCAGAGTGAATCGCATCCAGCCGATAGACATGACCCGGGAGGTCATCGGCTGGTGCCACGAACTGGGCTACGCCTCGGTCAATATCGACCTGATCTACGGCTTGCCGTTGCAGACCGTCGAACGTTTCATTCCCACGGTGGAAGAGGTGATCAGGATCAACCCGGACCGCATCGCCACCTTCAATTACGCCCACGTGCCGTGGCTCAAAAAGCATCAGGTTCTGATCAAGGAAGACGAATTGCCCAGCCCGGAAGAGAAGCTGAGCATGTTCGAGATGGTCTCCGAGCGCTTTACCGAGGCAGGCTACGTGCTCATCGGCATGGACCACTTCGCCAAGCCCGAAGACGAGATCGCCGTGGCCCAGCGGGAGGGCACCCTGTACCGCAACTTCCAGGGTTACACCACCCACGCCGGTTGCGATATGTATTCCTTCGGCATCACCGCCATCGGCCAGTTGTCCCACTGTTACGTGCAGAACGTCAAAAAGATCAGCGACTACTACGCCGCCATCGACGCCGGACGCCTGCCCGTTGAGCGCGGCATCAAGCTGTCCGAGGAGGACATCCTGCGGCGGGACGTCATCACCCGGCTGATGTGCAACTTCGAGCTGGACCCGGCGGACTTCGAGGCCCGCTACGGCATCGACTTCGACAGCCACTTCGCCGAGGCCCTGAAACCTTATGATGGTTTTGAGACCGACGGCCTCGTGATCCGCGAAGGCCGCAAGATCGTGGTCACCCCCATGGGTCGTTTTCTCATCCGAAACCTCGCCATGCCGTTCGACGCCTACCTCGGCACCAAATCCGGTGAGCGCTTCAGTCGGACGGTGTAACGACCGACATGGACGTGCGGGGACTTTTACCCGCTACAACTCACCTGCGGCTTTGCCGGTATGCATGAAGCTGCGGATTATCCGCTTGTCCTTCCCGATATGCTGCTTTCGCCGGGGGCGAGCATCAGGGGAAAAGGCTGTCGAATCATGGGTGGAAACGCACGTAATATGAACGAATCGTCCGATACGCCGAAAGGCGACAGCGTCAACCTGGGGAATACGCCCATGCGCGCCCCCTGGCTCAAGGACGGGAAACGGGAGCAGGTGGAGGTGCCCACCATCCACCGCTCCGGCGGGCGCACCGAAGAAGGCACCGGCCACCAGGCAGCGGGCGCGGCCGCCCACGCCACCAACGCCACCACCGGACAAGATGCCGCAGAGGGCGCCACCGGGTCATCCCGGGCCACGCAGGTGGCACAGCCCATGGCGTTCGAATTTTCCGGTTCCACCGGTGAGTATTTCCGCATCTGGGCGGTCAACATCTGCTTGACGATCCTCACCCTCGGCTTCTATTCCGCCTGGGCCAAGGTAAGAAACAATCGCTATTTTTACGGCTCCACCCGGGTGGCCGGTTCCACCTTCGACTACCATGCCAATCCCATGGCCATTCTGAAGGGGCGCTCCATCGTTGTCCTGTACCTGCTGGCGTGGACTGTCATCGGCGGGCTGATCCCCATGATGGAACTGATATTCTGGCTGGTGACCGCGGCCCTGATCCCATGGGCGGTGGTGCGCGGCCGTATGTTCCACCTGGGTAACACCAGTTGGCGCAACATCCGCATGGGCTTTGACGGCGAGTACAAACCCGCTCTAAAAATCTTCGTGGGCATACCCATCCTGATGCCGTTTACCCTGGGACTGCTCTATCCCTATTTCCAGGCCCGGCGCTACAGCTTCCTGATCGGCGAGAGCCGTCTGGGGGAGTCGGGCTTCAGCATGGACGCGCCGTGGAAGTCCTTTTACAAGCCGTACATCGTCGCCGGACTGTCGGTGGTGGGCGTTTTTGCCGTACTCGGCTTTCTGACCATGATGGTGGCGCCGGTGACACCGGCTGAAATGAGCCAGGTGGGCGCGGGGAGCCTACTGTTCGGGATTGTCGGAACCGTGCTGATGATCGGGGTGTACGCCTTTGCATACGCCTACGTTCAGGCCCATATTGGCAACCTGGCATGGAACAGCACCACCCTGGGGCCGCACGCCTTCAGGAGCACTCTGGCGGCGCGCGATCTGGCCATGCTTTACGTCACCAACACCTTCGCCATCGCCTGCACCATGGGGCTTGCCATTCCCTGGGCCAAGGTGCGCACGGCCCGTTACCGGATGGATCACCTGACCCTGATACCCGCGGGCGACCTGGATGCGTTTATTACGGGTTCGTCCGCCCTGCCGGGCGCCCTGGGAGACGAACTGGGCGAAGGGCTGGATCTCGACCTGGGGCTGTGAACGAGGTTGCCGCCCGCTACTTCGACGGGCGCTCCTCCCGCAGCCGGGACGTGGGGCTGCGCTTTACCCGTCTGAACCTGGAGATTATTGAGGCGGGAGGCCTGCTTGCCCACTTCCGGGTGGCGGATGTCTCCATCATCCCGCCGTTGGGCAACACCGCCCGAATCGTGGAACTGCCAGACGGTGGCCGCCTGGAGGTGGACGACCATGCCGCCTTCGCCGCCGCCCTGGCGCGGGCGGGGACCGTATCCGGCAAAGGCGGAGACGCCCTGCACCGGCTGGAGGGGTGGCGCACGGGCATCGTGGTGCTGCTGCTGGTAACGCTGCTGGCCGGGTGGGGGCTGTTCCGCTTCGGCATCCCCCTGGTTGCCGAGCGCATCGCGCAGGCCCTGCCACCGGAAGTGGATGCCGCGATCACCGCGGGTTCCATGGAGCAGCTGGACCGTCTGCTGTTTTCCGAAAGCGAACTGGGCCCCGGCGAGCGGGAGCGCACCCGGGCGATTTTCGACCGGGCGGTGGCCGGGGCCTCCCGGACGTTTGAGTTTGAGCTGTTGTTTCGCAAAAGCGAGTCGTTGGGGGCCAACGCAATCGCCCTGCCCGGCGGCACGGTGGTGGTGACGGATGCTCTGGTGCGGATGGCGGAAGCGGATGGTGAACTGTATTCCATTTTCGCCCACGAGGCCGGTCACGTGATGGGGCGTCACGCCCTGCGTCACGCCATGCAGCAGATGGGGGTGGTGTTCCTGATCGGCGCCGCCACCGGCGATCCGATATCAAGCTCCTCCCTGGCCGCCACTCTGCCGACGGTGTTGATGGAGGCAAAATACTCCCAGGACTTCGAGCGGGAGGCGGACCGCTTCGCTTACGAGCGCATGCTCGAGGATGGGGTCGACCCCGGTCATTTCGTCCGTATCATGAGCCGTATCGCCCCGGATGACGACGAGGTGCTGTCCTTTATCTCCACCCATCCGCCCACGGACGAACGGGTGCGGACGTTTCAGTCGGGTGGGATTGGCAACTAGCGCCTGGGAGCGGGGAAACCGCAAGCAAAGGCAGCAGGTGTGCGGGGTGGTCGGGAATGGAGCCGGGCGGGGTGTAGGGGCGGCCTGATTCAGACCCCGTTCCCGTCCGGTCCGGAGGGTGTATTGCGGGTCAGGAAGTAGGTCACGTGACGCCAGGCCAGGCTCACCCCCCGGCGCACGCACACCTCATCCTGCTCATGTTGCCAGTGTGTGGCCGCCAGATGATCGAGAGGCGCAAGGAATTCCCACGCCAGTTGGTCGGCTGAGAAGTCATCCCGCAACAGCGACTGCTCCTGCCATTCGATAAACAGGCTTGTAATGGAGGCCAGCAGAGGGTCGTGGTTGGTCTCGGTGCCCTGCGATTCGCGCCTGAGGCGCGAATCGGGAGCGGTCCAACAGCTCACCAGTTCCTCGATGAAGTTTTCGAAAAAACGCCCCGGCGGCGTGTCTCCACGTCCTTCGGTCAGGGTAGCCAGCATCTTCCGGCTATCGTCCGGGCGGGACACCTCCGCCAGAATCGCCGATTTGGAGGGGAAGTGGGAATAGAGGGAGGCGGGGCGGATGCCGACCCGTTCCGCCAGCTTCCGCATGGAGGTGCCGTGGTAGCCGTGTTTGCCGAACTCACTGCATGCGGCGGCCAGGATGCGTTCCCGGGTATTGCGCTTGATGTTCATGGGCCTGCTCACCCATGAAACCTAACGAGCGTTCGTTAATCTGGCAAGTGGCCAGACGAATACGGCGCTGGAAGCACGCGGGCGGCTTGGGGAGAGGGGCGCAATGTCCGGGAAGGGGTTACCCCCCGGCGTAGTGGTCGATCTCGACGGTGAGTTTGATCTCGCGCAGCACCGAGGCGACCTTCTCGCACTTTTCGATGGGGCCGCTATAACAGACGGCGCGGCCCTTGGTGTGGGCTTCCATGGTGATCTCAAAGGCCTGGCTGGCGGAAACGCCCGTGGCCTTCTGCACCTGTAGAACCACCTCATCCAGGGAGTGGGATTCGTCGTTGTAGAGAATCACGAAGTAGGGAGTGGAGGGCGCGGCCTGGACTTCGTCCATCTCCATCACGCCGATGCCGGGACGGGTGGGATGTTCCGGGTTCGTCTCCTCCATGTGGAGGGGGTCTGTTTCAGGGTATTCGTTCATCGTTCACACCGTCGTCGCGTTCCGGATAACGTTCGTTGGCGCCCCTCCACAAGGTATCCGCAAAGGAGCACAACCTTCCCTAACATACCCAATTCGGATGTTTATATGCCAGTCGGCCGGTCATGGGCAGGTCGCCCCCGTCTATCCCGATGTGCTTTTCTCCGCTTTGGATGGCTGCATGTTGGAGAGCAGATAGGCGCGGATAAAGGGGGTCAGGTCGCCATCCATGACCGCGCTCACGTTGCCGGATTCGTGGTTTGTGCGGTGGTCCTTGACCATCTGGTAGGGCTGGAATACATAGCTTCTGATCTGGCTGCCCCAGGCGTTTTCCATCTTGTCGCCGGTGATCTCGTCGAGTTCGGCCTCGCGGCGCTTGAGTTCCAGTTCGTAGAGACGGCCCTTGAGCACCTTCATGGCCTGGTCCCGGTTCTGATGCTGGGAACGCTCGTTCTGGCACTGCACCACGATGCCGCTGGGGATATGGGTGAGGCGCACCGCCGAACTGGTTTTATTGATGTGCTGCCCACCGGCGCCGGAGGCGCGGAACACGTCCACCCGCAGGTCCTTGTCGTCGATTTCCACCTCGACATCCTCCGGCACGTCCGGTGACACGAACACGCTGGAGAATGAGGTGTGGCGGCGTTTGGCGGCATCGAAGGGGCTGATCCGCACCAGACGGTGGACACCGGCTTCGGCCTTCAGGTAGCCGTAGGCGTTCTCTCCGGAAACCAGAAAGGTAACACTCTTGAGCCCCGCCTCATCCCCCGGCTGAAGGTCAAGAAGCTTGATGTCAAAACCTTCTTTTTCCGCCCAGCGGGTGTACATGCGGTACAGCATGGAGGCCCAGTCGGTGCTTTCGGTGCCGCCCGCGCCGGGGTGGATGTTGACGATGGCGTCGTAGTGGTCGGCCTCGCCGGAGAGCATCAACGCCATCTGGCGGGCCTCGGCCTGGCCGCCGATCTCGTCGAGCCGTTCGCCGATTTCCGCAACCATATCCTCGTCGCCCTCTTCCTCGGTCAACTCGATCAGCACCTCGACATCCTCGATGGCGGCCTGGATGGCCCGCCATTCCTCGATGGTTTTCTCGATGGTGGAGCGGCGGCGGGTAACGGCCTGTGCGCTTTCAAGCTGGTCCCAGAAGCCGTCCGCTTCCATCTGGTGCTGGATGTCGGTGAGTTCGTCGGCGAGCTGGTCGAGGTGCTGGTGGGCGATCATCTCCTCGACACGGGCTTTTAGCTCGGTGAGTCGGCCTTTGTGGGGAAGCAGGGTATCCATGGGTCAGGTTCGGGCGATCAGGTATGGGCGATCCGTTTCGGGTTCAGTTCAGTGCGTCGGATGCATGGTGGCCCCCGGACTTGCGCCCGCGTTCGCGCGGCTCGCGAAAGATCATGGCGTAGGCTCCCAAAAGCACCACCAGAATAACAGATATGCGGGCGAACAGGTCGCCGTGACGGCTGTAGAAGGAGTCCGTGAAACGCGGCTCGATACGCACATGGGTGGCGGTCTCGGTGTTTAGGACCGTCTGTTCGTGCACGATGCCAAAGGGGTCGGCCATGCCGGAGATGCCGGTGTTGGCCGCCCGCACCACGTAGCTGCGGTTTTCCACCGCGCGGAACGCAATGTGGGCGAAGTGCTGGGCGGGGCCTGCACTGGCGCCGAACCAGGCGTCGTTGCTGACGGTGGCGAGGAAGGTGGCGCCAGCCGCAAACAGGTGGCGAACCTGATCCGGGAAGATCACCTCGTAGCAGACCGCAAGACCGAAGTCACCGCGAGGAAACTTGAGCACGGCAACCTTCTCGCCGGGAATCACATCACCGATGCCCCGGGTGATTTTGCGCACGAAGGACAGCAGGCTTGTCTCCAGCGGTACGTATTCCCCGAACGGCACCAGGTGCTGCTTGGAGGCGATGTGCATGGCACCTCCGGGGGTGACCAGATAGACGCTGTTTCTGACCTTGTCCGGCGCGCCAGCCACCGGCGACAGGCTGCCCACGGCGATGTGTGCGCCCAGGCCGCGGGACAGGCCGGAGACCATGTCGAGATAGGGCTGGTGGTGTTCGAGCACCAGCGGCGCCGACGCCTCCGGCCACAGCACCAGGTCTGGATCGAATCCCCCGGACTGTCGGGTCAGCCGCTCCAGGCGCGCCATGGTCGTGGTCAGGAAGGCCGGATCCCACTTGCTGTTCTGGGGGATGTTGGGCTGGATCAGTGAGACATGGAGCGGGCCTTCCGGGTTGGGATTCTGCTGGTGAAACAGGCTCAGGGAGGCGATTTGCACTTGCCCGTAAGTGGCCACGCAGATCGGAATCAGAACGACGGCGATGCCGTGATTGAGCAGGTAGGCCTGGGTGAAGCTTCTGTGCCGTTCGAACAGTGGGCGGGACAGGGCATGGATGCCGCAATTGACGGTCACCACAAACCAGGAGACGCCGTAGACCCCGGCGAAGTCGGCGATCTGGATCATCCGGGTCGATTCGAACAGGGCAAGGCCCAAGGGATTCCACGGCAGGCCGGTGAACAGGTAAGTGCGGAGGTATTCAAGGCCGACCCACAACAGCGGCGCCACCAGCAGCAGCGGGATGCCGCGCCGTATCAGGAACTGGACGCCGAGGGCGAACAGGCCGGTGTAGGCACCCAGATAAGCGGAAAGCAGCAGCATGACCGGGTAGGACAGGGCGTAGGGCAGGCCGCCGTACAGGTGGACCGTATCGGCCACCCAGGACATGCTGACGGCAAACCCCACGGTGCCGGCCAGCCAGCCGTATAGAAATGCGCGCCCGGCGGTGGCGGCGAGGACCACCCACAACAGCGGCACCAGGGTGACAAAGGCGACTGCCGCCATGCCGAGTCCCGGCATGGCAACCCCGGCCAGAACCCCGGAGAGGGTGGCCAGAAGGAGGTTTTTGATGGTGTGGCCGGTGAGCCACCCGGTGATCGGGGTCACGGATCCGTCGGGGCGGCCGAATGGGGGTGGGAGCCGCTCATGGGGTGGTGGTCGACGGCGTAGTGTTCGTCGAAAAAGGCTTTGATCGCCCGCCAACCCGGCTCATCGAGACGGGGAACCGACAGGGTGTGGCGCCAGGCGGCGAACACCAGCGGGGCATCCAGGTTCGGCTCGTGGGCGATGATCATCATCGGATACACCCCGTGGAGTTCGGTGAGTGTTGCCACCATCTGTTTACACGGAGAGCATCGGTAGGCGGCGACGATGCCGCCGTGTTCCATGTTGTGCAGCGCAACCTCCCACCGTAGCGGGCGTTCGTGCATCCCCCAGTGGGTGGTGTAGGGGGTGTGCGGCCCGGAAGTCGGGGGGTTGCTGGCATAGGGCGGGTGTGGGAAGTCCGGGTGGGGCAAATGGTCGTGACCCTGATCCGGGTACTGGGTGAGTACCGGACCGGGTTCCGGCGCCTCAACATGCGGGCGCGTCGCGGAGCAACCCCATGCCCCCAGGAACAACAGTGCAATGAGTGTGGCCGCAAGCTTTGTATTGGATTGGTACATGGGGGCGTTGTTTGTAGCATGGGAGGGGCCGGCTGTAAAGGGCATGGCGGCGGATAAAAACAAGGGGCCTTCCCCCTTAAACCGTGCGCAAAGAATGCACTGGGAGGGGTTGACATGAACCCGCCGTTTCAATAAGAATGGCCGAAGTTTTTTTTGATTAAAAAAAGCGTGTTTGGCGGCTGGGCAGCCTTGTCCCGGTCGGTTTGAAGGTCATCGGGTTCGTGGTGAGCCCGGATTTTTTGCAGAACGATTATAGATGAGGTTGTCATGAAGCTTAAGCATCTCGCCATTGCTGCGATTGCTGTTGCGTTTGCCATGTCTTCGTCGGCCGCCATGGCCGCGGAGAAGGATGTGATGGCGCCGCGCGCCCCGGCCTCCGCCAAGGGCGAAGCCAACCCGGTGTCCTCCGATGCCGATTCGGTTTCCCTGGGCGAGGAGCTCTTCCAGGATATTGGTTGCAACGGCTGTCACGGCGATTCCGGTACCGGTGACGGACCGGCTTCCGCTGGTATGGATCCGTCCCCGCGTAACTTCACCAACGCTGCGTGGCAGGATGCCCGTTCCGACGGTGAGCTTCGCTACACCATCTTCCATGGCTCGGACGGTACCGCGATGATCGCCAACGAGGCGATGTTCGACGATGCGGATGACGTATGGCACGTCATCAACTACATCCGCAGCCTGAAGTAAGCGGTACGCGGAACGATTACAGTATCGGGAGAGATCACACCGTGATCTTTCTGATGGTGTTCCTGATGGCCCTCCTTCCCGCCCCAGTGGCCGGGGAGGAGGGCCATCTTCTTTCCGGCGTGGAAACCGCACCCGCGCCCCTGCTCGCCCAGGTTGCACCGACTGCCGAAACGCCCGCAGCCGGGGAAGCCGCCCCCGAAGCGCCTGCTGCTGAGGAAGCCGCCCCCGAAACGCCTGCTGCTGAGGAAGCCGCCCCCGAAACGCCTCCCGTGGAAAGAGACAAAGCCGATTGGTCCGGTGTGGCCAATCCGATTGCCGCGGATAAGAAGTCGATTGCCCGTGGCATGGCGCTTTACATGGGATCCGGCAGGTGCCAGGTGTGTCACGGCAAAGAAGGGGATGGGTTAGGCCCGGTATTTACCCAGTTTTCGCCGAGGCCAAACGCCTTTTTTTCCGACGATTGGCATGATAAATACAGTGACGGCAACCTCATGCAGTTTCTGATGGACGGCAAACCCGGAACCGGTATGGTTTCCATCATTCCGGACTTTCTTACCGAGGAAGAGGGGTGGGATGTGATTAACTACATTCGCACCCTCCGGGGTAAGACCACCGAAGGGTACGAGAAGTTTCTCGCGGGTCAGAAAGGCGCTATTCAGACCGGAAAACGCGAATTGCCAACAGCAGGGAGCAAAAAGGCGGCCCAGCCGGGAGTTGCCCAGCCGGGAACTGCCCAGCCGGAAGCGACCCCGGCCCAGAATAATGAGAGTGTAGGCGAATGATGTCCGATCGATGCCCGGTCCTGTTTTCCCGGCCGCAACCGAGTCCCTTCCGGACGTTCCTGCGTTACGCTGTGGTGGGCTGTATCGGCGTTATGGCCTGGAGCCTTGCGCCTGTCAACGGGTCCGCGGCTGAGCGGGACCCGTTGCGTCCACGGGTGCCGGAAGCAAAACTGGAGGAAGCGCGGGCGATGGTCAATCCGGTGCCGGTGACGCCGGAGTCCCTGAAAAAAGGGGAGGAAGCCTATTTTGGCATCGGCTCGTGCAATGTTTGTCACGGCGAAGACGGGAAAGGCGACGGCATCGGCGCCTACGGGCTCGACCCGGGGCCGCGCAATCTGACCAATCCCAAGTGGCAGGAGGCGCGTTCGGACGGGGAAATCATGTGGGTATTCCGGCACGGCAGCCGCGGCACCGCCATGATCACCGTGGTGCCCGGCCTCATCTCCGAGGACGAGGCGTGGAACGTCATCAACTACATCCGCAGCCTGAAAAGCCGCTGAGGGTAGGGGGGAGTCCCCACAAGCATAAACGCAGGCCGGTGGACTCGGTGGCGGGTTTTTAGGCCTTTTATTTACCGCTCTCCGGCGACCCGCAGTCAGTCCAGGCCGCGGCCTCGAAGCTTGGGATCGAATGCGTCACGCATGGCCTCTCCCAGCAGGTTGTAGGCAAGCACCGTGGCGAAGATGGCGCAGCCGGGAAACACCGCCAGCCACCAGGCAAAGGTGTGGCCTCGCGCCTCGTTCAGGATCGACCCCCAGGTTACCACGTCGGCGGGCACGCCAACCCCCAGAAAAGACAGGCTGGACTCCACCAGGATCGCGCCGGCGATGCCGAACACCACGCTCACGATAATCGGGCTCATGGCGTTGGGCAGTATGTGGATGAACATGATCCGGAACGGGTGAGCACCCAGGGCCTCGGCGGCGGTGACGAACTCCACCGCGCGCACCTTGACGAACTCGTTGCGGGTAAAACGCGCAATGCCGACCCAGCCGGTCAGGCCGATCACCCCCATGATGTAAAACAGTGACGGCTCCTCCACGAAGGCGCTGATGGTGATAATCAGAAAAAAGGTGGGGATGGCCATCATCAACTCGAACAACCGGTTGATGGACAGGTCCGCAAGCCCGCCAAAAAAGCCCGCCACCGCGCCCAGGAATACGCCGATGATGGTGGCGATACCGACCGCGACAATGCCGATGGTGAGGCTCACGCGGGCGCCGTGGACCATGCCCGCGAGGATGTCCCGCCCCAGTTTGTCGGTGCCGAGCCAATGCTCGGTGGACGGCGCCGCCAGCGGATTGCTCAGGTCGATGCCGTTGGGCCGGTAAGGAATCGGCGGAAATGCGGCGTCCGGATAGCGGGCCTTAAAATCGACATTCACCAGTTCCGGGGACCAGCGGGCGATGCCGGCATCCACCAGCATGCCCTTGAATGCGGGAAAATGGCGTTCCCCTTCCACGGTGACGGTGTAGGGGCGGTCGCTGGCCAGAAGGTCGGCGAATACGGCACAGAAGACCAGGGGAACCAGAAGTACCAGCGCCGCCATGGCGGTGCCGCTTTTTTTGAGGATTGCAATCGCCTGTCCGATGGGGCCTTCGGTGCTCATGCGTCTGCCCGCTTACGGAAGTTGATGCGCGGGTCCACCAGAGTTAAGAGGATATCCGACAACAGAATGGAGACCAGGGTCACCACCGCGCTCATGGTGAACACCGCCATGATCACCGGGTAGTCCCGTGCCAGCACCGCCTGAAAGCCGAGCTGGCCGATGCCGGGAATGGAAAAAATGCTCTCGATGATGACCGAGCCGCCGATCAGGGCGGGGAGGATGCCGGCCAGGATGGTTACCATCGGCACCAGCGCGTTGCGCAGGGCGTGCTTGTAAATCACCACACGCTCGGAGAGTCCTTTGGCGCGTGCGGTGAGCACATAATTCTGCCCCAGCACCTCAAGCAGGCTGCCGCGCATGAAGCGGGACATCTCGGCAAACCCGCCGTAGGAGAGGATCAACACCGGCAGAAACAGATGCATAGCGAGGTCGGCGGCGCGCCGTCCCAAGGACCAGTTCTCCGAGTAGTCGGTGGCGTGCAGGCCGCCGGGCGGAAACAGGTCGAAAAAATCACCACCACCAAAAAAGATGATCAGGAGGATCGCCACCCAGAAAGTGGGCAGTGAAAACAGCACGAACGCCCCCACGGTGGTGATGCGGTCCATAAGGGTGTAGGGATGGGTGGCCGAGTGGATGCCGATGGGAATCGCCACCAGATAAATCACGAGGATCGACAGAATATTCAGCAGCACGGTGACCGGCATGCGCTGGGCGATCTTGTCGATCACCGGTTGCTGATCCTTGAACGAGTCACCAAATTCCAGGGCGACCGTGTTTTTCAGCCAGGTCAGGTATTGGATGTGGAGCGGCTGATCAAGCCCGAACTGGGCGCGCCACTGGCTCACCGCATCGTCCACCACCACCCGGCTTTCGGTGGAAAGCCCGACCCCGCTGCCCGCACCCAGGCCACCGCCCGCCATCAATTCGGCCGGGTCTCCCGGTGCCAGGTGAACAATCAGAAACGAAATCAGGGTGACCCCGATAAACGTCGGGATCATCCACAGGGCGCGGATCAGTATATAGCGGGCCACGGGTGGTCCTGGGGGCGGAGGGAGGCGTGCTGGTGCATAGGGCGCCCTTACGGGGTGGCCGCCGGTGTGGTGGTGTACTTCTGGCGGTCCGTGGGCACCCACCAGCGGCTGGGGCTCACGCCACCGATGGGCAGCGCTTCCACATTCTGGAAGCGGCGATGGTAGGCCACCACGTTTTTACCCATGAACAGGAACGTGTACGGCTGCTCGTCGTGCAGAATGCGCTGAAACTCCCGGTACATACCGATCCGTACCTCCGGATCGAACTCCTTGCGATAGGCGGTGAGGAGTTCATCCACCCGGTTGTTCCGGTAGGCGATGTGGTTCGATCCGCGGTTGTCGATCTGGGAGGAGTGCCACACCTGGTAGGCGTCCGGCTCCGTGACTCCCATGGCCCAGCCCAGCACCATGGCGTCGTAGCGGCGGGCGCGTATGTCGTCCAGGAAGATGGTCCAGTCCAGTTCGCGGATCTTGACCTCGACGCCGTGCCGCCGCATGACGTCCTGCATGGTCAGCGCCACGCTCTTTCTGGTCTGGTTGCCCGAGTTGATCTTCAGTTCGAACGAAAACGGCACCCGCTTGCCGTCAATCAGCTTGTCGAGAATGCCGTCGCTGTCCGAGTCGGCCCAGCCCGCCTCTTTCAGGAGGGCGACCGCCTGTTTCGGGTCAAACGGCAGCGGCTGGATGGATTCGTCGTACTCGGGACGGAAGCGGTAAATCGGGCTGTGAATGACCTGCCCCAGGTCGAACAGGATGGTCTTGACCATGGCTTCCCGGTCGATCAGGTGAGTCATGGCCCGCCGCACCCGGACATCGCTGAACAGGGGGCTTTCGTTGTTCCAACCCACATAGGTATAGCCGGGGGAGTAGTACTCGATCTTGTTGAAACTCTCGGTGAATTTTTTGCCGGAGGTCTCGCGCAGGTGCTGGAGCGGTTGCAACCCCAGCATGTCCAGATCGCCACCTTTCAGGGTCACCAGGGCGGCGTCGGTATTGTTTACCACCCGAAACAGCATGCGGTCGATCCACGGCCGCTCGATTTCGGGGACGGTATTCCCCCAGTAGTCCGGGTTGCGGTCCAGCACCACCCGTTCACCGGTGAACCATTCGGTGAAGCGGTACGGTCCGCTGCCCATGGGGTTTCTGGCAAAATCCCGGTTGAAGCGGTCGGCAAAGGCCTGCACCCGATCCGCCACCGCCGGATCCTCCTCCACGACCTGGCTGACCGAAATGCCGTCCAGGTGGCCCTCCGGGTCGTAGTAGTGGCGGGGCAGCACGCTGACTCCGCCCAATACGCTCTCGTTCCTGAAGTACGGCTCCGAGGCGGTAAAGCGGATGGTGTAAGGGTCGATCAATTCGGCATTGACCAGGGATGCGTAGTAAACCCGGGTGAACGGCGCGTTCACCTTGGGGCTTTTAACGGCCTTGATGGAGAACAGGACGTCTTCGCCGGTAACCGGTTTGCCATCGGAAAAGCGCGCGTCTTTGCGCAGGTGGAAGGTGTAGGTGAGGTGGTCGTCCGAGACCGTCGGGAGTTCACTGGCCAGCAGCGGGCGCAGGGCCAGGGTGTGTGGGTCGCGATCGGTCAGGGTCTCAAAGATATGGCCCAGAATGGTGGCGGCGCCGGCGTCGTTGCTGGTGAGGGGGTTCAACTGCTCCGGATCGGAGAGCATGTGACGCACGATCCAGTCACCAGTGGTTGGCTCCCCCAGTGCCTCGGGTTGGTCACCGGCGGGCGCTGATGACGGCGCTTCCGGGGCTTTGCTGCATGCCACGGAAAGCAGCAGGGCGGCGGTCATCATCAGAGGAAGAACGGCGCTTTTATGTATATTCAAGCTCACTGTCCTTAAAAAGCACGCCCGGTGTGAGCGCATCGAAGGTGGCGGGTGCGGATTGGCCCTGGGCTCGGAGCGGCAACGACGGGAACCGACGACACCCAAGAGTGTGCGGAATCTAACAGAGGCCCCGAAATCCTGTCAAACCGGCAGGTTGCCGTATGAGGCGAGGTTTCGAGACGGCAGGTTTGCCAATTCCCGCTACCCGGTGGTAGCATGGAAACCGTTATCGGCGGGCCAGCGCGAAATTTAGGAATCGCGGTCCGCCAGGAGAGTTGATCTGGCTGCACGTGCCTGGCACGGGTTTGACCCGTCAAATTGGGGCGTAGGGGCGGCTGGGTAGAGAAGGTTTAGTGGCGGCGCGCCCTTAGCAACCCCGTAGTTGATGCGCTTGAAGACAGCGCGGGGCGGGTTGGCACGTTATAGGTTTTAAAAAAGGGAGCCGGTCAGTCATGACCGAGCGAGGTACTGCGACCCGGGCAACGGCGGGCCGTGGCGTGGGGGCGGATATTTTGTCTCCTCGCGGGCCGCGTTGTTTTTCTAATCGCTCGAGCGGTTGGTTCGAGCGTCAGGGCCGTGCCGTGGTGCCCGTGTTCCCCTTTTTTATGTCCCCCCTCTCAATCCCGCTTCCCACTCCCAATTGATGCGTATTCCCTGCCCGATCTGCCGTCAGGTCTCCACGTGGGAAGAAAACAAGCACCGTCCGTTCTGCTCGAAACGATGCCGGATGATTGATCTCGGCGTCTGGGCTTCGGAGGGCTACCGTATTGCCGGGGAACCGGCGGGCAGCCCCGATGACGAACCGCTGGAGGAATCACCAGAGTAGGGTGAGCGGGGTGCGATAGCGGCGGCGCGACAGGCCATCTATCGTCGATGAGCCGTGCCGTTCGAACAAAAAAGGATTTATCGGAACATGGCAAAGGAAATTATCCTGATCGGGGTTGGCCCCGAAGGGCGGGACTCCCTGCTTGGAAGCACCCTCGACATTATTCGCGAAAGCCATCTGATCATTGGCGGCAAGCGGGTCATCTCCCAGTTCGAAGACCTGGGGGTGCCCACCTATGCGATGACGGCCAATCTCAGGCAACTGGTCGACATTATCGATTCGTCGGAATCCGCGGTGGTGGAAGGTCGCGAGATCAGGATCGAGCAGGATCTACGGCAGATATCCGACTCGGAGGGTGAGCCGGGGGAAGACGAAGGCGACGGAAGTCAGGAGGGGGGTCGCTCCTCGGGCCGCCGCCGCAGCCGCAGAAGGCCGTCGCCGCGTAGCCGTGGCCGCCGTTCGGAAGGTAAGGAGGGCGATAACAGCGCCCCCGATAGCGCCGGTGACGGCACCCCGAAGGCTGGGGAGGGTGATGCCCCGAAGGCTGAGGCGCCTTCCGCAGACACTCAGGATACAAAACCGGATAGCAAATCGGACGGCGGTGCAAAAGTGATCGACGCCCCGAACGACACCGCATCGTTGTCGGCCCCGGTTGCCGTGCCGCAGGAAGATGCCCCGGAAGACGCGTCGAACGCCGCCCCGGCAGCGGATGCCGCCGCATCGACGGAGACGAAACCCGATGCCGCGGAGGATTCGGCGGGTGCCACCGAGGGCGACACGACGGTTACCGACGACAAAAAGGCTGCTCCCGAGGCCGAGCCCGCAGGCACTCCCGAGCCCGCAGCGCCTGGCGATACGGAGGCGGTATCCGGGGATAAGTCATCCCGTGGTCGACGCGCCCGTGGCACCGCCAAACAGGACGAGGCCGGGGAGAAGAAGGACGATTCCCCGGTGGCCCGCGTTGTCATCCTGGCTTCGGGCGACCCCAACTTCTTCGGGCTCTCCAAGTTCCTCTTGGAGCGTTTCAAGAAGGAGGAAATCACCATCGTCCCCCACGTGAGTGCCATCCAGATGGCGTTTGCCGCAATCAAGGAGCCCATGAACGACGCTGCGGTGACCTCGTCCGCCGGGCGTAACGTGGACCGTCTGATCCGGGTGGTCAGACAGAATGCCAAGGTGGGAATTTTCACCGACAAGCGCAGAAGCCCGCGCGCCGTGGCCAAACTCCTGCTCAAGCATGACATCGAAGCCCAATGTTACGTCTGTCAGGACCTGGGGACGCCGCGTGAACGCATCATCATGGGTTCGCTTGAAGAGATATCCAGAAAGAACTTTTCGCCCCTGTCCATCATGATCCTGTTCAAGTCGGCGGACGACGAGTCCGCCGCCGACAACGGCGTACCGGCGCGAAAGGCGGCCCAGAAAGAGACTTCGAAGGATGACGGCAGGCAGCGCGGGCGGGGCGCCAACCTGAAGGAATTGCCCGCGGCCGGCAAGGCCCCCAAATACGCACTGGTCAGCAGCCTTGGGGTACCGGACGAGATGCTCGCGGCCCGGCCCGAGAAAATGATGCGCGCGGAAATGCGGGTCATCGTTCTCTCCAAACTGCGCCTGGAAGAAAAACACCGTTTCTGGGACGTGGGCGCCGGGGCCGGCGCCCTGACCGTCGAGGCGGCACGGGTTGCTCACGGCGGCGAAGTGCTCTCCATCGAGCGCGACTTTACCCAGACCCGCAACATCTATGAGAACATCAAGGGCTTCGGTCTCGATAACGTCACCGTGGTCGAAGGGGATGTGGAAGAGATGGCGGCGGGCCTGCCGGAACCGGACCGGGTGTTCGTGGGCGGCTGCGGCGGACACATGAAAAATGTCGTTGAAATCTGCTTGAAGCGTCTTAAGTCCGGGGGAATCATGGTGATTAACGCCACCACCCTGGATGCCCTCTCCGAGGTGCAGACGCTGTTCAAGGAGAGCCGTCTCAAACACGACATGGTCATCGTCAATATCGCGCGCACCGTGGAGCGCGGTGGCCTGGAATATTTCGAGGGCTTCAACCCCGCTTACCTGATTACCACGGTCAAGGACTGACAGGGTGGCCGGAGCCGATCTGCCTGAATCCGGCAACCCCTGGGACCGGATTTACGTGGTCGGTGCGGGTCCCGGCGCACCGGACCTGATCACCGTGCGCGGCCAGCGTCTGCTGGCCGGGGCGGATGTGATCGTCTATGCCGGATCCCTGGTTAACCCGATTCTGCTCGACTGCACCCGGCCTGATGCCGAACGTCATGACAGTGCCGGCATGGACCTGCCCGACATCGTTGATCTGATGATCAGCGCGTTCAGGGCGGGACGTCGGGTGGTGCGGCTGCAGACCGGTGACACCAGCCTGTTTTCGGCCCTGGCCGAGCAGATGCGCAAGGTGGCCGAGGCCGATATTCCGGTGGAGGTGGTGCCGGGGGTCAGCAGCGCCATGGCGGCGGCGGCGGCCTTGGGGGTGGAGTTCACCCTGCCGGAGGTGGCCCAGTCGGTGATCTTTACCCGTATGGCCGGGCGCACCCCGGTACCGGAACGCGAGGCGCTGTCAAGTCTGGCAAGTCACGGCACCACCATGGTGCTGTTTCTCTCCACCCAGATGATCCACAAGGTGGTCGCCGGGCTGGAGGCCTCGTACCCGCCCGAAACCCCCGTGGCTGTGGTCTACAAGGCGTCCTGGCCGGAACAGCGGATCGTGCGTGGTACCCTCTCCGACATTGTCGAGAAGGTGCGGGAATCCGGTATTAAGATGACCGCCCTGATCGTGGTGGGGGAGGTGCTTAACCAGGCCATTATTCCCGACTCGGAGTTTCGCTATTCCAAACTTTACGATCCCGGATTCTCCCATGGCTTCCGCACCCGTTCCGAAGCCCCTTCATAAATGGTGAGCGTGGCGTATTCACACCGTTTGGTCCGCACCGCACTCCGGCCCTTCTGCGTGATTCTGGCAACCCTCCTGCTGTTTCCGGTTGGCATGGCGCCCACGGCCTGGGCGAAAAAAAACCGGGATCGTATCCCGGTCGGTATTTACGTTAATTTCGATGAGATGGCGCCCCTGTGGCCTCATCGAAGTGGTGAAAACGATCAGTTCCCGGTAGAGGGGGAGGAAGGCTTCGAGGACTACCAGAAGACCTGGAACAACCTGTTCGAACGGGTCATGGCGGAAATCACCCTGCGTGTCCCACGCCGCTACCAGTTGATGCCCATCACCGAGGTGAACCCGCCGTACCCGGTCAATTTGAGAATCTGGATCGGTGACGTGGCCACCAGTTGCGACGCGCCCACCTACCACAGCTACCTGTGGGTGCGGACCAAGCCGGAAGTGACCGGGTTCCGCACCAACTGGGACGGTCTGGGGGTATCTTCCGAAACCTTGGTGGACGTCACCCATTCACCAAAACGCCGCCTTCAGGAGGCGCTTGATTCATGGGTGGAAACCTGGTCTCAGGTGCCATTTCTGCAGATCCGTGAAATTGAGGGGGAAGTGTCATCCGGGGGCGCGCTTGAACCGGCGGCGATCGACCCGCTTGAACCATTGCCAATCGACCCGCTTGAACCATTGCCAATCGACCCGCTTGAGCCATTGCCAATCGACCCGCTTGAGCCATTGCCAATCGACCCGCTTGAGCCAGTCGAACCCACACCTCCACCCAAACCCCCCGGCCAGTTGGACCCGGCAGGCTCCATCACGCCGCCCGAGGCAAGCAAAGAGGGCATCTGATGGCTGCCGCGCTGATGTTGTGCGGCACCGGGTCCCACGTCGGCAAGAGCCTGCTTACCGCCGCGTTCTGCCGTCTGTTTGCACGGCAGGGCTTGCGGGTTGCGCCGTTCAAAAGCCAGAACATGTCGAACAACGCCGCCGTCTGCGACGGTGGCGAAATCGGTCGGGCGCAAGCGCTGCAGGCCCGTGCCGCCGGGCTTTCCCCCCATGTCGATATGAACCCCATCCTGCTCAAGCCGGTGGGCGAGGCGCGGAGTCAGGTGGTGGTTCACGGTCAGGTGTGGGACACCCTGGACGTGACGGACTATCACCGCTTTAAAGAGACGGACGGGCGGCGCATCGCCGGCGAGAGCTACCGGCGTCTTTCCGAGAACGCCGACCTGGTGGTGATCGAAGGCGCGGGGAGTCCTGCCGAGATCAACCTCAAGGACCATGATATCGCCAACCTGTGGGTGGCTGACATGGCCGATGCCCGGGTGCTGCTGGTGGGAGATATCGACCGGGGCGGGGTGTTCGCCGCCTTTGCCGGAACCCTTGAACTCCTGAACCCGGCGGAACGGGCGCGCATCGCGGGCTTTTTGATCAATAAATTCCGGGGTCGCGCCGATCTATTGATCCCGGCCATTGATTATCTGCGCGAGCGCTACGGCAAGCCCACTTTCGGGGTCATACCCATGCTGGAGCACACGCTCCCGGAGGAGGACGGGCTGGGGGTTGCGGACCGGGGCGGCGGCTTCGGTGCCGAGCGGCTCAACATCGCCGTGATCCACCTGCCGCGCATTGCCAACTTCACCGATTTTGACCCGTTCACCGTGGAGCCGGACGTCAGCCTGGGTTTCGTCGATCGCCCGGAACAGTTGGCCGGGGCGGATATGATCATCCTGCCGGGCAGCAAGGCGGTGATTCCGGATTTGGCCTGGCTCAAGGCGCGGGGGCTGGATGTTGCGATCCGCGAGCACGCCGGAAAAGGCGGCGCGGTGGCGGGCATCTGCGGCGGTTATCAGATGCTTGGACGGCATATTTCCGATCCCCACGGGGTGGAGCAGGGGGGCGAGGCCCAGGGTCTGGGCCTGCTTGATTGCGATACCGTGATGGCGGAGGACAAACGCTGCGAGCGGGTTTTCCTCCGCCCGGCGACCGCATCCGGTTTGGGGACGATGCCGCTGGAAGGCTATGAGATTCATATGGGGCGCACCCGCATCGCGGGCGGCACGCCCCTGTTCGCCGACGCCCCGGAAGGCACCGGTGTGCGGGTGGGCAACGTGTGGGGCAGCTACCTGCACGGCCTGTTCGAAAGCGACGCCGCGCGCCGCGCCCTGCTGGCCCCGCTACGGGATCACAAGGGCCTTGCCGAGCCGGAAGCGGTGGTGTTCGCCGACCTGGTGGAGCGCTCCCTCGACAGTCTGGCGGATACGGTCGCGAAGTACGTGGATATGGACGCCGTGCGCGGGCTTCTTTGACATGGCGTTTCCGGATTCGGAATACATACCCGCCGCCGTGGTGGCGCTGGCGGTGGTGCTTGATCTGTTGTGGGGCGACCCGCCCCGCTGGCCCCATCCGGTACGGCTGATGGGCTTTTTCATAACCTTGTACGAGCGCGGCGCGCGGGCGATTTCCGAGCGCCCCGGTTTTTTACGGGGGGCCGGGGTGGTGCTGGCCGTGGGGCTTCCGCTGGCGTCGTTTGTGGTGGCCGCCGGGCTGATCCGTATGGGGACGGTGTGGCATCCGTGGGTTGGTTTTTTAATCGCAGTGTATCTGGCCTACACCGCTCTTGCCCTCACCGGCCTGAGCCGCGCCGTGTCGCAGGTGGGGGTGTGCCTTGCCGCCGGAGACCTCGCGGCGGCGCGGGATGCGGTGGCCCATGTGGTGGGCCGTGACCCGCAAGCGTTGGATGCCGGACAGGTGGCGGGCGCTGCGGTAGAGTCGGCGGCGGAGAACGCATCCGACGGGGTGGTGGCACCGTTGTTCTACCTTGCCCTTGGCGGTCCGGCGCTGGCGCTGGCCTACAAGGCAGTAAATACGGCGGATTCCATGGTGGGTTACCGGGGCGAACGCTATGCCGATTTCGGCTGGGCGGCGGCGCGGCTGGACGATCTGGCCAACTGGATTCCGGCGCGCATCACCTGGCTCCTCATGACGGTATGCGCGGGCGGTCTGGGCTATTCGGCCCGGGGCGCGTGGCGCACGGCGTTGACCGATGCCCGTCGTCACGCATCCCCCAACGCCGGATGGCCGGAGGCGGCGGTGGCCGGTGCGTTGGGGGTCCGCCTGGGGGGACCGGCCCACTATCGCGGCCAGTTGCACCAGCGGCCCCTGTTGGGCGGTGATGGAGCATTGCCGGAGGCCATCCATGTGCCCCGGGCGGTGCGGCTGCTGCGCGCCACGGGGGTGGTGAGCGCCATACTGGCGGTGGCGTGGGCGGCGGCATGAGCGCCATGGGCGGGTTTCAGCCTCATGGCGGTGATCTGAGGCGGGTGGTGCGGGAACTGTCCCTTGCGGGAGAACCGCTGGATTTCAGCGTCAATACCCATCCGTTCGGTCCCCCCGAATCCGCGCTGGCGGCGGCAACCGCCGCGCTTTCCGAAATTGACCGCTACCCGGACCCCCAGGCGGGTGCGCTGATCGACGCCCTGGCGGCGGCCCACGGCCTGCCACCCCGCTGTCTGCTGGCGGGCAACGGTGCCACCGAGTTGATTGACCTGATCCCACGGGCGCTTGGCCTGCATCGTGCGCTGCAGGTTACCCCCACCTTCAGTGCCTACGGCGAGGCGGTGCGGCGCACCGGGGGCAGGGTGATCGAGGTGCCGCGAAGCTCCCTTGCGGAATTTCCCACCCATGCGGCATGTGAGGCGATCCGCCGGGGCGATCCTGAGCTTGTGACCCTCTGCACCCCCAACAACCCCACCGGCGACCGCATCGACGATGCCGCCCTCGGGGCGGTGCTGGCCGCCTGCGCTCAGGTGGGTGCGTACCTGCTGCTGGACGAGGCGTTTGTAGAGTACGACCCCGAAGGTTCACGCCTCGGTTGGTTGGAACGGCACCCGCGCATGATGGTGCTCAGGGGGTTCACCAAGTTTTACGCGCTGGCGGGCCTGCGGGTGGGGTATTTGGCGGCAGCCCCCGATGTGGCCGGTCGGCTGCGGGCGGCACGTCCGCCGTGGAGCGTCAACCGGGTGGCCGAGGCGGCGGCCATCGCCTGTCTGGCGGACACGGAATATCCGGCGCGGGAGCAGGCGCGCATGACCGCCCTGCGGGAGGATTTTTCCCGGGATCTGTCCGGCCTTGGGCTTAAGCCGCTGCCGTCGGTGGCGGGCTACCTGCTGGTCGAACTGCCCGACGGCGCATCGGCGGACCGGCTGTTCAAAGCACTGGCGCGGGATGGTTTTTTAATCCGCCACTGCGGCTCGTTTGGTCTCAAGGAGAACTGGTTGCGGCTGCGGGTGCATCGCAGCGAGCATAACCGGGCGTTTGTTTCGGCCCTGTCGCGGCACCTGTAAGGCCCCGTTTCGGGGTGGTAGAATTGGTCCATGCGTCGTCGTAAATGTCTGACCGTGTTGCTGGCGGGACTGACCCTGGCCCTGTTGTCCGGCTCCCCCGTTCTGGCGGACTCCGCCATCGAGGCGGGGAGAGCGGCGTTCGCCCGCGACGGGTGTGACGGCTGCCACGGGGTGACGCGCTCCACATCCCCCATGACCATTGCCGAGCGCGCCGCGTTAAAAGGCCCCAACCTGTGGTACGTCGGCAGCAAGCTGAAAAGGGACTGGCTGGAAACCTGGCTGCCCGCTCCCACGCCGATTATGGGGGTGCGCTACGACAGCCTGCCGCCCGATACCGACATCACCCCCCATCCGGCCGCGCCCGAGGCGGATGGGGTGGCGATTGCCGCTTATCTGATGAGCCTCACGGATTCAGCCATGCAGACCGGCGTCATCGATGCGGACACGCCGCCTTCGCACATGGAGCGTTTGCAGGGGCGGGTGTTGTACGGCAAGGAACAGCAGTGCTTTGCCTGTCACCTTACCCGCACCCGCTACGGCGCGGAGGTGGGCGGGGTGACGGCCCCGACCCTGACGGATGCGGGCAGACGGCTCAATCCGGACTGGATTTATGCGTTTCTCATGGACCAGACCCGCTACACCCCGGTGACACGCATGCCGATCTATGCCGGGGACACCTATACCGAGTACACCCCCGAGCGTATGCGGGTGCTGGCGGGCTACATCGCGAGGATGGGGCGGTGAGGTTTTTTGCTATCTGCCTGGTGCTGCTGATGCCTGTCGGGGTGTGGGCGGCGGAGCCAGAACTGGAGAACAATGCCTCCCTGACACGAGTCGAAACCAATTTTAGATTTCTGTGCGCCCAGTGCCACGGGGTCCAGGGGGACGCCACGGGCCCCAACGCCTCCAAGCAGTTCGAGGTGCTGCCCGCGGACCTCACCGACGGGCCCTACATGTCCAAGTTTACCGACGATCAGATCTTTCGCACCCTGACCTTCGGGGGTCCCGCGAACAACCTGGCGACCCTGATGCCGCCCTGGGGCAACCGCCTGACGGAGGAGGAGCGCTGGGAACTGGTGCACCACATCCGCAAGCTGTGCCGTTGCAAGGGCATCGGCAGTGCGGGTGCGGTCCCGCACGAGGGTAATGCGCAGGCTGGTAACCGACCCTGAGCGGTGCGGGTGTGGTCCTGCACGGGGGTAATGCAAACTGGAATACGACCCTGGGCGGAAACGGTTCTCCCGATTGCCCTAACCCGGCTTTATTTGAAAAGTTCGCCCACGTCCGCCACTGCCGGGAAATTTCCGGCCTCCCGCAGCCCGGCTTCGGAGTCGGGGCGGGTGATCTGTACCAGGTGACCGATGCCATAGCCTGCCGCCGCCGTCAGGTTGGTGAGGGAGTCCTCAATAAGCAGGGTGCGCGCCGGATCCAGGTTCAGCTTCTTGGTCAGCCTCTCCCACAGAGCATGGCTCTCCTTGCCGTGGCCCAGCTCGAAGGTGGAGATCACCTCATCCAGATGCCGGTGCAGGCGGGTGGCCGCCATTTTCAGACGCAGGCTCTTGGGATGGGCGTTGGTCAAAAGCACCCGCCGCACGCCGCGTCGTTCGAGGGTGGTTAAAAAACGCACCGCCTGGGGCAGGGGGCGGATACGCCCGGCCTGACGCGCCTTGACCGCACCCACGTCGAACAACAGGCGGCGGGACCAGTAGTCCACGTCGTACCAGTCCATGGTGCCCTCGCGCTCCTTGTACATGGCGTGCAGCTTCTCCTGAGCCGCCTCAAAGCTCACCCCGTGGATGCGGGCGTACTGCCGGGGCAGGTGATGCACCCAAAAGTGGCTGTCGAAGGACAGATCCAACAAGACGCCGTCCATGTCGATGAGCGCGGTGTCGATGTGGTTCCAGTCGAGCATGGGCCCACCGTAACGGCCCCGCCAGAGCGCGCGCAAGAGGTTAATAAAAACAGGACCCTGCTCCGCAAAAAGACCTCTTTTGCTCATGTAAACTTGAAGTTGCACCATATGGCGGGGCTTCGGGTCAATTTCAGACGGGCGTTTCCGGACTCCCTTGCTCTTGCTCCTGCAAGGTCATTACGGTAAGGCCATATTTGGGCAAATGGGGACACCTCTAACCACCCCCCTATCACTCAACTCAGCGAGAAAGGTGTGTCTTTTGAGGCTTTTCAGGTGTGAAGGGAGGGTGCGGGTCGTCTATGGGACGATGCCGCCGGGCCGCGGAGATGGTAAAAGGTAGCATCACCGTATCCGCCACCAAGCTGAACGGCAAGTCTATCAATGGGATCAGGGCCACGGGGTAAAGGATGGGGTGCGTATCCAACCACTGGCCAATCGCCCAGAGGTCCATCCTTGTTCCACCGTAAATATGCTTATGAGGCGTGTGATATTCGTGGCTTCCGTCCCGGTAGGACAGCATCGTGGCGCAGCCGGAGAGGGTGCAGACAAGCAGCACCGCCACGAAGGTTGTTAAAACGGTATGCACGGGTTGTGACAAGGCTGAACTTTCCTTTGTTGACGTGCTACCGGGACAGGTGAGCTTCCCCCATTCTCACGAATACGACCCAGCTTCCATTGGACTGCACCCGATTTCGTAGACACTATGTAGCTTCCACGTGAGGCCGTTCGAAATCAACCGGGCTGTCCCATCCGGGGGGAGGTTCGTGGGGATTCCAACCGAATGGCCCCGGCATCCGCTAACATGACAGCGCGCTCCCGTTGTTTTTCTCAGGAACCCCCATGTCCGACTCCCACCGTTTTTTCGCCACCTGCGCCCGCAATATGGAGCCGCTACTGGGGGTGGAACTGCGCGCCATCGGGCTGTCTGAAGTGAAAGAAACCCGTCTGGGGGTGGGTTTTTCCGGCCCCGTTTCCGACGGCTACCGGGCCTGCCTGTGGTCGCGGATCGCAAGCCGGGTGCTGTTGCCGCTGCACACTTTTCCATGCGGGTCGCCGGAGGAGTTATATGATGGCGTCAGACGGGTGGCGTGGGAGGACCATCTGGGGCCGGAAAACACCTTGGCGGTGGATTTTTCCACCTCCCGGTCGGCCGTCGATCACTCCCGTTTCGGGGCGATGAAGGTGAAGGACGCCATCGTCGATCACATGCGGGACGCCTTTGGCTCCCGCCCTTCGGTGGACAGGTCGTGGCCCGATCTGCGGGTGAATGTCTATCTGTACAAGGATCAGGCCACCGTGAGCATCGACCTGTCCGGGGAGGCGCTGCACCGGCGCGGTTACCGGGTGCAGGGTGGGCAGGCGCCCCTCAAGGAAAACCTGGCCGCCGCCATTCTGGCCTCCGCCCGCTGGCCCGCGATGGCGGCGGAGGGGAGGCAACTGGTCGATCTGATGTGCGGTACCGGCACACTGTTAATCGAGGGGGTCATGATGGCCACCGACACGGCGCCGGGGCTGTTCCGGCAGCAATTCGGTTTTGAGACCTGGCGTCCCCACGACATTGACGCGTGGGATGAACTGCTGGACGAGGCCGAGGCGCGGCGGCAGGCGGGGCTTGCCCGGCAGCTTGCGGGGGACATCCGGATTCACGGCTACGACAGCAACCGGCGCATGGTGGACGTGTCGGAGGAAAACCTCGGCGTCACCGGCCTTGAGGGCTGCGTCACGGTAGCGGAACGGGCGCTCAGGGACGCCGTGCCCCACCCCGGCAAGACCGGTCTGGTGGTCATAAACCCGCCCTACGGTGAGCGCATGGGGTCGGAAGGGGGCATCGAGGCACTGTACACATCCCTTGGAGCCCAGCTTAAATCCCGCTTTTCCGGCTGGCGGGCGGCGGTGTTTACCGGGAACGCGGAGCTTGCCTACCACATGGGTTTGCGCCCCGATCGCAAGAACACCCTCTACAACGGCCCCCTCGAGTGCAAGCTGCTGCATTACGGAATTGATTGAGAGGGGATCGACCTGGCGTTGGGTGCGTGGAGGGGGTGAGGCCAGGTGTTTGAGGGGCCGGTCCAATCGGGTATCATGCCGGTTGTCGCCCCGGCGACCCCCCGGCCCGGCGAAAAACGAGTGTGGGTGGAAAAAGCGGGTATATTCCGGGGGTGGCTCATCCACCGCTTATCACTTTCAATGACTTAGGCCGTCAATGATCGTCATGATCGACAATTACGACTCCTTCACCTACAACCTGGTCCAGTACCTGGGCGAGTTGGGGCAGGAGATTCGTGTGTTCCGAAACGACCGGGTCACCCTCGGCGAAATCGAGGCTCTGGAGCCCGACCGCATCGTGATTTCGCCGGGGCCTTGTTCGCCGAAGGAGGCGGGTATCTCCAAGGCGGTTGTCAGTCACTTCGCCGGAAAACTGCCCATCCTCGGAGTCTGCCTCGGGCATCAGTCCATCGGCGAGGTGTTTGGCGGCGACGTGGTGCGCGCCGACCGGCTCATGCATGGCAAGACCAGCCTGATTCACCATGATGGAAAGGGGGTGTTTGCGGGGCTCGACAATCCTTTTGAAGCCACCCGTTATCACTCCCTGATTATCAAGCGCGAGACCCTGCCGGAGGATCAGCTCATCGTGACGGCATGGACCGACGAAGGCGAGATTATGGGCGTACGCCACACCACCTACGCCATCGAAGGGGTGCAGTTTCATCCGGAGTCGATTCTCACCCGCGCCGGTCACGACCTGCTGTCCAACTTCATTGCCATGGAGGAAGGCGTATGTCCGTAATCACCGAAGCCATCGGCCATGTGATCGAGGGTAATGATCTGTCCGCCACCCAGGCCGCCGATGTGATGCGCGACATCATGTCCGGCGAGTGCACCCCGGCGCAGATCGGCGCGTATCTCATCGCCCTGCGCATGAAGGGTGAGGCCGTGCCGGAAATCGTCGGCTCCGCCAGAATCATGCGCGAAATGGCCACCCCGATCCGGGTCAACGACCCCATGGTGGTGGACACCTGCGGCACCGGCGGCGACGGCTCGGGCACGTTCAATATCTCGACCACGACGGCCTTCGTGGTGGCCGGGGGGGGGATTACCGTGGCCAAGCACGGCAACCGCTCGGTATCGAGCAGGTCCGGCTCCGCCGACGTGCTTATGGCCCTCGGGGTCAACATCGAAGTGCCGCCGGAAAAGGTGGAAGACTGTATCAACGACGTCGGTATCGGCTTCCTGTTCGCCCCCATGCTGCACGGCGCCATGAAACACGCCATCGGCCCGCGCCGGGAGATCGGCGCGCGCACCCTGTTCAACATACTGGGCCCGCTCACCAACCCGGCCGGGGCCAACGTGCAGATGCTCGGCGTCTACGACGAGGATCTGACCGATACCCTGGCCCAGGTGCTGGTGGAACTGGGCGCGCGCCACTGTTTCGTGGTGCACGGCTTGGACGGTCTGGACGAGATCACCACCACCGGGAAAAGCCGCGTGGCCGAGGGCAAGGACGGCATCGTGTCCGCCTACACGCTCAGTCCGGAAGAGTTGGGTATTGCGCTGGCGAAGCCCGCCGACCTGGCCGGGGGCGACGCCACCGAAAACGCCGCCATCACCTGTGCGGTGCTGGCCGGGCAGAAAGGCCCCCGGCGCGATATTGTGCTGCTCAACGCCGCCCCCCTGTTCGTGGCCACCGGCAAGGCCGCCACCCTGAGCGAAGGCTTGAAATGCGCCGCCGAATCCATCGACTCGGGCGCGGCGGAGGAAAAACTGGCCATGCTGGTGGAAAAAAGTCAGTCGTGAGCGGTTGTTCCGATATCGGTATCCTGAGCCGCATCGTCGCCACCAAAAAAAGCGAGGTGAAGGCCGCCAGGGCGCAAGACCCCCTCGATGGCTGGAAAGGGGAGCTTGCCGACCTGCCCCCCACCCGAGACTTCCATAAGGCGCTGAACCGGGGCGGGCAGGGGGCCATCCGTGTCATTGCCGAGATTAAGAAGGCGTCGCCATCCAAGGGTGTCATCCGCGATGACTTCAACCCTCAGGAACTGGCCCGTGCCTACACCGCCGGGGGGGCGTCGGCCATCAGCGTGCTGACCGATCGCGACTACTTCATGGGGGATCTGGATTATTTGCGTCAGGTGCGTGAGGTGACCGACCTGCCGCTGCTGCGCAAGGACTTCACCATCGATCCGTATCAGATTTACGAGGCCCGGCGGTACGGCGCCGATGCGGTGCTGCTCATCGCCGCCATCCTCACCGACGGCGAGATGCGCAGCTTTATCGAGCATGCCGACAGCGTGGGCCTTGCGGCGCTGGTGGAGGTTCACACGGCGGAGGAATTGGCCCGCGCGGCGGCCGTGGGCGCCCGTATCATCGGCGTCAACAACCGGAATCTGGATACGTTCGAAACCGACATCGAAACCACCTACAAACTCGATGCGGGCATGCCCGAAGGGGTGATCCGGGTGAGCGAAAGCGGTATTTCCGAACGCGCCCAGGTGGCCCGTCTGGAAGAGGCCGGCATCGACGCCATTCTGGTCGGCGAGTCCCTGATGCGTCAGGACGATGTTGAAAAGGCCCTTAAAAAGTTACTGCCGTGAGTGTTTTACCGTGACTGTGAAGGTCAAGATCTGCGGGATCACCAGCACCCGGGACGCCTTTTTCGCCCTCGACTATGGCGCCGACGCCCTGGGCTTCGTGTTCTACCCGAAAAGCCCGCGGGCGGTGTCGGTGGAGATGGCCCGCGCCATCATCACCGAGCTGCCGCCGTTCGTCACCACCGTGGGGTTGTTTGTAAACGACACCATCGACCACATGCGCGAGGTGCGTCAGGTGGCCGGCATCGACCTGCTGCAACTGCACGGCGACGAATCGCCGGAAACGGTCTCGGCCCTGACCCCGGACGTGATCAAGGTGATCCGGGTGCAGGGTCTGGACAGCTTTTCCGACATTCGGAAGTACCAGCCCCGGGCTTTCCTGCTCGACGCCCACGACGACACCCTGTTCGGCGGTACCGGCAAACGGTTCGACTGGAACCTGACCCAACTGGTGGAGGACATTCCGGTGATCGTGGCCGGAGGCCTTAACCCGGACAACGTGGCCGAGGCGGTGAAACTCACGGATCCCTACGGCGTCGATGTCAGTTCCGGGGTGGAGTCGGCACCGGGCACCAAGGACCCTGCTAAAATGAAGGCATTCATCGACAACGCAAAGGCCGCTTCATGATCCAGCGCAACCGTTACAACCAGCCCAACCGCCGCGGCCACTTCGGCGAGTTTGGCGGCATCTACGCCCCCGAGACCCTGATGCCCGCCCTGGCGGAGTTGACCGAGTCCTACAAGGTCATCGCCAGGAGCAAGGCCTTCAAGGACGAGGTCAAACAGATTCTGCGGGACTACGTGGGACGCGAGACGCCGCTCTATTTTGCCGAACGCCTCACCAAACATCTGGGCGGCGCCCGCATCTACCTGAAGCGCGAAGACCTGTGCCACACCGGCGCCCACAAGATCAACAACACCGTGGGCCAGGTGCTGCTCGCCAAACACATGGGCAAAAAGCGCATCATCGCCGAGACCGGCGCCGGGCAGCACGGCGTGGCCACCGCCACCATGGCCGCCATGCTGGGCCTCGAATGCGAGGTCTATATGGGCACCGAGGACATGGAACGGCAAGCCCTCAACGTGTATCGCATGCGTCTTCTGGGGGCCAAGTGCACCGGCGTCCACTACGGCAGCCGTACCCTGAAAGACGCCATCAGCGAGGCCATGCGCGATTGGACCACCAACGTGCGCACCACCCACTACGTGCTGGGTTCGGTGCTTGGCTGCCACCCGTACCCGATGATCGTGAGGGATTTCCAGTCGGTAATCGGCAAGGAGGCGCGCCGCCAGATCATGAAGGCCGAAGGCCGTCTGCCGGATAAGCTGATTGCCTGCGTCGGCGGCGGCAGCAACGCCATGGGGCTGTTCCATGCCTTTATCAAGGATCCGGGGGTGGATATGCTGGGGGTCGAAGCCGGCGGCTATGGCATCGAGAGCGGTAAGCACGCCGCGCGCTTTTCCGGCGGCTCCCTCGGGGTGTTGCAGGGCACCCTGACCTACATGCTGCAAGACCGCCACGGCCAGATCAACCTGACCCACTCGGTCTCCGCCGGGCTCGACTATGCCGCCGTCGGCCCGGAGCACGCCTATCTGCGTGATATCGACCGCGCCCGTTACGCCTATATCACCGACGATGAGGCGATGGCGGCGTTCGATACCCTGTCCCATGTCGAGGGCATCATTCCGGCCCTGGAGAGCGCCCACGCCATCGCCCAAGTGCTGAAGGACGCACCGGCAATGGGCAAGGACAAGGTGATCATCTGCAACCTTTCCGGACGGGGCGACAAGGACGTATATCAGGTGGCCAGGATGCGCGGCCTCCAGGTCGACTGAGCCCCCGGAATACTTCGTGGCGAGCCGCGGGTGGGAGCCCTCTTATGACAGACGTCATAAGGCATATATGCTCGTTTATCCAGACTAAAATCAGAAAATATCAGCGCTGTCCCCCATTTTCGTCATGGAAGGGTTGCGGTGTCACGAGTAGGGTTGAACTTAACTGAAGGCAGGCGTGGTGCCGCAACGGCGGGGTGTTTCCGGAACGCCTGTTTTTTTGTAACCCACATCGGAGGAGTGCTCATGAGTGGAATGGCTATGATTTCGTTTGGTGTGTTTGCAGCTGTGACCGCGTGTGGCCTGTTTCTTGGTATCAAGGGTGCTCTGTCCCCTGCTCCGCCCTATATGCAGGGCACGGGTCAGGTGAACCGTTTCGATGAGAACCTGAAGAAGGCCGCCTGACGCGAGCGCTCGTTTTCGTTCCGAAAAGGGGCGAAACCGGTACAGGGTAACACCCACCGGTTTCGCCCCCTTTTTCTATGTGCGGCAGCCGGTGTAAATATGTATTTACCAAGCAATTTAATGCTGGTGTCGTCGGGGAGATTTGCCGAAAAGTAAAATGTTCAGAATATAGTCACCGTGGCCATCGTGTGCGGTGGTGGTACCCGTAACCGCCGGTTTGCATGTGGTGGCCCTAAGCAGAGGAGGTTGCAAATGAGCGGATCCGCTATTCTGTTCTTTGCCTGTATCGCCGGTGCGTCCCTTTGGGGAATTTACATCGGTCTGCGTGGCTGCCTGGCCGAGGCGCCCCCGTTTATGCAGGGTGAAGGCGGGCATGCCCGCTATGACTCCCGCATGAGGGACGCCGCTTAGGCGGACTGAACATGGAGGGCACCCCGATACGGTGGTGCCGGGCCGTGGCGCCTTCGCGGGCGTCACGGCCTTTTTTTGCCCTGCCACCAAGGCTTCCGGGCGCGTATCATAGGAGGTGCGCCATGTTGGTGCGATTCTGACGGCATACTGAACGGGAGACGGAGCGGGGATGGCGGTATTCGGGACCGGGGGCAATTTACTGCGGTGGATCCGCTACCTGTGGATGCTGCCGCGCTACCTGCTCCTGTATGTGCGGCTTATGGGGGACGTGCGGGTGCCCCTGACCGCCAAACTGGCGGTGGTGGGGGCCCTGGCCTACCTGATATCCCCCCTCGATTTCATGCCCGATTTCCTGGTGCCGGTGCTCGGCCAGGCGGACGATCTGCTGGTGCTCTGGCTGGCGTTCCAGTTCCTGGTGCGCAAATCGCCGCCGGAGGTGGTGGCGGAACACAGTGCCCGCCGCTCCGGGCGTTTCGGGTGACCGGGCCTGACGTGACCGCACCCGCCCTCGCCATCGAGGCGGTGAGCTACGGCTATACCGCTAAAACTCCCGTACTGCACGACATCGAGTTCACCGTGGAGGGCGGCGTGGTGGGCATTTTGGGCAACAACGGCGCCGGCAAGTCCACCCTGCTCAAACTGGCGGCCGGGCTCATGGCCCCGAGCCGGGGCCGGGTGCGGGTATTAGGGGTTGATATCGCCCGGGAGCCGCTCAAGGCCAGACGTTCCACAGCGTTTCTGCCCGAATCACTGACCCTGGACGGCATGTTGACACCTCGGGAGTTTCTGCATTTTGTCGCGGACTTGAGAGGCCTGCCGGATCCGGCAGCGAAGATTGAACACCTGCTCGAACGGTTGGGTGGCGCGCCCCACGCCGACAGCCTGTTTCGGGAAATCTCCTTTGGCATGCGCCGTAAGGTGGGGGTGGCGTCGGCGTTTCTGACCGGCGCACCGCTGGTGGTGTTGGATGAGCCGGGAAACGGCCTGGACGTGGCCAGCCTGACGGCTGTGGAGGCGCTGATCGGTGAACATGCGGCATCCGGCGGGGTGGTGCTGATGTCCTCCCATGACATGGCCTTTGTGGCGCGCTCGTGCAGTACGGTGCGGGTGATCGCGGCGGGCCGCGAGGTGGCGCGGGGCACCCCGGACGAACTGGTGAGGGCGGCATCGGCCACCGACCTGCACCAGGCGTTTCAAAGCCTTGCCAGTGCCACATGATATCTAACCCGTTTATTTTATTGTGAAATCCCTATCAGGAAACACAGGCGGCCTCAAGTCGTCCCAGGTGGGCGCCCTGACCCGGTTGTACCGACGGCGGGTTCCGCCGGAGCAGGTGATTACCCCCGAGCTTGCCCGCGCCATGTGCGCCATCTCCCGCGAGATCGGGCGGCAGGTGGGGGTGCTGGTGGACCGTCGCGGTGAGGTGCAGTACGTGCTGGTGGGCGACGACCGGGAGATTCAGATTCCCGACCTGTCCAACTGGCGTATGGGTCACAGCCGCTTGCGCGGGCTGCGCTGTCTGCACACCCACCTGAAGGGCGAAGCCCTGACCGACGACGACATGAACGATCTGAGCGGTTTGCGGCTCGATATGATGGGGGCCATCGTTGCCGATCGTGACGGCAGGCCGGGGAGCCTGCACCTGGCCCACGTGGAGGCCGATCCCACGGCGGCGGATACGGCGGTACGCCTGCCGGTTATGGACCCGCATCATCCGGACTTCGCCTTCGACGCATTCGTTGACGAGCTGGAGTCCCGCATGGGCAAAGCCCCTGGCGCCCGCGATGTCAAGGACCCCCGGGAGCGGGTGCTGCTGGTCAGTGCCGCCACCGGCAGGCGGGAGGTGGCGGAGGAGTCCCTGGAGGAACTTGCCGCCCTCGCCCTCTCCAACGATCTGATTGTGGTGGGCCGCATGCTACAGATGGTGCGCCGACTGCACCCGCGCTTCCTGCTCGGGCAGGGTAAGGTGAAAGAGGCGGCGCTCAAGGCCATGCAACTGGAGGCGGACCTGATTCTGTTCGATCAGGAACTGGCGCCGGGGCAGCTTGACGCCATTGCCGGGGCCACCGAACTCAAGGTGATCGACCGTACCCAGCTGATCCTGGACATCTTTTCCCGCCGCGCCCACAGCACCGACGGTAAGGTGCAGGTGGAGCTGGCCCAGTTGCGTTACCGTTTGCCCCGCCTGGGGTTGCGCCAGGCGGCCCTGTCGCGGCTGACCGGCGGAATCGGGGGGCGTGGGCCGGGTGAAACCCGGCTGGAAATCGACACCCGTCGCGCCCGTGACCGCATCCGCCGCCTCGAAAAACAGTTGGACGGCCTCTCCCGCGGGCGCGCCGAGCGGCGCAAGCGCCGGGTCTCGGCGGACGTGCCGATTATCTCTCTGGTGGGCTACACCAATGCCGGTAAATCGACCCTGCTCAACAAGCTGACCCAGAGCGACGTGGTGGCCGAGGACATGCTGTTCGCCACCCTCGATACCGCCACCCGGCGGCTGCGGTTCCCCCGTGAGCGGGAAGTCCTGATTACCGATACGGTGGGCTTTATCCGGCGGTTGCCGCCGGATCTGGTGCGGGCCTTTGCCGCCACCCTGGACGAGCTTTCCGATGCCGACCTGCTGTTGCACGTGGTGGATGTGTCGCACCCGGCCTACGAGGAGCAGATCGAGGCCGTCAACCGTATCCTGAATGATCTAAAGCTGGGCGAGGTGCCGCAGCTTCTGGTGCTCAACAAGGCCGACCGGCTGCCGCCGGGGGAGGCGCAGGCACTGGCCCGCCGCCACAAGGGGGTGGCGGTGTCGGCCCTGGATAAAAAAACCTTCGCAGACCTCCTGAATGCGGTGGAAGAGCGTCTCTGGGGCATGGGCAAGGGGGAGGCGCTGACGTGAGTGCCCCGGAACGCCGGGCGGAACAGCCTTCCGGGTATGGGTCCGGAGGCGGTGGAAGGGGGGGAAACGGGGAGGCCTCACCGCCGCTGCTTTGCCTGACCGGCCCGACGGCGGTGGGCAAGACCGGGATTTCCCTTGATCTGGCGGAGGCCCTTGGGGCCGAGATCATCAATGCCGACTCCCGCCAGATCTATCGCGGCATGGACATCGGCACCGCCAAGCCCACGGCGGAGGAGCGGGCCAGGGTGCCGCACCATCTGATCGATGTGGTGGATCCGTCCGAGGTGTTCAGCGCCGCGCGCTTTATGGTGCTGGCGACGGAGGCGATCGGGAATATTCGGGCGCGGGGCGGGGTTCCTCTTGTTGTGGGGGGGACCGGGCTTTATATCCGGTCGCTGGTGGACGGCATTGTGGACGCCCCCCCGGCGCACCCTCCCCTGAGGGAAGCGCTTCAGGCCGTGGGCGAGCGGCAGGGGGCGGATGCCCTGCACCGGATGCTGCAACGTCTGGATCCTGCGACGGCGGGCGGATTGCACCCCAACGACGGCTACAAGGTGATACGGGCCATCGAAATTGTGCTTCGAACCGGGCAAACCGCATCCGGGCTGCGTCAGGCTCACGGCTTCCCCGGTGTTTACAACGCGGTGTTGATAGGGCTGACGCGCCCACGGGCGGAGTTGTATGAGCGGATCAACCGGCGGGTGGACGAGATGATAGCAGCCGGGTGGGTTGACGAAACCGAGGGACTGCTTAAAAAAGGGATAAGTCCGGAATCACCGGGTATGAAAGCGGTCGGCTATCGGGAACTGGTGCGCTTTTTGATGGGGGAATGGCCCTTGAGTGAAGCTGTCGCGTCCATTAAACAGGCCTCTCGCAACTACGCCAAGCGTCAATTTACTTGGTTTCGGAAAGATGATAGACTCTGCTGGTTCAATGCCGCGGGTGTATCTGTGGCGGAATTGCTCGCCCACTGGCAGTCAAAAACTTCACGGGAGTGATGCGTGTGATGTCGCAATATACGAATACAAGACGCCGGGAGAATATCGGAAAGTCCCACGCCAACCTTCAGGATATGTTTTTGAACCAGATGCGGCGCGAGAAAGTGCCGTGTGACGTTCATCTGACCAACGGTTCCACGGTTTCCGGCATCATTCGCGGATTCGATAACTTTGCGGTGCTGGTGCGGTACTCCGAAGGCACCGGCCAGGAAATGATCTATAAGCACTCCATCGCCAGCATCGCGCCCCTGATCGACGTGGATCCGATTCCCGATCTGGAGCCGCGCCAGGTGCAGCAGCCGTACTCCGGTTCCGGCAGCAGCGGCCAACGGTACAATCCCCTGGACGATATTTGACGCCGAACAGGCGTCCGGTGCGCCCGGCATCCGGGACTTGAAGGGTAGACGTGAAACGTCTACCCTTTTTTCGTTTTTCATTCCGCAATCAAAGAGGCGAACGGGACTAAGATGATCGGCATTATCGGCGGCAGCGGCCTGTACGAAATAGAGGGGTTTGAGGACGTCTCCGAGCGGGAGGTGGACACCCCCTATGGCAAACCCTCCGATCCGTTGGTGATGGGCAGCCTGATGGGGCAGGATGTGGTGTTTCTGGCTCGCCACGGGCGCGGCCATCGGTATCTCCCCACCGAAATCAACTACCGAGCCAACATCTATGCCCTCAAAGCCGCCGGAGTCACCCGCATCTTCTCGGTCAGTGCCGTCGGCAGCATGCGCGAGGAACTGGTGCCCGGCCAGGTGGCGGTGATCGACCAGTTTTTTGACCACACCAGGCACCGCGGCAGCACCTTCTTCGGAGACGGGGTGGTGGGTCACGTCGCCCTGGGACACCCCATTTGTGGGGCGGTGGCGAACGTGCTGGCGGACGGCGCCGACGACGCCGGCGCCACGGTCCACCGGGGCGGTACCTACCTGTGCATGGAAGGCCCCCAGTTCTCCACCGTGGCCGAATCCAAAATCTACCGCACCTGGGGGGTGGACGTGATCGGCATGACCAACGTCACCGAGGCCAAGCTGGCCCGGGAAGCGGGCATGTGCTACGCCACCCTGGCGATGCTCACCGACTATGACTGCTGGCACCCGGACCACGACCACGTCACCACCGAGATGGTGATCGAGGTACTGCTCCAGAACGTGAAGCTGTCCAAGGAGATCATCAAGAAAGCCCTGGCGCGCATCGATCAGGTGGGGGAGTGTGGTTGCGCCGATGCGGCGAAAAATGCGGTACTCACCGCCCGCGACCGGATTACCCCGGAAATGAGGGAGCGGCTTCAGGTACTGTTCGGGAGCGCGCTCGATTAAATCGTCAGCATGAAAAGGGAAAACGTGAACCGGATGAACGTCCGCCAAATGACACGGGGAGTGCTTGCCCTTGCCGTTGCACTGACCCTTCTGACCGGCTGCGCCAGCAGCGCCAGGAAAGAGGAGCGGGAGAAGGAATCCGGCTACCACTACAAGATGGGCATGGCCCACCTGGAAGACCAGAACCTCCAGGGGGCGCTGGTGGAATTCCGCAATGCCAGAAAAATCACTCCCAAGGATGTCAAGGTTCTATTCGCCCTGGGGCACACCCTGTTCCTCATCGGGGAGACCGAAGCGGCGCGCGAGACGATGGAAAGGCTGCTCAAGCTCAAGCCGCGGCATGGTGAGGCAATCAACTATCTGGGCAATATCTACGAGCGCGAGGGCCGTACCGCCGACGCCATCGCGGCGTTTAAGCGGGCATCGGAACTGGAGAGCTACCTCACCCCCCATTTCGCCCTGCACAACCTGGGGCGGCTCTACCTGAACCAGGGTGACCGCGCCCTCGCCGAAACCTACTTCCAGGCGGCGCTTCGGCGGGTGCCGGAGTACTACCCGGCGCGCGCCGACCTTGCAAAAATGTATCTGGACGGCGAAGAGTGGGACCGGGCGGTCGATGAGTGGCGGCGGTTCGTCGATCTGGTGCCTCAGGTCAAGGAAGGCAATTACTTCCTCGGACGCGCCTATCTGGGTCGGGGCAATCGGGCGTTCGCCCGTGAGGCGCTGAACCGCTTTGTCACCGAAGTGGACCCGGAAAACCCCCTTGTTCCGGAAGCGCGGGCATTGCTTGATGAGTTGGGTGTCAGCCCGTAATTTTGCATTCCGTACCCCCTGGATATCAGGGAGGGTGTCATGCGCCTGATTATCCTGGTGGGGCTATTGCTCCTCACCCTCTGGCTCATTGCGAGAAGCCTCAATCGATCCGGTGGGGCGGGCGGCCGTATCAACAGCGACGGTTCAAAACATCCGCTGGTGCAGGATCCGGTCTGCAAGACCTTCATTCCCAAGGAAACCGCGGTGGTCACCCGAACCGCGGGGGTCGAACACTACTTTTGCAGCGACGAGTGCGCCCGGGCGTTTGAGCGGGGAGAAGGCGCATAATAGCGCGTACCGGACGGCCCGGATCGGTTACAATACCGGCTCCGTAACAAGTGGCGGTCCCTGTGTGTCCGCAACCGACAGTCGCCCTTCCGGGCAATGACCATGAGGATTTAGAGTCGATGAAGTTTTTTCTGGATACGGCGGTGGTGGATGAGATTCGGGAGGGTGTGTCCTTCGGACTGGTGGACGGTGTCACCACCAACCCTTCCCTGATTGCCAAGTCGGGGCGCCCGTTCCGCGAGGTGATCGAGGAGATCGTCGGCATCGTCGATGGGCCGATCAGCGCCGAGGTGGTGAGCACCGACCTTGAGGGCATGCTCAGGGAGGGCCGCGAACTGGCCAAGATTCACGACAATATCGTGGTCAAGGTGCCCCTTATCCAGGAGGGGCTGAAGGCCACCCGGGCGTTTGCCGCGGAAGGCATCAAGACCAACGTCACCCTCTGCTTCTCGGCCACCCAGGCGCTTCTGGCGGCCAAGGCCGGGGCCACCTACATCTCCCCCTTCGTGGGCCGTCTGGATGATATCAGTCACGTCGGGCTGGAATTGGTGGAGCACATCCTGACCATCTATGAGAACTATGGGTTCGATACCGAGATCATCGTGGCCAGTATCAGAAATCCCCTGCACGTGCAGGATGCGGCCCGTATGGGCGCCCACATTGGCACCATGCCCCTGGGTGTCATGAAGCAGCTCATGAAACACCCCCTGACCGACATCGGCCTCGCCAATTTCCTCAAGGATTACGAAAACTCCCGGAAGGGCTGATCAAGGGGGCGGGTATCCGGCTTTCGAAGCACCGGTTGATATGAGTCGTCATCAAGGCAAGAAACTGGGCATCCTGCTGTCCGCGCATCCGGACAAGGGCGATGTGCCGCGCATCCGGAGCCTGGCGGAAGCCTCCCTTGCCGCCGGTGTCGACACCTACCTGTACCTGATCGACGAGGGCACAAGGGCCTACCGGGAAGCATCCCTGCATGCCCTCAAGGACAACGGCCTGAAAGTGTACGTGTGCGCCTATGGGGGCAAATCCCGGGGGATTGAGCCGGACGAGGGGGCGGTGTTCGGGGGGCTCGCGGCCCTGGGCGGCATCATGGAAAACTGCGACCGTTTTATCGCGTTTAACTGATCATGAACCCGCCCACGCTACTCACCGTGATTTACGCCGACCCGGCCGAGAGCGGCATGCCCGCCGAGGCCCTGCGCATGGCCATGGGGCTGGGCACCGGTCCCCGCACCCTCCAGATGGTGCTGATGGGACCCGCCGCCAAAATGCTCATGGATGATGTGGATGACCTGGTGGACGGCGAGATGATCGAAAACAACCTGGACGTATTCGAGGAGTGGGGCACCGTCTTCCACGTGGAGCGCGCGGCCATTTCCGCTCACGATATCTCGGACCCGGTGGTGGAGGTGGTTCCGGTAGAGACCGCCGATGTGGCCCGAATGATGGCCGCCGCCCATCAGGTGCTGGTGTTTTGATGACCCAGCTCCACCTCATCAGAGACGCGTCGGATGTCCGCGCCAGGGATGTGCTGTCGGCGCTGCAGGCGCAGGAGAGTCAAATTTCGGTGGCGCTGATCGGCAGTGGCACGGCAACGGATCTGGGCGACGTATCCTGCCCGCTCTACGCCCCCTCGGGAGGGGTGGACTGGGACAAGGTGGTGGACCTCGTGTTCGAGGCCGACAGCGTCGTCACCTGGTAGAAAAACCGGCGCGAGGGGTTCGATTGCTTCGTTGGGCGGCGCTCGGAACCTCGACATATAGGAATATGCCTTCGGCTCCTGTGCTCCGTCCGCCTTGAACCCGAACCCCTTGCAACGGTTTTTCGGGGCACCTTCCTGCCGCTTCCGGGCATAGCCCGGCAGGCCTTATCGCTCCCCGGCGTCCCGAGGCTCGATGCCCTCCCGGCGGGCCGACTCCAGCACACGCCGGGCCCATTCGTTGTCCGGCTGCAGTTGCAGCACAACCATCGCTTCCGACACCGCCTCCGGCACGCGTCCGAGCCGAATAAGACTGCGTGCCATCGCCTGTCGCACCACCGCCCGTTTCGGGGCCAGACGGCGGGCCTCGGTAAAGTGCGTCAGGGCGTCATTCGGACGCCCGGTGCGCTCGGCGATCAGCCCCAGGTTGAAATGCAGCTCGTGCCGGTCGGGCGCAAGCCGGACCGCCTCACCCCACGCCTTTGCCGCCTGTTTCACATTACCCGCGGAGAAGTGGGCGCGCCCCAGTTCGATGTAGGTATCGACGTTGTCCGGGTTGAGCGCGCTGCACCGCGCAAGCTCCCGGGCGGCCTTGTTCCATGCCTTGACGACCACCAGTGAGGCGCCGTGGCGTATGCAGAGGGCTTCCGAGTCGGGTTTCGCAGCGGCCTTTTTGGCGTTTTCCGTGACCTGGTAGCGGGCCAGATGGGTAATCTGGCGGTAGGCTTCGGCCACGTCGGGCTGCTCCGGGTAGGCCCGGACCACCTCATCGTACATCGCCATCGCCACCTCGAAACGGCCCCGTTCGGCGGCGTTGTCGGCGGTCATGAGGCGCTGGGAGATCGTGTACAGGCCCATCAGTTCCTGGCGGATTTGAGGCGGTACCGCCGTCAGGCGCGCGCCAATCGGCTCGCGCACCGGAATCAGCGACGCCACCACCTCGGAGGCATGCTCCTCGAGGGGCAGAAATTCGAGAATGCTGTGCTCGTCCCACACCACTTCGGCATCGCCTGCGTAGGCCCGCATGCCGTCGGCATCGGTGATAAAGGTATCCAGCAACTCCTCCGGGGTTTCCACCCCGAACTGGCCAAACGCCGCCTTGACCGAAGGATGTGCGAGCTTGCGGGCAATACTTGGATAGTGCAGGGGGAGGGGGTCCGGGCTGCCCACCACGATCAGGTTGTTGTTGCCCCGCAAAAAGCCGCCGTAGGTCTGGGCGAACCACAGGGAGCCGTGGGGGAAGGCATCCACGAAGGTGGCGACCATCGCCTTGAACTCGCGCACCCGCACGCCGTTTGCCGGCAACCACTGCACCACCACGCCGCCGGGTTTGAGACGGTTTTTTACCAGCTCATAATAATCCCTGCCGTACATGCTGGCATTGCCCGCGCTGTGCTTCGGGTGGATGACGCCGGTGACGATGACGTCGTACTTCCGGGGGGTGGTCAGAAGGAAGTTGCGGCCGTCCTCGACGTTGACCTTGAGCTTGGGAAATTCCAGAACGTGGTTGTTGTAGTCCGCGAGCACCCCGGCCACCTTGACGATGGCGGGGTTGATCTCCACCACCTCGACGCTGTTGAAGTTGTAGAGCGGATCGAAGGGCACCGTCCCGCCCACCGTGGTGCCGCCGCCCAGGGCCACCATCAGCACGTCCTTGGGGTGGGGGTGGAGCAGTAGGCCGAGCTGGCCCAGCAGGTTGTGTACCCGCTGCCCCATGCGCGATGTCTTGGCCTGGTTGATGCCGTCGATCTTGTAGGAATAGAAGCCGGCGTCCTCGCGGGTGACTTCCACGATGCCGGTACTGGTTTCCTCGTAAAACAGGCTCTCCACCTCGTCTGCAAAGCCTGGTCGGAAATCGTATTTGAGCACCGAGAAGAAGCGGTCCGACGCGGTGAGGGTGAAGAACAAGAACAGCAGCACGGCTCCCCCGGCCTGGATCAGGGTGGCGGCGGGGTGGGCGGAAGGCTCACGGGTCACGAGCACAAAACCGCCGGCAACGATGGCAAGGGCGCACATGGCGAGGATGCTGCCCTGAATGCCCATCAGCGGGATAAATACGAATGCGGCCAGAATCGAGCCCAGGATTGCGCCCACGGTATTAACCGCATACATGCGGCCGATGCGGCGGCCCATCTGGCCGATACCGCCCACGTAGATACGCGCCACCAGGGGCAGCATGGCCCCCATGAACAGGGTGGCCGGAAGCATCACCGCCGCCGCCACCAGAAAGTCGCCCCAACTGTCCTGCAGGCCGATGCGGTTGAGGATGAAGCCGAACAGGGGCAGGGTGACAAGCCCTGCGGCGCCGATTCCCAACAGGCATGTGCCCACTGCCCGGTGCGGGTTTTTCAGGGCGTCCACCCGGCGGCTGATGACAAATGCCCCCAGAGCCAGCCCCAGAAGGAAGGTGCTGAGCATGGTGGCGAACGCCTGGGTGGTGCTGCCCAGGAAAAACGACAGGGACTTGGTCCACAGCACTTCCAGCGCCAGCGCCACCATGCCGGACAGACCGAACAGCAGCACATACATGCGCTCCGTGCCCGTGTCCGGGGTGACCGTATCGGGAACCTCGGCGGTTTCCTGCGCGGTGGCGGGTTCCGCTGTTTTCGTGTGCCGGTGCAGTGCGAGGGCGGCGGCCGCCACCGCCAGGTTGATGCCCACGGCGATGGTGTTGGCGCCGCTGATGCCGAACAGCCGCATGAGCACAAAGCCGGACAAGGCGGCGCCCAGCATCGCACCCAGGGTATTGATGCCGTAGAGGGTGCCGATGCGGCCGCCGACGCGGCCTATTTCGCGCACCGCGAAGCGGGCCAGTACCGGCAGGGTGGCACCCATCATCACCGTCGGCACCACCAGGAGCACAAACGCCACCACGAAGCGGGCCGCACCGATCAGCGGGGCCTGTGATTCAAAGCTCTGGTGCAGCCCGACGTAGCCCGTGACCAACAGCCCGAAGGTGAAGGGAATCGCCAGCGCACACAGGGCCACGCCGATCTCAAGGAAGGCATAGATTTTAAGGGGGTCGCGACGCTTGTCGGCCCAGCGCCCCACCAACAGGCTGCCGATGGCAAGCCCCGCCATGAACGCCGCCAGCACCAGCCCGATGGCCTGGGTGGAGTTGCCCACCACATGGCCCAGCATGCGGGTCCAGATGACCTCGTACACCAGCCCCGAGAGGCCGGTGAGGAAGAACAGTACATGCAGGAGAAAAACTGGCATAAGCACATCCCGCTCAGCGGCGGGCCTTACCCCTTTTCGGTGGCGTCACCAAAGTATTGAGGGGGGAGGGGGGTTGCATACACACGCTCAGGGTCGGGAGGCTGCGGCCGGAAGGCTCAGTGATGGTGATGATGGTCGTGATGTGATGCCGCCTCGATCCGGTATTCACAGTTGTCGCAGGCCATCATCATCTCCCCTTCGTTGCCCTGGCGGATGCGTTCGGCGATCACATCCAGCAGCAGTTCGTGGAACTCAAAGTACTTTGATACGGTGAACGATGTGTCCGGATACTGCCCGGTAAAGCCTTTCACCATGGTGTCGATGCGCTCGATCAGCACCCCCGTGAACATGAAATAGGGGGCGATGATCACCCGGCTGGCGCCCAGCCGGATCAGTTTTTCCACGCCGCCCGGCAGGTCGGGCCGGGTGATGCCGACGAAGGCGAATTCCACCATGTCGTAGTCGGTGCGTTCCCAGAACAGGCGGGTGATCTTGGCCAGGTCGCCGTTGGCGTCCGGGTCGGAACTGCCGCGCCCCAGCACCAGCACTCCGGTGGTTGCCGGGTCCGGGGTGTGCGGCTCCACCTCCGCCACCCGCTCGGCCATCATCCGCACGGTCTGGTCACAGACGCCGATGTTGCGGGTGTAAACGAACTCGACGCCAGGGTGTTTTTTCCGGGCGTCTTCCAGAATTTCCGGAATTTCCATTTTGACGTGGCCCGCCGCCAGCAGGATCACCGGCACGCAGACGATGCGGGTGGCGTTCAGGGCCACGGCGCGCTCAATGCCCTCCGGGATAAGCACGTCGGCCAGCTCGATAAAGCACGGCACGATGGTCTGGTCGGGGAGTCGCCCCTTCAGGCGGTCGACAAAGGCGAGGAACTCCACGTTGCCCGCGGGATTGCGCGAGCCGTGGCCGATGAGGAGGATGACTGTTTTTTCCATGGGACGCCCATTGTATGCGAGGGGGCCGGACGGCGAAAGGCGAAAACGCCGTGCCCGGCCGTGGTATCGGCGCTACATTGGTGACGTTCGGGAGGGTGTCCCATGACCCGTGTGTTGATTCATATGGCCATGTTGATTGCGCTGGGCGTGGTCTGGCGGCGCTTTGCCCCGCCGGGGCTGGACGCGGACGCCACCCGCCGGGTGCTGACCGGCACAGTGTACCGGGTGTTCCTGCCCGCGCTGGTGGCCGCCGTGTTGTGGCGGGCGCCCCTGGGGCTGGACGCGGCGCGCATCGCCCTGTCCGCCGCCGCCGGGGTGCTGGGAGGGCTGTGCGCCGGATGGGGGGCGTACCGGCTGCTGAGTGCGCCGCGGGCCACCGTGGGCGCGCTGGTGCTGGCCGCCGCCTTCCCCAACGCCACCTACCTGGGGCTGCCGGTGCTGGAACAGGTGCTGGGGGCGCCGGGGCGCGGCATCGCCATCCAGTACGACCTGTTCGCCTGCACCCCGCTGTTGCTCACCGTGGGCATCCTGTTCGCCCGCCTGCACGGGGAAGGGGAGATGGAGCACCCCCTGCGGTCGCTCATGAAGGTGCCGCCCCTGTGGGCCGCCGTGATCGCATCCGGCCTCAACCTGGCGGGGGTGCCCTGCCCGGACCCGCTGATGGGCCTGCTCGACCTACTGGCGGTGCCGGTGGTGCCCCTGATGCTGTTTTCCATCGGCCTGGGCCTGTCGTGGCGCAGCCTGAACCGGCGCGCCCTGATCCTGGTGCTCCCGGCGCTGGTGATCCAGCTGGGCATGGTCCCGGCCCTGGTATGGGGAGTGGGGGCGGTCCTGGGGCTGTCCGGCGACGCCCTGCTGGGCACCGTGCTGGAGGGGGCCATGCCCAGCATGGTGCTGGGGGTGGTGATCTGCGACCGTTTTCGCCTCGACACCCCCCTCTACGCCGCCACCGTCACCCTTTCCACCCTGCTGGCCCTGCTCACCCTGCCCCTGTGGCACGCTCTGGCCGGGTAGCAACACCCAAAGGGTTATGGGGGGCATTCCGCAAACCGATAAGGAGTCCGGACGCCCCCTTCCGGGCATCCACTGGATCACCTCTTTGCGGGAGCACCCTGATGCGCGATACCCTTCCGACCCCCTTTCGGCGTACCGTACTGGCCGCCTGCGCGGCGGCGCTGTCGCTCACCGGCTGCGCGGAACTGGACCACGCCCTCGCCCCTCACTTCGGGGAGGTGGTGGTGCGGAACGGTGACAGCCATATAACCATCGCCTTTTCCGACGGCGATCGCCGCGCCATCCACGACTACTATGCCGCCCGGCACGAGGCCTCGGCGAAGCGGGGCAGAGGGCACGGCCACAACCCTCACGGCGACCTCTCCGAACTGCCGCCGGGCATCCGCAAACAGATTGCCCGGGGCAAGGGGCTGCCGCCGGGATTGGCCAGACAGCACCTGCCCACCACGCTGGAGGACCGCCTGTCGCCGCTGCCGGACGGTTACGTGCGGCTGGTCCTCGGCACCGATGTGGTGATCTTCGACACCCGTGCCGAGGTGGTGCTGGACCTGATGACGGACATCTGAGCGTCACCGCCCCGGCCGCGCCCGTCACTCCGGCGTGGCTTGGACCTCCACCCGCGGGTCGGTGATCCAGCTGCCCCTGCACGCCGGGCAACGGCCGGGCCGGGTGAGCTTGTCCGGGGAGAACACGAAGCCGCACTTGCGGCAGCGGGCCGGGTGCACGAGCAGGTGGCGGTCCGTGCGCCGCAGGCTCTTTTCCAGGTGGGCCAGATCGTCCGCCAGGTCCCGCACCTTTACCTGGAGCTGGCGGGCCAGATCCCGCACCGAAACCGGTCCGAGCATCAGGTATTTTTCCAGATCCTTCCTGAACATGGCGCCGTCCCGTTCGTGACTCCGTGCCCTAGGCGCGGCCCCGGCTTTCGCCGGTTTCGAGGCCGCCCGCGATCAGGTGGGCCGTGCGCAGGGGTTCCGGCAGGTCGCCTTCCAGAGTGCTGCGTGCGATCAGCTCCCGCGCCGCCGCCGCGCCGATGCCCGCGCGCTGCATGAACACCCGCCCCGCCGCCTCCACCGCACCGGCGCGCTCGATGAGGCCCCACTTGCGTGCACCGCCGGGCACCCGTGACAGAAGCGCCCGTTTCACCGCCGCCATATCCGGGGCCTTGCGCATCACCACCAGCACCGGCAGCCCCAGTTTGTCCGACAGGGCGTGGATGTCCACCACGTTGAAGCCGCCGAAGGCGATGCCCTGGAGCATCACCGCCTGAAGGTGGGGGAAAAACCGCGACGACTGAACCATCCTAACGATCGTTAGGGTGGCGTTCACCCCGTCCCGCCGCACCTTGCCGGTGAGTACCCCGTGCAGGCGTTCTCCGGCGAACACCGCCCCCACCAGCCGCACGTCGCCCCGGTGGGCCTTTTCGAACGGGGCGTCGTCGAAACCGGTCACGTGGGAGATGCGGTGGGGCATGGCCGCTACGGTAGCAAGGTTCGGCCGTGACAGAAAGAGGCCTATAGGCTACTTTGAACCGGTCCGCCGCATCGGCCCGTGGCCCGAGAAGGAGGGGAGTTCATGGCCCGCACGTTTTTTCCCGAAGCCCACCGTTTCATTCCGGCCAGCCCGCCGCACCCGGAGGGAACCCAATACAAGGTTTCGGTCGGTATGGAGGACTGGGGTGGCACCTATCAGCCGGTGATCAAGGTGCAGATGGCGAAGCACGGCCAGGTGCTGGGGCGCAAGAGCCCGAGCTATCCCCTGGAGACGGACGACTACTGGCAGGTTTTTAAAGCGGTGCGGGAGCTGATGGCCGAGTGCGACTGGCCGGTGCCGGGAGAGGCGGCCCCCAGGCGCGCACCTAGCGCGGCTCCTCCGGCGGCCACAACGGTCCCGGAGTGAGGGGGGCGCGTTCCGGCTGCGGCGCGCGCTTCGGCAGCGCCGCCACCTGACCCCCGGTCTGCACCGGAATTGCCAGGGGCGATCCCTTCGCCTGCCAGCTACCCTTGGCGACGTTGTCCGGGGCGTCTCCTCTGAATGACAAATATCCGTACTTGCCGTAGTGGGGCAGCTTGCGGGCCAGTCCCGGCAGGGCCAATGGGTTGTCGCTTGCGATCCAGCCGAGGGGGGCGTCCCGCGGGTCATCCCGCACGGCGGCGACAATGGCGTGTTCGGCGCGGCTGTGGGCGCCTTCCGGCAACAACGCGCCGTCGCCGGTAATGATCACCTGGCCATCCGCCGCCAGCAGGTTGGCCACTTTTGGGGTGTGGTGGTTGTCCCAGCCCAGTACCCAGACGGCGACCCCGGCGGGCAGCTCATCCAGTGACGCATCGGTGACGATGCGCGCCCCCGGATCGCCTTCGGCCCACGACTCCGCCAGCCCCCTGTACGCCGCAAGCCGCTCTTTCGGAGCGGCGGCGGGCAGGACATAAAGCGTCTCCTCCGCGCCGAACAGCCCCGACAGGGCCGGAGGGATCTCCGCCCCGGACAGCCTTCTGAACACGTCGAAATCCGGATCGGCGTCGAGCCGGACGGGCTGGTGAGGCAGCGTCAGATTGACGGTCTGGCGCGCCCGGTTCACCTTGACCACCCGGCGCAGGGCGGTCTCCCGCCCCTTGAGGGTCACCACCACCGGCAGGTAGAGGACATAAGGCGCGGCAGCCGCGTCCGGCTGGGTTTGCATCACGTTGAAGGTCAGCCGCCAGCCGCCGTTACCGTCGGGGGCGGCGCTGGCGTCCGACACGGTGATTCCCGGCGCGCCGGTACGGGTGAGCCACTGATTGAACACGGGGGCCAGGGTGCGCCCGGAAACGCGGCTGAACACCCTTTCAATATCCGGCCAGCCCGCGCGCCGGAAGCGGTACGCTTTCCAGAATTCGCCCAGCGCCTCCCTGAATACCTCGTCCCCGAGCTGCACCCGCAGCATGTGGAACAGCATCATGGCCTTGCCGTAGCCGACCGCCTCGCTGACCTCGCCGTCCTTGGACTGGAACGAACTGAGGGGAAAGTCGCGCCCGGTGGTGACAAAGTCCGTGTACTTTTGCAGGGCGTCCCGGCGGTAGGCCGCGCCCTTGCCCGCCTGCTCCTTGATCAGGTGGTCGGCCAGATACACGGTCAGGCCCTCGGACCAGTTGCCGCCGGTGTAATCCACATAAACGCCGTTGCCCCACCAGTTGTGCAGGATTTCGTGGGGGAAACTGGTGTGCAGAATGAACGGCAGCCGAATCACCCGGGGGCCGAGCAGGGTGAACGACGGCATGCCGAACCCGGTCTCCCACCAGTTTTCCACCAGGGCGAACTTGGGGTAGGGGTAGGGGCCGATCAGCTTGCCGTACATGGAGAGGTAACGGGCGGTGGCGGTCATGTAGCGGTCGGCGAGCCCGGGGTTCTCCCGCTCCGGGTCGGGGGTGCGCAGAAACGCCTGGGCCAGGGCCGGGCCGCCGGATAACTGGAAGTATTCGAACGGCGCCGCCACCAGATGCATCTCATCCTGGGGCCGGAAGGTTTTCCAGCGTACCCGCACCCGGTCCTTCTCCTCGGTGCGGGACAGGCGCTGCCCCTGGCTCACCGCGTCCCAGCCGGCGGGCAGGATAACAGTCAGATCGAAGGTGATGAGTTGATCGCCAAACTGGGGGTACCAGTGGGTTGCGCCGGATAACAGCGCGCCCTCTTCCGCGATCAGCCCTGGGGTGTCGTACAGGGGCAGCCCCGGAGGATGGTGCAGCTTGCCTTCATAGCGCACGGTGATGGTGCGGTCGTCCGGCCAGCCGATTTCATAAATGGTTTGCGTTCCCATACCGGGCAACGGGCCGCCGGGAACCTGCGCGCCGTAGCCGGGGGTGGCGCGGGTGATCTCGAGCCCGCCGTGCAGGGTGAGGGGGACGATGTCCACCTTCGGGAAGCCTTCGGGCAGGGTGATGCGGTCCTCGGCGCGGATTTTTGCGTTGTCCGGAACGATGATGACGGTCAGTTCATGGTGGACCGGTTCGGCGGCCATCCCCCATGCCGGTATGGCGCACAGCAGTACGGCAAGCAGGAGCCGCTTCATGCCGAAATCTCCCGCCACAGTTCGGTGAGGCGCTTGACCGATACTTTTTCCGCCGTGCCGATCTCCTGGGCGAAGGTGGAGACCCTGAGTTCCTCCAGCTTCCAGCGGAAGTCGCTCAGGTCGGGATTGGACGGGTCGTCCCCGTAGGCGGCAAACGCCTCGATGAGCGGTGCGATCTGGGCCAGCCGTCTGGTGTCCCTGGCCGGGTTTTCCCCCATGCGTTCGAGCCGCACCGCCGCCGCCCTCAGATAGCGCTCCAGATGCGGCAGCTCATGGTAGGGGGTGTGGGCCACGAAACCGGGATACACCAGCCCGGTCACCTGGGTCTTGAGGTCGTCGAGGGACTCGGGGGCACCACGGGTGCCGGGTTGGGCGAGGGCGGTCATGAGTCCATGATACTCGGCCAGCGCCTCTGCGATATGGCCGCCGGCTTCCATGGCCATGCCGATTAATTGACCCCGCGCCGCCTCGACCTGTTCGTTGAATGCCTGGGCTGTGCGGATGGGGCCTGCGTCCAGCACGAAGCGGGCGGCCACCGCGCGGGCGATATCGGCGCGCAGGGAATCGGTGGTGCCGAGGGGGGCGTATTGAAGGAGTGTCTCTTGCGGCAGCTTGAGTCTGGCGAGCTGTTTGGCCTCCACCGGAAGCTGGCGGAAAAACAGCGCCAGTATGCCGTCCGGCAGGGCAGCGTTTGCAGCCTGCGGGGTTTCGAACATGCGCAGGGCCACCCGGTCGCCCTCCACCGTCAGGGACGGGTAGCCGGTGACCGGGCTGCCGCCCGCGTCCACCGTGACCGAATCGGGCAGTTCAAAATCCCACTCCTCCACGTCGTCCCGCTCGAACGTGTCCTTGGGCAGTTCCTCGAAATGACGCACGGCGTGGCCCCCGAAACGCTCCCGCAGGGCGCTCAAATCCCGATCCGCACCCAGTTCCGTGCCTGCGGCATCGACGACCGAAAAGCGCATTTTGAGGTGGTCCGGCAGGGCGTCGGGGTTCCACGCCTCCGGCGGGATAAGGGTGCCGCTTTCGGCCAGCAAAAAATCCCCCAGTGCCTTTGTGATGGGTTCATCCGACGGGGTGACCGCTTCGGCGAAGCGCCCTGCCCAGTGGGGCCACGGCATAAACGCCTTGCGGTATGCCTTGGGCAGTCCTTTTAACAGCGCCCCCACCTTGTCCCGCAGCATGCCCGGCACCAGCCATTCACAGCGGGATCCGGGCAGGGCGTTCAGGGCATGCAGGGGCACCGTGGCGGTCACCCCGTCGTCCGCATGCCCCAGTTGAAAGCGGTAGCTCAAGGGAAGCTCGAAGCCCGGTATTGTTAGATGTTCCGGGTAGAGCGCGGCGGTTTCCGGGTCCTCTTCCGCGAGCAGGTCGCCACGCCGCATGAACAACTGTTCCGGCGCTTTGGCTTCGGCGTCCCGAAGCCATTTTTTGAAGGTTTTGCCGTTGTGGATGCCGGCCGGGATGCGCGCCTCGTAAAACGCCACCAGCGCCTCTTCATCCACCCCCGCCTTGCGGTCGCGGGACTTGGCCACCACGTTCTCCACCTCGTCCACCAGCCCCTGGTTGTGGGCGAAAAACGGCGCGCGGGTGTCGAAGTCACCCGCTACCAGCGCCTGACGGATAAAGACGTCGCGCCCGGTTTCCGGGTCGATGGGACCGTAATGCACCTTGCGTCTGGGGTACAGCAGGATGCCGTAAAGGGTGGCGCGCTCGAACGCCATCACCGCCGCCGGGCGGCGCTCCCAGTGGGGTTCGAAGTGGCTCTTCCTGATCAAGCGCGCGCCCACCTGCTCAATCCAGGCCGGATCGATGCGGGCGCAGTGGCGGGCGTAGAGTCTGCCGGTCTCCACCAGTTCCGCCGCCATGATCCACTCGGGCGGTTTTTTGAAGAGTCCGGAGCCGGGGAACACGGAAAACCCGATGCCGCGGGCGCCGGTATACGTCCCCTTTTTATCGCCCTTGCGGCCCACGTGGCCAAGCAGGCCGGAGAGCAGGGCGCGATGAATGGCGTCGCTCCCGGCGGCCTTTTTGTTCACCTTGAAGCCCATTTCCTTGACCTGATTGGCAAGCTCCCGCCGTATGTCGCGCCACTCCCGCATGCGCAGATAGGAGATGAAGGTGGCCTTGCACAGCTTTCTGAGTTTGTTCTGGGACAGGTGCTTTTCGTTCTCTCCGAAAAACGCCCACAGCTTGAGGAGGGAACTGAAGTCCGAATGCGGGTCTTTAAAGCGGGCATGGGCGGCGTCGGCTTTTCCCGCTTCCTCCTGTGGGCGCTCCCGCGGGTCACGCACGGAGAGGGCGGCGGCCAGAGTGAGAATTTCCGACAGGCAGTCTTCCCGCCGGGCTTCGAGCACCATGCGGGCGAGACGCGGGTCCACGTTGAAGCGGGCAAGCTGGTTGCCAAGCCGGGTGATGCGACGGGCACCGTCCACCGCGCCCAGTTCTCCCAACAACTCGAAGCCGTCGGCGATCTGCTTCCGGTCCGGCGGATCGAGAAAGGGGAATTCGGCAATGTCTCCCAGCCCCAGGGACAGCATCCGCAGGATCACCGCCGCCAGATTGGTGCGGCGGATTTCCGGTTCGGTGAACTCCGGACGCCCCAGGTAGTCGTCCTCTCCGTAGAGGCGGATGCAGACCCCGTCGGCGACACGTCCGCAACGGCCCTGACGCTGGTTCGCCGAGGCGCGGGAGATTTTTTCGATGGGTAGCCGCTGCACCTTGGCGCGGGGGCTGTAGCGGCTGATACGGGCAAGGCCCGTGTCCACCACGTAGCCGATGCGCGGCACCGTCAGTGAGGTTTCCGCCACGTTGGTGGCAAGCACGATGCGCCGCCGGTGCCCCGGCGAAAACACCCGCGCCTGCTCCGCCCCGGACAGGCGGGCATACAGCGGTAATATCTCGGTTTCCGGGGGGTGGTGCTTGCGCAGGGCCTCCGCCGCCTCCCGAATGTCCCGCTCGCCGGGGAGAAACACCAGAATGTCGCCGTTGTCCCGCCCCTTGCCCTCGGTGGCGGCCTCGTCCACGGCGGCCAGCAGCGCGGCGTTGGGATCCTGCGTCCGGCTGTCCGGGTCCGGATCCTGGGGCGGGCGGTAGCGGGTTTCCACCGGGTAGGTTCGACCGCTCACCTCGATCACCGGGGCGTTGAAATGTTCGGCAAATCGCGCCGTGTCGATGGTGGCGGAGGTGATCACCACCTTCAAATCCGGACGCCGGGGCAGGATGTCCCTGATGTAGCCGAGCAGGAAGTCGATGTTCAGGCTGCGCTCGTGGGCCTCGTCGATGAGCAGGGTGTCGTAGGCGGTCAGTCGCGGGTCGCCCTGAACCTCGGCCAGCAGGATACCGTCGGTCATGACCTTGACGAAGGTTTCGGGGCTGGTGTGGTCGGAAAACCGCACCTTGTAGCCGACCGCGTGGCCGAGAGGGGTGGCAAGTTCCGAGGCGATGCGTTCCGCCAGGGTGCGGGCGGCAATGCGGCGGGGCTGGGTGTGGCCGATGAGTCCCCGCACGCCGCGACCGGCATCGAGGCAGATCTTGGGCAACTGGGTGGTTTTGCCGGAGCCGGTCTCTCCGGCCACCACCACCACCTGATGGGCGTCGATGGCGGCGGCGATCTCGTCGCGACGGGCGGAGACCGGCAAGTCCTCCGGGTAGGAGGGACGGGGCCGGTTTTGCTCCCGCCAGAGCTTGCGCTCCGCCGAACGGGCGGCCTCCGCCTCCAGCCGCTCGAGTAGTTCGCGGTCACGCCGGTCGAAGCGTTTTTTGTCGGCCAGAGGCCGTGCCCGCCGTTCGATCCGGTGGGCGTCCCGGGCGGTACAGCCGGAAAGGCTCTCCCGCAGCCGTTCCAGGCGTTCGCGTATGGTGGGTGGTTTTACATCCATGGCGGTCCACAGGGCGGTATGGTGGCACAAAACAGGGGACAACCGGAGGGGTGCAAGGGAAGTGGCTGCGGCCTAACCTTCCGTAAGCCGGTTTTTTTACCTAGACTTGAAGGGTTATGTCTCAACCGATCTACCATGTGGACGCCTTTAGCGAAACCCCGTTTTTCGGCAACCCGGCGGCAGTCTGCCCCATGTCCGGCCCTGCCGACGAGGTCTGGATGCAGCGAGTGGCGCAGGAGATGAACCTGTCGGAAACCGCTTTTCTGCATCCCGAACGGGACGGCTTTCGGCTGCGCTGGTTTACCCCGGCGGTGGAGGTGGACCTGTGTGGTCACGCCACGTTGGCCTCCGCCCACCTGTTGTGGGAGACCGATGCGGTCCCCGAGGGTGAAATGATCCGGTTTCATACCCGGAGCGGCCTGCTCACCGCCAGCCGCGATGACGGCTGCATCTGGCTCGACTTTCCGGCGGAGCCGGTGCATCTGGTGGCGTTGCCTTACGAACTGGAGCGGGGTCTGGGGGCGCCTCTCCGGTTTGTAGGACAGAACCGCTTCGATTATCTGGTGGAGCTGGCCTCGGAAGCGGACGTGCGCGCCCTGGTGCCGGACATGGCGAAGGTCGCCAGTCTGCCGGTGCGGGGCGTGATCGTCACCGCGCTCGCCGATGCGGATGCGGGGTACGACTTCGTGTCCCGCTTCTTCGCCCCCGCCGCCGGTCTTGATGAGGACCCGGTGACCGGTTCCGCCCACTGTGCCCTGGCGCCGTTTTGGGGGGCGCGGCTGGAACGGGAGTCGCTGATCGGCTACCAGGCCTCCAGTCGGGGCGGGGTGGTGCGGATGGTGAACCGTGAGGGTCGGGTGGACCTGGGGGGGAAGGCGGTTACGGTGGTTCGGGGCGAGTTGCTAGGGGACCCCGCACAGGGCCAGGACACGTGAGCGGAAAACCACCCGGCGCGTCACGAGGTGACGCGCCGCATACGCTGCCACGGCTACTGGTCCGGGTAGTCCATCGGCGTCTTACCCGCCGCCACGATGGAGCAGGCGGCCATCACCTCCAGTCCTAATTTTTTCCCTTTTTCCAACAGCTCCGGGCTTTCCGCCCCCGGATTGGCAAAGACCTGCTTAATTCCCTTGGCGGCGATGTCATCCAGCACCGCCTCGCCCACTTTGGGGGGCAGGTAGAGGCTGGCGTAGTCCGGGGTTTCCGGCAGGTCGGCGACCGAGCGGTAGACTTTCAGTCCTTCGACCTCGGTCTCCTTGGGGTGTACGGCATAGACCGTAAACCCCGCATCGGTAAAGGCGCGCACCGCTTTGTTGCCGAATTTGGCGCGGTTCGATGAAGCGCCGATGATGACGATTGATTTATCAGACATTTCAGGTTCCCGAAAAGACGGTTTTGGATTGGTTTCCCATTATAAATTGGGTGTGGCCCTTGTGCTCCTGTTTGGACATTCACCAACCCCGAACCGGAGGGAAGGGCGGTCAAATCGGGGCTTCCACCACCAGATAGGTCTGGGTTTCGCCTCGGGAACCTGTGCCGTTCGCCACACCGAAGCGGAAGGTGAGGGGCAAAAAATAGCCCGCCACCACATCCGTGCCGAGTTCGGCGCCGTAGCCTGTGCCGTGCTTCCAGTCACCTGGATTGTTCCGGGTTCTGATGGTGTCGACGAACAGGTTGCCGTGCAGCTTTTCCAGAAACAGCGGCAGGGTGCCGTGGCCCCGCTCGGGCAACGCCAGGGGGAAGCGCCAGGACAGGGTGCCCAGGAGCAGGTTGTCGCCGATGAATGAGCGGTCGGCAAAGCCCCGCACGGCAAAGTCCCGCTCGAAGGCGTTCTCGATCAGGTTCGGCGTGCCGCCAGCGGTAAATAAAAGGTCGCCATCCGCCCGCGCCCCGGCGATTCGCAGGCGGATGACCTGGGCGCGCCACGGCAGGGGGCGGAACTCCTCCCAGTCCAGCACAACGGCGTGTCCCTCCAGGTCGCTGTTCCAGGCATCGGAGGCGGACTCCGAGGTGAGGGTCACATGGCGTCCGTCGGTGGGGCTGACGCCGAGGGCATAGTCCTGGGTGGAGTCGTAGGAGAGCCCCAGCCGCAGAAAGCGGTCGGTACGAAGCCCCAGTACGGTGCAGGCGGAGCAGACACGGGTGGCGAATTCATCCTCCACGCCCACCCCCACGCTCAGGGTCATCAGACGGTTCACCCGCCGCAGGGGGAAGATCAGATCGAGGTCCGCCTCGTGTTTACCATGATGCGCCGCCAGGTTGCCAAAACCATCCGTCAGTTCGCCGATGTAATCCCGGTCGAGTATCAGTTGCAGCGTCGGGTGAAAGCGGTCGTACAGGTAGACCAGGGTTGCTTCGGTCAACTGATCGTTTCTGGAGAACGCCGCCTGAAACAGGTAGGTGTGCCGACCGATCGGATCGCTTCCGGAGGTGAATACCCCCAGATAGCTGTTGTCATCCTCCACATAGCTCACCGGCAGCCAGTAGCGGGGCAGGGCGGCGGGGTACGGATGGTAGGGTTCGGCGGGCCGTGCCACGGTCTCTGCGGTGGCGCGTTCGGGGGCCGCCACCGGGGTCGGGGGGGCGGTCCCAGGGTCTCGGGGGGGGCGCGTGGGGGGGGGGCCCCGGGGGGGGGGGGGGGGGGGGCAGGCCGCCAGGTAGCCGGATTAAGGGGCACCCGGTATAGGTCAAAACCGTCGGCGGACAGGCCGCTGAACAGGATCGCCGTGCCGTCCGGGGTGACTTCCGGGGTGAGGGCGGCGCCCAGTACATCGGTAACTTGGGACAGTTCACCGCT
>JBHHVE010000009.1:0-91228 GCA_046754085.1 Leptospirillia bacterium
GGCAACGACTATTACGTGTTGTTCGGCATCGAGCCGTCCGCATCGGCGGAGGAGATTGCCCGCGCCCACAAGCGGCTGGCCAAGGAATGTCACCCGGATCTGCACCCGGACAAGGCGTGGGCCACGGAACGCTTCAAGGAGGTCAACCGGGCTTACGCGGTGCTTAAGGATCCGGTCAGCAAGGGCGAGTACGATCGCCAGCGCTGGGCCAAGGTGGGCCAGGGCAAGACCGGTCAGCAGTCCGGGTCCCGCCCCGGCAGCTATAATTTCAAGAGTCCGCAAAAGGGTGAGGGCTATGTGGACCCGGACCGGCACCACCGGGACCGGATGATGAGCTATTTCATCATGTCCCTTGAGGTGCTGGCCCTCGTCAGCCTTTTTCTCCTGGTAGCCTGGCGGGCGTTGACCAAACACAAGTTTTAACCCGGGTAGGCTGGACCCACGGGGTTTTTCGGAGGGGTCGGATTTTTTCCGACAAATCGGTATGATTCCGCCGCTGGCCAGGCTTGGGTGGAGGAGGGTGGTGTGGCTCGTAAGAAGCAGACCGACAAGGTGCTCATTGCCGCATCCGAGCAACTGCACCAGCAGATGCGGATGCTGACCGTGCTGGTCAACGCCCTGATCGGCGCAGGCCCCGGCGGCGCGCCCACTCCGGTGGCGGAAGAAGCCCTGGGGGCTGCCTTTCTGGCCCGGGCTGCCGCCCTGATCCATTTTCTGCATCCGGACAAACCAAAACGGGATGACGTGATCGCCGTGGATTTTTTCGAGGATCCGAAGGAGTGGGAGCGGCACTGTATCGCACCGTCCGAGCGGCTGCATCTGGCCCGGGAACGCAGCCGTGCTGATGCCGCTCGCCTGTCCTACAAAAGTCCCGGCGCCATGCCAAAGGTGGACGGGCGTTATGTGATCGAGGTGGCCAACGAGATTTCCGCAGGGCTTTCGATATTTCTCGCCCATGCTCCGGCAGAACGGCTTGCGCCCGTGTGGCGCCGCTTTCGTAACGAATGATGTGACCGATCGTGCGGCGTTTATCACGGATGATGCAGTGGGCCGGGGTGTTGGCCATCTGTGTGGTGGTGGCCGGATGCGCCGCGGGGCCGAACCGCATGGGCGCGGATGACGACGCTATGGCCGGGGACAAAGCGGCCCGCGCCGAAACCCCTGACGCCGACGCTGCACGGGCCAACGGCCTTATCGACGCCCGCGCGGATGGCACGGGTGCGGCGGATGGGGCGATGGCGACCACTCCGGCTGACGATGAGGCCGCTGCGCTTGCCGGTTCCGGCAACGGGGCATCGGGGGCGTGGGATGTGGGTGGTGCCCCGGTCAGGATGCATGCGCCTCGGGACCGGAACGGGTTTGTACCGGGCAAACTGGTGTCGAACGCCGCCGCGGCGGCGGAGGCGGCGGCACGTCGCGGCAAACAGACACTGGTGGCCGACCCGTTCTTTGCCGGGGAGTTTATCGTCGGTGGCGCATCCGCAGAGGCATCCGGGTCGGCGCCCGGCGGCGTCCGCGCCGGAAACGCGGAAGGGGTGTCCTACATTTACTGGGACGACTTCGAAAACGGGGTGGTGGCCAACGCCCCCAACAAGCCCCTGTCCCGGCTCTCTTTTGAAGGGGGCGACTGGCACATCCGCTGTGGTGCGCCGGACCGGAAGGCGGCCTCCGACGGCTGCCGCATGGGTATTACCTATATGGACACGGGCCTGAAACAGCGGCTGACGGCGATCGTGGTGCACGTTTCGCGCTCGGACGATGTCACCGTGTGCGTGGGTGATGGCGGGCGTGCCGCATCCGCCACACTGAAGGTGGACAACGGTCCCCGCTTCGACGCGCGCGCCTCCGCCTGTTTTTCCTCCGCTGATTCCGCCGATATTCTCAAAGCGCTTACACTGGGGAAGGTATTTGTTTTTTCCCGCACCGACCCGAGCCGTCAGGCGCGCACCGGCTGGCTCTCGCCCTATGGACTGGAGCAGGCCATGGCACTGATGGCATGGATGGGCGGACGGGTGGGAAAGGGGGGCTGAACGCCCCGGAACGCCGGAGAGATAAAAAGCCTGCCGGGCATGTGCCTGGACGTGGCGGAAGATAAAGCGCCAGGAGCGAACATGTCTGATTCGATGGAAACAACCGATGCCGAATGGCGCGACCGGCTCACCCCGGAACAGTACGCGGTGTGCCGGGAAAAGGGGACCGAAGCGCCGTTCAGCGGCCAGTACTGGGATTGCACCGACGACGGAGTGTACCACTGCATTTGCTGCGGCAACCCTCTGTTTGAGGCTGCCACCAAATTCGACGCTGGTTGTGGCTGGCCCAGCTACTATCAGCCGATCGCTGACGATGCGGTGCGCTATGAACAGGACGACTCCCACGGCATGCACCGTGTTGAGGTGATCTGCGGCGGCTGCGATTCCCACCTGGGCCATGTGTTCCCGGACGGACCGGAGCCAACCGGCCAGCGTTACTGCATCAACAGCGTTTGTTTGAACCTGAAGCCCCAGGAGGAAGGGGCATCATGACGGTTGTCCGTACCGCCACCGTTCTGTTGTCCGCCTGTGTCCATTATGGATACGGCCACCATAAGCCCCATCCGTCTCACCACGCGGTTCCGGGCCAACACCGCTAAATGTCGGCTGATGACTCTATCGGAGAAAAAAATTGAAGCAGAAAACCGCCCTCGTGGGGCGTTCCAGTGTTTTGAGCATCGGTCTTGGCGCCCTTCTTTGCGCCGGACTGCTGACCGCCTGCGCCACAAAAAGTGACGACCGGGGCGCCATGGACCGAGCCAACGACGGTATTGGCAACGTGGCGGGCTCGGTCAAGGGCGCCGCCGGAAAGGCGGGCGAAAAGACCCAGGGATTTTTCGAAAATCTGTGGAAATAAGACCCGCGCCGGAGGGTGTAAGGCGCAGGTAAATATAAGGCGGGGGCCGGGATGGGGAGGGTGCGGGCCGGTCGCAGTGTCGCCGCGCCGAGGGGCACTCCAAATTCTCCATCCACGACCCCCGTGGCCGGGAGTTTACATTAAATTGATCTGTTTAATCTGATTTCTCTTCGGATTTTTCGGACATGAACTGCCGCCACAATTGTTCGATGGAACGACCGTCCTCCGTGTGCCAATGGCGCGGCCCCCGAAACGCCCGGCTCTTGTAGCCGCAGCCCCGCAGAAGCTCCCCGGCGAGGGAACTCATAGTGCAGTCGCGGCCATCGAAGTGAACCTGACCCTCCCGAACGACGGCTTCCGCGCCCTCCACCCGGTTGCCCTGAAAATCCATCAGGATCAGTTTTTGTCCTTCTTTAAGAATACCGGCCTTAACCAGCTCGTCGAGCCGCGCCCGGGGCTGCCGCATGCGCGCTCCGGGGGAGTCCCAACCGCCGGGTCCGCCTCTTCCCCGTCCGCCCCACGGGCCGCCGCCGCGATTGCCGAACGGCCCTCCCGGTCCGCCGGGTCCGCGGAATTCCGGGCCGCCGCGTCCGCCCCGACCGCGCTTCCGTGCGCTTTGTTTCCCTTCCTGTGGGCTGTCGCGAAAGCTGTTGGGCGTATCCGCACCCGGTTCATCCAGCCCCAGAAGACCACGCAACACGCTGTTGGGGGTGGCGTCAAAACCACCGGCGCGGGATTCGATGAAGGCGTACAACTCGTCGTCAATTTCAATGGTCGGCATCGATACATCTCCTGTCCGAAAAAATCTTAAGGAGATATTAAGTCTAATTCTTAACTTAGTCAAGCCCAAGTTAAGTTTTTTTAAGAATAGCCGGAAATTTGCAGGCTCCGGGGGCCGAACCGTGAGTCGTATCGCCTAGCGCAGGCGGTCGAGTCTCAGCCTTTGCCGTTCGTCGAACAGGCGGTGGGTGGTGGCCCACAGGGCGATGAACAGCCCAAAGCCGGAGGCGGCGGCAATCAAAAGCAGAATTAAGATCTGGTAGCGCACCGCCAGCAGCGGTTCGGCCCCGGCCAGAATCTGCCCGGTCATCATGCCCGGCAGGTTCACCAGCCCCGCCGCCGCCATGCCGTTGATGATGGGAATCATACCGGTGTGTGCCGCTTCCTTCTTAATTTCCACCATCGCTGTTTCGGGGGTCTCCCCCAGCATGAGGCGTTGTTCGATCACCTCCCGCCGTGCCGGCACGGCGGTGAGCAGGTGGTTCAGGCCGAGGGCGACGCCATTCATGGTGTTGCCCAGCACCATGCCCATGATCGGTATGGCGTAGCGTGGGTCGTACCACGGCGCCGGCTGCACCAGCACCGCAAGGGCAAGCCCCGAGACCGTGAACGAGGAGATGAACATGGCGCCGGTGCCGACTCCCGCCCCCCACCAGCCGGTGAGGCGATGGCCCTGCCGCACGGTGACCTCGCGCCCGGCGACGACGACCATGACCAGGGCGATGAGCGCCACCCAGCCCAACCCGGCGTGGGCGAACAAGGTTCTGAGTACCAGGCCGATCAGGACCAGTTGCACCGCCATGCGGACCGAGGCGGTCAGGAGCGGGCGCGCCACCCCGAAGCGGGCGCGTATGGATGTGGCGGCCAGCGCCAGTACCAGTATCGCCGCACCGGTCAAATCCCACGGGGACAGGGTGATGGTGTTCACGGGGCGTCCCCCAGACCCCCCGGCGTGACCGCCAGCACCCGCCCCGCTATCCGCTCAAGCTGTGCCCGGTCGTGCCCCACCCACAGCACGGCGGCGGGTTGTTCGGTGCGGTAGCGGGCGATGCGCGCCTCCACCCGGGCGGTGCTGTCCGGGTCCAGGTTAGCGGTGGGCTCGTCCAGCAGCAGCACCTCGGGGGTGCGGGCCAGCAGCCGCAACAGCGCCAGCCGCTGGCGCTCGCCGGAGGAGAGGTGGGCGATGGCGCGGTCCATGACATCATCCGGCAAACCCAGTTCCGACAGATCGGTGATGGCGGGATGCTCCCCGGCGGGAAAGTGCGGCCGGGGGGTATCGTGCCACCAGCGCGGCTCGGCGGGCAGGAGTCCCACCCGCTTGCGCCACTCGGGCGCGGCGATGTCCGCTTGTGCCGCCTCGCCCAGGGTGACGCTGCCGGTATGCGGATCCAGATCGGCGATGGCGCGCAGCAGGCGGCTCTTGCCGGAGCCGGAGGCCCCCATCAGGGCAACGCATTCACCGGCGGCAATGGACAGGGTGTAGGGTCCCGCCTCACCGACGGCGAGGCGGGCGACTTCAAGAGCGGGATGGGTGAGCGTGACCATGGGCGGCATTGTATGCCGGTGCGGGGGCAGGGGTTAAACCGGATTCGGATCTGGTGGCCGTGTTTCACGGTGTCGTGGGACCTTGCCACCCGTTAGCGGAGCCGTCGTGGACATTGATTCGGATGGCGTGTTCCCGGAGGGATAAATACTGGTAAGAAGGTGGTGCCGTTGGTAAGGTGGCTCTATTGACCGCATGGGTTCTGCCGGCTTGGTGGGAGAGAGGGGCGGATGGATATTCTGGCCAGCTATTTCAGCACCGTTGAGTGGGAAAACATCATCGTCGGGGGGCTCCGGATTCTCCTGATCCTGATAGTCGTTTGGGCCGTTCTGTCCTCTGTGAAGCGGGTGTTGGGGCGTCTCCACGAGAAATGGGTCGAGCAAGGGCAGGAAGAGGGGCAACCCCCCAGCGAGGCGGCCAAGCGCGCCGAAACATTAATCCGCTTGCTTCAGCAGGGGATCCGGTTGTTGGTGTGGCTGATGGCCTCCCTGGTGGTGCTGCGGGAACTCGGTGTCGAGGTGGGGCCTATTCTGGCCAGCGTGGGAATTGTCGGTGTAGCAATCGGGTTTGGCGCGCAGAACCTGGTGCGCGATGTGATTTCGGGATTCTTCATCATTTTGGAAAACCAGGTGCGTGTCGGGGATGTCGCCGTCATTAACGGTACCGGCGGGCTGGTGGAGCAGATCAATTTCCGGACCATGGTGTTGCGGGATCTGGAAGGGGTGGTCCACGTGTTTCCGAACGGCGCCATCGATACGCTTTCCAACCGGACCCAGGAATGGTCCGCACATGTTTTCGAGATCGGCGTGGCCTACAAGGAGGATACCGACCAGGTTGTCGAAATACTGAAGCAGGTGGCCGCGGAGTTGCGGCAGGACCCTGTGTTCGGGCGGCTCATCGTCGAGGATGCGGAAGTGTTCGGGGTGGATGCCTTTGCCGATTCCGCCGTGATCATCAAGGGTCGCATCAAGACCAAGCCGATTAAGCAGTGGGAGGTGGGGCGTGAGTTCCGGCGGCGCGTCAAACAGGCGTTTGACCGGGTTGGGATCGAGATTCCGTTCCCCCACCGGACGCTTTACACGGGGGTTGTGACCGATCCGTTCCCGATTCGAATGGCCGGTGATGCCGCGGACAAGGGTACGCCGGACCCAAAGGCAGAGGCTGAAAATGGCTGATCTTGAACGCCGGATACGCACCTATTTCGGGGTCGCACTGTTGGTGCTTCTGGTGGTGTTTGCCGCTCAGAATACGACCATCGTCACGGTGCGTCTGCTGTTCTGGAAGGTGGAGATGTCGCGGGCGTTGATGGTGCTGGCGGTCTACCTGGCCGGTGCCATCACGGGCGTGGTGGTTTGGGGAATCCGGCGCCATCCGCGTTAGGCGTCGGCGTACCCCGGTTCCGGCTTATTGGGGCTTCTTTTTCTGGGGCCGGATGTCCCAGGTTTTCGCCGGTTGTACATCCTCGCTTTCCCGTTCCATGGAGCGCTCCAATGCGCGGGCGCGGTCATCCAGGGTCGGTGCAGTCATCGGGTCGCCGATACGTTCCGCCAGGCGCAGGCGCAGTTGCTCGGTCAGCTTCTTGCCAAGCACCACGTCGTGATTCCCGGTCACGGAAGCAAGTTCCTCGTTGACGGCCGCGAATGCGGCTTCCCAGTTCAACCCATGGTCCTTTGCCCGGTTGAGTCCACGAATGGCGATGCTCAGGCATGTCTGTTGGCACCCGGCTTCCCAAAAGGCCGCCACCGCATCCCGTAACCAGGCTTCCTCCCCGTTTCTACGGAAGTAGCCCTCGATAGACTGCCGAAGTTGTGGTGCGTTGTCCTTCTGGATACCGTATTCCGTCTCCAAATGGGTCATCATGGGCGAAACGCCAGGGTTTTGCGCACTGGCGAAGACGGGCGGGAAACTCAGAATTAAACCGGTAACCAGAAGAAAAACAAGCTTTTGTTGGCGCATATGGTGCCTCCACTATCAAATGCTTTCTAACAACCTTGGCCGTGCGGAGGCGGATCAGGAGCCAAGCCTCAGTCCAAACCGCGCTTCCATTCACCGGCATTGTCAGTTAGCGGATTACGCTATAGCGTTAGCGTCCGCAGAGTGTCCTATGCTACAGACGAGTATACAGTTGATAACCACTTGGGGGTTGGCATGAATCAACAGGTAGAAAATCCGGCTCCTTTTACCGCCTGCCGTCTTGATGGAATGGGGGGTGGGTGCAGTATTTCACGGGAAGATGCGGCCTGGCAGGCATCCACGGAAAACCCGTTGTGGATCCACATGGATGTTACCGTTGCCGACAACGCGGCGTGGCTTATGGAGCGTTCAGGTCTGCGGCCATTGGTGGCCGAGACGCTGATTCAGGCGGAAACCCGTCCACGGGCGGTGGCGCATTCCGACGGGTTGCTGGTCATCCTGCGCGGCGTGAATCTGAATCCCGGAGCGGATCCGGAAGACATGGTGTCGATCCGGGTTTGGGTGGAAGCCGGACGTGTCATTACCACCTATCGGCGCAACCTGCTGTCCATTGGCGACCTGTACGAGCAACTGGATCAGGGAACCGGACCCAAGACTCCCGGCCGTTTCCTGGTCATGCTGGCGGACCGTTTGATGGATCGCGCCGGATTCGTCATTAACGAACTGGAGGATGCGATCAGCGGTTTCGAGGAGGGTGTGTTGGTGGATGGCGAAGCCCGGACACGATCCGAGCTCTCCGAATTGCGTCGTCAGACGGTGGTTCTGCGGCGCTTTTTCGGTCCTCAACGGGATGCCATGACGCGTCTGCTTCAGGAGCAAAGCCCCCTGCTGGATGACCGCGACCGGCTGCATTTGCGTGAGGTGGCGGACCAGGTCATGCGCTATGTGGAGGATCTGGATGCCGCGCGGGAGCGGGCGGCGGTGGCTCACGAGGAGTTGTTGAGCCTCATGTCGGAACAGATGAACCAGCGTATGTACGTGCTGTCCATTGTCGCCGCGGTCTTCCTCCCCCTCGGGTTCTTTACCGGGCTGTTCGGGATCAACGTGGGCGGCATGCCCGGTGTCGACAGTCCCCTGGGTTTTTGGCTGGTCACCGTCATGATGGTCGCCATCGGTATAGGGGTTCTGATGCTGTTCAAATGGCGTCGCTGGTTTTAACCGCCCTTTCCCCATCCATGTGAATCCGGCTTCGAATCGCGCGAATCCACAGGGGGCTGGTCAGCAGGGAAATCGAGATCACCGATATGGACATCTGATAGCCGAAGTCGGTGAGTAATTTCGATTGAAACCCGACAGCGGTAAGCACGAAGCTGAATTCCCCGATCTGCGCCAGCAGGGCCCCGGTGTAGATGCTCTCCCCCCAACTGTTGCGCATGAGCCTGAGGATTCCCGCGTTGATAAATGTGTTGGTTAACAGCACCAACCCGACCAGCAGCAACACCATCCACCAGTGGCCACGCAGGAAGGTCAGATTCACCAGCATGCCGATGGACACGAAGAACAGCGCGACAAAGACCACCCGCAACGGGGCCAGGCTGTGGTGTACCCACTGGGTTTCCCGTGCCGCGCCAATGAAGATGCCCCCAACAAAGGCCCCCAGCGCGGTGGAAAGACCGAAGACACCGGAGATCAGCGCCAACCCAAAACAGATGGACAGGGCGGCAAACACCTGAAGTTCGTGGTCCTTTCGGAACAGTTCGGCAAACGGCAGCCGCACGCTTCCGCGGATCAGGATGTAGGCCATCAGCGCCAACAACAAAAGCCCGCCGACCACCTGGAGCAGCAGCGTGTGCAGATGGAAGCTCTCGCCCCCCATCATGCCGATTACAATCAACATCGGGATCACGGCAATGTCCTGCGCAATCAGGATGCCCAGCGCATTCTGGCCCGCCCGGGTATCCATTTCATCACTGTCCTTGAGCAGGGTCAGAACAACCGCCGTGCTACTCAGGCTGATGACAAACCCCAGCAGGACGATCCGGTCAATGGGCCAGTGGCGCCACAGTCCCACAGCCAGGATGCAGCCGACACTGACGAGGATTTGCAGTAAGGTCCCCAGCACCGACACCCGCCATCCCTTGATCAGCTTCTGCGGGGACACCTCCATGCCGATGAAGAACAGCAGTAACGTCACTCCCATGGCGCCCAGCCGGGACAACGACTGATCATCCGTCACCAGCCCGATACCGTGGGGACCAAGAATCACACCGGCAAGCAGGTAGCCCACCACATGGGGCTGGTTGATGGCGCGCAGCAGCAATCCGAGTATCAGGATCGAGAGAATGGCACCGACCAGTGCCGGCATTGTGGCATCCATGTGCACGGCGATTTGTCCTTGTCTGGCAGGGCCGGACCCTTCTGGTTTTTTTGGGCGGTCAGGAGTGAAAAACCAGACCGGTCGGGCCAACCTCTGTTTGCGAGTTACCTGCTGGCGCCATGTTAGGCCGTTGGTGACTGTCGGTCCACAATCACCGGGTGGCTCCTGTCCCCCGCCCCGCCGGCGGCTGTCTTTACCGAATCTTTACCGCCGCGTCATCGGGCCGTAACAGGCGCCCGATAGGCTTGATCCATTCAATAAACCTTCCCCCGCAAGGGGGTTCAACCAGATGAATGGGAGAATTTATCATGCACATCAAACACGCAATTTTTGGTCTGATTCTGTTGGTCACCACACCGGCCTTCGCCGGCGGCGCCACGAAGGTGAACGACGCCATCTGGAACGATGGACATCTGTACGGCACCGTTGTCACTCCCACCAGCTTCGTGGCGCCGCCCGAGCACTCCACCGACACCATCTATAACTTCAGCATGAGCGGTCTGGCCGGGCAGCGCGGTATCGCCGAGGCGGCGCCGGGTGATACCGACTTCAACGGCGGTCGCTGGTCGGTGGTGATGGCGGTGTTTACCAACGAAGGCAAGGCCGTGCTCGGGGACGGCTCCGGCAACGTTTACGAGGAAATCACCAACGACACGGACATGCTTAACTACGTCGATCTGGGCTACATCGAATTGTTCCCCACCGGGTTCTACTTCGAATGCCCGATGCTGCCGTAACACCTTTTTGAACAACATGTCCGGCGGCGGGCCCTGGCAGTGCCTGCCCGCCGCCAACCGTATGGGGTGCACATGATTCCGGTCACCTGGTTTTCGTAGCCCCCGGACCAACGACAGTGCGGTCGAGGGCCGGGCGGGGAAGTGTTCCCCGCCCGGCCCTTTTTATTTTGCAGGAGGTGGTCTGCCCCCCGGATGGGGGTACGGGTCAGGGCGTGTTCCATAACATCCCTGATGATTAAAAAACCGGGTTACGAGACCATGTGCACATCCCGTTGCGGGAATGGGATGCTGATTCCCTTTTGATCGAACGCAGCCTTCACCTGTTCCTGCAGGTCGCAGCGGGTCTGCCAGTAGTCCGCCGAATTCACCCACGGGCGGGCGCACAGGTTCACGCTGTTGTCAGCCAGTTCCACCACGCCGATGAAGGGTTCCGGTTCGGCCAGAATGCGGTCGTCCTTCGCCATCAGGTCGGCGAGCACCTGCTTGGCCTCCGCCACGTTGTCGCCGTAGCCGATGCCGAACACCAGGTCGATGCGGCGGGTGTCGCGGGCGCTGGCGTTCAGGATGGTGCCGCCGAATATCTGCGCGTTCGGCACCGTCACCTCCCGGTTGTCCGGGGTGGTCAGCACCGTGTTGAAGATGCGTATTGCCTGAACGGTCCCGGCTGCGCCCCCCGCCTCGATGTAATTGCCCACGCTGAAGGGGCGGTACAGTATCAAGAGCACTCCGGCGGCAAAGTTCGAGAGGGAGTCCTTGAGGGCCAGGCCCACTGCCAGGCCCGCCGCCGCGAACACCGCCAGCACGCTGGTGGTGTCCACCCCCAGCTGCCCCAGCGCCATGATCACGACCACCGCCAGCAGGGCGGTGCGGACGATGTTGCGCAAAAAACGCGTCAGGGTCATGTCCACCCCGGCCTTCTCCAGCATGTGTCCCAGGGCGCGGGTGACAAGCCCCGCCGCCCAGCGCCCCAGCACGAAGGTCAGAACCGCAAGGGTGAGGTTGATGCCCCATGGGATGAGGTAGGTGTTCAGCCAGTCGGTTTCGGAAAAGAAGGTGGTGATATCCATGGTCGGTTCCCCCTCAAATTAGGTGAGCAAAACGCTAGAAACTGTAAACCAGGGTGATGGCGGTTTCGTAGTCAGCGTTTTCCACACCGGCGGGCACATCGGAAGTGTGCTTGTAGGTAAAGGTGAGTTTGGTGGCGAGGCTGCCCGCGAGCTGATTTTTTAGGGCCGTGACAGAGCGGCTGACGGTGGATTCCTCGCCGATATCGATGGTGACGTCTTCGGTAAATTTTGAATGTGTGTTGATGGTCCACTTCAGGTTGCCCGCGAGCCGCCCCAGTGCCTCATCCTGATGGTCGCCGGTGTTTTCCTCCTTGCTGTGGCGGGCACCGGCGCCGATCTCCAGGTCAAGCTTCAACGTGGGCGTATTTTTCACCCGGCGACCGTAACCGACCGTCTCGTTGACCCGATATTCGAAGCCGCTGAACAGGTCTTTCTCATACACCACGCTGCCGAACAGGTAATTATGCTCCGACAGCTTGAGGTCGCTCTTACCCGAAGCCAGGTAGCGCTCCGCCGTGGTGGTGTTGCCGTCGGTGGTGTTGAGCATCTCGAACTTGCCGGTATGCCGCCACTTTTCCCGCTCGGTGACCGCCTCGGCCTTGGCGCTGATGTTCTGGGTTTCGGTGTTGCCGCCGGTGATCACTACCCCCAGTTCGGCGTCGCCGGACCATTCAGAAGTGGGGGGCTCCTGTGCCCGGGTTGTGGTGGCGAGGAGCGTGGTGGATATCCAGGCGACGAGTACAAGGCGCAGAATATTCATGGCGTTGTCTCTTATGGTTGATCGAATCAACCCCGGCTGACTTGCAGGGCCTCGAGGATGATTTCCGGGATGCGCGCGGGCTTGCCGTTCTTGACGCAGGCCATGGTGGTGCCGCCGGTGACCAGCAGCTTGCCGTCGGACTCGCGCACGATCTCGTGGGTCAGGGTGAATCGGGCGCCGCCGAGCTTGGGGATTTCGGTGGTGACCAGGAGCAGGTCGTCGTAACGGGCCGGGGCATGGTACTTGATGTGGCAGTCGGCCACGGTGAACAGGAAGCCCTCCTCCATCCACCACCCCATGTCGATTCCGAAGCGCCGCAGGAACTCGGTGCGCGCCCGTTCAAAGTAATGCAGGTAGCGGGCGTAATAGACCACCCCACCGGTATCGGTATCTTCATAGTACACGCGAATTTCCATGGTCCCATTACACCACAATCGGAGTTCTCGGGGGAGGTGGTTCGATGAGTGGTTGCGTCCCGGTTTGACCCGGCACCCCACAATCGGCTATTCCATCGGGTACCGAACCCCGAACTGCATCCGGTTTCAGGGAGGCATCCCGTCGTGCTCAAAAAGCTTATTTTATGGATCACCGCCCTGTGCATGGTGGCGATGCTGCTGGTGCCGCCGTTCCATCTGACGCTGGCGGGGGCGCTCGACATCGACCTGGGCTATGCTCCGCTATGGGAGCCGCCGACACAGGGGCCGTTCACCGCCCGCATCCATACGGACAAGCTGTACGTACAGTGGATGGTAACGGTATTCGCCGGTGCGCTGCTGTTCTTTATGGTGCCCGGAGGCACGCGTGGCCGGAGGCTGGGGGGTCGGAATTTCGGTGACGGTCGGTAGAGAGGGGTATCCTGTGGGTCCGATCCTGGTTGCAGTTGATTTTTCCGGGCAGAGCGGGGCCGTGGTGACGGCGGGCGCGGAACTGGCCCTGGCCCTTTCCGAACCGCTGTATCTGGTACACGTGGCGCCGCCGGAGCCGTATTTTGTGGGTTACGAAGTGGGGCCACAGCATGTTCGGGACAACATGGCCCACCACCTGAGGAAGGAGCATCGGGACCTGCAAAACATGGCTACCGATATCCGTGAGCGGGGGGTGGAGACCACTGCCCTGTTGTTGCAGGGACCCACCGCCGAAACCCTGCGTCACGAGGTGTCCCGGTTGGGTGCCCGCATGATCGTCATGGGGCGGCACAGCCGTTCCGGCATCGCCGATTTTTTCATCGGCTCCACCTGCCGTGAACTGGTCAAGTCGCCGCCGTGTCTGGTGACCCTGGTGCCGGAGCAGGGGGGCGGGAATGACATACCGCCGGTGCCGTCCTGACGACCGCCGGATTGACTTGACGGGCCCCGCTAACGCACGCTTGCGCAGCGCCCGTGTACAGAACAAGCGGACATGTAATGAACCGCCGTCACCGGATGCTGCGGCGGGAATGGTAGAGACACCCGAGCGATGTGGAGTGATGTGAGATGAAGGCGTTCGGCGCAATGTTACTGGCGCTGGTAGTGTTCGGCAGCGTCTGGTTCCCGGTGGCCGGAGGCATTGCCGTTACCGCCGGTCTGCTGGTGGAAGGGGACATGGCCCGCCATCTTGCAACCGCCGGCTGGTCGCTGGCGCCGCTGTTGGGCGGGGCGCTGGCAGTGTATGTGATCGGCCGGGTGTTCCGTGAGTTTTCCACCGGGTATTTGTTTGGCCTGTTCGCCGCCACCGTGGTGGGGCTTGCGGTCCTGTTCACCACCCCGTTCTATCTGGGCGACGGCCCCGAACACGGCACCATGGCGGCCCTCCAGGGGGTGATTGCAACGGTGTTTTTGAGCATCGTCGGGTCTTACGGCGGCAAGCTGTGGGCCAGTCACTACAGGGATGCCGTTGCAGCCGCCGGGGCGGATACGCCGGGGTCGTAACAACCGGCGCGGGCGGTTTTCCCGCTTCCCGAATTACGGCGCCGCGTCCGTCAGGGCGTCGGCCAGGGCGGTGATGCGGCCCTTCATCTCCAGGCGTTCCAGCCACGCCTCCGGGATCGCGGCTTCGCCATACAGGGCCCCCGCAAGCTGTCCGGTGATGGCGGCGGTGGTATCGGTGTCGTACCCCAGGTTCACCGCCCGCAGCACGGCCTCCTCGAAATTTTCACTGTGCAACAGCGCCCACAGGGCCGCCTCCAGAGACTCCACCACATAAGCGCTGGCGCGGATTTCCGAAGCTTTTTTACGCTTGAAGGAACCGCCTGCGACAGCATCGATCGGAGCACACAGGGGGGATGCCTCCCATAGGCCGGTGACCGGGGTGAAGTGGGCGTCCAGGAGATGCTGTTTGGAGACGCCGTGCATTGCGCCGACCAGCAGCGCTCCCAGGTAGCGGCAGGCATCCACCCCGGCGGAGGCGCCGTGGGTGATGCGGGCGCTTTCGCCTGCGACATACACCGCCTCCGCCGGGGTGGAGGAAAAAAACAGGGGCACCGGTGCCAGCCGCATAATGCAGCCGTTGCCCGCGGTGCCGGGATCGGTGGGGCCGGCATGGGGGTCGCCGGTTTCCTGATAGCGGGTGAGGGCCGCCAATACGGTTCGTCCGATCCCGAAGGCCTTGCCAGTGGGAGTCAGGTGGCCCTCGTTGAGCCATTTGACGTAACGGTCGGCCTGATCCGCCGGGTCAAATCCGCCGCAGGTGACCAGTGATTCGGCCAGGCACAGGGCCATGCTGGTGTCGTCCGACCAGATGCCGGCGCCCTCGGCCATTCCGATGACGGGAGTGAAGCTGCCGGGCACCGCGCCTTCGTAAGGCAGGCCCAGTGCATCTCCCACCGCCAGCCCCAGAAGGCTCCCCCGGATGCGGGCGCGCGGGTCCGGGGCGGTGGCCGGTTGGGTGGCTGTGCCCGGGGTTTGATTACCATTCACATCAGTCATGTCAGGGAATGTATCATAGGGATGTCGGTTGCGCCCCACTACGGAGATTTGTGAGTGAACGATTCCACCCGGGAAACTGCCAAAGTCTCTTCCGATATCCCAGCCGGCGTACCGGCCATGATGCGCGCCATTGCCATCGAGGCCTACGGCCCGGTGGAGACACTCAGGGAGATGAAGCTCCAGGTCCTTGAACCGGGAGAGGGGGAGGTGCTGGTCCGGGTTCACGCCAGCAGCGTGAACCCCCTCGACTGGAAAATCCGTTCCAAGCAGGTCCCGGTCAACAGCAAGACCGGCTTTCCGCGGGTGCTGGGCTACGACGTCTCCGGGGTGGTGGTGAAGGCGGGTCCGGGGGTGACCCACGTGGCCGAGGGTGACCCGGTATACGGCTTTCTGGACTACCGCAGGGACGGCGCCAATGCCGAGTACGTGCTCACCCGCGACGCGTTTCTGTCGAAAAAACCCGAGACCCTGAGCCATCCGGAAGCGGCCTGCATTCCCCTGGCCGCGCTCACCGCCCTTCAGGCGCTCAAGCTCAAGACCAACATTCAGGAGGGGGAGCGGCTTCTGGTGCTGGGCGGTTCCGGCGGCGTCGGCCATTTTGCGGTGCAGATTGCCAAGGCCTACGGTCTCCACGTCACCGCCACCTGCTCGGAGAAAAACGCCGATATGGTGCGCGGGCTGGGTGCGGACGAGGTGATCGCCTACGACACCGGGGAGGTCCCGGACGATGCCCGCTTCGACGTGATTTTCGACACGGTGCAGACCAAGAGCTTCAAATGGGCCGGGCCGCACCTGAACAGCGGCGGCCGTTTCGTCGGCACCTTTCCCGACCCGGGCGGCCTGCTCAAGAGCAAAATCGGCAAGTGGCTGGGTATGAAAACATCCTGCCACATGGTCATGGTGACCCCGGATCACCACGGCCTGCGCTATCTGGCCGAAATGGTCGACAAGGGCAGGGTCAAGCCGGTGGTGCAGAAGGTCTACCCGATCACGGAACTGGCCGAGGCCCACCGGGTGAGCGCCGACGGCCACGTGGTGGGCAAGCTGGCGATCGACGTGGCGGGCGTGTTCGGCTAGACGCGCCCCATGTCCTTAGTGACAGTGGGACAGGCCGCGTTTCTCTAAATATTTTTGATGGTAATCCTCCGCCGGCCAGAAGGTTGTGGCGGCGGTGATCTCGGTGACGATGGGGCCGGTGTGACGGCCGTTGGCGGTTTCCCGCTCAACCGCCTCGCGGGCGGACTGCTCCTGCTCCGGGGAGTGGAAGAAGATGGCGGTGCGGTACTGGGTGCCGGTGTCCGGCCCCTGCCGGTTGAGCTGGGTGGGGTTGTGGATCGTGAAAAAGACCCCCAATAGCCCCTCATAGGAAATGACGTCCGGGTCGAATACCACCTCCACCACCTCGGCGTGGCCGGTATTGCCGGTACACACCTCCTGATAGGTGGGTTCGGTCTTTTTTCCCCCGGCATAGCCGACGCGGGTGCTCAGGACTCCCGGCAGGGCGTCGAAGTTGCTCTGGACGCCCCAGAAACACCCCGCGCCGAAGGTGGCCGTCTCGGTCTTTTTGCTCATGTCGATCGTATCCTCACAATCCGGGCGCCCAGCAGGCGTATAAACAGCGTCTCTTACTATAAATGGGGGGCGGGCCGCCGGGCCAGTGACGGGTTCAGGGGGATGGCGCACCCGCCTTCGTCCGGTGGCGCCGTGCGGTCTGTCGGTCCTGCCGGATCGGGCAGCGGCCTTCCCGCACGTGGGCCAGGTATTCGGCGTGGAACTGCTTGAGGGTCGAGCGCACCGGCGCCACCGCGCCGATACCGAGGGCGCACACCGACCCCCACGGAATGTAGTCGCAGATCTGGGTGAGCCGTTCCAGGTCCTCCGCGCTGCCCTTTCCCGTCTCGATGCGGCTGAGAATCTCGAACAACAGCTGGGTGCCGTCCCGGCACGGGGTGCACTTGCCGCACGACTCGTCCCGGTAGAAGCGGCTCATGTTGGCGGCGGCGTCCACCATGCAGGTGGTGTCGTCATACACGATGACCGAGGCGGTTCCCAGGCTGCTGCCCACCTCCTTCAGGGCGTGCGGCGTCATGCGGATGCCGAGGGAAAGGCCCGACAGTACCGGCGATGAGGTGCCGCCGGGCACCACCGCCTTGATGGCGCGGCCCGGATGAACACCGCCGCCGAGCTCCTCGATCAGCCCGAGCAGGGGGACGCCGAGCTCAGACTCGTAGTTGCCGGGACGGCGCACCTGACCGCTGATGGAAAACACCCGGGTGCCGGCCGCGCCGGGCACCCCGAGATGGCGGAACCACTCCGGCCCGCGGCTGATGATGGCGGGGATGTTGGCCAGGGTTTCGACATTGTTGACCAGGGTGGGACGGCCCTGATAGCCAAGCTCGGCGGGATAGGGCGGTTTTTCACGGGGGATCGGACGGTTGCCTTCCAGGGCCTCGATAAGGGCGGTCTCTTCGCCACAGATATAGGCCCCGGCGCTGATGTGAACGTGCATCGGCACCTGGCCCGGAAGGTGGGCTTGTCGGAGTTCCTCCAGCGCCGCTTCCAGGCGTTGCGTAGCAAGCCGGTATTCATTCCGCACGAACAGGATCACCTCATCCGCACCGACCGCGTGGGCGGCGATCAGGGCGCCTTCGATAATCCGGTGCGGAAGCTTTTCCATCAATTCCCGGTCCTTGAACGAACCGGGCTCGCTCTCGTCACCGTTGACCACCACCACCGGTGTGCCGTCCGCTGCCGCCACAGTGGCCCATTTGCGCCCGGCGGAAAAACCGGCTCCGCCCCGGCCCGACAACTCCGATTCGGCGACCATCTGGATGATTTCCTGCGGGGTGAGGTAGCCGACCGCGAGGCGCAGGGCATCGTAGCCGCCGTGAAAGACGTAGGTATCGAGTTGGTGAATACCGCTCCGGTGGATACCGTCCCGAACCACCTGGCACTCGTGGATCTGATGTGCATCGTTCATGGCGCACCTCTCCGGTATCACGGTCGGGACCTGGCATGAAAGGGGAGTCCCGAACAACGAAAGAAAATGGGGGGACCTCATTCAAACGTAGCACCAACCGGAACAGTGTGAAAGCTGGCGTACGGGGGATATCTGAAAACCGGAGCCTTTGGCGTCCCCGGCTGTTAGAATGGCACCGGACCCCCTTTCCATGCTGACCATCGATAACATCAATAAACGCATCGGCGGCAGGGAACTGCTTACGGGCGTTACCTTCACCGTGAACGACGGTGACCGGATGGGCCTGATCGGCCCCAACGGCCGTGGCAAGAGCACCCTGCTGCACATCATCGCGGGGGATGAGTTCTCTGACGGCGGCGCCGTCCGGATGCAGAAGGGCATGTCCATCGGCGCCCTCTGGCAGGAGCCTCCCGCCTCCGGGGATACCCGCGTGATTGACGAAGCGTTGTCCGGTGACGACCAGTTGATCGAACTGCAGCGGCAGCTCCGGGCCCTCGAACTGGAAATGGCCGACCCGGAAAATGCCGACCGGGTGGAACAACTGGCGGAACGCTACGGCGACCTGCACGACCGCTTCGACGCCCTGGGCGGTTACTCCCGCGAGGCGGAAGCCAGAAAGGTGCTCTCCGGCCTCGGTTTTTCCAGCGACGAGATGGAGCGGTCGTGCGGCAGTTTTTCCGGCGGTTGGCGCATGCGAATCTCTCTGGCGCGGCTCCTGATCACGCGCCCGCGCCTGCTGCTGCTGGACGAGCCCACCAACCACCTGGACACCTTCGCGGTGGAGTGGCTGGAGGAGTTTCTCTCCGCCTACGCCGGGGCGGTGCTGGTGGTGTCCCACGATCGCGCCTTTTTAAACCGGGTCGCCACCCGCATGGCGTCGGTGATGGAAGGCACGGTACGCCTCTATAAGGGTAACTACGACGCCTACGTCACCCAGCGCGAACTGGAGTCGGAGGTGGAGGAAAACCGCGCCAGAAATCAGCAGAAAGAGGCCGAACGCGCCCAGGCCTTCGTGGACCGCTTCAAGGCCAAGGCCACCAAGGCGCGTCAGGCCCAGAGCCGCGCCAAAATGCTCAAGAAGATGGAAACCGTCAAGGTGACCAGGGTGGAAAAGGTGGTGGACTTCGTGTTCCCTCCCAGCCCCCCGTGCGGACGCGAGATGCTGGTGGCCCGGAATCTGTCCAAACACTTCGACGATAATCGGGTGTTCGAGAATTTTTCCGTGACCCTGTACCGGGGTGACAAGGTGGCCCTGGTGGGGCCGAACGGGGTGGGCAAAAGCACCTTGCTCAAGATGCTGGCGGGGGCGGAACCGGTGGAACAGGGCGAGATCATCGTCGGCCACAAGGTGAGCCGTGCCTACTTCGCCCAGCATACCCTGGAGACCCTGTCCCCGATCAACACCGCCTATCAGGAGGTCCAGTCGGTGGCCCCCACCGATCCGGTGGCCAGAATCCGGGGCATTCTGGGGCGCTTCCTGATTACCGGCGACGATCAGCTCAAGAAGGTGGAGGTGCTCTCCGGCGGCGAAAAATCGCGGGTGGCGCTGGCGCGCATGCTGATCCGGCCGGCCAACCTGCTGCTGCTGGACGAGCCCACCAACCACCTGGACATCCCCAGCCGCGACGTGTTGGAGGAGGCGCTCTCCGAATACGACGGCAGCATGATCCTGATTACCCATGACCGGCACCTGATCCGCCGGGTCATCAACCGTGTGCTGGAGATCCGGGATGGCCGACTGGTCGATTTTTCCGGCACTTGGGACGAATACCTTGCCATGCGTGAGGGCAAGAACCAGCCGGAAACCCCCGCTGAGGGGAAATCCCCGGCCAGGAGCAAAAAGGGCAAAGGCGGAAACCCGGCGGAGGAGCAGGCCAAAAGCGGCAACGGGCAGGCCGGATCCAAAGGCAAAAAGGCCCCCAGGGACGGGCTCGGAGCGGATCGGAACAAGGCCCGCGAGGCCCGCCGCGCCCGTGCCCGAATCGGCGAGATCGAGCGCACCCTGGAGACCCTGGAACCGCGTCTGGCGGCCCTTTCCGAGGAATTGGCAAACCCGGACCTGTACGGCGATACGGAGCGTTTTGACACGGTATTGGCCGAGCACAAGGAGGTGGATGCCAAAGTGCAGCGCCTTACCCTTGAATGGGAGCGTCTCTCCGAACAGGTGGAAGCGTAGGCCGGGCCGTTCCGCCAAAAGGCCGGGCACCCGTCCCCGGTAAGAAAATCTTTTCCTAAATACCCCCCCGCAATCTTCCGATACAGCAAAGGTAACGGTTTGTCGTGGAGGTCCGAACCGCGGACTGACGTATACCTGTGGGGAGCGGCGTTTGATTCAACAGCACCTTGGCAAGGCCCTTATCGAGGGCGATGTCATTTCAGAGGATCAGTACAATGCCACCGTCGATCACGTAAAACGTGAAGGCGGGCGGTTCTTTCCTGCGCTTCTCGAACGGGATTGCTGTAGCGAGGAGGTGCTTATGCAGTTCCTCAGCCAATACTTCCGTCTGCCTCTGCTCGACATCCGCCAGGTCAAGATCGATCCCCAGGTCATTAAGCAGATTCCCCTCGAGGTGGTGCAGAAATATCGGGTGATCCCGGTCAAGCGCACCGGCAACCGGCTCACGGTGGCGATGGAAGACCCGTCCGACGTGTTTGCCATCGACGACATCAAGTTCATGACCGGCTACGAAATCGAGCCGGTTCTTGCGTCCTGCACCGCCATCGGCGATGCCATGGACATCTACTACGACTCCGCCAACGAGTTCGAGGACGTGCTTTCCGGTCTCGACGACACCGACGTGGATGTGGTGGAGGACCCCGGCGACGATGTCAACGACGGTAGTGAGGGCGCGGAAGAAGCGCCGGTGGTCAAACTGGTGAACCTGATCCTGTCGGAGGCCATCAAGAAAGGCGTCTCCGATATTCACATCGAGGCCTACGAAAAGAAATTCCGGGTGCGCTACCGGATCGACGGCAAGCTCTACGAGGTGATGAGCCCGCCCATGCGCCTCAGGGCCGCTCTCACCAGCCGTCTTAAGATCATGAGCCAGCTCGATATCTCTGAACGGCGCATCCCCCAGGATGGCCGTATCAAGCTGAAGCTGAAAGACCGGGAGGTGGACCTGCGTGTTTCCACCCTGCCGTGTCTGTTCGGCGAGAAGATCGTGATGCGTATTCTGGACAAGGGCAACCTGACCCTGGACCTGGAAAAGCTGGGTTTTACCGAAAAGGCCTACAAGGACTTTACCGAGGCCATTTCAAGCCCGTTTGGCATGGTACTGGTGACCGGACCCACCGGTTCCGGAAAAACCACCACCCTGTACTCGGCGCTGCACCAGATCAACGACATCAGCACCAATATCATGACCGCCGAGGACCCGGTGGAGTACAACCTCATGGGCATCAACCAGGTGCACGTGCAGGAAAAGGTCGGCATGGATTTCCCGGCGGCGCTGCGCTCCTTTTTGCGGCAGGATCCGGACATCATCATGGTGGGTGAGATCAGGGACGGCGAGACCGCTCACATCTCCATCAAGGCGGCGCTTACCGGCCATCTGGTGCTCTCCACCCTGCACACCAACGATGCTCCCAGCACCATTACCCGTTTGATGAACATGGGGCTGGAGCCGTTTCTGGTGGCTTCCAGTGTGCTCCTGATCCTGGCCCAGCGTCTGGCCCGCCGCATTTGCGGCGAGTGCAAGGAGGAGACTCCGGTAGAGCCCTCCGCACTGATCGAGGTCGGACTGTCCGAAAAGGCGTCAGCCAAGGCGGTTATCTATCACGGCAAAGGCTGTCCCAACTGCAACAACACCGGCTACAAGGGCCGGGTGGCGCTGTACGAGGTGCTCAAAATCGATGACGGCATCCGTGACCTGATCTTTAAGGAGGCGACATCCGACGAGATCAAGAACCTGGCCATCAAAAATGGTCTGGAGACCCTGCGCATGAACGCCCTGCGCAAGATGCTCGAAGGCGTCACCACGTTGGAAGAGGTACTGAGCTGCACCATGCCGGACAGCAAATAACGGCGGATAGGCTTCTTTAATGTATACGAGAAACGGATAACGGCCATGGCAACAAACCTATATCAGCTTCTGCAGGAGATGACCGAGGCGGGGGCAAGCGATCTGCATATCACCACCGGTGTTTCGCCCACCATGCGGGTGAATGGTGACATGGTGGCGATGAAGGGCTTTGATGTAATCGATGCGTCGGAGGCCAAACGGCTGGCCTACAGCGTGCTCAACGATTCCCAGCGTCACCGTTTCGAGGAAGACAACGAACTCGATTGCTCGTTCGGCGTCAAGGGCATCGCCCGTTTCCGTGCCAACGTGTTCGTGCAGCGGGGCGCCGTGGGCGCCGTGTTCCGGGTGATTCCCCAGACCATCCCGTCGTTCGCGGACCTCAAGCTGCCGTCGGTGATCCAGTCCATCGCCGACCGGCCGCGCGGACTGGTGCTGGTGACAGGCCCTACCGGATCCGGTAAGTCCACCACTCTGGCCGCGATGCTCGACTACATCAACCAGCAGCGCAGGGGTCATATCATCACCATTGAGGATCCGATCGAGTATATCCACCCGCACAAGGGGTGCGTGGTCAACCAGCGTGAGGTGAAGTTCGACACCAAGGATTTCAAGGAGGCGCTCAAGCGCATTCTGAGGCAGGATCCGGACGTGGTGCTGGTGGGCGAGCTGCGTGATCTGGAGACCATTGAGGCGGCGTTGACACTGGCGGAAACCGGCCACCTCATCCTGGCCACCCTGCATACCAACTCCTGTGCCCAGACCATCAACCGGATCGTGGACGTGTTCCCGGCCAATCAGCAGCCGCAGATTCGCGCCCAGTTGGCCCTGGTGCTGGAGGGCGTGATATCCCAGCTGTTGATTCCCACCAGGGACGGCAACGCCCGTTGCCTCGGCCTTGAGATCATGGTGCCCAACTCCGCCATCCGTAACCTGATCCGGGAGGACAAGGTGCATCAGATCTACTCGGCCATGCAGACCGGTCAGGACAAGTGCGGTATGCAGACCATGAACCAGTCGCTTCTGGAGCTGGCCATTGCCGGCACCATTTCAAACGACGACGCCATGCACCGCTCCAGCCAGCCGCAGGAGTTGCAGACCATGTTCGAGCGCATGGGCGTTCAGGTGGCGATGCTGGATATTTAAACGGGTGTTGTCAATCGGGGCATGAATATTTCGGATCAACAGCACCCACCGGAACCGGGTGAGCGGAACACGAAGGAATAAAAGAAGGTAAGGATCATGGCGACATTCGCATGGGTAGGAAGAAATAGGGAAGGCAAGATTCAGCGGGGTGAGGTGGTTGCCAAATCCCGTGATGAAGTGCAGTCACAACTTCGCAAGCAGAATGTGATGGCCACTTCGATCCAGCGCAAGGTATCCAACATCAATATCGAGATTCCGGGCATGGGTCCCCAGGTCACATCGAAGGATGTGGTGATCTTTACCCGGCAGTTTTCCACCATGATCGATGCCGGTCTGCCCCTGGTGCAGTGTCTGGATATTCTGGGCAACCAGAGTGAGAACCCGGCACTTGCCAAGGTGATCAACGAGGCCCGTCTCGAGGTGGAGGCCGGCTCCACCTATGCCGATGCCCTGCGCAAGCATCCCAAGGCCTTCGATGAGCTGTACGTCAACATGGTGGCCGCGGGCGAAACCGGCGGTATTCTCGACATCATCCTGAGCCGGCTCGCCAAGCACATGGAAAAGGCGATCGCCCTCAAAAAGAAGATCAAGGGTGCTCTTGTCTATCCGTCCGCCATTGTCGGTATCGCCGTGATCGTGATGGCGGTGTTGATGATCTTCGTGATCCCGGTTTTCGCCCAGATGTTCTCCGATTTCGGCGGCACCCTGCCGGGCCCCACCCAGTTGGTGCTCAGCATGAGCGACTTTGTCGTGGCCAATATCTGGTACATGGTGATCGGCCTCATCCTCTTTGCAGTAGGGGTCAAGCGGTTCTACAAAACCAAAGTCGGGCGCTACAACATGGACAAGGTGGCCCTGATGCTGCCCGTGTTCGGCGACTTGCTCAAAAAGGCGGCGGTGGCCAAGTTTACCCGTACCCTGGGCACCCTGATCAGTTCCGGCGTGCCGATTCTGGACGGCCTGGAGATCGTTGCTTCCACTGCCGGTAACAAGGTGGTGGAAGAGGCCGTCATGTATTCCAGATCATCCATCAGCGAGGGTAAGGATGTGGCGGGTCCCCTGGCCGAGACCAAGGTGTTCCCGCCCATGGTGACCCAGATGATCGCCGTCGGCGAAGCCACCGGCGCCATGGACACCATGCTCTCCAAAATCGCCGACTTTTACGACGAGGAAGTGGACGAAGCGGTGTCCGCGCTCACGTCGCTGCTGGAGCCGATGCTGATGGTGTTTCTCGGTGTCACCGTTGGTTTCATCGTGGTTGCCATGTACCTGCCGATTTTCGAGATGGCCGCCATCGTCGGTTGATTCCGGTCTGGCGCCTGGCCCTGTGGCTGTTGGCCGCAAAGGGCACCCCACGACAAAACACCCGGAGGTCTTCATGGCCTCCGGGTGTTTTGCGTTTTGTTTCCGCATCGGTCATTTATGATGGGGTCATGTGTTGTGGCAAGGGGAGGGTTGCGGGTGGCCGATACAGGTTCTGACAATCAGGTTGACGCGGGACGGCGTCCGCTCGATCAGCGCAGTCACTGGGACCGGGTGGCGCACCGCTGGGGGGCGTGGCGGGCGCTGATGGACCGGGCGACGGCGCCGGTGACCGAATGCATGGCGTTGCGCGCCGCGATCGGTCCCGGCAGCCGGGTGCTGGATGTGGCGACCGGCTACGGTCAGCCGGCCCTGTCGGTGGCGCCCCGGGTGCTTCCGGGCGGCCATGTGGTGGCACTGGACCTGTCCCGGGAAATGCTGAACCTGGCACGCGGGTTGGCGCTGGAAGCGGGGGTGCGGAACCTGCATCTGGCGTGCATGGATGGTACCTGTCCGGCACTGCGTCCGGCGGTTTTCGACGCCGTGCTGGTGCGCTGGGGACTGATGGCGTTTGGCGATCGGGTGGCGGGACTTTCCGCCTTGCGGGCGCTTCTGGCGACGGGGGGGGAAACTGGTCGCGGCGGTGTGGGCCGGGCCGGAACAGGTGCCGGCCATCGCCCTGCCGATGATCGCCGCGCGTGAGGTGGCGGGCATGCCGCCGCCCCGGGGCGGCGAGCGGGGACCGTTCCGGTTATCCGATACGGATGCCCTGCTCAGCGAGTTCCTAACGGCGGGATTTGCCGCATCGGCGGAGCCTGTGACTGTGACCTATGAATTTTTGTCGGTGGCCGATACGGTGGACTATTGCCGCGCCACTTCAAGCCCTGTATCGGCCCTGCTGGCCGAGCGGCCGGAACTGCCCGAAGCGGCAGTGTGGGAGCGGCTTGCTGAACTGATGGCGATCCGCACCGCGCCGGACGGCACAGTGCGGCTGGACAATCGGGCGGTGGTGATCTCCGCGGCGGTTTCCGGCTAATACGGGAGGTCTACACCTTTGGCATCGGCCTCCATGGTGCGGGTTGCCTTGGGCTTGCGCATGGTTGCCGCCTGTTTGGCCATGAGCAGCACTTCTTTTTCACTCAGATGAGCGGCGCACCGCAAGAGCGTCGCGTAGGCCTGTGGGTGCCGGAGGATGACCCGGCTCAGGTCGGTTCGCACCTTCCCCGCGAGTGACAAAAGTTCATCCCGGTTCTCCCCCAACGCATCGGCGATGGCGACGATTTTCCCTTCCGCGGGTGGTGGAAACTCACCCCGCTCGATTTTAGAAAGATAGGTGGGACTGATGCCCACCTGGCGCGCAAACCGGCGGAGACCCACACCACGGTCGGTTCGCTTGCCCCGGACCCAATTTCCGAAGGCGTTATCCATGACGACCCCTATAACCCCAATACACCATGCTCCCCCTGGGCGATGATGTCCCCTTGTTGTACCCCCATCTACACCACGTCCCCCCCCCTCGGGGCGTAAACACACCCCCACCTTACACTTCAACGCTAACACAGCTTACGTTTATAGTCATGTTACAGGACCCACAAATTATGAAATTAGTATAAAAACCTCACTTATAAACATAACTGCCTGAATCAAAATGAAAAAAAACCTGTGAGGGCCCTGTCGCCCGCGGGATATCCCGGAACATGGAAAAAAACCGGTGGTGAGGCTTAATATCACTGGCGGGTGAATACCGGGGGTGATCCGGCAACTCACATGACGGGGGGAGGTGGACGATGTTGGGCATGCTGGTTCGGTTGATGCGGGTGCTGGGGCGTGAAGTGGCGCCGGGGCAGATCGCCCTGGGGGCCGCCTTCGGCCTGGTGACCGGGCTGACGCCGCTTTTTTCCCTGCACAACCTGCTGGTGCTGGTGCTGGCGCTGCTGCTGCGGGCCAATCTCTCGGTGTTTCTGGCGGTCACCGCCGCGGGCTCGGGCGTGGCCTATCTGCTGGATCCCTTGTTTCACGCCATCGGCTTCGCACTACTGACGGCGGGTACGCTCGAGGGGCTTTGGACCGCGCTCTACAACCTGCCGCTGGCGCGTCTGGCCCACTTCAACAATTCGGTGGTGATGGGCTCCCTGGTGGTTTCCCTGCTGCTGTTTTTCCCGGTGGCGCGCTGGGGCGGCGTGCTGGTGGTGCGTTACCGGGAGGATGTGCTGGACCGTGTGCGGCGCCTCAAGGTCGTGCAGGCCTTAAAGGCGGGGCGTCTGGCGGCCTCCGCCGGCGGGGCGCCGGTATCCGGCGGCGGTCTGCGACCGTTCGGGGCGCTCCTGGCCTGTGGCGCGGTGCTGCTGCTGTGCGTTTTCGTGCTGTTGTTTGCCGGCAAACTGGTGGAGTGGGGCGTGGAAGAGGGCGGCACCCGGCTGGTGGGGGCGCGGGTGGATGTGGGGGACGCCGACTTTTCCCTGTGGTCCGGCTCCCTGTCCCTCACCGACCTGGCGGTGACCAACCCGTCGGCGCCCATGACCAACGCGCTGGAAGCCGGGCATATTGCCGTTGCCCTGGATTCGGGTGGACTGATCTCCCGCAAGGTGGTGATCAACCGGATGGAAGTGGAGAGGGTGCGGCTGGGTACCCCGAGGGTGTCCTCCGGCGCGATTTCGAGGGTACCGAAAGTCTCCGCTCCCGCCACCGGCGACTCCGATGGGTTTTCTCTGCCCGGGTTTGAGGTACCGGGCGTCAAACAACTGCTGGCGGGGAAATCCCTCGATGCGGTGGCGGATGCGGAACGGCTTGCCGCCGACCTGAAGTCCGCCGAGGAGGAGTGGGCGGAGCGCATGAAAAAGCTGCCCGATCAGGGGAAGCTGGCGTCCTACCGGGAGCGCGCCGAAGCCCTTGGGGACAAGGCCGGGGGCGGTATCGGCGGACTGCTTGGAGCGGGCAGGGAAGTACAGGAGCTGAAGCGCGATCTGCAAGCGGATATGAGCGCCCTGACCGGGGCACGGGACGACCTGAAAAAAGAACTTGCCGACTATCGCGAACGGGCGCAAAAGGTGGCCCGCGCCCCGGCCGAGGAGGCCCGCCGCATCGCCGCCACGGTTTCCGGGGAAGGGGCTGCCGGTAATATTGGAAGCGCCCTGTTCGGGGACGCGGCGGGTGGCTGGATCAAGGCCGGGGCCGACTGGTATCGCCGTCTGAGCCCTCTTCTGGACCGGGTGGCCGCGGGTCGTGGTGAGCCCCAGGCGGCGCCGCCGTTGCGCGGCAAGGGCGTGGACGTGCGGTTTCCCGAGAGCGACCCCCTGCCTGACTTTTTGCTGCGGGAGGCGGACGTGTCGGTTCAACTTGAACGGTTCGGGGTGAGCGGCTGGCTGCGGGACATCAGCTCCGACCCGGCACGGCTCGGTCGCCCCGCCACCTTCGGCTTTAAGGGTGACGGGCTGGCGGACGGGGAGCGGCTGGAGGTGTCCGGCCGGCTGGATCACACCGATCCGGAACGGCCGGTGGATGCCCTGAAGCTGAATCTCTCCGGGGTGCCTTTGACCGGCTTTCCCCTGTCCCGGTCGGCGTCGTTCCCGGTGTCCCTGGCAAAGGCAGATGCGGCCCTCGACGTGGACGTGAAAGTGGCGGCGGAAGCCCTGTCCGGGGAGTTCACCGCACGCCTGGAGGGCGCCCGGTTCACGGTGGGAGAAACCGGAAATAAAGCGATTTCCGAGGCCCTTTCCCGGGTGCGGCAAGTGACCGTGCGCGGGGCCATCTCGGGCACCGTGGCATCCCCGGAGATGCGGCTCGGCTCCGACCTGGACCGGGTGCTGGGGGATGCGGTGAAATCGGCGGCAAAAGGGCGGCTGGCGGCGCTTGAAAAAGACCTCGAAACGGAGATTGCGGGCCGGGTCGGGCAGCGTCTGGAAGGCTCGGGCGATATCCTGAGCCGGCTTGACTCCGGTGTGGGGGGTGTCCTGGCCGAACGGCTGGGAGCGGGTGAAGGGGTGCTGGCGGAGGCATTCAAAAGCAAGAGCGGGCTGAAGTTGCCGTTTTGATGGTGACTCCCTGCGAGGCCCGGCTTATCCGCGGCCCCGCTCCTTGATCCGCTTGAGTGGGTGCCCGGTGGCGTGGCACCGGATGTGCACATCCATGGTGGGTACGCGACCTCTGAAAAGGGGTTTTCCGATTTGCCACCGGCCCGCTCAAGAGCGCATATGAACCGCTTCGAACGAATTAAAAAATCCTTTATTTTCACTGTGTTGTCGGTAGTTTTGCCCACTCTCCCCGCAGCCTCGTTCGAGTTCCATCCGGATTATGTGGTGCCCTATGTCGGCATGGTGTTCGTGGATTCGGACCGTCAGGTCGATGACGGCGAGCGGCTGTCCATCGACGTTGGCATGGAACTGAACGGTCAGTGGAATATCGAGGTGGGAGGCTTTGCCGAAAAGTTCGAGGAGCAGGGCGGGGGCAAACTGCATCTGGGGGGCGGCAGTATCGCCGCCCTGCGCTATTTTCACCGCTTTCCGTATTTTTCCACCTACGCCCGGGGGGGAGCGGGGGGGCTGTTGGATAACAACAAATTGAATGTGTACCTGGAGGGCGGTGGCGGTTTCGAGCAGCCCCTGATGTTTGTTCCCTTCAAGGTGCGAATCGACATGCGCTACCGGCGCTCCCAGGAGATCGAGGGCTTTTCCTCCAGCCGTGGCCTGGCGGACTGGATGGTGCAGGCCGGGCTGATCATCCCCTTGAGCCGACCGGCTCCGCCTGCGCCGGAGTCGGAAGTGAATGAGGAGGAGGTGGCGCCGCCGGCGGACTCGGATGGCGACGGGGTTTCCGATGCCCGCGACCGTTGCCCGGACACCCCGCCCGGCATGCAGGTCAACGCCTTTGGCTGCCCGCGCGACACCGATCTGGACGGTATTTATGACGACGTGGACCGTTGCGCCGGAACCCCGCTGAACGCCCCGGTGGACGATTACGGCTGCGAGTTCGATGACGACGACGACGGCGTGATCAACCGGCTCGATGCCTGCCCCGCCACCCGTGCGGGGGTCAAGGTGGACGAAGCCGGGTGCGCCATCGTGAAGACCACCCGCTTAAAAGGGGTGAATTTCCATTTCAACTCGGACCAACTCACCGGGCGCGCAAAAAAAATTCTGGATGGGGTTGCCGACAATCTGCGTGAGCAGCGCGGCCTGATTATCGAGGTGGCGGGGCATACGGACGATGAAGGCTCCGACGCCTACAACCTGAAGCTTTCCCACAAGCGCGCAGCCTCGGTGGTGCGTTATCTGGTAAAGAAGGGGGTGCCTCAGCAGATGCTGGAGCCGCGGGGCTATGGCGAGCGCAAGCCGGTGTCCAGCAACAACACCGAGTCGGGACGGGCAAACAACCGGAGGGTTGAGCTCCGGATCATGACCATGAAATAGCGGGGACGGGCCGGGGTCGTCAGGTGGTGGGGCGGGCCGGGGGACGGTTTTTGTGACGACGCGGTTGCGTCGTCGAGCCGCTGCGCGACTTGATCAGAAAAAACAGCCCCGCTCCGCCGCTCAGCAGCAGCATCAGCCAACCCGGATTAAACCAAACATCATTCATGAAGACCCCCCACACAGTGGGGAAAGAGTGTTGCCGACTCCCCGCCACACACGGCGGAAACCGGCTGAAAGTTACGCAATTCCTGTGCCCGGCGCGGCATTGTACACAACCCGCTGAAATAATAGAAAACTTATTTTGAGTGCCGGGTGAGTTGTAGGGAAAGTCTTTTCCCATTTGTGGTCGGTTGAACCGCCTGTACCGTCCTATGGTCGGGTCAGACGCCCTGAACCCCCAGCTTGCCGGCGGCCTGTTCCGGATCGACGCCCATCACCTCCACCACCTTGTCGCGGGCAAGCTCCCCGGAGACGATGGTGACGGCGGACTGGGGCACCCCCAGAAGCCTGGCGAGAAACCTGATGACGTGTTTGTTGGCCTTGCCTTCCACCGGCGGCGCGGTAATGGCGACTTTGATGGCGTTGCCGTGAACCCCCATCACCTTGTTGTGGGAGGCCCGCGGCTGCAGCCTGAGGGTCAGCCGGACGCCGCCCGGCACCTGCCGAATCACCTTGGGACGCCGGGGAGCGAAAAGGCCCGCCGCGCCTCGCCCGGAAGCGGCAGGAACCGGGGCATACCACTGTCTTTAATCGGATGGAGCATCCAAAACACCGTGGAGAGCGGCTCGCGTGCAAGGCGGAAGGCGCGCGGGGGGCAAAGGCGTACTTCTGTACGTTGAGGTCCCGAGCACTGTAGCCAACGCAGCAATCGAGCCGCTCCCGACGTTTTTTTAGTGTATCCGCATGGCGGCCTGCATGAGCGAGCCGACCACCGCAACCTGGAGGAACTTGATCGCAAGCAGCACCACCAGTACCGACCAGTCGAGCCCACCCATGGGCGGGATCACACGCCGCACCCGGGACAGCAGGGGTTCCGTGACCTTGGTCAGAAACTGAACGATGGGGTTGTACGGATCCGGGTTGACCCAACTGATCAACGCCCGGATGAGAACGATCCAGAAAAAGATCTCCAACACCGCGTTGAAGACCATGGCAACGGCCTGGAGAAAGTTTCCCGCAACGAACATGACAGCTCCCTAAATACAAACGGGGGGTACAGATACTATCCGTACAGGTTCAATCCGGCAAACCGGGGCGGGTTATCCCCCCAACTCCCGGGCGCGTTCGGTGGCGGCTTCCACGGCTCCGATCACGGCGCCGCGCATGGCCGCTTTTTCCAAGACGTGCAGCCCCGCCGATGTGGTGCCGCCGGGGCTGGTGACCATGTCCTTGAGGCTGGCCGGGTGGGTGCCGGTGGAAAGCACCATACGGGCCGCGCCCAGTACGGTCTGGGCCGCCAGGGTGATGGCCACGTCCCGGGGCAGCCCCATTTTTACACCGCCATCGGCGAGGGACTCGATAAAGGAGAACACGTAGGCCGGGCCGCTACCGGACAGGGCAGTGACCGCGTCCATCTGCTCCTCGGCCACTACGCACACGGAGCCGACCGCACCCAGCACCTCGCTGACCCGGCCAAGCTCTTTTGCCGTCACCCCCGGTCCCGGCGTAATCGCCGATGCGCCCTCGGCCACCAGACAGGGGGTGTTGGGCATGGCCCGTACCACCTTGCTGTCGGCATACAGATGCGAGTGGATGCGGGCGATGGTTACACCGGCGGCGATGGACACCACCACCTGACCGTCGCCCACCTCATCCTGAATTTCTTTTAACACCTCGTCGATCACCTGGGGCTTGACCGCAAGGATAATGAGGCTGGCCTTCTTAATGGCTTTCCTGTTGTCCGGGAACACGGTCGCGCCATAGGTCGCGGCCAGATAGGCGCGGCGCGCCTCCTGAGGGTCGGCGACGTGGACGTGGGCGGCTTCGATGCCCAGGCCACCGGTGAGCACCCCCTTGATGAGGGCTTCCGCCATGTTGCCGCCGCCAATGAATGCCAGGGTTGTATTGCTCATGGGATCCTCTAAAACTAACGGCTCCCGCCGCTGCCGGGGATGCCCGGCAGGCTTTCTTTATCGCTCTCCGGCGTTCCGGCGTCCAAACAGGGCGCTGCCGACCCGGATGAGGCTGGCGCCTTCCTCGATGGCCACCTCGAAATCGCCGCTCATACCCATGGAAAGCACCTCCATGGAGGCCGCGGGCACCGCTTGTGCGATGCGCTCCCGCAGGGAGGCAAGTTTAACAAAATGGGGCCGCGCGTGTTCCGGGTCCGGTGAATGGGGGGCCATGCCCATCAGCCCCCGCACCCGCAGTCCGGGGTAGGCCACGGCTTCCCGCACCAGCGCCTCCGCCTGTTCCGGGAGCACCCCGGTCCTGGCCGCATCCGCCGTCACGTTCACCTCCACCAGCACGTCCTGCACCTGCCCCTGTTCGATTGCCAGCCGGTTGATCCGCTCGGCCAGACGCAAGCTGTCCAGGGAGTGGATCAGCCCGAACAGGCTTAATGCCCTGGCCACCTTGTTTCTTTGCAGGTGGCCGATCATATCCCACGATATATGCCCGCCCAGCGCGTCGACCTTGGCTTCGGCCTCCTGCACCCGGCTCTCACCGAAACGGGTGACGCCACAGGAAATCGCCTCCTCGATGGCGGGCACCGAAAAGGTTTTACTGACCGCAAGCAGGGTGATCTCATCCGGCCCGCGGCCCGCCCGCCGGGCGGCCCGGGCCATACGTTCGCGAATTTGCGTCAGGCGCGCGCCAAAATCGCTCACGACGGATTGGCCCGAATCCAACTGAGCATGCGTCCGGCCGCTTCACCATCGCGCCGGTAGGAGTGGTAGGTGCCTGAAAGACAGTGGGTGCACTCGCCGCTATCGTCCACGTCGGTGACCCCCGCGGAGGTCAGTTGGATGCGGTTCAGGGCCGCCAGGTCGAAGGCCGGGCGGCCGTTGCGGTCGACGAATACCTCATCCGCCCAGTGCGGGTGATTGGCCCGTACCGCGTCCACCACCTCATCCCCCACCTCATAACAGCAGGGACGGATGCACGGCCCCAGACGGGCGCTGACCGAGTCGGAAGAGAGGCCGTAGCGTTGGCACATCCCGATCACCGCGCGGGCCGCGATGCCGGCCACGGTGCCGCGCCAGCCGGCGTGTATCACACCCACCGGATTGCCGCCTTTCGCCCACAACAGGATCGGCAGGCAGTCGGCGGTACGCACCGCCACGATAACGCCAGGGACCTGTGTGATGATGGCATCGCCCTGGTCGCCGGACAGGGCGGGAGGGGTGCCGGAGACGTTGAGCACGTCGTTGCCGTGAACCTGCCGGGCGGTAAACACCCCCTCGGGGGCGGGATCGTCGCGGCTGCCGAAGCGATATTCGGGGACGCCCTGGCCGTGTCCGGAGGTGCCGGTCAGTGGTTTGCCTCGCCGTGCTGGCCGCGTCTCAGGTAGGCCGGGATATCCCACTCCGCCTTGAAACCATCCGGGCTTTTGGGGGGCTGGGGCGCGCGACCCGGCAGATGCTCAATGATGTTGAGTTGGGCCTCCTGGCCGCGGGCGGCCTCCTTGCTCACAAACGCCGTGGCGGCGGATGGCGGGGGCGTCATCGCCGGTTGGGTGATGGCCGCCGTGGTATGGCTCGCCAGCGGGCGGCGTTCCTTCTCGAAGCCGGTGGCGATCACCGTGATGCGGATTTCATCCTCCAGGTTCGGGTCGATCACGGTGCCGAAGATCACGTTGGCATCGTGATCCACCGTGGCCTGGATGATGTCGGAGGCTTCCACCACCTCTTCCATGGTGATGTCCTCGGAGGCGGAAATATTGAACAACAGGCCGGAGGCGCCGTGGATCGAGGCGTCTTCCAGCAATGGGCAGGAGATGGCCTCTTCGGCGGCGGCCACCGCCCGGCCCTCGCCGGTACCGGAGCCGACCCCCATAAGGGCGCTGCCGGTGAATGACATGACGGTTTTGACATCGGCAAAGTCGACGTTGATGAAGCCGGGCACCAGGATCAGGTCGCTGATGCCCTGCACGCCGTGGCGCAGTACGTCGTCCGCCACCCGAAAGGCGGCGATCATCGGAGTGTTGGGGGGCACGAAGGTGGCGAGGCGCTCGTTCGGAATCACGATCATCGAGTCGACCACCTGTTCCAACTCGGCCACCCCCTCCTCGGCGCGGGTCATACGCTTGCGGCCTTCAAACGGAAACGGCTTGGTGACCACCGCCACGGTCAGGGCGCCCACTTCCTTGGCCAGCTTGGCCACCACCGGCGCGGCACCGGTGCCGGTGCCGCCGCCCATGCCCGCGGTGACGAACACCATGTCGGCGCCGGACAGTGCGGCCTTCAGGTCCTCGGCGTCGTCGCTGGCGGCGATTTTTCCCACCTCCGGGTTGGCGCCCGCGCCCAGACCCCGGGTGGTGCTGGCGCCGATCTGCACCTTGCAGGTGGCCTGGGAGCGGCCCAGCGCCTGACGGTCGGTGTTGATTGCAATGAACTCCACCCCGGACAGCCCGGCGGTGATCATCGAGTTGACGGCGTTGCAGCCCGCGCCGCCGACACCGATGACCTTGATGATCGGGGTGCCGTCGTCATCCTCGGAAAACTGAAACATACCTGACTCCCTGATTGACCGGGCAATTACCGCCCGGACGCGTGGGTGATTGCGTGCACTAGAAAAATTCCTGAACCCAATGTTTGAGGCGGCCCAGCCCCTTGGGCGCCGGAAGGGTGACTGTTTCCATGGTGGCCCCCATGAGCGCGCCGCGGGCGAGTCCCACGGCGGTGGCGTTTTTGGGGCTGGTGGCCAGGTCGGTCAGCCCGGTTACGCTGATCGGCATACCGCAGCGGGCGATCAGCCCGGTCATGCGTCCGGCCACCTCCACGGTGCCGGGCAACAGCGATCCGCCGCCGGTGATGACCAGCCCCGAGCCGGCCTTGGCGGCCAGTCCCGCCCGGTGAATTTCCTCACCGACCAGTTGCAGTATCTCCTCCATGCGGGCCTCGGCGATCTGCGCCAGCAGCTTGCGCGTGACGTTGCGCGGCGGACGTCCGCCGACGCTGGGCACCTCGATTTCCTCGATCTCGTCGACCTGGCCGGAAAGGGCGGTGCCGAACTGCACCTTGATGCGCTCCGCCTCCTTGATCGGCGTGGACAGCCCGTAGGAGATGTCGCGGGTGACGTGGGAGGCGCCCAGGGGTAGTACCCAGGTGTGGCGCACGCTGCCGTCCACGAATACCGCAAGGTCGGTGGTGCCGCCGCCAATATCCACCAGCACCACCCCCAGTTCCAGTTCTTCCGGCGACAGCACCGAGTGGGCGCTGGCCAGCGGCTGGGGCACCATGCTGTCCACCTCGAGACCGGCCTGTTCCACACACCGCATCAGGTTGCGGGTGGCGGTGGCGGCGCCCAGGATCACGTGGGCCTCCACGGAAAGCAGGTCCCCCGCCATTCCGATCGGGTCGCCGACGGCATCCTGGTTGTCGATGACAAATTTTTGCGGCGCCACGTGGACGATTTCGTCGTCACGGGACAGTTCCACCGCGCGGGCGGCGTCCAGCACCCCGGCGATGTCGTCGGCGGTCACCTCGGCGCCCTTGACCCCCACCGTGGCGCGGTTGTTGAGGCCCTTCAGATGGGCACCGGAAATACCGGCCACGACCCGATGGATATCCACCCCGGACATGGTCTCGGCCTCATCCACGGAGCGGCTGATGGCCGCCGCGGTTTCATCGATGGAGACCACCATGCCCTGGTTCAGTCCGTCGCAGGCGGCAGTGCCCACGCCGAGCACCTTGAGCTGCCCTTCTTCGGCGAGTTCGGCCACCACCGTGCATACCTTGGTGGTACCCAGGTCGAGCCCGACGATGATCTCCTCCCGTTTCGCCATACCTGCTTCTCGTCCCTTTCGTTCGCCCTACAGGGGCCGCGCCACCACCCGGTCGTCGTGGCGCAGATCCACCTCGGCACCGTGTTTGCCCGACAGCCGTTTCAGTTCGTTTTCGAGGCGGTGCAACCGCTCGAAACGCCAATCGTAGCCGCCCCGGTCGCCGACCCGCACCCGCATGCCGGCGGAGAGCAGCAGCGGGTCGCGCACATCGGTGATGTCCACCAGGGCTTTCTCTTTGCCGTAGGCGGTGGCCACCCGGACCCCGGCACGGACACGGCGGGCATCGACCCGGTCGCCTGTGGTGCGTCCGTTCCAGTCGATGCCCATCAGGCGCGGCAGGGCCAGAGCCGCAGGGTCGGGCTTGCCGAGCAGCACCCCCTCCCGATCCACCATGACCAGAGGTTCGCTGTCTTTTCCGTGCTTGCTTAAGAGGGCCACCGGGGTGCGCTCCCAGACGTGAATCTTGAGGGTGGACGGGTACAGGCGCCGGATATTGACCCGTTCAATCCACGGGTGTGACAGCACACTGCGGGATACCACGTCCAGGTCGAGCCGGGTCAGGTCGGAGCGCTCCGGCAGGTTGAGGCGCGCCAGGATGCGTTCCTCGGAAATACGTTGCTGTCCGGTGATTTCGATGTAATCCACCTGAAACACGCCGCGCTCCGACAGGGCGGCAAGACCCAGGTGCGCCCCTCCGGCGAACAGCAGAAGGGCGATGCCGATAATGCCGGTGAGACGCCACAGGCGTATGCGCCGTTTGCGGGAGGTGGTTTTGGCGTCGATTTCGGTACGCCGGACGTTGCGGCTCGAACTCCCCGCACGTTTGCCGGGACGCCGGGTGGCCCGTTTGACCGTTGGCTTGCCCGATGTTTTTCCGGGGTTCTTCATGATGGGGTCACCGCCGCGTCCAGCATGTGCTGTATCAGTTCGGAAAACGACATGCCGACGGCCCCCGCCGCTTTCGGCAACAGGCTGGTGGGGGTCATGCCGGGAATGGTATTGATTTCCAGCACCCACGGTTTCATGTCGGCGTCCAGCATCAGGTCCACACGGGCGGCGCCGGCGCAATCGAGGGTCCGGTACGTGGCGAGCGCCACCTCCGAAACCGTTGTCGCCACGTCGGCCTTAAGCTCCGCCGGAACCACGTAGCGGGTACCGGCGTCACCGTACTTGGCCTCGAACGAAAATATCCCGGCGGGGGGCACGATCTCGACAATGGGCAAGGGGTTGCCGGCCAGCACGCTGACCGTGACCTCGCGCCCGCTGATCATGGCCTCGGCGTAGGCGTGCTCGTCCTCGGCGAAGGCGAGGTCGAGTGCCCCGGCCAGGGACTCGGGCCCTTTCACCTCGCGGATGCCGATGGAGGAGCCGCCCCGATTCGGTTTGAGGACGACCGGGTACGGAATGGTGAGGGACAGGGTGTCGGGATACACCTCCTCGAATGCCGGGGTGGGAATCCCGGCGGCCACCATCAGGCGTTTGGACATCAGTTTGTGGGTGGCGACGGCGCTGGCGAGCAAGCCGGAGCCGGTGTAGGGGATGCCGAGCAACTCCAGCAGCCCCTGAATGGTGCCGTCCTCACCGAAGCGGCCGTGCAGGGCGATGAACACCACATCCGGGGAAAGTTCCGCCAGTCGTCCGGCAAGACCCCCATAGCTTTCGGTATCCGCGCCGGCGTCGATTTCAGTGACCCGGTGACCCAGCCCGGCGAGCGCCCGGGCGGCGGCGCGGCCGCTGGTCAGGGAAATCTCCCGTTCGCTGGAGCGGCCTCCCATGAGCACCACCACGTGTCGTGAACGGATGTCCGTCACCTTCCGGCCTCCACGCTGTGGGGCAGCCTGCGGCCAATGGTGCGGACTTCCATCTCAAGCTCCACGCCAAACTTTCGGGCCACCGCCTCCTTGACCCGCTCGGCCAGGATCATCACATCGTGGGCGGTGGCGCGGCCGTGGTTAACGAAGAAGTTGGCATGCTTTTCCGAAACGGCGGCATCGCCTTCCTCCCACTCCTTGCAGCCCGCCTCTTCAATCAGGCGGGCGGCGTAATCTCCGGGGGGGTTCTTGAAAAATGACCCGGCGCTGGGGGTCAGCACCGGCTGGCTGTGGGCGCGCTGGTCCAGGTTATGCTGGGTTTTCGCCTGAATCTCGCTTTCGACCCCTTCGGTGAGGGCGAACACGGCGGTGAGGATGATGCCGTGGGGCAGCTTGGAGCTTCGATAGCCAAGACCCATTTGTTCCACCGGCAGGGTCATGACGTCACCCGACATGGTGACGATGTCGATGCACTCCAGCACGTCCGCGAGCTGACCGCCGAAGGCGCCCGCGTTCATCCGCACCGCCCCGCCCACGGTGCCGGGGATGCCGACCGCAAATTCCAGCCCGGAAAGCCCACGCCGCGCCGCCTCCCGCGCCAGGCGCGGAAACGGCACCCCGGACTCGGCCACCAGGCCGTCGTTTCCAATCGGGGTGATGGCGTTGCAGTCGGACAGCCGCACCACCACGCCCTCGATACCGCCGTCCAGCACCAATGTGTTGCTGCCGTTGCCGAGTACGGTGAGCGGCAGTCCAAGGGACTCCACGCAGGCGATCAGGCCGGGCACGCTGCGGGTGGATGTGGGGGTCACCAGATAGTCGGCGGGTCCGCCGATGCGGAACGAGGTATGCCGGACCAGAGGCTCGTCCACCTTCACCCGGCCGAATACGGACAGGATCTCGACCACGTCGTCCCGGTTCTGCTGGGTACCCCGTCTCATGCGGTGGCGGTTTCCTTGGCACCCGCCAGCGAAAGGTAGGTTTCGCCGATCTTCCACACGTCCCCGGCGCCCAGGGTAATGAGCACATCTCCGGGCGCGGCGGATTCGGTCAGGTACGCCATCACCGCCTCGTCATCCGCCGCGTAGCGGGCGTCCCGATGGCCGAATCCCTGGATTTTTTCCAGCAGGACCTTGGAGGTGACCCCCTCGACGGGCGCTTCGCCAGCGGCGTAAATGTCCATCAATAACAGGGTGTCGGCGCTGTGGAAGGCGCGGGCGAAGGTCTCCATCTGATCGTGGGTGCGGCTGTAGCGGTGGGGTTGAAACACCACCAGCAGGCGGCGGCCGGGAAAGCTCTCGCGGGCGGCGGCCAGAATCGCCTTCACCTCGGTGGGGTGATGGCCGTAATCGTCCACCACGGTGACACCGCCGGCTTCCCCTTTCTTTTCGAAACGCCGGCCTACGCCGGAGAACCCGGCCAGCGCCCGGCGGATGGTTTCCACCGGCACCTCAAGTTCGAGCCCGGCGCAAATGGCCGCCATGGCGTTGTGAGCGTTGTGACGGCCGCTCAGGGGAACGTGGAAGGTGCCGATCGGCTCACCCCTGAAGGTACAGGTGAACAGCGCGCCCTCCGGTGTCAGGTCCAGGTCGGTGGCGCGCAGGTCCGCCTGCGGGGTGAAGCCGTAGGTGATGACCCGCTTGTCCAGACCGGCCATCAGCTTTTGCAGTTCCGGATCGTCCAGACAGAGGATGACCGCCCCGTAGAACGGCACCTTGTTGGAAAACTCGGCGAACGCCGCGCGGATGGCGTCCATGTCCCGGTAAAAGTCCAGGTGTTCCCGATCCATGTTGGTGACGATGGCGAGGGTCGGCGGCAGTTTGAGGAACGAGCCGTCCGATTCGTCCGCCTCCGCCACCATGTACTCGCCCTTGCCCAGCTTGGCGGATGCGCCGTACTGGTTTAGACGGCCGCCAATCACCACGGTGGGGTCGAGCCCGCCCTCACCGAGCACGGTGGCCACCAGACTGGTGGTGGTGGTTTTGCCGTGGGCGCCCGCCACCGCCACGCCGAATTTCATACGCATCAGTTCGGCCAGCATTTCGGCGCGCTGAACCACCGGAATGGCAAGTTCCCGCGCCGCCACCACCTCGACGTTGTCGGGCCTCACCGCGGTGGAGATCACCACCACCTGGGCGCCCACCACATAGGCGGCGTCGTGGCCTCGGTGGATGGTGCCGCCCAGGTCCTTCAGCCTGCGGGTCACGGGGGTGTCGGCCAGGTCTGACCCGGATACTTCGTAACCTAGATTAAGCAGTACCTCGGCGATGCCGTTCATGCCGGAGCCGCCGATGCCGACCAGATGGATATGCCGGATGTTGCCGAATTTCATGGGGTCGATTGCCTGTCGACAGGGGTTAGCATCTTGAGACATTCAGCGACAATTTCGCGGGCCGCGCCGGGTCGCCCGAGCGATCGGGAAGCCGCCTCCATTTTAGCCAGTTCGTCCCGGTTTGAAAAAATGGAAACTACGGTTTCTGTAAGGCGTTCGCCGGAAAGCTCGTCCTGAGGCAGCAATCGCGCCGCACCGTGGCTGTCCAGTACGCGGGCGTTGGCGCTCTGGTGGTCGTGCGCGGCACTCGGCAGGGGCACCAGAATGGCGGGTTTTCCCAGGCAGGTAATTTCCGCCACCGTGGTGGCTCCGGAGCGGCACAATACCAGATCGCAGCCAGCATAGGCCGCACCCATGTCGTCGATGAACGGCAGCACCGTGACGCGTTCGCCGTGGCATTTTGCCGCCTGCTCCCAACGTTCCTGCTGGTGGCGTCCGGTCTGCCAGGTGACGGTCAGTTCGGGCAACTGGTCAAGCAACTCGGGCAGGGCGGCTTCCATCGCCTCGTTGACGGCCAGCGCCCCCTGGCTGCCGCCGAATACAAGAAGCCGCATGCCGTCGTCCGTGGGGGGCTCCTGCGCGGCGGTTAACAGGGCCTTTCGCACCGGGTTGCCCGGGCATGAGAAGGTCCCTCCCTTGAATGCGCTGCGGGCCTCGTCCACGGTCAGAAAAACCCGCTCCACGGTGGGGCCGAAGATGCGGTTGGTGAGTCCCGGTACGGCGTTTTGCTCCATCATCACCCGGGGGATTTTGCGGATACCGGCCATAAACAGCACCGGCGCCGAGGCGTAGCCGCCGACCCCCACCACCAGATCGGGACGGAAGGCGCGCAGCACCCGACCCGCGGCGGCGATCGCCGACGGCAGCACGGACAGCGCAAACAGCTGCCGCAGCCAGCCGACCCCGACGACGCCGAACACCGGCAGGGTGAACAGGCGGTAATGGGTGTTCGGGATCACCCGCGCCTCGATGCCGCGATCGGTTCCGGCAAAGGCCACCTCCGTATCCGGTGCGGCATCGGTAAACGCCTCCGCCACCGCCATGCCGGGAAACAGATGGCCACCGGTGCCCCCCCCTGCAATCAGGACTTTCATCCCTTGCCGACCGCGAGGCTGGGCCGTTTTCTGGAAATATTAATGAGCACGCCCACCGCGAACAGGTTTAACAGCAGGGAGGATCCGCCATAGCTGATAAACGGCAGCGGCAACCCCTTGTTCGGCAACGCGCCCACGGTGACGCCCATATTGATGAGGGCCTGTATCGTCACCATCAGGGTCAGGGCGAGGGCCAGGTACTGCCCAAACACGTCCGGGCAGTGGCGGGCGATGCGCACCCCGCGCCAGGCGAAGGCGGCAAACAGCCCCACCACCAGGAGCGCGCCGATCAGCCCCAGTTCTTCGCCGATCACCGCGAAGATGAAGTCGGTGTGAGGCTCCGGCAGGAAGAACAGCTTTTGCCGCCCTTCGCCCAGACCGAGTCCGGCGATGCCGCCGGAACCAAACGCCAGAAACGACTGAATCACCTGAAAGCCGGTACCGTGAGGGTCCGCCCACGGGTCCAGGTAGGAGGTCAGCCGGGTCAGGCGGTACGGCTCGGCGATGATGGCGGCGGAGAGCCCCAGCACGGCGGTCAGGATCAGCGGAAGGATAAAGCGCCAGCCGATACCGGCCATAAACAAAAGGCTGCCGGCGACTGCGGAGATGGCCACGGCGTTGCCCAGGTCCGGCTCCACCACGATCAAAAGCAGCACGATCCCCACCAGAATCAGAGGCCTGAGCACCGTGGCGCCCCGCTTCAGGTCATGGCCGTGGTGGGCGAGGTAGCTTGCCATGTAGACGGCGCAGGCGAATTTGGCCGCTTCCGACGGCTGGATGGTAAAGCCGCCCACCCCGAGCCAGCGGCGCGCCCCGCCGGCGGACAGCCCGATACCCGGTATCAGGGTAACGACCAGCGCCGCCATGGTGAGCAGCAACAGTGGCGCGGCCAGCTTCTCCCAGTGTTTGTAGTCGAATTTCATGCCGACCAGCAGCGCCAGCATACCGATACCGGCCCAGATGCCCTGACGGGAGGCGAAGTGCCAGAAACTGCCGTAGTTCGACAGGGAGCGCGGCGCCGAGGCGGAGTAGATCATCACCAGGCCGATGCCCACCAGAAGGGCCGTCAACACCGGGATCCACGGATCGATGGGCGCGGCCTTGCCCAGGTTTCTGCCGATGCTTCTGCTCAGGCTTTTGCCGCTCATGCCGCCTCCATGGCGTATTTGCGGAAGGCGTCGCCGCGCTCGGCATAGCTGGAAAACTCGTCGAAGCTGGCGCAGGCCGGGGACAGCAGCACCACCTCGCCCGCCGTGGCTCCCGTGCGGGCGGCGTTGACCGCCTCCGCCAGGGTTTCGACCACGGTCAGTTCGGGGAAGCCGCGCAGCACCAGGCGGAAGATTTCCGCCGCCTCACCGAAGGCGATCACCCGGCGGGCGTGCAGAAACACCGGCTCGCGCAGGGTGGCCAGGTCGCCGCCCTTGTCGCGCCCGCCAAGCAGCAGGGTAAGCGGCGCATCCATGCCCGTAAGCGCCTTGACCACGGCTCCCGGATTGGTGGCCTTGGAGTCGTCGATCCAGGTGATGCCGTCCGCTTCGGCCACCGTCTGCATACGGTGCGGCAGACCGGTGAAGCTTACGATGCGCTCGGCAATGATGGGGATGGGGCATCCGGCCAGCAAACAGATGGCGGCGGCCGCCTGGGCGTTCTCCACATTGTGGTTGCCGCTGATGGAAAGCTCGGAGACCGCCACGATCGGATGGGTTTCGCCGCCCGTGGTGACCGAGATCACCCCGTCCTTGATCCCCACGCCATCGCTTGCATCCGGGTCCACCCCGAACAGTACCGGGGCCGCCCCGGACAGGTAGTGCTCGGTGACCGTGGCGGTGCTGTCATCGCCCGCGTTAAGCAGGGCGTAACCTTGTTGCATGAAGGCAAACAGATGGAATTTGGCGGCGTAGTACGCGGACAGGTTCGGGTAGCGGTCCAGGTGGTCGGGGGCGGTGTTAAGCAGCACGCCGATGTCCGGGGCGAAGGAGGTGGTGCCCTCCAACTGGAAGCTGGACAGCTCCGCCACCACCAGATCCCACGGCCCGTCGGTTTCCTGGGCAAGGGCGGCGGACGATAGGGGTTCCCCCAGGTTGCCGCCGGTAAACACCCGCGCTTTCCAGCCGGACAGGATGTGCCCGGCAAGGGCGGTGACGGTGCTTTTGCCGTTGGTGCCGGTGATGCCTATGACGGTCGTCGCCGGGTCGAGATGCCGCGCCGCCAGCTCCACCTCGCCGATCACCGGAACCCTGGAGGCTTCCGCCGCCAGGAGCGCCGGGTGGGCGCGCGGCACCCCTGGCGACAGTACGATCAGATCGGCGTTTTCCAGGGCGTCGGACACCTCGCCGTAGGCTACGGTGCAGCCGTCGGGAAGGGGCCGGTCCGGGGGCGGCGTGGCCTCCGGCCGCTCATCGGCGACGGTCACCCGCGCATTTTCGCGGGCGAGAAGCCGGGCGGCCGCGGCGCCACTGGCCCCCAGACCGAACACGGTGACCCGGGCCCCCGCGAGGGGAATCCGGGTCGCATCAGGTATGACTTCGGCCTTGGAAGATGCGGTCGCCTGAGTGGGCGGAGTGCCCGCCGGACGGCCGTGTCCGCTGGAAGAGGGGGCAGGGTCGGGCGGCTTGCGGGTACCTTCCGGAATGCCGCGCCGCTCCGGGTCGGGCCGTTTGTTCTTTTTAAAGAAACCGAACACGTCCGCCTACCGCAGCTTGAGGGTGGATAGCGCCAGAAGCGCAAGCACAATGGAGATGATCCAGAAGCGCACGATGATCTTCGGCTCCTGCCATCCCTTCAGTTCGAAGTGGTGGTGGATCGGCGCCATCAGAAAAATGCGTTTTCCGGTCATTTTGAAATAGCCCACCTGGAAAATGACCGAGATGGTTTCCACCACGAAGATGCCGCCCACCAGTATCAGTAAAAGCTCGTGCTTGCTGGCCACCGCCACCGCGCCCAGGGCGGCCCCCAGCGGCAGAGAGCCGACATCACCCATGAACACGCTGGCCGGGTAGGTGTTAAACCACAAAAACCCCATGGCGGCGCCCACCATGGCGCCCAGCAGAATGCACAGTTCTCCGGCGCCGGGGATGTGGGGAATATTCAGGTATTCGGCAAAGGTGATATGGCCGGTGACGTAGGCGATCAACAGGTAGGTGCTGGCGGCGATCGTCACCGGCCCGATGGCCAGTCCGTCGAGCCCGTCGGTGAGGTTGACGGCGTTGGAGGCACCCACGATCACCAGCGTCGAAAACGGGATGAACAGCCACCCCAGGTCCGGGTTGAGTCCCTTGAAGAACGGGATCGCCAGATGGGTGTCGAAGCCGTTGACGCCGAACAGATAGCTCATGGCCAGCACCGCCACGCCGATCTGAAACAGAAACTTGTAACGGGCCGAAAGCCCCTTCGAATTCTTTTTGACCACCTTCAGGTAGTCGTCCCAGAAGCCGATGGCGCCGAAGCCGAGCACGGTGATCAGGACCACCCACACCAGCGCGTTGGTCAGGTCTGCCCACAGCAGGGTGGGGACGGCGATGGCGAACACCAGAAGGACGCCGCCCATGGTGGGAGTGCCGCGCTTCTGGTAGTGGCGTTCCGGGCCGTCGTCGCGCACCACCTGGCCAATCTGGTAGTGGGCCAGTTTGCGGATCAGCCACGGCCCCATGATGAACGCGATAACCAGCGCCGTCAGCACCGAGTAGATGGTGCGGAAGGTGAGGTACTTGAAGACGTTGAACACGGGGAAGTCCACGTGCAACGGATACAGCAGGTGAAACAGCATCAGGCCACGCGCTCCGTGTCGTCGGCATCGCCGGAAAGACGGCGCACCAGAAGGTCGAGGCCCATGCTGCGGGAGGCCTTGAACAGCACCAGATCGCCCTTGGCAAGGTCGGTCAGGTGGCTGGCGGCGTCCACCTGGTTATCGGCGGTTCGCACGTCGGAAAGTGTCGATGCGCCATCGGCGATGTGGCGCGCCAGCCGCCCCACGCAGATCAGCCGGTCGATGCCGGTGCCGGCCACCATTTCCCCCAATTTGCGGTGCAGTTCGGCGGTGGCGTCTCCCAGTTCCAGCATGTCACCGAGCACGGCGATGCGGCGTCCGCCCGGGGTGGCGGCAGCCAGGCTGCCGATGGCGGCGCGCATGGAGTCGGGGTTGGCGTTATAGGAATCATCGACGATGTGTGCGCCACTCGGCGTGGACAACTCCCGCCCACGCATGGCGGGCGGCGTGAACGTACTCAGACTGTCGGCGATAATGTCCAGCTTGACGCCGAAGCTGTGGGACAGGGCGGCGGCAGCGGCGGCGTTGGAGAGTTGGTGCGGTGCGGTCGAGAAGAAGGAAAACTCCGATTCAATGGTGTCGGCCAGACGTACCCGCACGCGGTCGTTGGCGATGGGCCGGACCACCACGTCGGCTTCGGTGTCCGCGCTGCTGCTGAAGGTGATCCGGTCGGCGTCCGGGTAGCGCGCGGCCTCGGCCCTGACCAGCGGGTCGTCCATGTTCACCACCAGGGTGCCGCCGGATTTGGCGACGTGGGTGAACAGGACGCCCTTTTCACGGGCCACTCCCTCGCGGTTTTCAAGACCCGCCAGGTGGGCGTCGCCGACGTTGGTGACCAGCCCGACATCGGGCTGGGCGATGCCCGTCAGAACAGCCATTTCACCCGGGTGGTTGACGCCCATTTCGGCCACACACCACTGGTGCTGCGGTCGGATGCCAAGCAAGGTCAGGGGCAGGCCGATGTGGTTGTTGAAGTTGCCGCGGGTGGCGTGGCCGGGGGCATATTTCGTGAGGATGCGCCGGGCCATTTCCTTGGTGGTGGTTTTGCCGCAACTGCCGGTGATGGCCGCCACCTTCACGCCCATCTCCGCCCGGTATCCGGAGGCCAGATGTTGTAGCGAATCGAGGGTGTCGCCCACCAGCACGACCCCGGTGGACGGCCCGACCACCTGAACCGCTTCCGGGTCCGACATCATGACGGCGCCGGCGCCGTTGGCGAGAGCCTGGGGAATGAAGCGGTGGGCGTCGTGGTGTTCCCCCACCAGGGCCACGAACAGGTCGTCCTGTTTTACTTTGCGGGAGTCGATAACCACCTGGGCGTGGTCCGGAATCTCCTGCTTGGGGTTGCCGGCGAACACCACCCCCTCGGACAGCCGCGCCACCGTTTCCACGGTAAACATCAGGCCTTCCCTTCAATCAGTGCGCGGGCCACCTGGCGGTCGTCGAACGGGGTTTCCCGATCGCCCTCCACCTGGGTGGTCTCGTGGCCCTTGCCTGCGATCAGCACCACGTCGCCGGGGTGCGCCTCGGCCAGGGCCCTTCGGATCGCTTCCTTACGGTCGATGACCACGGAAAACGTGCAGCCCGCCGCCGCCTTGGCGCCCCGGGCAATCTCCTCGCAGATGGCCTCGGGAGATTCCGAACGGGGATTGTCGGAGGTGATAAATACCAGGTCGCTTGCCTCGACGGCGGCGGCACCCATGGGTGCGCGCTTGCTGGTGTCGCGGTCACCGCCACAGCCGAAAACGGTGATCACCCGGCCGACCTCCGGGGTGTCCGGGGCCGCCACCGCCTCCCCCCGTAACGACAGCGGAGGGGTCGGAGGGGCGGCGTGGGCCAGCGGACGCACCGCGGTCAAAAGCCGCGCCAGGGCGTCCGGGGTATGAGCATAGTCCACCAGCACGGTATAGGGTTGTCCGGCGTCCACAGGTTCCAGCCTGCCGGGAACCGGCGGCGCCACGGCCAGCCCTTCGGCGATGGCTTCGGGGGACAGCTTCATGGCAGTGGCTGCCGCGATGGCGGCCAGCAGGTTCATGACGTTGTGCTCACCCACCAGGGTTGAGGTGATGATGATCTCTCCGGCCGGGGTGCGCGCGCGAAAACGGATACCGTCCCGGTCGGTCATCAGGTCACGGGCGGTTACGAGGGGAGGTGGGGCGTCCGTGCCCCCGGCACCCAGGCCAAAGGTGACCGGCTCCCGGACGGATGCAAGCAGCTTGCGCCCCCAGGCATCATCCGTGTTCACCACCGCTCGGCCACCGGGCAAACCGGTGAACAGGCGGCGCTTGGCCTCGAAATACCCTTCCATGGTGCCGTGAAAATCCAGGTGATCCGTCGTCAGGTTGGTAAATACGGCGGCGTCGTAGTGGCAGCCCCGTACCCGGGAAAGCGCGAGGGCGTGGGAGGATACCTCCATCACGCAGGCGGTGGCGCCCTCGCTCACCACATGGGCCAACAGCGCCTGAAGCTCCGGAGCTTCGGGCGTGGTGCGTTCCGCCACCGAAGGACCGCCATCCAGCGGATCGCCGCACAGGCGTGCGTCCACGGTGCCGGTAAGGGCCACACTGTGCCCGGCGGCGGTCAGGATCGATTCGATCAGGTAGGCGGTGGTGGTCTTGCCGTTGGTGCCGGTGACACCGATCATCAGAAGCGCTTCGGACGGGTGTTCGAAGTAGGTGCAGGCGAGGTCGGCCAGCGCCTCCCGTGCGGACGACACCCGGACGGTGGGCAGGGGGGCGTCGGCCACGTCTTTCTCCACCACGGCGCAGATGGCGCCGGCGCGGGCGGCATCTGCAATAAAGTCGTGACCGTCCACGGCGTGCCCCGGTATCGCCACGAACAGGTTTCCCGGCGATACCCGTCGGGAGTCGTAGGCAATCCCGCTCACCAGGTCGCTGCCCGGAACCGTGAGGTCGGGTGGGGTAACAATGCCGGAGTCGGTGAGAAGTTGGGTTAATTTCATCAAATCTTGCCGCAACAATCCATTGTGCACGGATCCGCGTCAGAGTGCATGTTTTGACAACACCACCTTGCGGTCGGTTTCCGGATGAACCCCCATATACTGCAGTACCGGGCGCGCCACGTCACGGAACACGGGGGCGGCTACGGTGCCGCCGTAGTAGCGTCCCTTGGGTTCGTCGATCACCACCAGAATCACCAGCTTCGGATCCTCCGCCGGCACCATGCCGAGGAACGAACTGACGTATTTTCCCTTGGCGTAACCGCGTTTTCCCACGGCGGCCTTTTGCGCGGTGCCGGTCTTGCCCGCCACCCGGTATCCGGGAATCGCCGCTTTCACGGCGGTGCCGCCTTTTTCGGTGACGGCCACCAGCGCATCCAGCAGGGTGCGGGAGGTGGCGTCCGAAATGACCCGCCGGACGCGGATGGGCCGGGTGCGATCGACTTCATGATCGTCGCGGATTTCACGCACGATGTGGGGCTTGATCAGCCAGCCGCCATTGGCCACCGCGGAAGCGGCGGTGGCCAGTTGCAGAGGGGTGACCGAAAGTTCCTGTCCGATGGAGATGGAGGCCAGCGAACGGCCCGACCAGCGACTCACCGGAAGCAGCACGCCAGTGGACTCGCCCCCCAGTTCAATACCGGTGCGCTGGCCCAGTCCGAATTTTCGCAGGGCATCATAAATGCCCTGCGGGCCGATCCGGTCCGCCACCTTGTAGGTGCCGATGTTACTGCTCTTGGCCAACACCTCGTGGAACGTCAGCATGTCGTGGGGGTGACTGTCACGCAGAGGGCCGCCGCGCAGGGAAAGGTAACCGTTCTCGCAGTCAATGACCTCGTCCAGGGTCACGACGCCTTGTTCCAGGGCGGTGGCGGCGATCAGCACCTTCATGGTGGAACCGGGCTCGTAGGGGTCGGTCAGAATACGGTTGCGGAAATCAGAGGCGACGTAACTTCCGGGACGGTTGGGGTCGAACTCCGGGCGCACCGCCATGGCGAGGATTTCGCCCGAGTCCGGGGCCATCACCACCACCGAGGCGGACTTGGCCTCGGTGCGTGCCATGGCCAGATCGAGCTGTTTTTCAACGTGGTATTGAATCACCTCGTCGATGGTGAGGGTGATATCGGCGCCGGAATCGGGGCGCTCATAAACGGCGTTGGTGGGGGAACCCTGATTGCCGAGGGCGTCGCGTTCGACCACAAAGTGGATTTCGCCACCCTTGAGCCTGCTGTCAAATACCCGCTCGACGCCCGACAGTCCCTGATTGTCGATGCCGGCGAACCCCAGGATATGTCCGAGCAGTTTACCCTTGGGGTAAAACCTGCGGCTTTCCGGAAGCTGATGTACGCCGGTTAAGCCGAGGTCCATGATCCGCCCGGCCAGCGCCGGGTCGGTTTTGCGATGCACCCAGGTGAAGTGACGGCCGTTTGCGGAAAAACGTTTTTCCAGGGTGCGGGCGGAGACCGGCAGCAGCCTGGAGAGGGCACGGGCGGTGGCCTTGGGGTTTTTGATGGCGGAGGGATTTGCCGAAATCGACGGCACGTCCATGTTTTTGGCCAGAATGGCACCGTTACGATCGGTGATGGTGCCCCGTTCCCCGGCCAGACGCACACTCTTGAGGTGCTGGCTTTCGGCCCGCGCCGACAGTTTTGCGGAATCGATGATCTGGAGTTGAACCAATTTCAGGACAACCACCAGAAACCCGGCCCCGATCGCCATCGCTACCAGGGTGAAGCGGATCGAGAACGGCCCGGTGGTGTCGGGGGCGCCGGAACGGCCGCCGGAACGGGCCGCGGTCCGCCGGGTGGCGCGTTTGCGCGGGCTGCCCATGACGGTCCCTCCTTAGTGTTCTGTTCCGCAAATCATGTTGCGGCGTGCAAGACACCGATGGCTCCCGGCGACGTTGCAACTCCGCGCCACAGCCGCCGCCATGCCTTGTTGCCGCGCCTTGCCGGGACCCATCGGGCGCCATGCACGGTCTCGCAATATATTTGCGGAACCGGACACTACCGGGAGTGGAGGGCCAGCCGGAGCGGGCTCTTTTCGGGGGATGTGCCGGTGGGCGTGGGTGCCGCCGGGGCGTCGATGACCCGAACCATCTGGACCGGCTCGGGCTCGGTCATACCCAACCGTTCGCGGGCGATTCGCTCCACCCGGTCGAGGGAAGAGAGGCGCGCCACTTCCAGCAGCAGTTCACCGCGCTTGTGCCGCAGGTGGGACAATTCGGTACGGGTTTTTTCGATGCGGTAGCCCAGGTCCACCATCATCATGTGCTGCCACAGGTAGGCCAGGGTTGCGCCGATGGCGAGCAGCGCAACCGCACCGCCGCGCACCAGGGCGACGCGGGTCGGGTCGGTCTGTGTTGCGCTCACCGGGTCACCCCCATGGACATGTTTTTATCGGAGCCCCCTGCGAACGGAACCTGTCGGGCGGATATCTGGCAGGTGTGTTTTGCAGGGTGTGTGAAATGCAGGCGGGGTCGAACATGAATAACGTCGCGGCCGTGACCGGTCGCGACGGGGAAGTGTCCCGTCCGCAGGGGGCTCTGAAAGCTGAAAATGTGTGATGTGGCGTACCGCATTAATCGGCCCCCTTGCTGTTCGGGGGAAGCATCTCCACCGCGCGCAAGCGGGAGGAACGGGCGCGCGGGTTGGCGGCGGTTTCTTTTTCGGTCGGACGTACCGCCCGCCGGGTCAGGCGTTTGACCTTCGCGGTCTGTCCGCAGCGGCACTCGGGGAACTCCCTCGGGCAGATGCAGCCGGTCGACCAGTCAACGAAGCGGTGCTTCACGATGCGATCTTCCAGAGAGTGAAAACTGATGACGGCGAGGCGGCCGCCGGGGGCCAGCAGGGTGAGGGCGGCATCGAGGCCCTTTTCCAGGGTTGCCAACTCCTCGTTGACGGCGATGCGCAGCGCCTGAAACACCCGTGTGGCCGGGTGAATGCGGGCGGTGTCCCGGCTTTTCGGCACCACATCCGCAACGCAGTGGGCCAGCTTCGCGGTGGTGGTGAACGGGCCATCGTCGCGGGCCGCGACGATGGCCTTGGCAATGCGCCAGGCGTGGCGCTCTTCGCCATACACCTTGAAGATACGGGACAACTCCTCCACGTCCAGGGTGTTCACCAGGTCGGCGGCGCTCGGTCCCGCTTCCGGGTTCATGCGCATGTCGAGGGGGCCGTCCTGGGAGAAACTGAAGCCCCGGGCGGCGTCATCCAGTTGCCGGGACGATACCCCCAGGTCCATCAGGATGCCGTCGACGCCAGTGAAGCCGTGTTTCGCCGCCACGTCCGCCACCTGGTCGAAACGGGCGTGGACGATATGGGCGCGCGCTCCGAATGGCTTCAGACGGCGTCCCGCCGCACGGATCGCTGCCGGGTCCTGATCCAGACCCAGAAGCCGCCCATCCGGTGATGTGGCGTCCAGCAGCATGGCGGCGTGGCCTCCTCCCCCCAGCGTCATATCAATCAGTACCCCGCCCGGTTGGGGCGCAAGTTGGTCGTGGACTTCCTGAACCAGTACCGGGATGTGATAGTCGTCCCTTTGCGCATCGGTACCCATGGCATCGTCTGCATCGGTCGTCAAAGTCCCAGTTCGGCGAGGGTGTCGGCGAGCTGATTCGCGTCCATGTCGCCACCCATCTCGGTATCGAAGCGTTCCGCGTCCCACAACTCGATGGTGTCGCCGTTGCCCACCAGCACGGTGTCCTGGGTAAGCCCGGCGTATTCCCTGAGGTGGGCTGGAATCAGAATACGGCCTTGCCGGTCCAGGTTGCAGGCCTCTGCGCCCGAGTACACCAGCCGCCGGTAGCGGCGTACTTCCGGTTTGACCTGGGAAAGTCCCTGGAGCCGTTCCATGAACGCCTTCCAGTGGGATTCGGGAAAAATTTCAAGGCAGGGGTCGAGCACCTTGCGGGTCACCACCACCCGCGCGCCCTGTCCCACGGTTTCGCGGAACTTGGCGGGAATCGCAAGGCGGCCCTTGGCGTCGATCCGATTGCTTTCCCTACCGAGAAACATGATTTTGAAGACACCTCTCCACTGGTCCCCACTTTTCCCCACTTCTTCGAGGTGAGTATACCTGCGGATAAACCGGTGTCAAGGGATTGGAGTCCTTTTTTAATAAGGATTATTTGGTTGTTAGAGGGGGCGGATGAGGGGGGTGAATATCTTATTTTTGGCGGGGGAATGGCTCCCTGTAGGATGGGGTTTATCCACAGTTTTTCAAGATGTTGTGGATATAGGTGGGGAGGGGTGGGGAAAATTATTGGACCTGGACCGGATCATCCCCTGATCCACGTCGATCCGGCGGAGCATTCCGGGAGGACTGTTCACACGGCCGGAAGCCGTTCTCGAGTGCGTTCCTCCCACCCGGCGGGCAGACCTTCCGCGATGCGTATCAGCCCCGTGCGGGGCGTCCCTTGCGCTGGATGCAGCGGGCGTCGGCTACCCGTTCCCACAGGGATTCGCGCTGCCATACGAGCGCCGCCGGCATGTCCGGACAGCGCCGTTCAATGGCGGAAAAATGCGGCCCGTGTCCATGCCCGGCGCCGTTTGCCATGAGCTGGTGGTGGACCAGTTCATGCCAGACCACATAACGCAGCACGAAGTCGGGCACATCCGGGTGATCGAGCACCGGGTTGATCCGGATCAGGCGGCGTTTCGGGTCGTAGCTTCCGAGCCGGATGTTGGTGCGCCCCGGCTGGCGGCGCGGCCCCCAGGTGATGCCCGGACGCGGCAGCCCGGAAAAGTGCGCCAGCACCACGGTCAGCATGGACGCCAGATGGTGGTGACGCCCCGCCGGACGCAGGGGCACCGGTCTCAGGGGCGGGGGTTCGTGGGCGGCGGTTGCGGCCAGGTGGTCGCGCACCATGCGGCCGCTCTCGCGGCAGCCCTCGGAGACGAAACGGGCGAGGGCGTCGATGACCGGAGACGGCGCTTCCGCCAGGGTTTCGTGAATGCGGACGGTGTAGTACTTACCCTGCTGTCGTACCGACACCAGCCGTTTGCGATTGCGGGTCAGGGTGACCGATATCGGTTTTCCGATGCGCCGGGTGAGGGCGGCGGCCACCGAGCCCGCCGGGTTGATGCCGGTATCCATGGACGACGGTTTCACAGCTTCACCGGCACGGCGCCGTGCACGCGGGTGCCTTGATGCGTGATCCGCGCCCGGTAGGCCAGCGTCATGACGCCGGTGCGGGCGGCGTCGCGCAGGGCGGCACCGTAGTCCGGGTCAACGTCATCCGCCGGGGAAAACCGGTCGCAGTCGTCCCGGTGCACCAGAAACACCACGGCGGCGCGGGCACCCTGCCGCACCATCCGCGCAAGTTCTTCCATGTGTTTTTTGCCGCGGCTGGTCACCGCGTCCGGAAAGCGCGCCAGCGGACCGTCCGCCAGGGTGGTGTTCTTGATCTCGACATAGCAGGGCGGGCTGTCCCCTTCCAGCAGCAGGTCGATGCGGCTGCCTTCACCGTACTTCACCTCGCGGTGGATGGTGCTGTAGCCGGAAAGCTCGGCGATCTCGCCTGCGGCAATGGCTTCTTCCACGATGTGGTTCGGACGGGCGGTGTTGATCCCGACCCAGGTGTCGCCCACCGCCACCGCTTCCCAGGTGTATTTCAGTTTGCGCGCCGGGTTGTCGGCGGGAGACAACAGTACCCGGCTGCCGGGGGTCTTGCATCCGGTCATGGCGCCAGTGTTGGGGCAGTGGGCGGTGATCACGCTGCCATCGTCCAGGGTCACGTCGGCGAGAAACCGCTTGTAACGCTGAATCAGGGTGCCTTCGATCAGGGGGGTGGCCCATTCCACGGCGGCCGTCTCCTAGATGGTACCGTCGAGGCTGGTGAGCACGTCGACCCCGGACTCCGTGATCAGGATGGTGTGTTCGAACTGCCCGGAGAGGGAGCCGTCCCTGGTGACCACCGTCCACTCGTCTTTGAGCACGCGGATATCCGGCCGGCCCAGATTGATCATCGGCTCGATGGTAAAGGTCATGCCGGGGCGCAGTTTGAAACCGCGCCCCGGTTTGCCGTAATGCAGCACCTGGGGCTCTTCGTGGAACTGGCGACCGATGCCGTGGCCGCAGTATTCACGCACCACCGAGCAGCCCTCGCTCTCGGCGTAGACCTGGATGGCGTGGCCGATGTCGCCCAGGGTGTTGCCGGGCCCGGCGGCGGCAATGCCCCGCACCAGGGATTCATGGGCGACCCGGCTGATTTTTTTCGCCTTCTCGCTGATTTCACCCACCGGGTAGGTTTTGGAGGTGTCACCGTGGAAGCCGTTCAGCTTGGTGGTGATGTCGACGTTGAGAATATCGCCGTCCTTGAGCACCTGCCTGCCGGGAATGCCGTGGCAGACCACGTCATTGGTACTGGTGCAGATGCTCTTGGGAAAGCCGTAATAGTTGAGCGGAGATGGGTAGGCGCCGTGATCGCAGATGAATTCGTGGCACAGGTCGTTCAGCCGGTCGGTGCTTACCCCCGGCTTGATCTCGGGCGCGATCATCTCCAGCACCTGTGCAGCAAGCAGACAGGTGGCGCGCATGTGCTCGATTTCTTCGGCGGTTTTAATGTGAATCATGGGGGTCCTTCACGGAGCGGAAATTCCCGCCGCCGCTTGTGCGACTTACTGTCGACGCCGGGGTTCCCGCCCGACGGGAACCCCACCCATCATAGAGGGCCGCCTCGAACCCGCGCAAACGCCGGGGGTGATCAGGAGGCTCGTGCGCCGCGGCGGTTGCGCATTCTGGCGGCCACAATCATGCTGGCGAAAACCCCCATGGAAAGGCATGAAAGCAGCAGGCCCGGAAGGCGGAAAGGGGATTGGTAGGTCAGGCTTACGTGATGTTCCCCCGCTGCAAGGACCAGTCCCATGAGGCCGATGTTGACCGGAACCAGGGTCTGAGGCTTGCCGTTCACTTCCGCGCTCCAGCCGGTGTCGAACGGGATGGAAAAGAACAGGAGTTTTTTCCCGGTCACGGTGATGTCGCCCTCGATCCGGTTGTGTCCGAAGTGGGAGATCCGGAGCACTTCCCGGCGCCGTTCGTCAAAGGCCTCCCACAGGGTTTTGGCCGGAGCCTTCGGATCGAACGGCGGGAACGCTGCGGCCAGTTCCCGGTTTTGAGGGTCCGGGATAAAGGCATAGGCCAGCAGCATGCCGCGATTCATTTTCGGAATATCCCGGAACTCACGGTCCGAAAGTTGCCGGTCGTAAGTGAAGCCGAGGGGCAGAAATTCACGTTGCCTGAAGATGGTGACCTCGCCCACCTGGTGAAACGGCTCATAGAAGCGTTGCGCGAATTCGCCGATCAGGCTGAGGTTGGCGGCGAGTGATTCGACATCGCTTTTTTTGGATATCAGGTACTTGACACTGGTAAGGGATTGCAGTGGCGGATCCTTGAACAGGCCGATGGCTGCCCGATATTTGCTGCGCTCGAGAATTCGGGGGGGCCCCACAGCATCAACGAACCGTATGTAAGCGGGCTGATTGAAACGGTGGTAGGAAGAGGTGCTGAAATAGCCTTGTATCTGGCTGTCGTTGCGGTAAACGTGATAGTGGGACGGTGACGATGTAAAGGTTTTTTCCACCCGATAGAAGCCCGGATCGATCCCCCTGAGCCAGGCGACGGCATCGGCGGAGTCGTCGTTGTAGCCGGTTTTGCTGGCGAGGTCCTCGCGGGTGACGTTGGGCCGGTCGGTGGCGGCGGTGCAGCCGATCCAGACCACCTCGCATACCACCACCAGCAGCAGCGCGCCTTGTGTCCACCGGGATCCAACCCGTGTTCCGAGGGCGAACAACAGCAGAGCCAGCGTCACCAGGATGGCCGCCACCCGGCCCTGAAGCGCCGTGTCCACCTGAAGCTCGGTCAGTATCGGGGTCAGGTAGAGCGCAGCCAGCAGGACGGCGAGTGTCACCCCTAGGGTTCGAACTGGAACCCGGTCTCCCCGGTCGAGGCGGTCGAACGCGAACAGGGCGAGCAGGAGTACGACGAGGGCCACCATGAACGAGTAAATCCGGTAGTAGTCGCCGGAAAACAGCCAGAAGGTGTAGCGCAAAAACGGCAATAACACCGGCAGCAGCATGATCCCCAGAAACCCCAGCCGCAGGGCGCGGCGGCGTGAGGGTTGTCCGATGAACGCAAACGGGAAAAGGAGCAGGGGCAGCATGCCGATGTAGAACATCGGTGCGGCCAGGTAATCCCTCCAGCCCCTGTATTTGTCCGCCGTGCCGATCAAGTCGTTGGAGAACAGGCGCATGATGGCGGTGCCGTAATGTTTTGCGGATTCCACCCTGAACAGGGAGGTGGCCATGAGTTGGGAGGATTCGCTCCCCTTGCCCGCAACCCGCACGCTCCCGAGCATTTCCCTCAGGTCGGGAATCAGAAAGAAGGCGCCCATCATGGCCCCCAGCACGGCCAGGCCGGTCAGTCCCGCCAGGTGCCTGAAGTAACCTCGAAAATCAGGACCGTGCAGGTCGAAGAAACGAAACGCGGCGTAGATCGCGATAAAAACCCCGTTGTTGAACAGGTTGAACGGCCGCCCGGCCGCCACCAGGAAGAAGGTGACGGGGATCAGGATCCACGCGCCGTGCTGCAGATAGCGTTCGAAGGCGTATAACAACAGGGCGAGATAGACCGCCTCGGTGGAGAAGGCAAACCAGCTTCCGCCCAGAATCATGAAGCCGGAGAATGCGAACAGCACACTGCCGGTGAGCGCCGTGAAGGGGGTCAGGTCAAGCAGCCGCAGGAATCGGGAGAATATCCATCCACCCAGGACGATCTTGAGCACTTCTATATAGGCGAAGGCATAGGCGATGCGGTCGGCGCCAAGCAGATAGAGAATCCACTCGAACGGATTGCCCAGGTTGCCGGGCATGGCGAATTGCCCCATGCCCACCTGGAACGACCAGCCGGGAATGCCTTCGGTCCGCAGGTAGTTGGCGATGTGCACCAGTCTTGGGTAGTGGCCGTTGACCGTGTCCGCCCCCATGTCCTTGAACAGGTAGACCCGATCGAAGATGAGGAAGTCCCGGAACACCACGGCGGCGATCGCCGTGAGCAGGCCGATCACCAGGAGGTCCAGCCGCCATCCGGTGACACCGGCCAGCCACCCGGCATTGCCGAGGCCTGCCGGGCTGGCTACGGAAGGGCGAGGGGTCGGCTCGGTGGGGACGGGGTTCATGGGGTAAGGGTAAAGGAGTTGGCGCCCGGAGGGCGAACGCGGTGTCGGGTCAGCCGCCGTCGGGGGCGGCGGAGGACTCATCCCGGATGCGCGCCTCCTCTTCCTCGATCAGCACCCGGCGCAGCACCTTGCCGACAATGGTCTTGGGCAGTTCGGTGCGGATTTCCACTTGTTTGGGCACCTTGAATTTAGCCAGGTGTTCGGCGCAGAAGGCGATAATCTCGTCCGGGGTCGCCTCCTCGCCCTCATTCAGCACCACATAGGCCTTGATGCGCTCCCCCAGAAAATCATCCGGCAGGCCCGCCACCACCGCCTCGGAGACGTTGGGGTGGCGGAACAGCACCTCCTCCACGTCCCGCGGGTAGACGTTTTCGCCGCCGGTCTTGATCATGTCCTTCTTGCGATCAACCAGATAGAAGAAACCGTTCTCGTCCATCCGGGCCATGTCGCCGGTATGGAGCCAGCCGCCCTTCAGGGTATCGAGTGTCTCCTCGGACTGGTTCCAGTAGCCGCGCATCACCTGGGGACCCTTGACCACCAATTCGCCGACCTCGCCGGCGGGCACTTCGGTGACGCCGTCCTCAAGGCTCATGACCCTGGCGTCGGTGCCGGGCAGGGGCAGGCCGATGGCGCCCTTGACCCGCATGCCGCCGATGGGGTTGGCGTGGGTGACCGGGGAGGCTTCAGACAGCCCGTAGCCCTCCACCACGGAGGCTCCGGTGAGGGCTTCGAAGCGCTTTTGCACCTCCGCCTGCAACGCCCCCGCGCCGGAGATGCAGGCGCGAATGGAGGACAGGTCGTAGCGGCCCGCGTCCGGGTGGTTGTTGATGGCCAGGTACATGGCCTGAATGCCGGGAAACAGGGTCGGGTGGTATTTGGCAATGGCCTTGAGCACTTCCAGCGGCTTGAAACGGGGCAGCAGAATCAACTCTCCGGCCATGCCGATGGACAGGTTCATACAGGTGGTCATGCCGTAGACATGGAAAAACGGGATGACCCCGAGAAAACGCTCGGTGCCCGCCTCGATATCCTCCACCCAGGCCTTGCATTGCAGGGTATTGGCCACCAGATTTTTGTGGGTGAGGATCACTCCCTTGGGCCTGCCGGTGGTGCCGCCGGTGTATTGCAGCAGGGCGACATCTTCCGCCGCCGCGTGCTCTCCCGCCGGGGTGGCCGGAGCGCGGGCAATCAGGTCGGTGAATTCATAATCCGGCGGGGTTTTGACAAACGGGTTCCAGCTGCCCTCGCGCTTCGCCTTGATCGGGTACAGCCAGCGCAGCACGGTGGGCAGGTAGTCACGCACCCCGCAGTAAATGACCGATTCCAGGGGCGAGCCATCGAACATGGGGGTAATACGGTCCCGGAACAGGTCCAGCGCGACCAGCACCCGGGCGCCGGAATCCCGCATCTGGAAGTCCAGTTCCTCGGTGAGGTAGAGCGGGTTGGTCTGCACCACCACGGCACCGATTTTGAGGGCGCCGTAGTAGGCGATGACACACTGGGGCACGTTGGGCAGCATGATCGCCACCCGGTCACCCTTGCCGACCCCGAGGCGGGTGAGTGCGGCGGAGAAGCGGTTGGTCAGCGCATCCAGTTCGGCGTAGCTGATGCGGCGGCCCAGAAAATTGAGTGCGGGGCGTGTGCCGAAGCGCTCGGCCGAGTCGGTCAGAAAGCGGGTGAGCGGCGCCTCCGGGATCTCCACATCGTGGGGGACGCCGGGGGCGTAGTGCTCAAACCAGGGGCGCTGCATCCGTCGGCCTCTTAAAGGTCAGGGGTTCGCGAGGAAATCGGGATTTTCACCGATATTTCAAAACCGTTTCCGGCGTGCCTTTCTCCGGGCGGCGACCGGGTGATAAGCTCGGAAGCTACCGGCATGGCCGGGTTCTGTCAACCGCATATGGAGGTCATAAAAAGGGGATGGCAACACCGCTCAGGCGCGACGACAACCTGGTGCCCCTGTCCCACGATCACCACACTGCGCTGGCCCGCGCCCGTGACGTGCAACTGGGCCTGGACGGTACCGTGCCGGTGGAACCCGCGGTACTGGCCGCCACCATGACGGCTTTTTTTTCCGACCATCTGGCGCTTCATTTCGCACTGGAGGAGTCGCTCCTGGTACCGCCCCTGGCCGATCGGGTCGGGGCCGATCATCCGCTGTTAGAACAGATGCGGGCGGAGCACCTTAAGCTGCGGGCGCTTTCCGAAGGGCTGGTGAACGGCGGAGAGGGGTTGGACCCAACCCTGCCTGGGCGGTTGACCGCCTGGCGCGAAGCCCTTTCCGGGCATGTGCGATTCGAAGAGCGGCAACTGTTTCCCCTGGTTCAGGAACACCTGGACGAGGCGCAACTCGCGGCCATTGGCCGGGCGCTGGCCGACCACGGCCCGGCCTGCCCGGCATAGGGATGTTAAATCGGGTCCAGAGTGGGGCTTACGCCGGTGTGGAAGGCGCTTCCCAATCCTTGTCCGTATAGAAGCGGGCGGCCACCTCCGCGGTCCGTTCGCGGATTTTTTCGATCTCGTCGGCGCTGAGACGCCGCTTCCAGTTGTAGAGGTTTTTGAGGCTGTCGCGGCGTACGTCGTGGATACCGGCGGGGTCCGCCGGATTGCCGCCGCCGGTATGGGCGAGAATGCCTTGCCGCACGTCCTCCGTCATTTCTTCGCCAATGTGGTCGAACAGGTCTTTGAATCCCGACTCCGGATCGCGGGAAAGGTCCTCGTGGCGCACGAACGCCCACTCGGGGTGACGCTCCTGAAGGATCGAAATGGTGTGATGGATCAGGTTCCACAGCAGGATGACCTGATCGATCAGCGGGCGTTCCCGGGCGGCATAGTCCCGCACCGTGTCGGCGTAGGGGGCAAGGTATTCCCGCATCAGGGCGGGCTGGGCGAGAAAGTGGTTGAAATCGTGCCCCCAGCCGATTTTTACCACGCTGCTTACAAACGCTGCCGGGTGGCGGATAATGACGATCACATCCATGCCGAAACGCTGGGCCAGCCACTCGGAGGAGAACAGGGCAAGGGGGTCTTTCATCACGGGCCTGGCGGCGCGCTCGCGGGCCTGCCGAAAGCTGCGCAGATGGCTTCGTAACCGGCCGATGTCGTGCAGGGTGCGGGTCTTCTTGAGATGTCCCCAGATGTCGTAGTGAAATCCCAGGGTGCGGGCCAGCGCGGGCGCGAATGCGGCCTCGTTATCCCGGTTCACATAGGTAAACCAGTAGCGGACCGGGGCGGCGCAGGTGCCGTGGTGGTGGTCCAGATTGAATGGTTCGTGGATGTAGCTCAGACGGTCTGACAGACACAGCATGCGGCCCACCCAGGTGGTGCCGGAACGGTGGGAGCCGGTGACCAGAATCGGATGGGTGCGGGTGTCGGTAGGCATGGGAGGTCTGACAGCATCCGGGAATCGAGGGTGGTCCAGCCGGGTGCGGGTACTGTATCATACGCCCCCTGTATGGGCTTGTTCCCTTCCGGCCGTTTCCGGGCGTACGCCCGGCAGGCGTTTATTGCTCTCCGGCCTCCTGGAGCCGGGTACAATAACCGGGCGCTGCTATGACGAACGACCTGCTTCATCCATACCCGTCCGGTAACCGCCTCGACGGGGTGGCCGCGCCGGATTCCGGCATCGCGTCGGTCCCGCTCACGCCGGGCAATCCGCTGGCGGGCAGGTCGGTGCGGATTGTGAACATGGGCTGCCGGGTGAATCGCTACGACGCCGCACGATTGCGGGCCGAATTTTTATCCTCCGGGTGTCAGGTGGTGGAGGACGACGCCACACCTTACGACCTGTTTGTGCTCAACAGTTGCACCGTGACCCACCAGGCCGATGCGGATGCCCGCAAACTGGCGCGAAGGGCCAAACGGCGGCAGCCGGATGCGGTGGTGGCGGTAACCGGCTGCTACGCTGAGGTTTCCCCCGAGGTCCTGGGTGCCATTGACGCCATCGATCTGGTGGTGGGCAATCGCGACAAGGGTGTGCTGGTGGAGCGTATCGCCGCCCGGGTGGCGGGAGGGCGGCCGGATACCCTTCCCGATACCGCCGCCCCGGCCCGTGACTGGGGCGCAGACCTCATGTTCGGCAGCGGCGAGGGGCCGCTGCCCGATCCGGGTACCGACAGCCGCTTCTTCCTGAAGGTGCAGGAAGGCTGTGATGTCAGTTGCGGCTTCTGTATCATCCCCACCGCTCGCGGGCGGGCCCGCTCCATGGCCCCGGACGAGGTGGTGGCGACGGTGCGGCGGGCACGGGACGCAGGCTACCGGGAGGTGATCCTGGCGGGCATCCACCTGGGGGGCTACGGTCACGACCTGGCCGAACCGTGCGAACTCACGGATCTGGTTGAACGGGTACTGGATGAAACCGATACCCCCCGCATCCGTTTTGGCTCCATCGAGCCGTGGGGGCTGACCGATCGCTTTGTGGAATTGTTCGGCGCGGAGCCCCGGCTGTTGCCGTTTTTGCACGTGCCGTTGCAGTCCGGCTCGGCATCGGTGCTCAGGCGCATGCGCCGTCCCTGCACCCCGGCGTTCTATCGGCGTCAGGTGGCGCGCATGGTAAGCGCCAAGCCCGACCTGTTTCTTTCCACCGATGTGATGGCGGGGTATCCGGGGGAGAGTGGCGCCGAGTTCGCCGAGTCGGTGGCGTTCATCGAGTCCCTGCCTTACGCCCATCTGCACGTATTTCCCTATTCATCCCGTGCGGGCACCCCGGCGGCGGAAGCGCCGGAACAGGTGGATGATGCCGTGAAGCGCCGGCGGGTCGGTGAACTGATCGCCCTTTCGGACACCATGAAGGCGGCCCGCATGGACGCCCAGGTGGGGCGTATCACCCATGTATTGGTGGAGGTGGCGGGGCGGGGTCATACCGATAACAATTTCCCCATCGATGTGGCGGGGGATGCTGCTCCCGGCAGCATCGTTCCGGTGCGCGTTACCGGCCATGACGGCACGCGGCTCAGCGGGGCGGTTCGGGGTGCCTAGGTGTGGTTTCTACGACCGTTGTTCACAGGTCTGAATCCGGATTCTGCTGATTGGTGGCAGATGGTCCAGGCTACCATGGGGGCGGGCGTGGTTGTAGTGGTCGACCCAGCGAGGCAGTTGCTCCGCTCGCGCCGCTGAGTTTTTGTAGGGCCGTGCATAAGCCCATTCCCTCAGCAGAGTCTGGATGAAACGCTCGGCCTTGCCGTTGGTCTTGGGGGTGTAGGGCCGGGTGCGGATATGCTTCAGGCCCAACCTCACGCGCACCGCCGCGAACACCTTCGAGACATAGCAGGCGCCGTTGTCGGTCATCACCTGCCGCACGGTGACGCCCTGGGCGGTGAACCATGCCATCGCCCGCTTGAGAAATCCCGCCGCTGAGTCACCCTTCTCGTTTTCCAGCACCTCCACATAGGCCAGCCGGGAATGGTCATCGATGCAGACGTGAACGAACTCCCACCCAGCCCCTTCCGAGGCATTCCTGCGGCAGCCGGTGACCCGGTGCCCGGCCCGCCAGAAGCGGCCCAGCTTCTTGATGTCCAGGTGGAGCAGGTCGCCGGGGTGTTGGCGTTCATAGCGCCGTACCGGTTCCGGCGGATCCAGACATTTGAGCCGTGACAGCCCCAGGCGTGCCAGCACGCCGGATACGGTGGAGCGGCAAAGCCTAAGCCGCTCCGCGATGGCCCGCGCGGTCATACGGCAGGTGCGGCGCAGGTGTCCGATCAGGGCCACCCACCCCGCACCGATGCGGTGATGTACGAAGTGGGCGGCGGATGTGCGGTCCAAAAGACCCGCTTCACCCTCCCCCTGAAAGCGCCTTAACCACTTGTAAACCGTGCGCACGCTGATCCCGAAATCCGCCGCCACCTCCCTGGGCGGCCGGCGTTCATCAAGGACACGAAAAACGATTAGGGCTCGACTGTGCGGCGTGGTCCGGGCATTCTGGTGAATGTTCATGCGGGCTGCTCCTTCCGTTGATTGGTGGCTTAGTCACCAACCAGTCTCCGGAAGTCAGCCCGTGTGAACAACCCTCATGGAATGCACACCTAGGGGGCGGCGCGGCGGGCGGCCAGGGCGGCGGTTTCCTTCAGGATAAGCGGCAGGTGCCCCGACAGCCGATGGTCGCCCCCCGGGACCTCCACCAGGCGGCAGCCGGGAATGCGGGTGGCAAGTTCCCGGGACAGGGCGACCGGCACGGACTCGTCGTCGGTGCCGTGGATAATGGTCACCGGGCAGGGCAGCGGCGTCGGCCCCGGCTGTGGCTGGCAGAGGGCGGCATCCACCAGAAACTCATTGCTGATGCGGTAGGTTTCGCCCGGGGCGTAGGTATCCGGCAGATCCACGTGGCCGTCCCGGCGGAATGCCTCGATGTGCTCCGTGGGCAGCCGTGCGAAACGCCGGGTGACGAACTCCAGGGCCGGGGCAATCAGCAGCATCCCATCGGCGGAGGTGTGGCCGTGGCGCACCAACTCCAGGCCGATCCAACCCCCCATGCTGGACCCCACCAGGATCAGTCGTTGCTCCCTTTTTTTCGCTTTGTCGATGCAGGCGGCGGTGTCGTGCATGGCTTCGGAAATGCGGAAATCGGCAAATTCGCCGTCCGATTCCCCGTGGCCCAGATAGTCGAAGCGCAGGCAGGCATGGCCCCGCTCTGCGGCAAAGTTTGAGATTGCCGTGGCCTTTTCGCCGGTGCATACCGAGCGGAACCCGGGGAGAAAAACAATCAGCGTGTCCGCGCCCGGCAGCAGGCGGCCGCGTAACAGGCGGCCGTCCCGGCGCAGGTAGTGAAACTCGGTGTCGGAAGTCGTCATCCGGTTTCGTCAATGAGGGATTCGAGCCGGGTGAGCAGCAGCACCACCTGCATCGGATCCGGGTCGGTCTCGCCCCGCAGTTGCTCGGCCAGCGCCACCAGCGCCTGGTGGTGGCGGTGTCTTTCCCACAAGGTGCGGGCGGCCTTTTCCGGGTCGCGTCCGCCTTGGGCGATGAGTGATTCCACTGCACGGGCGCGCATCAGCGCCAACCGGTGCAGCCATTCGCGCCGCACCGCCTGACGTCCGGGCGCGCCCCACTCGGGACGCCGCAGGGCGGCTTCCGCATGGGGGAACGGCAACGCTTTCAGGGTGGCGCGGCCCGCGGCCAGGCAACGGGCAAGAGGCATGTCGAGCCGTGAACTGACATGCATGGCCACCCCGGAGCGGGACAGCAGCGGCAAGGCGTTCAGCCACGCCTGAGCCGCCTCGCCCAGGCCGGAGTCCCGGGTCGGCTGCGGAAAACGGAAAGCGGACTCCGGCGTATCGACAAGCCTCTTCCGGAAACCGGCGGCGGCCTGACGCCGCTCCTTCAGGCAGTCCAGGGCGAGGTCCCCCACCGGGCACAGCCTGAGCATCTCCTCGGCAAAACGCTGGATGTGCAGGCGCAGTTCGTTGTGCAGTGCGACCCGTGTCCCAAGTTCCTTGACGTCCCGCCAGATGGCCTCGGTGATCTGCGCCGTGTCGAGGATGAACTCGGCGCCCAGCAGGGCGTGGGCGGCATCCGTCGTGGAGGCGCCGTCCACCAGGTCCTCCAGATGGCTTACCGAAAACAGTCCGGCCCCATCCACCAGACGCCCCGCCGCTACCGTGTGGACAATGGGATCTGCCAGCGGATGGTTCCGGATGCCGTCCTTGAAGCGGGTGGCTACCCGCTTCGGGAAGTAACCGGTCAGCAAGTCCCCGGCAAACGGGCTGGAGCGGGCGAAACCGCCCTCCGCCAGGGCCGCTGTCTGGCGATTTTTCTCGCACCCCATGAGCACCGCAAGCTGCGGCGGCAGGGACAGGTCGGCCTCGTCGTCCATGATGCTCGGGTGGGTGGCCGGGTCCAGTTGGCCCTCCGTTACCAGCCGGTCGCGCAGGGCCGTCGCGCGGGAGGCAAAATGTTTGGCCATGTGAGAGGCCAGGGTAAGGGTCCGGGCCTGGGCCAGATTGGAGGCGAGACACAAGGCCGCCACCTCGTCACCCACCCCGGAAAGGAGCCGGTTGCGAACGGCGGTGGATGGCGGGTTGGGGGTCCGGGCCAGCAGGATTTTGAGATTGACCTCGTGGTCGGACATATTGACGCCGCCGGAGTTGTCGACGGCGTCCGTATTGATGAGGCCGCCGCGGGCGGCGAACTCGATGCGGGCGGCCTGGGTGAAGCCCAGGTTACCGCCTTCACCCACCACCCGGCAGCGCAGGGCGGAGGCGTTGACCCGAACGGCGTTGTTGACCGGGTCACGCACGTCTTCATGGCGTTCGGCCTCGGCCTTGACGTAGGTGCCGATGCCGCCGTTGTACAACAGGTCCACCGGTGCCTTGAGGATGGCCTGCACCAAGGCTTCGCCGTTCCATTCACCGGCCTTGATGCCAAGGGCCCGCGCCGCTTCCGGCCCGACCGGGATGGCCTTGGTGGCGCGCTCGAACACGCCGCCGCCGGGGCTGATCAGATCGCTGTTGTATGCATCCCACCCGGCAACCTGATCGAACAGGCGCTTGCGCTCCCGGTAGGCGGAGGAAGGGTCCGGGGTGGGGTCCAGAAAGATGTGCTTGTGGTTAAACGCCGCCACCAGATGCAGGGTCTGGCTTAACAAAAAACCGTTGCCGAACACGTCGCCGCCCATGTCGCCGATGCCGATGGCGGTGACCGGATCTTTCTCCGGGTTTTTTCCCAGGGACTCAAAGTGGTGACATACCGATACCCACGCGCCGCGGGCGGTGATGCCGTACACCTTGTGGTCGTAGCCGTTGGAACCGCCGCTGGCGAAGGCGTCGTCGAGCCAGAATCCGGCGGTTCGGGCCTCACCGTTGGCCAGATCCGAGAAGGTGGCGGTGCCCTTGTCGGCGGCCACCACCAGATACGGATCGTCCGCATCCTCTTCCGCCACCCGCACCCCCGGAGGCGGCACCGTGCGCTCTCCCTTCAGGTTGTCGGTCACCGACAACAGGGCGCGGATAAATGCACGGTACTGGTCCTGGGCGAAGGCGGTGCCGGCGCCGCCCTTGAGTACGAAACCGCCCTTGGCCCCGGCGGGGACGATAATGCTGTTTTTCACCTGCTGGGTGGCGGCCAGCTCCAGCACCTCGGTGCGGAAGTCGTCGCGCCGGTCCGACAGCCGCAGACCGCCACGGGCGATGGGACCGAAGCGCAGATGCACCCCTTCCAGATGGCGGCCGTGCACGAAGATTTCCCGGTACGGCCGGGGCGCCGGGGCGAAGTCGAGCAATTCCGGCCGAATCTTGATGGCGATCGGCTCGCCCACCTTACGGGTATAGGCATTGCTGCGTACCCCCGCCACCACCAGGTCGGCCAGGGCGCGGAACCAGCGGTCGTCGGCCAGGCTTTGTACGGTTCCCAGACGCTGGCTGAAGTGGCTGCGGGCCGCTTCCTCGTCGCCGCCTTTGGACTGGTGACGGGCGGCGAACAGCCGGTAGAGAGCACGGGTAACCGACGGGTGCGCCTTCAGGGTTTCGGTGATGGTGTGGCCGGAGGCGTCGGCGACGATCTGCACCAGATGGTCGCGCAGGGAGGCAAGTACCTCCACCTGATTGATGGCAAGTTCCCCGGACAGCACCAGGGCGTTGATCGGATCGTTGTCGGAAAGATCTCTCAGCACCGCTTCCAGGGCGTCCTTCAGGCGCGGCAGGGCGTCGGTGTGAATGGTTCGCCGGTAGCCGCAGTGCAGGGTGGTCAGGTGTACCGGCGGGTTGCCGGGAAAGTCCACCACCACCTCCTTGAGCGCTGACAGGTCAAAACGCTGAACGATCCGGACCAGGCTGCCCAGGGGCACCGGAAAGGCGGTGAATATGTGCAGGTCGACACCGTCCGTGACGGTCTCCAGCCGCACGTGGGGGAGGCTGTCTGCGCGCACCCGGCCCATGATGGCAAGGTCCGATACGAAGGTTTCCGCCGGGAACAGTTCAGTGTACAGGCGCGGGACCGTGGTCAGCACTTCGATGGCGCCGGGCAGTTCAGGGCCGGGCAGGGCGGAGCGCACCGCGGCGCGTGCCCGGTCGCGCCAGGTGATGACGCTTTCGTGGACCGCCTCTTTCAGATTGCCGAGATCCTCTTCGGTGATGCCGTCGGCGCGGGTGGAGACAAACAGCAGCAGGTTGGTGCCCACCGCCACCGGTTTGTGGGACAGCACTTCCATCCCGGCGGACTCCACCGCCGTCAGAATACCGTCGCGGACGCTGCGGTCGAAACGCTCGGTGGCCACCACCGCCACCACCAGCCGCACCCGTCCGGGATGGGGGGTTAACAAAAATACGCCGCTGCGTTCCGGGGCCCCCATTTTGATGACCGACAACAGCATCGGCAGCAGTTCGTCCTCCGGCACCGACAGCAGCACCTGTTTCGGGATGCGGTCGAACAGGGTGCGCGCTTCGCGGGTCAGGTAGGCGGAGCGGGCCAGTTCCGGGCGGTCCTGAAGGCGCGTCCAGATGCGGGAGATATAGGGCACCTGGCTGGCGTTGGTGTGCCGTGCCGAACGGGAAAAATAGCCCAGCAGAAGGGCGCTTGCGAGCCCCTCCCGCTCCCGCCAGGTGATCCGTACGGTTTCCAGATGGGTGGTGCCGTACAGAAAGTCCCGACCGTGAGGCAGGTAAAGCCACTCGATGCCGGGGACCGTGGGCGTGGCGACGCCGGCCAGGTCATCGGACAGTCCCGGCGTCACCTGTTTCAAGGTGTGCGGATCGGTCATGATGCCAAGTTTTTCGCCATCGATGCGGGCGCCGAGCAGGATGTATTTGCCGTCGCGCATCCACGACAGCAGGGCGGAGACCTCCGGCAGGTCGTGGGCCAGATGTTGCCCGGCGTGGAGCACCATCTCGGCCATGCGGGAGAAGTCGGCCACCGAAACCTGCACCGCCCGCACGATGGCGGCAAGGTCCCGGTACAGGGCCTCGCCGTCCGGTACCAGGGTGGCGGAAAAATGCAGGGCAATCAGCATTTCGTTGCCGGTGGCGCAGATGTCCGCCGGGCACAGGGAGGTGACCCGGCCTGCCTGATCGTGGGTGGCGCAGGCCACCACGGTCTGCTGGGCGAGCGGGTGCAGGTTGTGCCGGGACAGGTAGACCTTGATGCCGTCCAGGAAGAACGCCTGGTCCGGGCAGCGCAGGGTAAACAGGTGGCGGTGCAGGTTGCCTTCGGTGACGGTGCACCAGCGCACCCCGACGCGGTGTGCGCCGCCCCGGCTCAAGAGTTTGGTGAAGTCATCGGCAAGGGCGTTGAACACCGGGGCGGCGAGGGTGCCGCCTTCTTCGGTGAGCGCGCCTTTGAGCAATTCGGACAGTTGCGTATCGAATTCCGCCATCCACCCCTCCCGCTTTCTCCAACCTGCCCGCATCCGGCTGACCGGCAGCGCCGATTTTCCCATAACGATAGCACTCATGGTCACGGCTTCCCCATTCCGGGGTTCGGGCGGCAGTATGCCGGCGACGGTTCCAGGGTTTGATTTCCCCCGGACGATGCCACATATTTAGCGGCCTGGATGGCTACCCCGGTGACACACACCCCGCAAAAAACATTGTAAAGACGCCCTTATGCCTTCAAGGTCCAGACGCAGAAAATCGGGTTTTGCCGCACGCTTGCGCGGTATCTTTGTGTTCCTTCTGATTCTGTTCGCGTTCGACGTGGCCATCACGCGGCCGTTTGCCGGGGAGATTCTGTCCAAGCACATCGGCCGCGAGCGACTGGCGCGGATCTACTCCCCCACCTTTCATCACGGTTTTTTGCCGAACCGGCAGATCGAGGATGCCGAGTGGGGTGCGCATCGCTACGGCTTTTATACCAATTCCCTTGGCATGAAGGACAAGGCCGTGCGCGAGGTGGCGGCGGAGCCTGCGGACCGTCGCCTGTTGATCATCGGCGATTCGTTTACCGAGGGCGCCGGGTTCAACTTCGAGGCGACCTTTCCCGGCCTCATCGCCGAGCGCCTGGCCCCGTCGGGAGTGGAGGTGCTCAATGCCGGGGTCATCTCCTACGCGCCGTCCATTTACGACCGGCGGGTGCGCCAATTGTGGGACGAGGGGCTCAGGTTCGATCGGGTGGCGGTGTTTCTCGACATCTCCGACATCGAGGACGAGGCGGTGTTCTACCGGGTGGACGACTCCGGCAACGTGGTGGAACGCGATCTGTCCGGCATCGGGGTGCTCTGGCACCGGGTCGAGGAAACCGTGCGCGATTTTCTGAAACGCAGTTCCAGCCTGTATGTGGTGGGTTCGTACCTGAACCGTCTGCGCAAAACCAAGGTGACCCACCGGGACGCCTGCGTGGATGCCATGACCGAACTGGGCGACGTGCACAAGGTGCCGAAGGAGGCCATTACCGAACGGTTGATGCACCGGACCCGGGCCACCTGGACCTTCGATGACGCGGTGTTCAGCGACTGGGGCGCGCGGGGGCTGACCCTCGGGGCCCAACACATGGACCGGCTGGCCACGTTTCTGGCCGAGCGTGACGTGGGCCTGACCCTGGTGGTCTACCCTTGGCCGCAGCAGGTGTTTGCGAAGGATCTGGACAGCCGCCAGGTCGCCTTCTGGAAGGTGTGGGCGGAGGGGCGCGGGGTCGATTTTCTCAACCTGTTCCCGGCGTTTATCGGGGATCCGGAGGCGGAGGGGTTTGACCCCTTCGGTATCTACGCCCGCTACTACATCCCGTGTGATGAACACTGGAACGCGGAGGGACACCGTCTGGTGGCGGAACGCTTCCTGGCGGCGTATCCCCGGGACGCCGGGGGGCGATAAAGCCTGCCGGGCTTATGCCCGGAAGCGGCAGACCCCCGGGACGCTGGGGTGGTGACGTTTCCGGTATCACGTCGGAATTCCCATCACCGTCACCACCACCGGGCGTGCCGGGCGCGGGCCGTCGAATTCGCACAAAAACAGGTTCTGCCATCGGGACAGCCCCAGTTCGCCGCCAATGACCGGCACCGTCTCGGATGGTCCCACCAGCCCGGCCTTGATATGGGAGTCGCCGTTGCCGTCCTGGGCATCGTGCAGCCAGACCCCCCGTGGGATGATGTTGGCCAGAAAATTCACCACGTCGGTCTGCACCGAGTCGTCCCAGTTTTCCTGCACCATGACCGCCGCCGTCGCCCCCTGGGCGTAGATGTTCACCAGCCCTTCGGTGACGCCGCTTCTGGCCAGCACCGCCCTGACCTTGTCGGTGATATCCACCAGTTGTTCCCGGTCCCGGGTGGGGATGTGGAGGGTGTCGCGCACGGGCGGTTTACCCTTCCCCCTTTCTCACCCGCAGGTGCAGCACCTGCCTCGCCACCTGATCGAAGTGCCCGGCGTAGTGCAGGTTGAGCCCCTCGGTGACCGGCTCGGGCAGTTCCTCCACGTCGCCGCGGTTGCCCTCGGGCAGGAGCACTTCATCGATACCGAGGCGCTTCGCCGCCAGCAGCTTTTCGCGCACCCCGCCAATGGGCAGCACCTCGCCGGTGAGGGTCAGCTCGCCGGTCATGGCCAGCGGCGCCGGCGGCCGGTTCAGGGCCATGGAAAGCAGCGCGGTGGCCATGGTGATGCCCGCCGACGGGCCGTCCTTCGGCACCGCCCCCTCCGGCACGTGCAGATGGATAAAGCGCTTTTCGAAAAAATCCTTGGGGCCGCCGTAGCGGTCCAGGTTGCCCGCCACGAAGGACAGGGCGATCTCCGCCGACTCCTGCATCACCTTGCCGAGTTGGCCGGTGAGTTTGAAGCCGCGCTGGTCGGTGTGCACCACCGCCGCCTCCAGGGTCAGAGAGGTGCCGCCGAGGGCGGTCCAGGCCAGGCCGGTGGCGATGCCCACCCCCTGCTTGAGGTGTCCGTGGCGGAACGGCGGCTTGCCCACGTAGTGCTCCAGGTCGCGCGCGCCCACGGTCACCGGGGCGTCCTCCGGGTGGGTGGCCAGGTGGCGCGCGGTTTTTCTCAGAATTTTTTTGAGATGCTGCTCCAGCCCGCGCACGCCGGGTTCTCTGGCGTAGTCGTCGATCAGATGAACGAGGGCGCTTTTGGTGAGGCGGATGTCGCTTCGGTCCAGGGCGTGCGCCTTCAGTTGCCGTGGCCACAGATGGCGGCGGGCGATCTCCAGTTTTTCGAGCGCCATGTAGCCCGGCAGGCGGATGATTTCGGCCCGGTCCAGAAGCGGTGGCGGCACCGTGTCGAGCTGGTTGGCGGTGAGCAGGAACAACACCTGGGACAGGTCGAAACGCACGTCCAGGTAGTGGTCGAGAAAGTCCGAGTTCTGCTCCGGGTCCAGCACCTCCAGAAGCGCCGATGACGGATCGCCCCGGTAGTCGGCGCCGATCTTGTCGACCTCGTCGATCATGATCACCGGGTTGGCCGCCTTCACCTGTTTCAGGGCCTGCAAAATTTTGCCCGGCATGGCGCCCACATAGGTGCGGCGGTGGCCCTTGATCTCCGCCTCGTCTTTCATACCCCCCACCGAGAAACGGTAGAACGGGCGTCCCACCGCCTCGGCGATGCCGCGTCCGATACTGGTTTTGCCGACGCCGGGGGGGCCGACGAACAGAATGATGGAGCCGCCCACCTTCTTCTTTCTGGCCCCCACGGCGATGAATTCCAGGATGCGGTCCTTCACGTCCTCAAGCCCGGCGTGGTCGCGGTTCAGCACCCGCTCGGCGCGCTTCAGGTTGTAGCGCTCCTTGGCATAGACCCCCCACGGCAGGCGGGTGAGCCAGTCCAGGTAGTTGCGCGCCACACCATACTCGGCGCTCGACGGCTCCAGCATACTGAGCTTGGAGAGTTCCTCCTCGAAGCGTTCCTCGGCCTCCGGGGAGAATTTGAGTTCGTCCGCCCGCGCCATCAGGCAATCCACTTCCTGAGTGCGTTCGTCCTCCTCCATACCCAGCTCCCGCTGGATTTCGTGGAGTTGCTGCTTGAGGAAAAACTGCCGTTCCTGATTGCCGATGCGGTCGTCGATGTTCTTTCTGATGCGGTTCTGGATCTTGGAGACGTCCAGCTCCCGGTTGAGGATGACGAGCACTTTTTTCAAGCGTTCGTAGATGGGGAAGGTCTCCAGCACCTCCTGCAGGTCGCCCCGGTCCGCCGAGGTGATGCTGGCGGCAAAGTCGGCCAGCCGCGCGGGTTCCCCCGGACCGAAGCGCGACAAAAACTGCTTGAGTTCCTCTTCGTGCAGGGGATTGTGCTTGAGCAATTCCTTGATGATGTTGATCAGGGCGATGGTGTACGCCTTCAGTTCCAGGGTGCCTTCGTACTCGGTTTCCAGGTGGTAGCGCACCCGGGCGCGCAGGGGGAAGTCGGGTCCCAGAAAACGCTCCACGGTAAAGCGTTCCAGGCATTCCACCACCAGGTGCAGGCCGTGGCCTTTGACCTCCACCGCCTTGTGGACCCTGGCGGCGACCCCGACCGTGTAAAAATTTTCCGGGGTGAACGGCGCGTTCTCATTCCGCACCAGGATCAGCCCGATGACCGGGACCTCATCTGCGACCACACTCTTGATGCTGAGAAGAACGTCGGGGGTTTCGTACACCAGGGGCACGATGAGGCCGGGAAACATGGGGCGGCTGGAGAGGGGCAGGATGGTGAGCACATCGGGCAGCACATTCCGCACCAGCATGAGCCCCTGGCCATCGCCCTCGCGCTCTTTTCCAGGGGTGTCGGGGGCAACCAGTTCTGGATCGATCGACCTGTTCATAAGACTCCATTCGTAATCAACGAACACCGGGTCATATCGTTCCCCCCTATTCTGGCCGATTTTGGCCAGGATAGGGAAAGGAAGCGGTGGTAGAGTGAATTCGAGGGCCTGTCAGGCAAAGGAGAAACCGCCATGCGCGCCATGCGTTTGCATCGACCCGGTGAAGCGTTAAGACTCGACGATATCCCCGTTCCCGAGCCCGGTGCGGGGCAGTTGCGGCTTAAGGTGGCGGCCTGCGGCGTGTGCCGCACCGACCTGCACGTGGTGGACGGCGACCTGACGGATGCCGGCCATCCCGTCATTCCGGGACATGAGATTGTGGGGTATGTGGAGCGGGTGGGTGCGGGGGTCAGCCGCTTTGCCGAGGGAGATCGGGTGGGGGTGCCATGGCTCGGGCACACCTGCGGCGGGTGCGGTCCCTGCAAGGCGGGGCGGGAGAACCTGTGTGATGCACCGGGATTCACCGGCTACACCATCGATGGTGGCTATGCGGAATACGCCGTGGCCGACGCCGCCTATTGCTTTGCCCTGCCCCGGTCCTATGACGACGTGGCGGCGGCCCCTCTGCTATGCGCCGGGCTGATCGGATTTCGCGCCTACAACATGGTGCGGCAGGCGGAGCGGCTGGGTATTTACGGCTTTGGCGGGGCGGCCCACATCCTCTGCCAGATCGCCGCCTTCGAGGGGAAGTCGGTGTACGCCTTCACCCGTCCAGGGGATGACGCGGCCTGCGGGTTTGCGCGCGAGCTGGGGGCGGTGTGGGCGGGACCGTCGGATGGGCCACTCCCGATGGAACTGGATGCGGCCATCATTTTCGCTCCGGTGGGGGCGTTGGTGCCAACGGCGCTACGGGCCGTGGCCAAGGGCGGCACGGTGGTGTGCGCGGGCATCCATATGAGCGACATTCCGTCGTTTCCCTATGCCATTTTGTGGGGTGAGCGGCAGTTGCGCTCGGTGGCCAACCTGACCCGGCGGGACGGAGACGACTTCCTCGCCATCGCCCCCAAAGCAGGGGTGCGCACCGAAACCACCACCTATCCGTTGGCCGGGGCCAACAGAGCCCTTGCCGATCTGCGCGACGGCAGGCTCAACGGCGCCGCGGTACTGGTGCCGTAAACACCGTTTCAAGCGGCCTGATTTCCGTCCCGGACACCCCTTTCCATTCCCGCCGCCTCCGGGCGTGTGTCCGTCGGGCCTTTTTACCCTCCGGTGATCCGGTGTGCCTTGACCGGTTAAAATGTACCTACTAGTATGTAAACCATGTTGACCGCCCCATGGAAGGGGGCGGTCAACATGCTCAGGAATTTTGGGGTTGTTTCGAGATGGATTTCGGAGTGGTTGAAGGGGGCGGGACAAGGGTTTCGATGGTTGCTTCAGCCGGATCTTCAGGTGGCGGGGGGCGTTCCGACCGTTCCCGCGGCAAGCTTATCAAGGCCGCCAAGGCCCTGTTGTGGGAGCGCGGGTATGCCGCCGTCAGCCCCCGCGACATCCAGAAAAAAGCCGGGGTGGGGCAGGGATCGTTCTACCACCATTTCGACCGCAAGGCCGACCTTGCCGGGGCTGCGCTTGCGGAGGTGGCGGAGCGGATGAAGGCCGACCTCAACCAACAGTTTGACCGCGCCCGCCCACCTCTTGACCGGGTAAGAGGCTGGCTCGACCGGCCCCGGGATGGCGCCAACGGCTGCCGTCTGGGTCGGCTCGCATTTGACGCGGGCATGGGCGAGCCGCAGGTGAGGGAGCCGGTGGCCGAGTATCTGATTCATCTGGAAGGCTGCCTGGTGGAGGCCCTGGCCGAGGCCCTCCGTGGTGGCGACCTGAAGTCGGGCACCGACGTGGAGGCGGTGGCCGAAGCACTCATCGCCTGCGTGCAGGGGGGCTACGTAGTGGCCCGCGCCCAGGGCGATCCGGACGTGCTTCAAAGCACCCTGAACGGGGCGCGCGTGTTGTTGGAGGGGGTGACCCGATAATCACGGGAGAAGGCCATGACCCTGTCGGAACCCCATGAATCCCCCATCCCCGCCGCAGGGGTCCGGCTTTCCATCGATATCGGGCGCGACGCCGAAAACCTCTTAACCGGGGCGTCCCGCTCCGGCATGGACGGCGCGCTGGCGGCACTGACCACCTTCTATTGCGGCTTCAATGGCGCCGATGCGGACCTGCTCAGAGAAGTCTGGGCCGAGGCGGACAAAGTACGCCTGATGAACCCGGTAGGAGGTGTGCTGGACGGTGCCGACGAGGTGGCCGCGCTGTATGCGCGCATCTTCACCGGCGGCGTTCGGGTGTGGGTGGCCTACTCGGACGTGACCGCCTATATGGCGGGTGACATGGTGGTGTTCGCCGGACGTGAGCGGGGTGAATTCCAACCGCGGACTGACGACGGCGGAGGCTCTCCCTTGCCGCTTTCAATCCGCACCAGCCGGATCTTCGCCTATATCGATGGACGCTGGCGGCAGGTGCACCACCACGGTTCCATCGATGATGCGGAGCTGCTGGCGAAGTATCAGGCGGCGGTGCGGGGCACGTAAGCAACCCCGCCAAAATTAGCCGTTTGGCGAGGCGGGTGGCCCCAGAAGCACCGGCAGGTAGCGGATTAAGAAGAGTAAAAACGCAGCGCACCAGAGGCCTCCGGCGAGGCTCAGGGCGGTCGAGGCCCGTTCCCACGAAAGGTAGGGCGCCGCCACCCTCAGGGGTGTTGCCAGCGCCAGCATCACGAAGGCGATGGTGGCGGCGGGGGGCGCGGCCACCGGTCGGCCCGAATGGCCCAGAGACGCATGCGCCATGAGGCCCATGGTCATCAGCCCGATGGCCCCGACGGTGAAGGCGTGAATGGCGCTGGTGCGCTCCAGCACACCCCACAATGCCCCGGCCTGCATGGCAAGACCGAGTACCAGCCAGCCGTAGCCCAGATGCACCACCCACACCAGCGGCACCCGCCATGCCCCGAGGGTGAGCCAGCCTGCCAGGCGGACACCGTTCAGCACCGCGGCGGCCAGGGCGAACACGGAGGCGACCGCATCCGGCAGGGCAAGGAGATCGGCCAGAGTGGCGGTGGCCGCGTACAGCGCCACGGCGGGCACCGCCAAATGCTCCACCGTCTTAAAGCTGCGGGGCACCGCTCCCGGTACCCGCTCGGTAAACCACGGGATCACCCGTCCGCCGATATAGCTGATGCCCACCATCATCACACCCACCGCAAGAATGTTTCCGGCGCGATCCGCGGCGGGGGGCTGACCGAGCACGCTGGCGTGCATCAGGGCGTTGGCGCCCGCCAGGGAGACCAGGAGCGGCACCACCACGTTGTAGTGCTGCCCGGCGGCGGCGAGGGGTTTTGAGAGCACCCACGCCAGCACCGGCAAAAACGCCATATCCACGGCGGCGATGACTTCTGGAGAAAACGTGCCCGGCAGAAACACCATCACCCGGCCCGCCAGCCATAAGCCGAACAACAGCGCAAGGGGCATGCCGGTGGGGGTATTCCCTCCGGTCCAGCTGGGCACGGAGGTCAGTAAAAACCCGGCCAGCGCGGCGCCGCCGTAGCCCACGATCATCTCGTGAGCGTGCCAGCCGAACAGGCCGAAATGGGTGTTGACCGCATGGCCCGAAAGCGCCATCAGCCATGCCGCCATGTGGACCACGCCGCAGACGGCGGCCCCCAGAAAAAACGGCCGGAAGCCGTCGCGGAACAGCCAGCCAAAACGCGGGGTCGGGGGCGCACTCCCGGTTCCGAGTTGCGTCGGCATGGCGCGGGTTATTCCTCCTTACGCACGAGGCCCGAAAGCCCCGCCACGAACAGGGTGGTCAGAACCCACCCGGCGGCGATGTGGAACCAGAGGTAGCCCCGGTAGAACCAACTGCACGGTGTTCCGCCCTGATCCACAAAACAGCCATGTGCCTTCTCGGGCAGCCAGTATTTCTCCTGGTGCAGATCAACGATGGGGAAGAAGGTATCCACCGAATAGACGAGGGATTGGAATGCGGGATACCCAGCGGGGGGAATACCGCCGTTTTTGAGAAGAACCGGCGGGCTTGCGGGCACAAACCGGTCGTTCTTGTCGCCGTCCATAAAGACCGATTGCCCCAGCAGGATCACCAGCAAAGCGAGGCCCAGCGCCCGGAACGGCTGGTGGCCGTAGGCGATGGTTTTTCCCTTGGTCATGTGCCAGAGCCGCTGCCACCATTTGCGGGAAAAGAAGGGTGCCGGGAGCTTCAGGTCGCCTTGGGAAAGTCGTGCATCCTCCTTGGCGATCAGCACCTTGCGGGCCTCGTCGTCGTGGCCCATCTGCTTGAGAACCTTGGCGAGTTGCACGTAGGGCTGGGGCAAAAATTTCCCGGCGGGCTGGCAACGCAGCCAGTCGAGGCGACGTTTTGCATCCGTGGGGGCATTACCCGCGATGGCGCCATAGGTGAAACCGTCCAGAACAAGCGAGCCCTGTTTCGGCCAGCACTTCGGCGCGTCCACCAGCACCCCGGCAGTGGCGTGGGCAAGGTTGACGGTTCCAGAGATAGAGACTTTGTGACCAATGAACAAGCCCCCTTTGATGTTCAGACGTTCGGCATTGAGGGCATCACCCTCCTTGTTGTTGAAGGTGCCACTGCTGCACTCAAGGTTCCCCCCGATGGATGCACCCGGCAGGCGCACCGCTCCATGGGCGGAAAAGCCGTCGTCGAGAAACATGTCCCTGTTGACTTTCAGGCCGTCGGCACTGAGGGCATCACCCTTCTTGTTGTTGAAGGTGCCACCTCGGCAAGCGAGGTTTCCCCCGATGGACGCGCCCAGCAGGCGCACCGCTCCATGGGCGGAAAAACCGTTGTTGAGAAAAATGTCCCCATTGACTTTCAGGCGGTCGGCACTGAGGGCATCACCCTCCCCGTTGTTGAAGGTGCCACCTCGGCAAGCGAGGTCCCCCCCGATGGATGCGCCCAGCAGGCGCACCGCTCCATGGGCGGAAAAGCCGTCGTCGAGAGACATGTCCCCGTTGACTTTCAGGCCGTCGGCACTGAGGGCATCACCCTTCTTGTTGTTGAAGACGCCACCGCTGCAATCAAGGTTCCCCCCGATGGATGCACCCGGCAGGCGCACCGCTCCATGGGCGGAAAAACCGTTCCGCAGGTGGACGCCACCCACCACCCGCATGCGGTCGGCGTTGATGGGGCCGGTGTGGCTGCCGTCCAGATAGAGGCCGGGGAGGGTGGCGTCTTGCAGGTTAAACCCATCCGGCAGCGCACAATGTTTGAGACTAAGTGGAAACGGCACCTCGGCATGCCGAAGGTCGATTTGTCCCACCACCTTTGCGGCCCATAACTGGATGCCCGTGGGGTCCACCCATTTCACCGCCTCACGGTCGGTGCAGAGCCAGCGCATCACCTCCGCCCGGACGGTGCGCTCCGGCCCCCACTCCGCCGCGTTTTCGGGATTGGCATCGGGGCTGTTTGGGCCATTTGCAAAGACGGCAATCTCCCCCTCCGCCGCACCCCGCAGCATTGCCTCCTCGGGCGCTGTGAGGTCGTCAAAGCGCGCCTTGCCAAGCGCCACCAGTTCTTCCGCCGGATTCGCCATTGCCGCCCCCATGCGCAGATTGCCCGTGTAGATGCGGAAATCATACGCTTATTCAATATAAAAACCAAGTTTATCAATGAGTTGTGAAATATTTACAAGACCCGGTGAAAGTGCTTTACTTGAATTAGGATGAGCGGGCCACCATGGACCCGTAAGGGGGGTGCCTTCTTCCGGGGTAAACCCTGGGAATGTGGCTGCGTGGTTGGTGCGGAGCAGGCATCGTGCGCAGGACACCCCCCTTGAGGCGGGATGTCCGCTCATTCGGGGTTTTGGAGCGCGGATGGAGAATCCGGCGCGCGGCCTTACCGGATGAGGTTGGTGATCGGGTTCGAGGTCCGCGTTCCAGTCGTTTGATTCAGGGTTGCGTGACGACCGATAAAGCACCCCCGACGTCACGTCGGGGGTGCTTTTTTGTGGCCGCTCCGCCGCTTCCCCCGCCAGGATGTCCTTGGCACCCGCCTTTTGATTGTGGGAACATGCCCCCCGGTTTTTTTGTGATGACGTGCGGGAGGTGGTCGCGTATGGCAGTGGTGTGGTTGGCTTCCTACCCCAGGTCGGGGAACACTTGGCTAAGGTTCCTTTTGTACAACTACCTCCACGGTGAGGTGGTGGAGAGCGACGACGTAAACCGCCGGATTCCCGACATCCACAAACTGGCCCTGGAGGAGGTGGTCGACCGGGGGGAACTGACCCTCTATAAAACCCACCTGGCGGCGGGACCGAATCATCCGCTGATCCAGCGTACCCGTGGCTTCATCTACGTGTTGTGCCATCCCAGGGACGTGCTGATTTCCGCCCTGAACTTCATGCGGATGACCGGGCAGTTTTCCGGCGACGACCGGACGTACGCGGAACGCTTCATCCAGACCATGGGCGAGCCCGCCTGGACCCGGCTGGGGTACGCCAACTGGCTGGGGCACGTGGCCAGCTGGCTGGCGGCGGCGCACAACTTTCCCCACGCCTTTCTGCGCTACGAGCGCCTGAAGGCGGACCCGATGACCGAGCTGTCCGCCGCCCTGCGGGTGCTGGACATGGAGGTGGACGAAGCCCGTCTGGCGCGGGCGATCGAAGGCGCCTCGTTCGAGCGCATGCGCGGTCTGGAGGACAAGGAGTCCAAGGCGGGGGATCAAAGCGCCGTGTTCAGCCTGCGCGGCGGCGAGGACCGTGCGCTGCGCCACGTCCGTCAGGGCAAAACCGGGCAGAGTCTGGAGCCTTTGGGGGAGGGGCTGGACGAGGTCTTCGACCGACGTTTTGAGATGATTCTGTCTCTGCTCGGCTACCCGCTGTAGCCGGCACACCGGCGGATGTATTTCTGGTCCGGAATGACGTGGCGACCCGAAGGGAACGGGAGGTAAGGATATATGGCGGTGGTGTGGCTGAGCTCCTATCCCCGGTCCGGGAATACCTGGCTGCGCTTTCTCCTGTACAGCTACCTCAAGGGAGAGGCCAAACATGGGGAGGACGTTCACCGGCTGATCCCGGATATCCATAAAATCCCGCGCAACGAACTGATCGATCGCGGCGACCTGACCCTGTTTAAAACCCACCTGATGGCGGGGCCGAACCACCCGCTGATGAAGCGCACCAAGGGCTTCATCAACGTGGTGCGCCACCCCAAGGATGTGTTGATTTCATCCCTCAATTTCATGAAGACCACAGGTCAGTTTTCCGGTACTGACCGGGAGTTTGCGGAATCCTTCATCAAATCCATGGGCGTGCCGGTCTGGATGAATGTGGGGTTTGGCAACTGGACAGGCCATGTGGCCAGCTGGATGGCGGCGGCACAGCGCTTTCCCCACGCCTTTCTGCGGTACGAGCGGCTTAAGCTGAATCCGGTCGACGAACTGCGCGCCGCGGTGAGGGTGCTTGGTGTGGAAATGGATGAGGTGCGTCTGGAACAGGCGGTCGAGGCCGCATCTTTCGAGAATATGCGCAAACTGGAGGCCCGGGAAGCGTCCGAGGGGGTCAAGAGCACCGTATTTGCTCTGCGGGAGGGCAGCGGACGAACCCGCCGCCACGTTCACCAGGGTCAGACCGGACAGCGCCTGGAGACGCTGGGGGAGGGGTTGGACGAGGAGTTCGACCGCCGCTTTGAGGCGGTTCTGTCTCTGCTCGGTTATCCGGTGTAGCATCCACCCACCCGCTTTCGGGCGGATGATTTTGTGCTTCCAACCCGGCTTTCGAATATGGGAACATAGCTGCGGTTTATGGACCGTGCCCGCGATCCGCGTGAGGCCGTATCCCGCTTTAATTGGAGAAACTGATGTTGATTCGACGCCTCGTTCCGGTCGCCCTTTCGGCCGTCCTCGTGTTTTCTGCCGGTGCCGCCCTGGCCGGCGGCCCCGATCTTTCTTCGGATAAAAGCCGTTACAGCTATGCCGTTGGCTTGCAGATGGGTCAGCAGTTGAAGCAGGACCTTCTGGAGATCGATCTGGACGCCTTTTCCGCCGCCGTTGCCGACGCCATGGCCGGGAAGGACCCACGCCTCACCACCGAGGAAATGCAAAAGGCGTATCAGGCCATGCAGTTGGAGCGGGCCCGGGCGATGGACCGGTTGGCCGTAACAAACCTCAAGGAGGGTGAGGATTACCGCGCCTCCCTCCGGGACAAGGACGGCTGGAAGTCGACCGAAAGCGGCATTCTTTACAAGGTGGTGAAAAAGGGCAGCGGAAGCCGGCCCAGCCCTCAGGACCAGGTGACCGTGCACTACCGGGGCACGCTGGTCAACGGTGATGAATTCGACAGTTCCTACGCCCGCAACCAACCCGCTACCTTTGGCGTGACCGGCGTGATTCAGGGCTGGCAGGAAATACTGCAAATGATGCCCGAAGGCTCCACCTGGAGTGTGGTGATCCCTTCCTCCCTGGCTTACGGACCGCGCGGCACCCACGGTATCGGTCCCAACTCAACGCTTCTGTTCGACATCGAACTGATCAAGATCAACTAGCCCCGCGATGCCGGGGAGCGACAAGGCTTGCCGGGTATACACCCGGAAGCGATCAGCCCGGTGTTTAAAAAAGACGTCCCCCTGACAGGGGGGCGTCTTTTTTTGTGGCCGTGACGGGTGGGCTGCCTGCCAGCGCGTTAGCTCCGCGCTCAGTCCATGTGGACCGCTCCGCCCACCTGGATGCCGTCGCAGGAGAGTGCCGGTCCGCTCTGGTTGATGAAGCTGCCGCCGCGGGTGTCCAGACTGCCGGCGATGACGGAGCGGGTGAGGCGTACCGCCCCCAGCGCCCGGAAGTCGGTGCCCATATACAGGCTGCCCGTCACATGCAGGCCGTTACCGGCGAAAGCCACGGCGCCGCTGTTGATAAGATGCGCCCCGTTGAGGGCCAGGTTGCCGTGCACGGTGGCACCTTGCAGACGAACGCCCCCCAGCACCCGGGTGCCCTCGGCAAAAACAAGACTGCCCTCCAGGGACGCCCGGTCGCCTCGCACCGGCCCCACCTGACAGTGGCGGAAGGACAGACGTCCGACCTCGGCATCGCTGATGTTGATGCCGGAAATCAGATTGCAGTGGTGGAAGGAAAGCGGGAACGGGATGCTCGCGAACGACAGGTTGAGGGGCCCCGACAGGCGCGCGGCAAACAGCCGTAGCCCGTTGTCGTGCATCTGCCGCACCGCTTCCGGGCTGGCGCACAGCCAACGGATCAGGCTTGGCCGCACGTTTCGTGAGTCGGGCCACCGGTCGGCATCCGCCGGGTCGATGTAGTCCCCGGCGCTGGCACCCGCGCCGGTTTCGCCGAGGGGCACCGCCATCAGCAGGTGGCGTTCGGCAAAGGTGAAGGTGGACTCACCTCCGAGGGCGTCGGCGGCCATCGCCATCAGATTCGGAACTCGGCTGGACATCCCGTGATCTTGTAGCCGATTTGCCTCCCTCACCGCCAGGGAAAAGGTCATTCGTCCCCGGATATCCTCTGGCCCGGTGGATCGCCGGGGGACAATTCGAGGCCTTTTTAGAAGTGGTGGGTGAGGGCGAGTTGCAGGTAATCGTCGTCGCGGGTGGCGTACAGGACGTCTTCGGGCGGCGCACTGCCGGAGAGGCGCGCCTCCGCCTCGACGGTATAGGACGCGCCCAGCCGCCGGGAAGCCTCCACGAACATTCCCCACGCGCCGTTGTTCGGATCGGCGGTGACGGCGGCCAAAAGTTCGGAACTCTGAATGTCGTTGACCGCCAGCCGGAGGCCCGCCGAGAGGTCATTGTTAAACGGCGTGGCGCCCTCTCCGACATCGTCATACAGCCATTCGCCCAAAACCCCCAGGTCCATGCGGCTGCCCATCACCCCCACGAAGGTGTATTCAAATCCGGTGACGAAGGCGTCGGAGGTGCCGCCGACCAGTCCCGAACGATGCAGGGCCTCCAGCTTGAGCAGCCACTCGCCAATGATGAGTTGGGCGTCCAGCCCGGTGAGGTGGCCCTGCTGGTAGTAAGGCACCAGTACCCCTGGCGGGCAGCCGAGGGCGGCACAGGTGGCCGATGGCAACAGCTGCGGGTCTCGGATGGTGCCGGAAAAGTGGGAGATACCCACCTCCCACGGTCCGGCAAAAAAACCGTAGCGGGCAGCCAGATCCATATGGCGTTCCTCGTCACCCGATTCGTAGGTGGCATAATCGGTGGCCACGGTCAGGGGCGCGCGCAGCCGGCCGTCGGTACCGGGGAAGGTGCGCTCGCGAAAGTAAGGCATGGCAAACAGGTCAACGGTGCCGTTTGGCGTCGGCACGGTCAGTTGCACCATGGGCTGGCCGAGCCGGTCCTCGCCGTCCGGGTTTTCCACCAGATCGATCTGATTGATGTTGTCCACCAGGTGGCGCACCTCGGTGACGCCCCAGTAGATCCGCTTCAGCCCGATGGAAAGCTCCACCGTGGGAAATACCATCTGCACGTAGGCTTCGCGCAGGTCCCAGTGGCTGCGTTCGCCGTCGGCGGCGTCGAGGCGGCCGTAGGGGGTGACGGTGACGGCGTGGCCCGCGCCAAACGGCGCGTACAGTTCGGCCTCGGCCAGGGTGGAAACCGTGCTGTGCTGCTGCCCCGCATACAGCGGGTCGTTCAGAAACAGTCGCGATTCCAGCCCGACCTGCCCGGACAGGTCCGCTTCGATGGCGAAGGCCGGAAGCACCGCGGCGAAGCTCAGGGCGAACGCGAAAATGAGTGTGCGGATGGACACGGGGCGTTTCTTTAGTGGGCGCGTTTCAGGGCGGCCTGGGTGAACTCGGCATCGGTGAAGCCGTTACCGAACTTGTAGCCGGTCCACGCCAGATGGGTGGTCTTGCCGGTCTGGTGGTTCTCCATGAAAAACGTGTCCGCCCGCCAGAATCTGCCGTACTGCTTGAAATCACTCTGGGTCATGGTTTTCAGGTGGTCGCCCTTGCGGTCGTAATACTCGATTTTCAGGGGGCGGTAGTGTTCCTTGTCCCACCAGATTTCCTGACGGGAGTAGCCGCTGTTGGGGTCCAGCGGGTCGCGCTCCACCACAAAGCATTCCATGCCGTCCAGCACCTCGTCCCGCAGGTAGCGGTGGTTGTATTTTTCCGGCTCCTGGCTGGAGATGTCCTCGTAGGCGAACTCCGACCCCATGAAGGCGCCGCTCTTGTTGGATGAGCTGATGCGCTTGGTGCGCTTCAGTGCGGGCAGGAACAGCCACTGATCGTCGGTCTTGTCCTTGTGGGTGAAGGACAACAGGGCGGTGCCCTGCACGTCCTTGGGAGAGTCGAACACGATCAGGGTTTTGTCCCCGTCCCCCCGCACCTCCAGGGTGCGGGAGTGGGTCTGCCGGATGGAGGTCTGGCCGTGACGGTTGGTGAGGGTCATGGTCAGTGAACTGATCTGGTCGCCCCAGCCGTTGTCGGCGGCATCCGCCGCCATGGCGATGGCGAGGCCGCGTTCCTCCGGGGTCTCGGCATGGCCACCCGTGGTGAACAGGAAAAAGGCGGCGAGGGCGAACAGGGCGTCCAGGATGAGCAGGACGGCAGCGGCGCGCAGGGTCCGACCCTTATGTCTTGCGATTGCGGTGATAACACTCATGTTTTTTTATCCTCGTCCAATCCGTTTACAGAATTTACCTGGCTGCCTTCGGGTCCGCCTGTACCTGTTCCTCGCAGCAGCCCACCCGGATTAACAGCGGCGGCAGGAACAGGAAGTCGGCGAGCAGGGCGAAGGCCAGTGCAAGGGCGGTCAGAATGCCCATCTGACTGTTGAACTGGAAGCCCGACAGGGCCAGTATGGCGAAGCCCGCGATCAGGATCACGGAAGTGACCAGAAGGGCGGTTCCCACCGACTTGAAGGCGTAGCGCACCGCCGCCACCGAGTCCATGTTGTGCTCCCGCTGGGCGCGCAGGAACTTGGTGAGAAAATGCACCGTGTCGTCCACCACGATACCGATGCTGATGGCCGCCACCACGCTGGTGGCAAGGCCGATTTCACCCCGGGTGAAGCCCCACAGGCCGAACGCCATGAGCACCGGCACCAGATTTGGTACCAGGGAGATCAGGCCGATGCGGACGCTCCTGACCGCCACCAGCAGGATGGCGCTGATCAGCACCAGGGCAAGGGCGGTGCCCGCCACCATGCTTTTGGCGTTCCTGAATGCGATGTGGCTGAACATGATGTTGGGGCTGGCGGCCGCGCCCCACATGCTCTCGGGAAGATTGGCTTTCATCCAGTCGTCGGCCCGTTCCGCCAGCGCCAGGGTCTGGGAGGTGGACAGGTCCTTCAGGGTGACGGTGAAGCGGGTGGCGCGCTTGTCGATGTCGATCTGGTTGTTCAGGTCGAGGCCGTAGGGCAGCGACAGCTCGTACAACAGCAGGTACTGGGCGGCCAGCTCCCGGCTGTGCGGAATCCGGTAGTAGGCCGGATCGTCGCCGTGCATGTTCTTGTTGAGCCGTTTCATGGTGTCGGGCAGGGCAATCACGTGCACCGTCTCGGGCTGCTTGCGGAACCAGTCGGCAAACTCCTCCACGTGGGTCAGGTAGTCGGGCTCGGCGATGCCGCCCGCCTCTCCCGAGTCGAGGGAAAACTCCATCAGGTAGATGCCGGTCAGGTTTTCGGTGACGAAGTCGGTGTCGGTGCGGAAGGTGTAACGGTCGTCAAAGTACTCCACGAACTGGTCGTTGAACACCAGCTTCGAGGTGCCGATGGTCAGCAACCCGATGACCACCAGCATGCCCCAGAACAGGGGGATGCGCCGGGCCACCACAAAGTCGCCGAAGCGCTCCATGAAGTGGACCCTGGGGACCTCTCCTTTCCGGTGCGCCTTCACCCGCACCGGCAGCACGCTCATGAGGGCGGGCAAAAACAGGATCGAATAGAAAAACGCGCCGGTGACGCCCACCGCCACGATGTTGCCCATGTCGTGGAACGGCGGCACGTCGGAGAAATTCATGGTGAGAAAGCCGATGGCGGTGGTTAGAGACGTCAGGAACACCGGCTGCAGGTTGACCCGGATGCTCTCGGAGATGGCGGCGCGCTTTTCCCGGCCGTGGCGCATCTCGAAGAACATGGTGACGAGGATGTGGATGCTGTGGGCCACCGCCAGGGTCACCACGATGGTGGGCGCGCTGGCGGACGGACCGGTAAACGAGCCGCCCCACCAGCCGAACAGGCCCGCCGCCGTCATCATGGAGAAGACCATCACCAGCACGGTGGCGAGGGTGCCCGAGACCGAGCGCAGCAGCGCCGCCATCACCAGGATGATGATGCCGTACATAACCGGCGTCAGCGTGGCCATGTCGTCCTGGCTGGCCTGGGAGAAAGTGTGGTTCATCATGACGATGCCGGAGATGTAGAGATTCAGATCCGGGTAATCGGCACGGAACTCATCGGCCATCCGCTCTGCGTAATGCGCCACCTCCGGCACCTCGGTGACCGCGTCGATGCCCGGCAACTGGATGGTGACGTTGACCCCGGTAACGGCACCGCTTTCCGGCACGATCCGGTGCAGGAGCAACGGCTCGTGCATGGCGATGTCCTTCACCCGCTCCAGGTCGGCGTCGGTCATGGTGGCGGGATCGGGCACAAGGTCCGCCACCACCAGATCGTCTTCAAACGCTTTGGTGTGCTGGAAGTTGGTGACCGAGTCCACCCGCAGGGAGTGGGGTATCTGCCAGGAGCGCTCGGTCAGGTCCCTGACCGCGGCCAGGGTTTCCCGGGTAAAGACGTTACCGTCCCTGGGGGCGACGGCGAACAGCACGCTGTCGTTTTTGGTGTAGCGGTTTTGAAGCTGCTCAAAGGCCACCAGTTGCGGGTTGTCCTCGGAAAAGAACATCCGGTAGTCGGTGGAAAAGCTCAGAAAGCGCCCGCCGGACGCCATGGCCATCACCAGCAGGGGGGTGATGAGGAGAATCCACCAGCGGTATTTGACCACCCATGCGCCGAAGTGTCGTGCGAACATCTTGTTATCCCTTACCGGTTACGTTTCGCGAGCCGTCAAACGGCGTAAACAATGAACATTATGAAAATTATTCACGATCACCCCAAAAAAAATCAGCGGGCCGCAAGGCCCTGAACCAGAAGCTGCGCCGTGTTCTTCGCCATCTGCGTAAGCTCGTCCCGGTCAAACAGGTCGGCCATGATCAGAAAAGGCGAATGGAATGCGAAGGTGCCCATCAGCACGGTCTGGGCCGTGCCCACCACGTCGGACACGTCAAACTCGCCGGTGCGGTTGCCCTCGGCGATGATCTCCGCCATGAGGGAGCGCATCACCTCGATCTTGTGCCTGCGGACCTCGTCCTTGTGCTGGCGGGTGACCAGTTGCACCAGTTCCGCCATGGCGGGCTCGTTGGCGAGCTGGTCGTGGTTGTAATTGAAAATGCCGATGACGAAGCGGGAAATTTTCTCGGCGGCGCTCAAGCCATCGGTGCGCACCACCTGGCGCAGCAATTCGGCCTGGGCGCTCATGCAGCGTTGGGCAATGGCGGCACCGATCTCGGCCTTGTTCTTGAAATAGCGGTACAGGTTGGCGGCGGACATGTCGCAGTCACCGGCAATCTCGGCCATGGTGGTCTTGCCGAAGCCGAACCTGCGGAAGCGGGCATCGGCGGCATCCAGGATCTGCTCACGGGTATCGATCTGCTTATCCATCTTCGTTCACCATGAAACCCAATGTATCAGGCAATCTGTGAATAATCAATAAAATATTCATAATTTTTTCAAAAAAAGGGGGCGATGCCCGATCCCTCAAGGGGTTCTGCGAGCGGGGATCACCTTCCAGACCGTGCCCGCCGGTGTGTCCAGCAGGTAGACCTCTCCGGCTTCATCCTCACCGAAGCTGCCGATGGCAAGGTCGGTTTCGAGGTAGCGGCGCATATTGAATTGTCCCGCCTTGCCCGGTTTGGGGGTCAGCCCCCACACCGTACCGGAGCAGAAGTCGCCGAACAGGTAAACCCCGGACAGCTTCGCGATGCGCTCACCCCGGTAGACGTAGCCGCCGGTGACCGAGCAGCCCAGGTTGTGGCTGTATTCGATTACCGGGGGGACGCCCTTGTTGCAGCCCCGTGGGCGGCCCTTCTTGTCCAGCTTGGGTGGGAAGCAGTGGCGTCCCTCCACATGGCTCCAGCCGTAGTTGGCGCCTCCGGCCGCGCCCGCGGGCTGGTGGTTGACCTCCTCCCAACTGTCCTGCCCGACGTCGGCGATAAACAGGTCGCCGTTCTCCCGGTCGAAGGAGAAACGCCACGGATTGCGCAGGCCGTAGGCCCAGATTTCAGGGCGGTAGACGGAGCGCCCGTTAAACGGATTGGTGGGTGGAATGACATAGGGCCGGCTGCTGTCGGCATTCACATCGATGCGCAGTATCTTGCCCAGATGGGAGTAGGTGTTCTGGGCATGTTGCCAGGGATCCCCCGCGCCGCCGCCATCGCCGGTACCGGCGTACAGGTAGCCGTCCGGGCCGAAGGCCAGCATGCCGCCGTTGTGGTTGGCGGCCGGGTTGGGGATGGAAAGCAGTTCGGTGAGGGTGCCCGGATCGACCCGCTGCGGATCCTCCGGATCGATATTCAGGCGGGCGATGACAATGTCTCCGCGCTTGGCGGTGTAGTAGACGAACAGTTCGCCGTTCAGGGAAAAATCCGGGTGGAAGGCGAGCCCCAGCAGCCCCCGCTCACCGCCCCACTTGACCACCGGGCGCAGGTCCAGAAACACCGGGTGAAGATCGCTCCGGGGCCGCAGGATCCGTACCCGCCCGGTCTGTTCCACCACAAAAATCCGGCCGCTGCCGTCCCCGGCGTGGGTGAGGAACAGGGGGCGCGACAAACCGTCCGCGACCTGTTTGAGCTTGAGGGCAACCGGCGCGCCATCCGCCACGCGGACCGACACGGCCCCGTCCCTGTCCGCCGCCGACGCGGGGTCGGTGACACAAGCCAGGATAAGGAAAACCATCACGGCCACTCGGGCCGGGGCGTGGATCAGGCGTATAGCGGACACGGAGTGACTCGGAAGGCTTACTCGACCAGACGCAGGTGTGATACGCGGACTTCCTCATCCGCCTGCTCCTGCGTGTCGGCAGTCTCCGGGGTTTTTTCCGGGGTGTGGGTCCGGTCGGCCGCCTGAGGGGTCATTTCGGGGACGGTTTCAAGGGCCGGGGCGTGTGTGTCGTCCTGGCGGGCGTCACCGTTTTGCGCGGCGGGGGGCGGGTCGCCGAAAATCAGACCGTCGTGGGTTTCGGCGGAGAAAATGGCGACGATGGCGCGCAGGGGAACCTCCACCTGATGGCTTGCGCCGCCAAAGCGGGCGGAAAAACGCACCCGTTCGCGCCCGAGTTCCAGGCCGTCCACCGCCTTGGGGGACATGTTCAGGGTGAGCCGGTTGTCCTTGGCGTAGCCCTGTGGCGCACGCACGCCGGGCTGGTCGGTGGCCACCAGCAGTAGGGTGTGTGGCCCTCCTCCACACACCAGTCGTAGATGGCCCGAACCAGATGGGGTCTTGCGGTATCCGGAAGCATACAATTGATCCTTAGCAGGTGGCACGGGCCCGGCACCCCCTCGGTACCCGGCGCGTGAGCCACAGCCTTGTTATAATGCCGCGTTCCATGCGCTGCCACAAGCACCGGCCTGTTTACACGAGGGTTTCTTGAGCGACCGGACCTTTTATATCCGCACCTACGGGTGCCAGATGAACGCCTCGGATTCCGAGCGGATCGCCGGTACCCTGATCGACAGCGGCTACTCCATGACGGCCAGCGCCGATGAGGCCGATCTGGTGATTTTGAACACCTGCTCCATCCGCGAGGGGGCGGAGAACAAGGTCTATTCCGAGCTGGGCCGGTTGCGTATCGCCGAGGCCGAAAGAGATGCGCCGATGAAGGTGGCGGTGGCGGGTTGCGTGGCCCAGCAGGAGGGGGTCAGGCTGCTGTCCCGCGACCGCAACGTGGATCTGGTGTTCGGCTCGCGGGCGATTACCCGCCTGCCGGAACTGTTGCCCCGCATGGAAGCGGGGGAGCGCCTGACGGAGGTGGACGTTCACACCCGACCCGATCTGCCGGACGCCGCCATCCGTACCGACCCCCACCGGGCCTGGATCACCATCATGGAGGGCTGCGACAACCACTGCGCCTTCTGCGTGGTGCCGGCCACCCGCGGCCCCGAAATCTCCCGCACCCCGGAAGGGGTGGTGGCGGAAACGGCCCAGCTTGCCGAAGAGGGCTACGTGGAGGTGACCCTGCTGGGGCAGAATGTCACCTCCTACGGGGGCAACTTAACCTGCGGCACCGATTTTTCCATGCTGCTTCGGCGGGTGGCGGCGGTACCGGGTATCCGCCGGGTGCGGTTCACCACCGGCCACCCCAAGGACTTTACCCCGGCAGTGATCGACAGCATGGCGGACCTTCCCGAGGTGTGCGGCCATTTGCACCTGCCGATGCAGTCCGGTTCCGACCGGATACTGGAAGCCATGGGGCGTGGCTATACCTATGGTGAGTACCGGGACAAAATCCGGCGGCTGCGGGAGCGGCTGCCGGAGGTGGCCATCACCACCGACCTCATTGTCGGCTTTCCCGGCGAAACCGAAGCCGACTTCGAAGCCACCCTGGCGGCGGTGCGCGAGATCGGCTTTGCCAACCTGTACGGTTTCAAGTATTCGCGCCGTCCGGGTACCAGCGCGCTTTCCCTGCCCGGCCACCTGGATGACGAGGTGCGTAGCGAGCGCCTGTCCCGCCTGATCGCCCTGCAAAAACAGATCACCCTCGCCTACCACGAGTCCCTGGTGGGGACCACCCGCGAGGTGCTGGTGGAAGGGGTGAGCAAGAAGGATGTGGAGCGCCTGAGCGGGCGTCTGGAAAACAACGTGCTGGTGCACTTTACCGGCGACCTTGAGTGGGTGGGGAGCTTCCGCCCGGTGCGGATTACCCAGGCTTCCGTAAGTGCGTTGATCGGGGAGGCGGTCTGATCCGCGCCGCGCGATTTTTATACCTGCTTCCGGCGGTGGCTCACGGGACGTTGATTTTTATTTTGTCGTCGCGCCCGGTCATTACATCGTTGCCGCCATACCCCCATGCGGACAAACTGATCCACTGTGCGGCATTTGCGCTGCTCGCCGGGCTCACCGTGTGGGGAATGTCGCGGGCGTGGCCCAAATGGCAAACCCGGCGTGTATTGCTGCTGGCGCTGTTCCTGGCCGCCACCTATGGCGCCCTGGATGAGTTGCACCAACATTACGTGCCGTACCGCCATACCGATCCCCTCGACTTCATCGCCGACGTGACCGGAGCGCTGATGGTTATCGGCTGGCTGGCGTGGCGACGCACCCGGCGTCTGCGCAGTGCGGCGACCCTGGATGGTGAGCCGGGATAGACGCCTGAACGGGCATCGGATCCCGGATTCAGGGGGCTGCTGCGGCGGATTTTTCCCGTTGGGTTTTCCGGGCGTTTTTTTTCACCTGCTTCAGAAAACCCCGCGCCGAAAAGCGGCCGTGGCGGTTGAGCCGGGTTTCAGCGGCGGCGGCCACCACCGCCGGGTGCATGGCGGCGTCGTTCATGGCGGCGCCTTCCCAGCCGTCCAGCCCGCCTTCACCAATCAGATCGACCAGGGCGTGGATACGCCACATGGCGCTACAGAAGCGCCCGGTGTCGGTGCCGAACATGTCTTTCACAGCGGCGATGCCGGGGCCGGCAAACCCGCCTCCGCTGGTTTGCTCCGC
>JBHHVE010000010.1:0-88785 GCA_046754085.1 Leptospirillia bacterium
CCAAGGAACTGGTCTTCGGGTTTGTCGCGGGACACGAGATCGCCGAGGGCGAGGACGGTTTCCGCGCCCCGGTTCCGGCCCGGGTCAGGAACGAAGAGGACACCCGCCGGGTGGTGGGGGTGAGCCTCACCGAAGCCGGCTTTTTCACCGCCCGCGAAATCTTCATGCAGCTTGCCGAAGAAGGTGACTAGTGCGGGACCTCGCACAAGGGTAATGCGCAGGCTGGTAAATGACCTGGCATGTGCGGGAGGCTGGCGTGGCAGCGATGCTTACCCGTGTGAATTCCCCTCACGGTATCCATAATTAGAGCCTGCCTCCTATGCCCGCCGAAACCCGGCTTTACATCACCCGCCACGGTCAGACCGACGCCAACCTGGAAAAACGGGTGCAGGGCCAGGGCGACACCCCGTTGAATGCCAAGGGCTTCGAGCAGGCCCGTGAACTGGTGCACTATTTTTCAAGGCATCCGGTTCACGGTATCGTGTCGTCGGACCTGGTGCGCGCCCGGCAGACCGCCGAGGTGCTGGCGGATGCGCTGGATATTTTCCCGTCCTACCATCCCCAGTTGCGCGCCCGCCGCATGGGCGATTACGAAAACAAAACCCACGCCGAACTGGAAGCGGCAAATCCCGAGGATTTTAAAAAGCTCAAACACGACAAGGCGTTCAGGCCGCCGGGGGGTGGCGAGTCGGTGGACGACCTCAAGGAATGGCTGGTGCCGCTGATGCACAAGGTGGCCGAGTTGTACCGGGGGCGTTCGGTGATCGTATTGAGCCACCACAAGATATGTCAGCTCATTCTGGCGGAACTTGCCGGGGGGGACTGGTCGCCCATCCCGAACGCGCGCCCGGCGGTGGTGATTTACGATGGCAACAGTTTTAAGCTGGACCCGGATACTTAGATGACGCCCACAGGGTGTCAGGGAGGTAGATCATGGCGCTTTTGGAAACCGACAACATCCCCATGGGCACCCCGTGCCCGGAGTTTGAACTGCCCGGCGTGGATGGCCGTACGTGGAAATGCTGCGACGACTTCACCGCCGCCGAAGTGCTGGTGATTCTGTTCATCTGCAACCACTGCCCCTACGTGGTCGCCATCGAGGACCGCATGGTGGCCCTGGCGAACCACTTCGAAGGGCAACCGGTGCAGTTCGTCGGCATCTGCGCCAACGATCCCGCGGACTACCCGGCGGATAGTTTCGACAACATGCGGATACGCGCCGCCGAAAAGGGATACAACTTCCCGTATTTGCAGGATATTTCCCAGCAGGTGGCAAAGGATTTCGGCGCCGTCTGCACCCCGGATATCTTCGTTTACGACAGGGACAGAAAGCTCGCCTACCACGGCCGCTTCGACGACAACTGGCAGGAACCGGCCAAGGTGACGCAGGAGGATCTAAAAGGGGCGATCCAGACCCTGCTGGACGGCGGTTCCCCGTCAGCGGATCAGGTGCCCAGCATGGGGTGCTCGATCAAGTGGACGCGGGGGTAGATAGCATGCCGAAGCAGGCTTAGTTCAAGTCAACGATGGGGGAATAAAACGATGGGGGAATAAAATGAGCGATGAACAAGCACCAAAATGGATTTCCGGATTCTGGAGCAGGGTTGGAGCCCTCTTCATTGATGCGATAATTCTCGGCTTGGTCGGGTTTTGCTTGGGGCTCTTGCTTGAGGATGTGTTTGTTGCACTAGGTGGTTGGGGGCGGCTGGTCGGGTTTTGTATTGCACTGGCCTATTTCGGGATGATGAACAGCCGGATTTCAAACGGTCAGACCGTGGGGAAGAAGGTTTTGAAGCTCCGGGTGGTCAATGGTCGGAATGAACCCGTAAGCCTCGCACGCTCCATGACCCGGTTTAGTGTGATTGGCATCCCGTTCTTTCTGAATGGTGCCCAGGTTCCAACAGAAAGCATGCCTGTATTCGGGGCGACAGTCCTCGCCATGGTGATGTTTGGTGGGCTGGCCTCAGCCGTCTACCTGTGCGCATTTAATCGCGTCACCCGGCAGACATTGCATGATCTGGCGGTGGGTACCTATGTCGTGGAGGCCCGTGCGGAACAACATGATGTGGGGACGGTGTGGTGGCCCCACCTGGTGGTTGTGACCCTGTTTTTTGTGGGAGTGGCACTGGTTCCCGTCTTCACATCGGAAATTGTCCGGAACGCACCATTCCCCGAGCTTATCAAGATTCGGAAATCCTTTATGCAACGGCCATTGGTAGCCGATGCCGGGATCACTGTCGGGAAGAGCATCCGAAACCCGATCGGTGACGAAGCCACGGAAAGCACCTATATAAACGCCCGGATCCTGTTGAAGGAAAACCGGATAACAGATGCCAAACTGGCCCGTGAATTTGTGGATGATTTGGTGGGTCTTTACCCTTCATCCCTGGAAAAAGACGTGATTGTCATCAACTTCACTTATGGCTACGACATCGGCATTGCCGGACGGTCAACGAACTTCTCCCACCAGTTTAAGCCGCGAGTGGCCTTGCCTCCTCCCATCTAAGCCGAGCGAACTTGGCAACGTTCCGTGGATTACGTTTCAATAAATTCGCTTTCAATTTTCTTCCCTTAGATAAAGACTCGCCCATGGACGTCAAAGACAGCAACGGCACCGCCCTCGACAACGGCGACTCGGTGCAGGTGATCAAGGACCTCAAAGTGAAGGGCTCCTCCATGTCCCTCAAGCGGGGCAAGGTGTTCAAGAACATCCGCCTGACCGCCAAGAGCGGCGAGGTGGAGTGCCGCGAAGGCAAAAGCACCATCGTGCTCAAGACCCAGTTTTTGAAGAAGGTGTAACGCCCCCCCTTCGCCCTTCGGTACGCTCGGGGAGAACGGGGTTTTCCCGCCTCGGGTGGTTTTCCAGCCATGTGCATTCCCGCAGTGGGCCGTGCCCACCTGCGCATGAGCTCTGGGCGGGGTTCCCGCGTTAGTGGGATCCCAGCACCGCCCCCGTCACCGTGATCAGGCTTACGGTGATCAACACCCAATGAAGCCGTTGCACGGTCTGCATGAGGCCGGCCGGGTTTGTTTTCGCCTGTTCCCGGAACCACTTGTGCAGCACCAGCGGTTCCAGCACAAACAGCATCAGGGTGAACAGCACCCAGACCAGCACCATGGCGTGCATCCACCAGAATTCCAGGGTGTGGAAGCGGGGCCACAAGTCCCATGCCCACACCATATAGAACCCGGAAATGCCCGTGGCCAGCGTGGTGAAGCGCGCCTGCCGGGCGAAACGATACTCGATCCGCTCGAATAATTCGTAGGGGTTCCGGCCGCTATCCAGCCTGCGAATGGCCGGAATCAGGATGAATGTCACAAAGGCGACGCCGCCAATCCATAACACCACCCCCAGCACGTGGACGGCTTTGGCGATTTGATATCCGGTCATGGGGGGTTCCACTCCGTAACGCCCGGTCCGGTTGGCCGGGCATGTGCGCCATCATGCTGCCGTGTTCGGTGGGCCATGACCACCAAAAAAGCACCCCGCTCCACATGCGAAGGGGCCGATCATCCGCGGAACCTGGTTGGGTCTGTCCCTTGGATATGGGGAAAATATGTATAATTATGATGGCCGTTTAAGCATTCCCGCCGGGGTTGTTCCTGGGGAGAGTGTTTTAGCCCGGGGGGGGTCAAGGCGGGGGAGGCCAATGACCCCTGGATGGGAAGGTGTCGTGAAGCGCCTCGCATATATCTTTTTTGGTGCCGTATTCGGCATGACGCTCCTGCTTGTGGGCTGGGAGTTCTGGCTGGAGCCGCTCCTGCTGTCCAGGGTGGGCATGGAGGCGGAATCGGCCGCCGAGAGGTGGCACTTCATCACTGTCGGCGTCGGCGCGGCACTCTTCGCCCTGATTCCCCCGCTCCTGTTTCTGGCCCGTTCCGACCGGCAGCGCGAAATCATGCGCAGAAAGCTCGAAGCCTCCCACAACAAGCTCGAAATCGGGGTGGAGCAGGGGACCCACGAACTGCAAGCCGCCAACGAACGTCTGCAGTCGGAGATCGCCGAACGCAAGGAGGCGGAGGAACTGCTGCGGCAGGTGACCGAGAACATCCAAGAGGTGTTCTGGATGTCCGATACGGACACCGAGAAAATCTTCTACATCAGTCCGGCCTACGAGGAGATCTGGGGCCGCCCCTGCGCAGAGCTCTACGAAAACCCGCGCTCGTTTCTGGACGCCGTCCACCCGGAGGACATCGATCATTTTCTCGCTGCCCTGGCGAAGAAGCAGGACGGCATGGACGTCACCTACCGGGTCGTTCGGCCCGACGGCTCCATGCGCTGGATTCGCGATCATGCATTCCCGGTGAAGAATTCCCAGGGGAAGGTCTATCGGGTGGTGGGTATCGCCGCCGACATCACCGATATCAAGCACATGGAGGAGCAACTCGCCCACGCCGGAAAGATGGCGGCGCTCGGCACCCTGGCGGGGGGCGTGGTGCACGATTTCAACAACCTGCTGGCAGTGATGATGGCTGCCTCGGAAACGGCCCTGTTGCAGACCGATCCGGACGACCCCCGCCATGCGTTGCTGACGCGGATTATGGAAACCGGGGAGCGGAGCGGCGGCGTCATCCGGAGCTTGCTGAACTTTTCCCGGAAGTCGAAAATCCAGCCGGACCTGCTGCACCCGGAGGATCTCATCGCGTCACTGGTGCCGCTGCTCGAGTCGGTTTGTGACCACCGTATCCGCATCCTTGTGGACATCATGCCGGGGCTGGGCAGCATGCAGGCTGACGAGGGAAAGGTGCACCAGGCGCTGATGAACCTCTGTGTCAACGCCCGCGACGCCATTCTGGAGGGGGGTGGTGAAGGTTGCATCACCCTCACCGCGCGTGGCGCCGTGCTCGACAGTGACGCGGTGGAGAACTATGGAGATGCCAAACCCGGCGCCTACACCGTGTTCGGGGTCGAGGACGATGGTTGCGGGATCCCGGAGTCGGTGGTGTCCCGCATACAGGAGCCGTTTTTCACCACCAAGGCGCCGGGCAAGGGAACCGGTCTGGGCCTGTCCTCCGTTTACGGTGTGGTGGGGAGCCACGGCGGCTTCATGTCGGTTGACAGCGTGGAGGGGGCAGGTTCGAAGTTCCATCTGTACTTCCCCGTGATGGAGGATCCCGCCGTGCCGGAGGCGGACGAATCGCCCGCCGGATCCCGCTCCAAAGCCGGAGCGCATGTCGGGCCGGATGCGGCCCCTCCCCGGCCTCCGGCGGCCACCCCCGGCACCATCCTGCTGGTGGAGGACGAACTGATCCTGCGGGAGACGGTTTCCGAGTACCTTGCGGAGTGCGGCCACCGGGTGCTCACCGCCGGGAACGGAGAAGAGGCCTTGCGGCGGGTGGCCGACCCGGATGGCCACTTCAACCTGATTATTCTGGATCTGATGATGCCCGGAATGAGCGGGCAGGAAGTCCTTAAGGAAGTGCGGACGCAGCACGGGCACCTTCCGGTTCTCGTGATGTCCGGCTGCGGGGACGATACTTCCCTTCATGAACTGGAGGCATTGGGATGCGACGGCTTTCTGGAGAAGCCGTGCAGCCTGCAGACCCTCACCGGGGAGGTGACGCGTCTGCTGGCCCGGCAGGCCGACGCCTGAAGCGGCGGGCGTTTTCCAGATACAGCCGTGGCCGCCGCACATTCAAACCGGAGGCGCCCCGCCCGGTTTCACGGGCGGGGTGTTCAATGGGCTGACCCCGGCAGTTACTTGTTGGGCTGCGGCGTCATCCGAAGATACGGTTTTAACTCGGTCCAGCCCTTCGGGAAGCGCTCCTTCATTTCTTCCTGATCCTGCAGGGCCGGAACGATCACGCAGTCATCGCCGTCCTGCCAGTTGGCGGGGGTCGCCACCTTGTAGTGATCGGTGAGCTGCAACGAGTCGATCACCCGCAGAATCTCGTTAAAATTACGTCCGGTGCTGGGCGGGTAGGTAAAGCTCAGGCGCAGCTTCTTGTCCGGCGAGATGATGAACACCGAACGCACCGTGTAGGTGTCGGCGGCGTTCGGGTGGATCATGCCGTACAGGTTGGACACGCTCCTGTCCGCATCGGCGATGATCGGGTAGTTGGGTTTTTGCCCCTGGGTCTGCTCAATATCCTCCAGCCAGCCCATGTGGTCTTCCACGGGGTCGACGGACAGGGCGATGACCTTGGTGTCGCGCTGCTCAAATTGCGGTTTGAGGCGCGCCACCTCGGCAAGCTCGGTGGTGCATACCGGGGTGTAGTCCGCCGGGTGCGAAAACAGCACCGCCCAATGGTTGCCGATCCACTCGTGAAACTGGATCGGACCCTCGGTGGAATCCTGCAGAAAGTCGGGGACGGTGTCCCCCAGTTGTAGTGACATAACACTGCCTCCCATTCTTTATATATCAGCTTGTCGCGGTTGACTCAGTCAGTCTTGGATAGTCCAAATCTAACACCGGGGGGGAACCTTGCGCCAGCGATGGAACAAGCGATGTTCCGGGTGTTTACCCCCCCTTCCGGGCCCCGTTTCTTGCGCAACGCCCGCTGTCACCGGACAATCGGGGGAGGGGGCGAACCCCCCTCCAAAATATGGCGATTGATCCGAGATTAAGAGGAGCGCAAGGTGGCATGATTCACCCGGACGAGTTGACCCGACATATCACTGAAGTCCACCCGGACGCAGAGGTGACCGTGACCGACCTGACCGGCACCTCGGATCACCTGCGGGTGGTGGTGACCACCGACGACTTTGACGGGGTGAACCTGATGAATCGTCAGCGCATGGTCTACAAGGCCCTGGCCGAACCCATGGGCGACGGTCGCATCCACGCCCTGGAAATCAATGCCCGGACCCACGCCGAAGCCGCCGGGAAATGACCCGTCCCCGGCCCCTCATTAATACAATAACTCATTGTTAATAAAGAGAATATATACCATGTCAAACCCTATTGAAGATGAGATCCGGGCCGAGATTACCGAGAACAAAATCCTGATCTACGGCAAGGGCACCCGCACCATGCCCCAGTGCGGCTTTACCCATGAGACCGTGGTGTTTTTCGAAAAATACGGTCATCCGTTCGAGGTCATCGACGTGCTCAGCCAGCCGGAAAAGCGCGAGATCCTGAGCCGTATCACCGACTGGCCCACCCTTCCCAAGGTGTTTATCGGCGGCGAGTTTTACGGGGATACCGATATCCTCGACAAGATGGAGGAAAACGGCGAGGTTGCGCCCCTGCTCGACAAGGTGTTCGCCGCCTGAAGACGGGGCGGGCATGATATAATCCCGGCTCTGTTTCACCCGGAACGGGCGACCACAAAGCCGAGACATGACCTCAGAAAGCCCCGAGAACAATCCCATCTACATCATCCACCACGTCCCCAAGACCGGGGGTGTGAGCCTGCGGGACTGGTTGGCGAAGCACCTGGGGATGTATCAGGGGATGGCCCATTACGGGGTGATAGGGGAACTGGTGCTGCGGCAGAACAATCTGCCGTACCTGGAGCAGACACCGGCGGCGTTCCGCGAGGGTATCCGGCTGGTCATGGGGCACTATGTGACCGCCGCCACCGCGGATTTTTTTCCGGGACGCCCGCCGCGCCGTATGGTGATCCTGCGGGAGCCGGTCAAGCGCCTTATCTCCCAGTACAATCACGCCATGGGCTTCTGGTGCAAGACCGCCGGGCGTCCCCTGATCAGCTTTCACGAGTGGTTCGAAACCCACGCGGTGGAGAGCTACGATTACCGCGACGCCGTCCGCCGGGACGGGCTCACGCCGGAAAACGCCATCCTTTCCCAGGCCTCTCTCGGCCCCAACTTCATGGGGCGCTTCCTGGCCCAGAATTTCCGTGAGGATGCCTGGGCGGAGCTTCCGACCGATGAATTCGTGGCCCGGATCAACGAACTGCTGGAGACGTTCTGGCTGGTGGGGATCACCGAGCGGCTGAGTGATTTTGCCACCGTCCTGGGGAATGCACTGGGCATTCCGGCGGATGTGGGGCATGAAAACAAGGGCCAGGACCGCACGGTCTATCTGGAAGCCGACGACGATCTGATCGAATACATCAAGCAGACCAATCAGGCCGACATCGCCATTTACGATTACTGGAAAAAAAAGGTCGAGTCCGCCGCCTAGCCCGCCTCAACCCCTCAGTCGAGCCGGCACGGCAGCCGCAACGCCCGGGACAGCCGTTGCAGATACTCCGTAAGGGGAATGGAAGATGCACCCAGGCTCGCCAGGTGCGGCGTCATGAACTGGGTGTCGAGCAGCACGAAGCCCCGCTCCCGCATGCGCGTCACCAGATGCACCAGCGCCACCTTGCTGGCGTCGGTTTTACGGCTGAACATGCTCTCCCCCATGAACGCCCCCCCCAGGGCCACGCCGTAGAGACCGCCCGCCAGTTCGCCGTCTGACCAGCATTCCACGCTATGGGCCTTGCCGAGGGCGTGCATCTGGCAATACACCCGCACCAACTCCTCGCTGATCCAGGTTTCCTCCCGCCCCACATCGGGTTCGGCGCATTTCCGCATGACCGCTTCAAAATCGTGGTTGAAGCGGATATCGAACAGGCCTTTCCGCACGGTTCGGGCCAGGCGCCTGGGGATGTGGAACCGGTCCAGGTCGAAGATGGTGCGCGGGTCGGGGGCGTACCAGCCCACCGTGCCGTCCGCATCGGCCATGGGAAAGACCCCTTGGCGGTAGGCGGATTCCAGAAGCTGAACGGTGAGGGTTGGGGCGTGCGTGGCGGTCTCCCCACAGGGGCGTTACGGCCCGATTTGGTCTTGTTCGACCGGGTTCGGTCCGGTGCTGCCCGGTCCGGCGTTGTCCGGCCCGGTTATCCGAATAAAACGCGGGTCGGCGGCGAGGCTCAGGAAACACGGTTCCACTTTTCCGTCCGGCCGCACGCACCAGTTTTTGGTGGCCACCGCGTCGATGCCGTGGGCAACTTCCAGCAGGTCGAGGGCGGCGCCGGTGTCGCCGGTTTCCGCCAGCATCCCGGCCAGGTAGTGGCGCGCGGCGAAGGCCCGCGGACGGTGGGAAATCTGCTCTTCCCAGATGGCGCGGGCGCGGGCCTTGTCGCCGGAGTCCATGGCGAGCCAGCCGAGAAAGGCACTCAGGTCTTCCGCGGCGTCGCCCTCCGGAAAGTACTGCAACGCCCGCTCGATCAGCCGTACCGCCTCGTCGAGCTTGCCGTGGCGGCTGAGGAAGCGGGCGTAGTCCTCAATGGTGCCGGTGTCCTGGGGGTTGGCCTGATGCACCGCCGCGAACACCTGATGGGAGGCCTCGGCCCGTCCCATCTCGTCGTACAGGTGGGCCAGATTGACCTGTGGGATCGGGTCGTCCGTGTCCAGTTCGATGGCCCTCAGATCGCAGTGGTGCGCCCGCGCTTGGCTTTTTTCTCGCTGGAAGACCCGCCCAAGTTTGGTCTGGTGGGTGCCGCAACCGGGGTTGCGCCGGGCGGCTTTTTTAAGGTGAAAGCGGGCCTCATCCAGTTGCCCCATTTCGGTGAGGGCGATCCCCTCCAGGGTTTCCAGACACTCCACAGAGTCGATCCAGTTTTGTTCCGTTTCCTGTTTGCGCGCCATCCGTGAAAGAGCCACCACCCGCTCAAAATGGCCGTGCTCGTAGGCCCGGTGCGCCAGATACTCACGCGCCGGGAGATCGCCGCCGTCCGACAGGGTTTCGAGGATGCCGACACCGCGTTCGGCATCCACGCCCTCCTCGATCAGGAGCGCGGCAAGTTCATACAGGGACCCCTCCGGGGTATTGCCGGAGCCGGAGATCTCCAGTGCCTCGATGGCTTCGCGCAGCCTGCCCATATGGCGCAGGGTGATGCCCTTCCAGTGGGTGAGATCCAGATTGGGGCCAAATCGGGTGAGGGCGTCATCGAACAGGCGGAGGGCTTCTTCATAGCCCCCATCGTCGAAACAGGCCAGCCCCTCCTTCAAGGCCCGCTCAATGCTGCGGGTAGTGACGGAAACGACATCGTCCATAGCCGCCATTGTACCGCAATTAACACCACCGGGTAGCACAATTGGCGTTGTCGCGGGTATCGCCGGGAGGGGGCAAAACGTTGCGGGAGCGAAACATCCAGCGGTAATATCTTCCTGTTTCCCAAAGGACCGCAATGAAGGAGCCGCCAGGTTGCCACTGTACGAATACACCTGTTCCGCCTGTGATGAGGCGTTTACCCTGCTGCAGTCGGTGCACACTGCTGCCGGGGACACCATGTGCCCCGCCTGTGGCGCGGACGATGTGGCCCGGCAGATGAGCGTATTTGCGCCCTCGGTGCCATCGTCCGGCGGTGCCCCGTGCGGCCCCCAGGGGGGTGCGGGTTGCCCACCCATGGGGGGCGGATGCGGCAGTGGCGGTGGCATGTGCGGCATCGGCTGACCCCGGCCCCGGTGCGCCGGGGAACGGTAAACAACCTGCTGGACACATGTCCGGAGGCGACACGGGAAGCCCTCAAAATCTTCCACAGGTTATTGAAATTATGAAAGCATCGATCTGATGGAAACGCACATTCACATTCACAAGGAGCGCTGCGACCTGTGCGGCACGGGGGAGCCCGCCTGCGTACCGGCCTGTCCCCAGCAGGTGCTGACCCTGTCGGGCAAGCGCATCGTGATGACCCATACCGATCACTGTCCGGAAGGCTGCACGGTCTGTGTGGATACCTGCGAGTCCAACGTGTTTTCCCTGCTGGATGATGTGCATGAGGACCTGGGTATGATGCCCACCGAACAGGTGACGGGGCCGTGCCGGGTGCATCAGGTGGCCTACCTGAAGGGAGCCGATCAGACCGACGAACAATTGCAGGTGAGCTTTACGGACCTGTGCAACCGGCTGGGTCTGCCGGCGGATCAGCAGCGCATCGGCGGCTTTCGCGGCCATGCCTGGGGGCAGGTGCCGAATTCGCCCCGGATGCGGCTGCAACTGGTCTGGGAGTTGCACACCGAATACTACTTCGTGCGCGCCACCGTGTCGGAGGAGGGGAACGCCTCGGACGAGGCGGCGGTGGAGATGTCGATGGAGATGGTGATCCCTCCCATCCACGACTTTGGCACGCCGCCCCTCTTAACGTGTCTGGACATCCTGGTCATCGACCGGCCGATGAATCCCGAGGAGGTGTGCGAGCGGATTGTCTGCCGCAATCGCTTCGGCGCCCACGTTCTGGGGGGCGAACTGTCGGTCTACACCAACTACGAGCCTTCCAAGGGAAGGGAGCGTTACGTGGTGTGCGGCACGCCGGGCGCGGTGGCCGACCACGGAGCCTATGCGGTCGCCAATATCGGCCGCATTGAAAACTACTACCACCTGATCATGCTGCCCCGTACCGAGGTGCGCAGTACGGTGCAGGAGGTGCACGGCATGGAGCGGGCGCTGGCTTCCCGCATGGAGGCGGTGACCCACGGCATCGAACGGGCCGGTGCCGAGCAGATGGAATTGTGGCTCAAGGGGCTGACCGTGGAGTTGACCCGGGTGGTCGCCCTGAGTGGCCGCTTCAACCATGTGCTGTCGGGCACATATCCCTATCAGGACCGGGTGCGGGAAGGCTTCGCCGCCTGGAAAGAGCAGCCGGTGGAGGGCTTTGATTCCCTCTCCAACCTGGTGTTGGAGCGTACCGTGGGCGTGGTCAACGAATACCGGGCGTTTCTGGCCCGGCTCAACGGCATGGAGAGGGAAATCGCCGATGTGGTGGCGATTCTCCGCACCCGGGTGGAGATGAGCATGGAAGCCCAGAATACGGAGCTGTTGAAAAACCTCGACACCCGTTCCGCCATCCAGTTGCGCCTGCAGGAGATGGCCGAGGGACTGTCGGTGATCGTGATTTCCTACTACAGCACGAGCCTTTCGGGTTACGTATTCAAGGCGCTGGAGAAGGAGCACCTGATTGGGGAGTCGGCCACCCTGTATACCGCGATGTTCATCCCGGTGGCGGTGATCGGCGCGTTTCTCGTCACCCGCCGGGGCATGCGCAAGCTGAAGAAAAAAGAGCGGGCGATTCAGGAGCGGGAAGCCCGGGCGGCAGCCGACCGGGCGCTCATGACGGACGAGGCCTAAGTGCCCCCCCCCACGGGCGTAAACGCAGGCTGGCAAACCACCGCCGGGCATGGTTTGGCCCCGCCACTTCAATCCATCGACAGGTCTGGCACTCAGCACCAACGGTGCCTGGGGTAATCGACGAGTCGCTCTTCCAGCCTGCGCATCACCCCTGTGCGGGGCGCACCTATTTGAGCATGTGCTTGATCAGCACCTCCGCCACTTCCGTGCGGGTGAACTCATGGGGCGGCACCACGCCGTCGCGCAGCATGGCGCGCACCTTGGTGCCGGACAGGATCACATGGTGCTCCGCATCGTGGGGGCAGGTTTTGTAGCTTGCCATGCCCTCACAGGCCTTGCAGTAGAACGAGTGGTCGAAGAACATCGGCGTGATGCCGAGTTCGTCCGGTCCGAACTCATCGAAAATCAGCTGGGCGTCAAAGGTGCCGTAGTAGTCGCCCACCCCGGCGTGGTCGCGCCCCACGATAAAGTGGGTGCAGCCGTAGTTTTTGCGCACGATGGCGTGGAAGATGGCCTCGCGGGGGCCGGCGTAGCGCATCGCCGCCGGGAACACGGACAGCGCGGTGCGATCCTTCGGATAGTAGCCGGAGAGCAGGGCGTTGTAGCACTCCATACGGACGTGGCTTGGGATGTCGTCGGCCTTGGTCTCACCCACCAGCGGGTGCACCAGCAGGCCGTCGACGGTCTCCAGGGCGCACTTCTGAATGTACTCATGGGCCCGGTGGATCGGGTTTCTGGTCTGAAAACCGACCACCCGCTTCCAGCCGCGGTCCCGGAACAGGGCGCGGGTCTCAGACGGGTCCAGACGGTATTCGAGGAAATCGTCGTGGGACGGCCGCACAAACATCCGGATCGGGCCGCCGATCAGGGTGTCGCCCTGCTCGTAGACCTTGGCGACTCCCGGATGCGCCTCGTTTTCGGTACGGTAGACTTCCAGGGCCTCCTTGCGTTTGTCGCGCTTGAATATCTCATTAACGGTCATGACCGCCAGAAGTTGACCGTCGGTACCCGCCAGGGCCACCTCCTGGCCTTCCTTAAGGGAAGCTGCCAGATCGTCGGTGACCGCCAGGGTGACCGGCAGGGACCAGGCGGTGCCGCCGGTCATGTGCATGGTGTCCACCACCTGGTTGTAGTCGTCGCGGGTCATGAAGCCGGTCAGCGGGCTCATGGCGCCGTTGGCGATCATCTCCAGATCCGAGACCTCCCGGTAGGTGAGCGGCACCCGGCTGAGGGTCCCGGCGCGGGCGGCAAGCTCCTCGGCTTCGTGGCCGGTGACGATTTGGTTGATCAGTTCCCCGCCGTGGGGGGCGATGTTGGCAGTCATGACAAACTCACAAAGTTATGTGTTTCAGAACGTGTTGAAATAAAAAAGAAAATCTAGATGGAGAAGTCCGGCGCGGCCTCGCCCTCGACCTTCTCGTCCAGGGCTACTTCCAGCACCTTGGTGCGGATGACGAACTCCTCCTTATTGCCGTGGGAGTCCACGCAGGTCCAGGTGATGTGCTGGCGGTCCTTGTGGATGGACGGGTGCAGGGAGGCGGAGTAGAAGCCCATCTGGTACGACAGCTGAAAGCGGATGGCCTCCTCCGGGCAGGCTTTTACGCATGGCAGGCAGTCCCAGCAGTCGTCCGTGTATTTCAGGTAGGCCTTGTTGGTCTGCGTGTCCTTGACGATCAAATCGCCAGGGCACATGCGTACGCACGGTGGTTGCTTGGAGTTATAACAGCCGTTACACAGGTCTGGGTCAACGATGACGGGCATGTCCGGTTCCTACAATCAGTTTGGCTTGGGATGGGGCTTGGCGCCCGGATGATACCGGTCGCCTTCGACCAGCTGCTCGTAGGGCCGGAACAGCACCTCGATCTTGCCGGACGACGGGTCCATACGGGTATTGACGAATTTGAGCCAGTTGAGGTCGTCCCGCTCCGGGTAATCGGTGCGGGTCTGGTAGCTGGGCCAGCGGGTCTCCTTGCGGCCGATCAGGTGCTCGACCAGCACCTGGCCCACCATCACCCGATCCATGACCTCGTGAGCCTTCATCAGGTCGTGCATGTCGGCGACCACCAGCTGGTCGAACTGGCCGGGGAGCTGCCCCATGTACTGGCGCGCCTTGAGCAGCCGCTCCTCGTTCATCTCGTAGTTCTGGGAGGCGCCGCCGGCATACTCCTCCATGATCTTCTGCATCCGCACTTCCATGTCGTAGGGCGTGACGCCGAACTTGACCTTGCCGTAGTTGAACAGCGGGTCGAAGCAACGCTGGTAGGCGGTTTCGATCTGGAGATGGTCGACCTCGGGCATGGGTATGTCAGAGACGGTGGCGCCGGCGTGACGGGCGGCGATGACGCCCTCGGCCCAGCAGCCGGAGACGAACTTGAACGGCGCGCCGCCTGCGATGTCACCGGCGGCGTACAGCCCCGGCAGGGTGCTCTGGCGGTCCATGTCCACCCAGTAGCCGCCCTGGCAGTGGCCGCCGACCACGTACGGCTCGGTGGTCTGCACCTCCACCGGGTGGCGGGAGGGATCGATGTCGTTGGCGGCCCAGTACAGCACCTGGGACGGATACATGTCGAGGTAGGCGCTCTTGAGCTGCTTGGCCTGCTCTTCGGTGATGTGGGTGGTGTCCAGATAGCACGGCCCGCGCCCGGCCTTGGTCTCCTCGATGGGACCGTAGGCCCGATAGGGGGTGGGGGCGCCGTCGCCGCCCATGTGGCCGTACTTGGTCTGCATGAAGCGCTCGCCCTGGGAGTTGACCAGGGGGGCGCCGACGCCGAGGGCGAGGGTGCCGGTGGGGGCGATGGCATCCTTGGTGCGCAGCGCCACATAGCGCATCTCGAACGAGGTCATCTCGGCACCCTTGCGGATGCCCATGGCGTAGCCGGCGCCGTTGTTAAACGGCGAATACCAGGTCTTGTGCTGGGCGTCGTGTGCGTTGTTCGGCTTGTAGAGCCCGGCGGCGCCGCCGGTGGCAATGATGGTGGCCTTGGCCTTGAAGGTGTAGAAGGTGTTGGTGCGCAGGGAGAAGCCGGTGGCCCCGGCGCAGCGTTCCTCACCATTGACACGGGTCGTTAACAGGTCGGTGACCACCACCCAGTTGAAGATCTTGGCCTGGGCATCCCGCGCCGCCTTGGCGAGGATCGGCTTCAGGGACTCGCCGTTGATCTTGATGTTCCAGCGGCCGCGAGGCACGTAGTTGCCGTCGTCGTCGCACAGGATCGGCAGGCCCCAACTCTCGACCTTCTTGACCGAGTACTCGAACAGCTCGGCCATGCTCTTGACCAGGTCCTCGCGGATCAGGCCGCAGGAGTCGTAGCGCACGTATTTAACGAAGCTTTCCGGGGTTTCGCCGGGATTCAGATAGGCGTTGATGGCGTTCATACCGGCGGCCAGACAGCCGCTGCGGTCGACGTGGGCCTTCTCCACGATGGCGATGGAGAGGTCGGGATACTTCTCCTTCAGTTCCGCTGCGGCGAAGCAGCCGGAGGTACCGCCGCCGATGATGAGAACGTCGGATTCGTGGGTCACGCGATTGATGGCGTGTTGTTCGATGGGTTCCATTTCCGCTCTAGCAACTAAGAAATAAAAAAACGAGGTCCAGGCTGTTTGCCGCGGCTGTCTGACAGCCGTGGCTGATCAGATGTGGTACATGATACTGCGGGCGTTTTCGGTTTCCTGTTTACGCTTGCTCAATTCCTCGATGGTGATCGAGTCGAACACCTGGCGCACGGTCTCCTGGGCCTCCCGCCACAAGGCAAATACCACCTGGGCCGCGGGGGGCGCCGGTTCGTCCGTATCCGGCCCCTCGCGGATCGGTCCCTCCACCGCCTGCAGCACCTGAGACACCCGGATGGCGGAGGCTTCCGCCGACAGCAGGTAGCCACCCCGCGCTCCGCGGATGCTCTTGACCAGTCCGGCCTTCTTGAGCGACGCCATGATCTGCTCCAGAAAGCGGATTGGAATGCCGTGCTCCCTGGAGATGGCGCGCACCTGCACCGGCTGTCCGGCGGTGGATTCGGCCAGCGCCAGCATGGCCTCAATGGCGTATTGGGAACGTGCGGAAAACTTCATAAATCCAAATAATTCCGATCAATTTAGTGGGATAATATCTGCTTACCCCCTATCTGTCAAGGGGGCTCCGCCCGCCCGGGTGCATTTTTTGGGCGGATGCAGACCCGAAACCGGGGAGGCGTTAATGTCCGTCGGCGGCGGGGTTGGAACGCCCGGCTACCGAACGCACCGGATGGCTTTCCGGCCAGCCTGGGAACCCCGTGCCGGTCCGAACCACCATTCGACTGACACCTAGTAGTTGACGGAGAGGGTGTAGCCGCCGAACAGCCCGGCGGAGGGGGGCGCGTCGGGGGAGCGTTCCACCCGGATCAGGTAGGTGGCGGTACTGGGTGCGGTAAACGTCAGCGAGGCCGCCAGCGCGCCGCTGTTGGGCGGGCAGTCGGTGGTGCAGGAGGCGCTGTAGATCGGGTTCGTGCCGTTGTCGTTTTCCTGCAACGGCGTCAGGTCGGCGTCGCTCGCATCCCGCACCGAGATGTAGGGGTCGGCGCCCTCCTGAAGCAGGCTGGTCTGAACCGTGTAGGTGGTGCCGTTGGTCAGGGGCACGCTGTAGTAATCCACATCTTCGGTGTCGCCCGCTTCGCGGTCGTAGACCAGGTTGGCGGCAGCGGCGCTGACCCCTACGACGACCGCCGTGGCGCCTGCCGCCACATTGTCGCTCTGGTCATCGGCGACGACGTCGATGAGGCTTTTCGGCATGGCGGTGGTGAAGTCGGCCAGGGGTGTGCCGGCCAGGGTGGCGTCCTCTCGCAGGGCATTGGTGAAGCGCCCGAAGGTGACCGGCGGCACGGTGCCCTGGAGGGCCTCGAAGGCGGAGAGCACGTCGGCGTCGGCAAGGTTGGAAGGCTCGTCCCCCGGGGTGTTGTCGATGGCGTCCCACAGTGCGGCGGAGACGGATATTTCGGTGTCGGCGCCGTTGCCCCAGGCACCGAGGGGAGTCGCACCGCTGGTCACATTGCGGGTCTCCAGGTTGACGCCCAGCAGTCGTCCGGCGGTGCCGATGCTGCTGCCGTCCGTATCCAGATAGTCGACGATGCCGGTGGCGGCGGAGGCGAAGTATCCACCCCACCCCTCCGACCAGGCCAGGCGCGCGTCCTGGTGGGTGTCCGTGGGGCTGTGGCTACCCCCCGGGGAGTCGTCCTCCGAGAGCTGGTTGGCGATGTAGTGCCCGACCTCGTGCATGATCACCATGTCGTCATAGTCGTCGGTGTCGGTGCCGGGAACGTTGACCAGTGTGATCAGCTTCTGACCGGAAAAAGGGGGGATGCCGTTCGGGTAGAACACGGTGCCGCAACTGAGAGCGGTAAAGGGGGCGGGGCAGGCGTCCCACAGAAGCTTGAGAGCGGTCAGTGTCGGCAGGGTGGTGTTGCCGTCCACGTATTCGATGCCGGACAGGGCGGTATCGAGGATATTGAACGGCCCGCCGGAGGAAGAGGCCGGGGCGGTGATGTTGACGCTGGCGCCGCCGGTTTCGTCAAAACCGGTGGTGGGCTGGCTGTGGATGGCGGAAGCCGCGTCGATGACGCTCAGGCTGTAGCCCGGCTGGCTGACCTTGGCGAGCACCCGCACGTATACCCCGGCGGTGCCGGTGTTGCTGGCGCTGATGCTGTAGTTACCGGCGTTGTCGGTGTCGGCGGAGCCGAGCACCGCGCCGTCGGAGCAGCGGATGACCTCCACCGACGCCTTGCGCACCGGCAGGGTGGTGGAGGCGCCGGTCAGGCCGAGGCTGTTGAACGGCTTGTCCTCGTAGTTCACCGTGCCGCTGATGGTGAAGGCGCCCGCGCCCATACCCGCCCCATAACCGGAACAGACGTTGGTGACGCCGCCGCCGCCACCGCCGCCGCAGGCGGAGAGCAGAAAGGCAAGGCACCAACCCAGGTGGGATGCGCGAAATCGCCCGAAGTTGTTGGAAGTGGTCATCGGCTGATTATAGCGGGCGGATCAGATGTGCTTCAGCAGCCGCCCGACCTCGGCGCGGCTGAAGGGGAGCATATCCACATGGCCGATGCGGTCGGCGAGGATCAGGCGGATCTGCCCCGCCGCCACCTTCTTGTCCAGGGTCATGGCGGACAGCAGCGCCTTTTTATCCATGCGCGGCGGTAGTTCGGTGGGCAGGCCAAAGCCTTCGATAAGGGCCCGCTGTGCTTCGGCGTCGTCCATGCTCAGGCGTCCCAGATGGGCGGCGATACGTGCCGCCGCCACCATGCCGATGGCGACGCCTTCGCCGTGCAGGAATTTGCGGTAGCGGGTGACCGCCTCGATGCCGTGGCCGACGGTATGGCCGTAGTTCAGGATGGCGCGGCGGCCGGAGGTTTCCTTCTCATCCGCCGCCACCACCTCGGCCTTGATCTCGCAGCAGCGCTTGACCACCCGGGCCATGACCTTCGCATCCAGGTCGAGAATCTTCTGCGTATTCCTGCTCAGGTAGGCGAAGAATTTTTCGTCGGCGATGACGCCGTACTTGAGCACCTCGGCAAGCCCGGCGACAAATTCCCGGCGCGGCAGGGTGTGCAGCACGTCCATGTCCATGAACACCAGCCGTGGCTGGTGGAAGGCGCCGATCAGGTTTTTGCCCCGCGGGTGGTTGATGCCAGTCTTTCCGCCCACCGACGAGTCCACCTGGGCCACCACCGTGGTGGGCACCTGAACGAACGGAATGCCCCGCAGGTAGGTGGCGGCTGCAAAGCCGGTCATGTCACCCACCACGCCGCCGCCCAGGGCCACCAGAAAGGAGCCCCGGTCGAGTCGCTTGTCCACCAGGTGATCGTGGATGAGGCCGATGGAGCGGGCGTTTTTGTAGCGCTCTCCATCCGGCAGTTCGCACACGGAAACGGAAAATCCCGCATCCTTGAGGGACTTCTTCACGGGTTTGAGGTAGCGCTTGCCGACGGTGGGGTTGGTGATGATGGCGCAGGTACCGGACAGTTTCGCCCGGACGCAGGCACGGCCTACACCGTTCAGGTTGCCGTTTCCGATCACGATGTCGTAGGCGCGCTCGCCCAGACTTACCCTGACGTTCGCCATGCGCCCTCTCTGTGGATGCGCACCACCTCACGCGCCACCGCGTCGGCGGGACGACCGGTGGTGTCGATGATGTGATGGCAGGCCTTGTAGTACGGTTCCCGCTCCGCGATCAGCGCCTTCACCCGCTCGGTCAGATTGCCCGAAGTGCCCAGCATGGGGCGTTTGCCACGCTGGCGGCGGGTGCGCCGCACGATGGCGGCGACACTGGCGGTGAGGCAGATCAGGTGACCGGATTCGGCCATGAGGGTGCGGTTTTCCTCCCGCATCACGACGCCACCTCCGGTGGCGACCACACAGGCGTTGCCTCGCGCCACCTGACGCAGGGCCGCGCTTTCCCGGTCGCGGAAACCGGCCTCGCCCTCGCTTTCAAAAATTTCGGGAATGGTCTTGCGCGCGGCGCGCTCGATCACCCGGTCCAGGTCGATGAATTCGTAGTTCAGGGCGCGCGCCGCAAGTGGCCCTACGGCGCTTTTGCCCGTGCCCATGAAGCCGGTCAGAAATATCCGGTCCACCGGGCTTCGTCAAGAACAACTGATCGTAAAGTCCGCCGACCAACTCGTTGCATAATTGGAAATCCAGGCGCCAACGCTCAGGGAGCCGCTGATGTCGTCCGTTGCGCCGCCGCATGCGACAGTTGCCGTGGCGGTAGGCCGCACGGTGACGGTACCGTGGTCGTCGGTGGTGCCGGTCCAGGTGGTGACGCCGCTGGCGATCTGTGTGATGCCGTGATTGATGTTCATGCTGGAGCCGGTGATGTTGACGCCACCCACCTGGATGGTGATTTCCACCCCGGGCACCGGGACCGTGCTGCCGCCGAAGGTGTCCGTCACCTCGACCAGGATGGGGGAGGTGGGGGACCACGGGCCGGTTCCGGGGTCCAGCTTGCCCCAGTCGGAGTCCGCCGGTACCGTGATGGTGGCGGTATGGCTTGCTGAATCACCACCGCCGCACCCGGCCACGGAAAGCACCAGTGAAACCCCGAGAATGCCCGCCGCCATGCGCCCCTTACGGCCATTCAGACAGGCACTGAGCCATCCAAGGAATCCGGCTTTGGAGTGGTTTTTTTCTGTGTTCATTGCAGCGCCTATTTCACGATGCGCGGGGTAATGAAGATCAGCAGTTCTTCAACGTTGTCGCTTTTGGACGAGTTGCGGAACATCCATCCGATCAGCGGCAGCTTGGAGAAGAACGGCAGCCCCCGTTTGGAGTCCACCTGGGAGCGCTCGTAAATACCGCCGATCACGGTGGTTTCGCCGTTCTTGAGCAGCACGCTGGTTTCCGCCTCGTTGGTATCAATGCCGACGCCGGCGGCGTAGACCGTGCCCGGGGCGTTTTTGGACACGCCGATCTGCATGGAAACCATGCCGTCACCGGTGACGTGAGGGGTAACCTCCAGGGCGAGTTCAGCGGGCTCGAAAGTGGTCTGGGTGCCGTCCTGGCTGGTGGTCTGGAACGGAATGTTCTCGCCCTGTGATATGCGGGCGGTCTGGTTGTCCAGCACGGTGATCTTCGGTGTCGAGATAATCTTGGTCAGGCCCCGGCTCTCGCCCGCGGAGAGCCGCAGATCAAGGGACAGGGGGGAGCCGATCAGCCGGCCAAAGGAAACGCCCACGCCGCCCAGGGCGCCCACGGTGCCGCTGGCGGGCAGGTTGACCGCGAAGTCCTGAGGGAGGCTTCCGAAGGTACCGGCGGAGTTGACACCCGCCACCGTGGTGGTGGCGTTGTTGCCATACTGGGTGAAGCCGCCGCCCCACTGAATGCCCAGGTCACGGTTGAAGGAAGGGCGCACCTGTACGATGCGGGCCTCGATGATCACCTGGGGCGTGGGGCTGTCGAGACGCTGAATCAGCTCCACCAGCGGTCCGATGTTGCTCTCGATGTCCTTGATGATCAGGCTGTTGGTGCGCTCATCCGCGGTGAGTTGTCCGCGAGCGGACAAAAACTGGGTGGAGGAGGTGACCAGATCGCCGGCGTTGGTGTAGTTGAGCGCCACCACGCGGGTGCTGAGCGGCTCGGCGTTGATCCGGGTGGCCTCGGCGCGGGAGATATCGTCGCGCTGGCGGGCCAGGTTTTCCAGGGTGGTGACGCGGATGATGTTGCCGTCGGTCTCCATGCCCAGATTGTTCATCTGCAGCACGATGTCGAGGGCCTGATCCCACGGCACCTTTTTCAGCTTGAGGGTGATGGTGCCCTCCACATCGTCGCTGATGACGATGTTGTTCCCGGACACGTCGGCAATCAACTGGAGGATTTGCCGGACCGGCGCCTCCTGGAAGTCGAGTGACAGGGTCGAGCCCGTGTATTTAACCCCGGACGTGGTGTCCGGAGCGGCCTGGGCGGCCCATGCGAACCCTGCGATCAGCAGGACCCCGATGAAAACCGTCTTAATGCGTCTCATGGAATTACCTCTTCGGGCCGTAACGCCAACACCGATTCAATCCGCTTGCGCTCCCCGAACACGTCGGTCAGGAACTCCTCCACGATCACCGCGTTGTCGGTGATCCGCCGTACCCGACCCTCGTTGGTGCCGATCCGGCTGCCAACGCGGATGGTGTAGCCTTTACCTTCCTGGGTGGAGACCATGGCGAAATGGCCGGCCTTTCCCCAGACGATCCCCACCACCTTGTAATCGGACAGCGCGTGCTGCTGCAGCGGGGGCATGTCACTTGTTTTGTCTTTGCCCGGCGCCAGACGAGCCTGGGCGGGAGGCAGGAACGGATCCCGCAGACCGCGTGCGCCGTATACATAGGGGGATTCCTCCTCCAGCCCCAAAAGATCCTCGGTCATCTCCGAGGCGGGGGCCGCCGCTTCGCTTTCGGCAAGTGCGGAAACCGGAACCAGCAACAGTCCGGCCAGAAGAACCCAGGCGGGGAGAGCCAGATGGATGTGGGTGACCTTGTTCATCCTAGGCCCCCGCCTTCTTTTGTTTTGCGGCTTCTTCCTGTTCGGGGGTCGGCGCCGCATAGGCCGTGGCGCGGAACTGGGTGTGCATGTTGGGGCCGCCGCCATCGCCGCCGCTGATTTCCACATTGGAGATCGCGACGATCCGGTCCATGTGCGCCACATGCTCGAAAAACAGGCCCAACTGGTGGTAGGAGCCGGTAACTTCCACGTCCACCGGCAGTTCCTGATACAGCCCGGACTCGTTGGGCACGGCTTTGCCCGGACGCCACAGGCGGAATACCAGCCCCGCGCGGGAGCCGACCTCGGTGACCTGCTGGAGCAGCTGGGCCACCTCCTGCTGGTCCGGCAGTTGCCGCTTTTGCTCTTCCAGAAGCCCCTTCAGGCGCTCATTCTCGCTCAGCAGGATGTCGAGCTTCTGAACCTTGGCCTGGTAGATCACCATCTCCTCGCTCATGGCGGCGACTTCGGCCCGCAGTTCGCTCATGCGGGTGAATTTGGGGCGCACCATGAAATTACCCACCAGCACCAGGACGAGCAGCGTCACGACACCGCCCAGAATATTGCGGTGCAGGGGGTTGAGATTTTTGAGCCAGGTCAGGTTCACGTCTTTGCCGAATCCTTGATCTGAGCCGTCAGGGTGAACTCGTACGAGGTGTTGCCGTTATCCACCAGGCGGCGCGATTCCAACAACTGAATGTTGCCGAAAATATCGGCCTGTTTCATCTGTTGCAGCATTTCGACGATGTCGGAGTTGGCGATTGCCCGGCCTACCAGGGAGAGCCGGCCGCTGTTTTCCGACAGGCTGATCAGCCACACCCGGTCGGGCAGGTGCTGGGCCAGCTGGTCGAGGAGCCGGACCGGCATCACCTGATTGTGCTTCAAGCGGCGGATCACCTGAATTTTGCTCTCGAAGGATTCGCGCGCCTCTTCGTAGCCTGCAATCCTCGCGCTTTTGGACTTGAGGAGGTTGAGCTGTACGGCCACCTGGCTGCGCTCTTTTTCGAGGCCGCTGACCTTGGAGCCAAGCCCCCAGGAGACGACGCCGCCCAGGAGCACCACCACGCTGATCGCACCACCGGCGGCGATGAGAAAGTTGCGCAGTTCGAGGGCTTTTTTGGAGACGCGCCCACGCTTGGCCGGAAGCAGGTTAATATGGATCATCGGTCGCCGATCCTCCGTATGGCAAGGCCCGCGGCGACGCCGAGAAACGGCCCCAGGTCGTTGACGTCGTCGATGTCGATGCCCGCGGCCATGTGGACGTTTTCGAACGGGTTTAACATCTCCACCGGGATGCCCAGCCGTTCGCCGGCCTGCTCGAGCAGACCGTGGGTTTTGGCGCCGCCGCCGGACAGGTAGACCTTGTCCACCTGAGCGGCCTGTACCGTGGTCTTGAAATAGTCGATGGTGCGGCCGATTTCGGCGGCGATCTCCACGTTGGTTTCCTGGATCACCTGCAGCACCCGATCCTGGTCGATGCCCTCGATCTGCTGTCCGCGTTTGGCGGCCTCAGCCTCCGTGAAGCTGATGTTGAGGGCCTTCTGGATGTCTTCTGTGTAGCGGTTGCCACCCATGGAAATGTCCCGGGTGAACGCGCTGATGCCGTCCTGCAACACGTTGATGTTGATCACCGATGCGCCGATGTTGACCAGACCGGTAATGTGATCACCCACCCCGAAGTTGGAGCAGAAGATGTTTTCCAGGCCGAAGGCGTCCACGTCGACCACCGCGGGTTTGAGACCGGCTTCCTCCACCAGGCTGACCAGTTCGCTGACCCGGTCTTTCTTGGCGGCGACCAGGAGCACTGGCATCTGTCCGCTCGGGGTCGACTCATCGGCCCCTTCCATGATGTGGAAGTCCAGGTGAACGTCGTTGATTTCGAACGGGATGTATTGCTCGGCTTCCCAACTGATGCTTTCGGCGAGTTCTTCTTCGCCCATGATGGGCAGGTGGATTTTCTTGACGATGACCGAGTTGCCGGAGACCGAGATGGCAACCCGCTTGCTCTTGATTTTCTGCTCGGCAAACAGGTTCCTGATTTCCTCCGCCACGTGGCTGGCGTCCATCACCGCGCCATCCACGATGGCGTCCGGGTCGAGTTCGGCCACCCCGTAGTGTTCGAGGGTGTACTCACCGCCGGCTTCGGAGAAGTGCACCAGCTTGATGGTGCTGGATCCGACGTCCAGTCCGGTGATCGGTTGGTTGCTACCGAACATCCTGTTTCAGATTCCCCTCACTGTAATCCACCTTTCAAACCGAGGCGGATTGTACCGTGACCCGTGGAAAAATAAAGAAAAAATATTTTCTTGACGCTCTTCCCGCCGAATCGCCAACAATCCGACACCAGGTCGTGCGACTATTCTATTCGGCGTGTTACCCGGCATGACTAAAGGCCTTTGAGCAATTTTTACCCCCCCTCCGAACGGCCGGTCCAGCGGGGAGCCCAGTTGCATTCCACGGCGAGGCTATCCAATATCCGTGCCACCACAAAGTCAACCAACTCGTTGATTTGTTTGGGATGGTGGTAAAACGCCGGGGTGGCAGGCACCACCCGAACCTGTTCGAGGCGCGACAGGGTGAGCAGGTTTTCCAGGTGAATCGGTGACAGAGGGGTCTCTCGCGGCACAACGATCAGGGGGCGGCACTCCTTGATGTGGACGTCCGCGGCGCGGGCGATCAGTGTATCGGCATAACCGTGGGCGATGCTCGCCACGGTCTTCATGGAGCAGGGAGCGACGACCATGCCGTCGGTTTGGAAACTGCCGCTGGCGATTCCGGCGTACAGGTCGTTGTCGCCATGCACCTGGATGTTGGCACCGCCCCCGGTGTGCTCAACGAGGGCTTTTTCCGCCTCTCCGGAGGTGGTGCCCAGGTCCAGTCCGACCTCGTCCTTGATGATGGTACGGCCGGTGCGGGAGATCACCACATGAAGGGTGTAATTTTTTCCCCGCGCCAGCGCCTCGATAAGGCGTACGCCGTAAATGGCGCCGCTGGCTCCGGTGATGCCAATGACAAAGGTGGACATTTCGTTCGTCCCTGAACGTGTGGCGGCCTTGTTCCCCGCGATCTTAGCGGAAGCGTCCGGTCCCTCTCAAAAAGGGGATGAACGCCGTCATATTACACGTTTTTCTCACGCTTGTGACCCGGTGGGGGTATCCCGCAGCCTGACCTCCACCCGGCGCCCGCTGGCGGCAAGGTGTTCCGCCAGCCAGCGGGCCGCCACCACCGAGCGGTGTTTACCTCCGGTGCAGCCGATCCCCACGGTCAGGTAGCTGCGTCCCTCGCGCTCATATTCGGGCAAGGTCATGTCGAGCAGTTCGGCGGCCTTGTTCAGAAACGGCAGGGTGCGCTTGTCGGCCAGCACGTAGTCTTTCACCCGGTCGTTCTCGCCGGTGAGTGGCCGAAGGTCCGGCTGAAAGTGGGGATTGTCGAGGAAGCGCACATCGAACAGCAGGTCTGTCTCCAGCGGAATGCCGTACTTGTAGCCGAACGCCACCAGGGAGACGGTGAATGATTTGGCGCCGGCGTCGCCGCCGTAGCGGCGCTGCACGTAATCACGCAGGTCGTGCACCGAAAACGTCGAGGTATCCACTTTCAGGTCGGCGATATTCGACAGGGGTTTGAGTAGTGTGCGTTCCAGTGCCAGTCCTTCGGCGACGTTGCCGTCCGGGGACAGCGGATGCGGGCGGCGGGTCTCGGAAAAACGCCGGATCAGCACCGCGTCATCGGCGTCGAAGAACAACACCTCCACCGTATGGCCGCGCCGCCGCAACTCGGCGATAAAGGAGCTGCCCTCCTCCTCCAGAAAGACCCGCTCGCGCACGTCCGCCACCAGGGCGATGCGGTGGATGTCCTGGCCCGAGCGCTCACACAGTTCGGCCAGTTTGGTGGCCAGGGACAGGGGCAGGTTGTCGATGCAGAAGTAGCCGACATCCTCCAGGTAGTTGAGGGCGTGGCTCTTGCCGGCGCCGGAGGTGCCGGTGATCACCAGAAAGTGAATCGGCCTGTTGGTGTGGGCCTTCGGTGATCCGCCTTTCATTGGCCGTGCAACCTGTGCTGGATTCCGGGGATCACAGTGTGTGGCCCGGAGCCTTTGCGTCCCTTCAGCCTTCCCCGGCCGAGGCCGGTTCGGAGAGGGCCTCGTCGGACAGGGATTCGCCACCCTTATGGTGGACGTTCTTTTCCTTGTAGCGCCGCAGTTGTTGCTCCAGCTTGTCCATGGCGCCGTCGATGGCGGCATACATGCTTTCCGCCTCGGAGGTGGCGGCCAGTTTGCTGCCTTTGACGTTTACCACGATTTCGGCGATGTGGCGCAACTTGTCCACTTCGAGCACGACACGGGTGCCAAACTCCCGGGAGACATATTTTTCGATCCGGCTGGCGCGCGAGTTGACGTGGTCCCTGAGTGCGGGGGTGATCTCCAGGTGGCGGCCGCTGATTTCAACGTCCATGGGCAAAGCTCCTTATCGGTTGCAGGCGGTGGGCCGTCCGGGTTTTGGGTGTGCCGGGCGGGGTGGGGCCGGGCATGTTCAAAACGGACGCTTGCGCCGGTTTGACGGCGGAATGGAAAGTTCGGTGCGGTATTTGGCGACGGTGCGGCGGGCGACTTCCACGTTGCGGGACTGGAGGATCTTGACGATCTCCTGATCCTTGAGCGGCTTTTGCGGATCCTCCTCCGCCACCAGCTGGCGGATCATCTCCCTGACCGACACGGAGGAGACTTCCGGGCCGTAGCCGCCGACCCGCGACAGGCCGCTGTTGAAGAAGTACTTCAACTCGAAGATTCCCTGGGGCGTGTGCATGTACTTGTGGGTGGTCACGCGGCTGATGGTGGACTCGTGCATCTCGATGTCGTCCGCCACCTGCTTGAGGATAAGCGGCTTGAGGTGACTGACGCCCTTGTCGAAAAATCCCCGCTGGAAGCGCACGATGCTTTCCGCCACCCGCACGATGGTGCGGTTGCGCTGTTCGATGCTCTTGATCATCCACAGGGCGGAACGCAGCTTGCCGTCCAGGTACTCCCGGGTATCCGCCGGGGCCGCCGCACGGTCGGCGAGCATCTTTTTGTAGTAAGGGCTGATGCGCAGCTTGGGCAGTCCCTCCTCGTTCAACAGCACCCGGTAATCACCGTCGGCCCGCACCACGTAGACGTCCGGGGTGATGGTAAAGTTCTGGGTGCTGGAAAACGGCCTCCCCGGTTTGGGCTCCAGGCACTCGATTGACCGGGCGGCTTCGTACACCTGTTCGGTGGAGACCTTCAGGGCACGGGCAATTTGCGGGTAGCGGCGCCGTTCCAGGTCGCCCAGGTGGTCGGCCACCAGCTTCTCGACGATCGGGTTGTCCAGTTCGAGTTGACCAATCTGGATGAGCAGGCACTCCCTGAGGTTACGCGCACCGACCCCCGCCGGGTCAAACTGCTGGACCGTGGCGAGCACCTGCTCCACCTCGGCCTCGGTCGCGCCGGCAGCTTCCGCCAGTTCGGAGATTTCGGCGCGCAGGTAACCGTCGTCGTCGATGTTGCCGATGATCTCCTCGCCGATGGCCATGGCCCGCTCCTGCAGGGGAGACATGCGGAGCTGCCAGGAAAGATGGTCGAGCAGGGAGGTGCCGCCCGCCAGGGTCTGCTCGTAACTGGGCAGATCGTCCGGCGGTGCGGCCACGCCGCCGAAGTCACGGCCATCGTTCATGTCCTGGGCGAAGTACTCTTCCCATTTGTAACCGAGTTCTTCGGCTTCGTCGGCGGGTTTGTAGTCGGGTTCGGCGTCGGAGGTGGAGAGAGGTTCGGGCTCCTCGCGGCGAGCCTTTTCCGACTCCTTGCCACGCTCTTCTCCGGGCTCCTCGTCGAGACCCTGCTCCTCCATGGTGGGATTTTCGAGCATTTCGCTCTCAATCGCCTGCTCAAGTTCCTGACGGGACAGTTGCAGGAGGCGGATCGCCATCTGCAACTGGGGGGTCATGACCAGCTTTTGGGTAAGAACGGGGCGGAGGGTTAGTTTCATCGGGGCGTATGCAGTCCGTAGCTCAAATCACAATTCAGAATATTTCCGGGTGGCCCAGGCCTGTTTCCCGACAATCTATCGGCAGATTCACCGGCTGGGCTAAAGCGTGAACTCCTTCCCCAGGTATATGTTGCGGACGCTTTCGCTCTCCGCAACCTGGCGTGGTGTGCCCGACTCGAGAATGGTGCCTTCTGAAATAATGTAGGCCCGGTCCGTAATTTGCAAGGTCTCTCGCACGTTGTGGTCGGTAATCAGGATGCCGATGCCCTTGGCCTTCAACTGCTCGACAATGCGTTGCAGGTCGCCTACGGCAATGGGATCGATACCGGCAAACGGCTCGTCGAGCAGCAGGTAGCGCGGTTTTGTGGCCAGGCAGCGGGCGATCTCCACACGTCGCCGCTCGCCGCCGGAGAGGGCCTGACCCGGGGTGGCGGCCAGATGAGCGACGCCGAATTCCTCGAGCAGCGTGTCGCGCCGTTCGCGCCGTTCATGGCCCGGAATCGGCAGGTTCTCCAGCACCGCGTCCAGGTTTTCGGAAACCGAGAGCTTGCGGAAGATGGACGCCTCCTGGGCCAGATAACCCAGGCCGCGCCGGGCGCGCTGGTACATGGGCAGGGCGGTGATGTTGTCCCCCCCCAATCGCACCGTACCGTGGTCCGGGGCGATCAGGCCCGTGACCATGTAAAAACTGGTGGTCTTGCCGGCCCCATTGGGACCCAACAGGCCGACCACCTCCCCGGGGGCCACCTCGAAGGAGACGTCCCGGATGACCTCGCGGCGGCCGTAGCATTTTTTGAGTCCCTCGGCCTTGAGTGGCATCAGGGTTGCTCCGTAAAGGTGAATGAGCCTTCTTCCACCTTGCTGGTGTGGGTGGCAAGGTCGATGATAATACGCCGCCCGCGGATGGCCATTCCGGGATCGGCCACCTCCGGGGTTCCGGTCAGCACCACGGTGCCCGCGTTCGGGTCGTAAACCGCGTGCGCCGCAGTGGCGGTACGGTCGCCGTAATTCAGCACCACCTGGCCCTCGGCCACCATGCGGGTGATCTGACGATGTTTGTCCTGTCCGGACTCCGCCAGATCGACGGATACGCGTTCGGCGGCAAACGTATGGCTGCTTTGCTCCACCCGCACGTTGCCGGAAAAATTGATGTGGCCCTCCCGTCCGGAAAATGACATTTCGTCGGCGGTGACCGTAACCGATCCGCCCTCCGCCCCCAGGGAGATACCCGTCTCGGCCAGGGCCGGAGCGGTGACGAGCAGCGTTGCGAACAGGGTTGCCAGAAGACGGATCATTGTGCCCACCGCATGGTAACGCCACCGCTCAGGTGCATTTCCTGTTGATCCACGGCGGCCACCGCCTGACCGCCTTCGGCGCTGTAGGAATCGCTACGCACGGAGGCGCCGCCTTCCGAGCGCACGGTCCGGTCGAGGGGGTCCCAGGTGAGCGCCGGGGCGCTCAGGGTGGTGCCGTCCGCAAGCATCAGGAGCGCCGGGCGGTCCGTACCGCGCACGGTGACCTGATTGGTGGCCATGCGGATTTCACCGGTGTCGGCGGTCAGACGCAGCACCCGGGCGCCGTTCTCGAAAAACGACGCGTCCAGCGCGTCGGCCACCAGCCGCTGGTTTTTATCCAGCAGGCGGGCTCCATCGGCGGAAAAATAGAGTTCCGGGCCTTGCTCGTTCACCTGTTCGAGGGTGAACCCGGACAGGGAGAGCTCCGCGTTGAGTTGCCACGGCACGGTCTCGTCGGGGCCCATGCGGGAGACCCGCTCGGCCACCATGCCAAGCACCAGCACGGCCCCCGCAAAGGCGGTGGCGAACAGCAGATGACGGAAAACGCGAAGCGGTTTCACGGCAGTGGCCGGTAGGCGCCGGAGCTTGGCATTCGGTTAGCTGCGGGCCGCGGACAGGGAGAGCCAGCGGGTGACGATGGTCCGGACCGTTTCGTCGAGCAACTCGCATCCGGCCCCCGCGCCCTCGGTGATCGCCTCGGGGTCCACGGTGTCTCCCAGCGCGGCCAGTTCGTCGGCGCCGATCGTGACCCACTCCTTGACCATCGACTCTTCCATCTCCACATGGAACTGGAGGGCGTAAACGTTGTTGCCCATCCGGAAGGCCTGGTGCGGAAAGGCCGGGGAACTGGCCAGATGCACCGCCCCCAGGGGCAGATCGAAGCCCTCGCCGTGCCACTGGAACACCGGCAGGGGATTGGGCAGTCCGGCAAATACCGGGTCGGAGGCACTTTCCAGAGAAAGGTGGGTTTCAAACCAGCCGATTTCGGATGTTTCGCCCTTGAACACGCGCGCCCCCAGGGCGGCGGCGATGAGTTGGGCGCCGAGGCAGATGCCAAGGGTCGGAAAGTCCTGGGCGACGGCCTTTTTAATCAATTCCAGCTGGCGGTCGATCGAGGGGTTTTCTCCCGCGTCATTGGCGCTCATGGGGCCGCCCAGAACCACCAGGGCGCGGTAGCCGGAAAGGGTATCGGGAATGTCGGCGTCCGGCAGGTGGCACGGCACCACCTCCTCGGTGGCGCCGGCACGCCGCATCAGCGCATACAGACGGCCCAACCCTTCGTGGGGAACCTGCTGGAGTACGAGAATTTTGTTCATCGACTCACCCTGGAACAAGCTGTCCTGCATTCCTGTCAGACTATCTCTCCGGGCATCACACGTTCATTTTATCCGAAACTGCGCATTTGCGGGGCGTGGGGTTCGGATCAGCCAGGGGCAAAGGCGGCCGGCTGCATGGTAAAGGCCTTGCCGAACCCGGCAACCAGTTGGATGGACTCGGGCCGCAGCACAAACATGTTGAAGTCGGGCAGTTGGAATGTCATCTCGGATTCGGGATAGCGGTCCAGGTAGCTTGCTCTGGCTTTGGCGTGTGTTTCCGAGCCCGGCTCAAGCACGCTGGCCCTGCCGTTAAAAATCACCCGGGGCAGGGCCTGGGGGTTTTTGTCCGGGCCGTCCGCTTCGATCACCAACAGGCTGATGCGCGGGTCGGCCGTCAGGTTTTTGGTGTGGCGCGCCATGCGGGACAGGTGCAGGTAGATTTCCCCGTTTTCCCGGTTTGCCACGAACGACGCCATGGAACCGGACGGGTTGCCGTCGGCCAGGGTGGAAAGAGCCGCCACGCGCACCTCCGTAAGCAGCGTCCAGACCAGCGCCTTGCGCTCCTCCGGGCTGAATCCGCTGCCTTCCATCACGAGACCGCCTCCTGTGTCAGTTGTGCACGGGCAAACGCCCGCGCGGTGTGGTCGGCCGCAAGCACCTGGTCCACTGACGTGAGCGGCTCCGACGGGTGGGCCGCCATCGTGGACGCCACCACCCTGGGGATGTCGGTAAACAGAATCCGGCCATCCAGAAATGCCGCCACCGCCACCTCGTTGGCGGCGTTGAGGGTGGTGGGCAGGGTGCCGCAGGCGCGGGTTGCCTGAAACGCCAGATCCAGGCAGGGGAAGCGCTCGGTGTCCGGCGGCTCGAAGGTGAGTTTCGCCAGTTGGGCGAAATCCGGCGCCGGGATATCCAGTTCCACCCGTTCCGGGTAGCTCATGGCGTAAGCGATGGGGCCGCGCATGTCCGGCAGGCCCATCTGCGCCATGACGCCGCCGTCCTGAAACGCCACCATGGAGTGGATGATGCTCTGGGGATGCACCACCACCTGCACCTGGTCGGCGCCGAGACCGAACAGCCAGCGCGCCTCGATGACTTCCAGCCCTTTGTTCATGAGTGTGGCCGAATCGACGGTGATCTTGGCACCCATGTCCCAGTTGGGGTGGTTGCCCGCCTGTTCCGGGGTGACACGGGTCAGTGCCTCGGGGGACAACGCGCGAAACGGTCCGCCGGAGGCAGTGAGGATGATGTGGCTCAAATCCTGACGGCGGTTACCGGCCAGGCATTGGAAGATGGCCGAGTGTTCCGAGTCCACCGGAATGACCGGCACGCCGCGACGTTCCGCCAACCCCATCAGCAACGGCCCGGCCATGACCAGGGACTCCTTGTTGGCGAGGGCCACCGGAGTGCCCGCTTCCACCGCATCGAATGTGGGCAGCATGCCGGCGCCGCCGACGATGGCGGCGATCACCAGATCGCAAGCGGAGGCGGCCACTTCGCGCACCCCCTCAGGGCCGCTGCGCACGGCGGTTTCCATCCCCTCTTTCCGGAGACGTTTGGTGAGGGTGTCCGCCGCTTGCGGATCGGCCATCGCCACCAGTCCGGGGCGGAACTGCTCAACCTGTTTGAAGAGGGTGTCGACGTCGGCGCGGGCGGCCAGGGCGGTGATTTCAAACCGGTCCGGATGACGCGCCACCACGTCGAGGGCATTCTTGCCGATGGAGCCGGTGGCCCCGAGCACGGCGATGCGTTTTTTGCTCACGGCAGCAGGCTCCCTGCAATGCTTTCCACGTCGCCAGTCATGTGTCTGAACTTCAGATAGTAGAACAGTACGGGCGCGGTGAAAAGAAATGCATCCAGCTTGTCGAGCACGCCGCCGTGGGCGGGAATCAGGGTGCTGGAATCCTTTACCCCGGCGCCGCGCTTGAATTGGGATTCCACCAGGTCACCAATGAGCGCGGCGGGTCCCAGCAAAAGGCCGATCACCAGAGGTTCCCACCAGGCCATGGCAGGCACCAACAGCATCCCGGCGTAAGCCGCGGCAATGCTGGCGGCAAAGCCCCCCAGGGTGCCCTCCACGGTCTTGTTGGGGCTGATTTCGGTAAGCGGGGTTTTGCCGAGGGTGCGTCCCACGTAGTAGGCGGCGGCATCGCCGCACCAGGTGATCAGCATCAGGTAGATCACCCAGCAGCCGTACGCACCCATGCCCTTGAGGTAGGCGATGTGGGCGATGAGCACCGCCACATAGACCAGCCCCAGGACGATCACGCCGGTATCCGCCAGGGCCGATTCCCGTTTGCCGGAAAACAGCCGGAGCGTGAGTATCAGGATGGCGCCGGGCGCCAGGGCGATCATGGGGGGTTCCAGCGCCACCACCAGCACCCCGACGGCGCACCCGGCCCAGGCGGCGGCGGGCAACCGGTCGGTAAACCGAAAGCGGTACAGCTCCCACTGTCCCGCCGCCGCCACCAGGCCAATCAGGAGGGCGAACGCGGCAGGCGGCAGGAACAATACGCAGGCGGCGACGGCGGGCAGCGCCACGGCGGCGGTGATCAGACGGTCTTTCCCCAGCATGGTCAAATCCGTTCCGCCTCAGGCGGAGCGCGCCTCCTTGTTGGGCCGTACCTGTTCGCCGGTCAGGCCGAAGCGGCGTTCGCGGCCCTGATAGTCGAGTATTGAACGGTACAGGTCGGCCTTTCTGAAATCGGGCCACAGGATGGGGCTGAACACGAATTCGGCATAGGCCGCCTGCCACAGCAGAAAGTTGGACAGGCGCTGCTCGCCGCTGGTGCGAATGAGCAGGTCCGGGTCAGGATAACGGGCGGTTTCGAGACGCCCGGTCAGGGTGTCTTCATCCACCTGATCCGGGTTGATGCGTCCGGCGGCGGCGTCGGCTGCGAGGGCGCGGGCGGCCGCCGCAATCTCCTGGCGGCTGCCGTAGTTGAGCGCCAGCACCAGGGTCATGCTGCTGCATTCGGAGGTGCGCTTTATGGTGTCCTCCAGGGTCTCCTGCACCGCCGGTGGCAGACGCCCGCTGTCGCCGATGGTGGCAAGCCGGATGTCGTTGTCCAGCAGGGTGGAAAGTTCCTTGGACAGAAACTCCTTCAAAAAGCGCATGAGCGCGCGCACTTCCAGACGCGGCCGCTGCCAGTTCTCCCCGGAAAAGGCGTACAGGGTCAACACCTCGATGCCCAGTTCACGGCAGGTGGTGATGGCCTCGCGCACGCTCTCGATGCCGGCGCGGTGGCCCTCAACCCGGCTCTTGCCCTGTTGCCTGGCCCAGCGCCCGTTGCCGTCCATGATGATGGCCAGGTGACGGGGCAGACGCGCCGGGTCGATTGCGGCAAGCAGGGCGTCGGCGTCGGTCGGCGTCTGGGTCATGGTGTATGCGAGCCGGAAGGGGCGTGGGTCACTGTGCGGTCTGCGTCATAAGCTGCAACGCCGTCACGCCCGGCTGGGCATTTTCGCCCTTGTTTTCTGGTGCCGGAGCGCCCTTCCCCGGGGGCGGGGTCCGAACCGGTGATTAACGGTTCGGCAGTCTACGGCGCGGGGCTGCGCCTGTCAACGCAGCCCCGCATCGAAGCGAGGGGGATTACAGCCCGAGGTTGAGGCGCAGGGAGTAGACGGTGGCCTCCGAGAAATCCGCCTGGGCGACGATGTTGAGCACCGGCAGAAGCGACATCTTCACCCCCACGTGGGTGCGGACGATACTATCTTCCACGTCGGTGAATGCGACGTCGGGGTCATTCTCGCTGCCGTCCAGCCAGATCTGGTCGATGCCCGCGTACGGGGTAAAGATAAGGAATCCCTTGCTGACGCCAACACCGACGCCGTAGGTGGTCAGGTCCAGCACGTCGACGCCGGAAAGGGCACTGTAGTGCCCTTGCACGGACAGGGCCGGGGTTGCGGCGGTGCCGTCCAGCAGGGCCTTTCTCACCTCGAAGCCGATCACCTTGACGTCGCTGCCCGGCACCTGGATCAGGGAGCCGCCCACATCGATGCTGAACGGCAGCCCCTTGCGCGCCTGAATCCGTGCAATGGGGAAACTGCTGGGGGCGCTGGTATCCTGCAACGCCTCATTCCAGAGGGTGGTGTCGATGTCCACCAGGGAGACCGAGACCCCCAGGTCGAAGCCGATGACACCTAAAGGCTCGGCCGGCCCCAACGGGTTGTAGGCGATGGCCGTGCCCAGTTCCTTGACGAAGTCTTCGAACTCATTCTGGGCCATGGTGGCGGCCAGGTTGATGTCGTTGTCGCCGGCGCGGGCGCCGGTGGTGACCGCCAGAACGAGTGAGAATGCGAACAGGGTGCGGGAAAGGGTCTTAAGCATGTTGCCTCCGGTTTGAGTGACACCTTGCTCCCGAACGGGGTGCCGGGGCGGTGTAAAAGTGAATCAGTCGTATCGGAAAAAGTGTGTCAGCGCCCAAGGTTGATACCGATCGCCTCGGCGGTGAGGATCAGCCCGGAGTCGAGGGGCACCCATTTGTAATCGGTGATGGCCTCGTGAATCGGCACCGAGGTGATCTGCGAACCCTGCAGGCAGACCATGCGGCCGAACTCGCCCCGGACCACCAGGGACATGGCCTTGGCGCCGAACCGGGTGGCCAGGATGCGGTCGAAGGCAGTCGGGGAGCCGCCACGCTGGATATGGCCGAGCACGGTGACGCGCACGTCCATGTCAGTGCAGTTGGCGATGTGCTCGCCGACCTCGTTGCCGACGCCCCCGAGCCGGTCCATGCCTTTACCCTTGCCGCCTTTTTCCACCACCGTCACATCACCGCCCTTGGGCTTGGCGCCCTCGGCCACCACCACGATGGAGAAGCCGCTGCCCTGGTCGGCCCGGTCGCGGATCTTCTGACATACGTCTTCTATGTCGTACGGAATTTCCGGGATCAGAATCACGTCGGCACCACCGGCAATACCGGACTCCAGGGCGATCCAGCCGGTGTAGCGGCCCATCACCTCCACCACGATCACCCGGTGATGGCTGGCGGCGGTGGTGTGCAGCTTGTCCAGACACTCGGTGGCGGTGGTCACCGCCGAGTTGAAGCCGAAGGTGACGTCGGTGGCGCGCAGGTCGTTGTCGATGGTTTTGGGCACGCCCACCACCGGCAGCCCCTTGTCGAACAGGCGCGCCGCCAAGCGATTGGTGCCGTCGCCGCCGATGGCGATCAGCCCCGAAAGTCCCAGCTCCTTAAAATAGAGCAACAGTTGGTCGGAAACGTCCTCGATCACCTCCCGGCCGTCCACCTGGGTGTGGAATTCGAACGGGTTGGAGCGGTTGGAACTGTGCAGGATGGTGCCGCCGGTGGGCAGGATGCCGCGAATGGAAAAGGAGGTCATTTCCCGGGTCTTGCCCGGCAGAATCAAGCCCTCGAAGCTGTCTTCGATGCCGACCACGGACCAGCCGTATTTTTTTTCCGCCGACTTGACCACGGCACGGATAACCGCATTCAGTCCAGGGCAGTCACCACCCCCGGTCAGGACTCCGACTTTCGGCATGGAACCCATTCTCCTCCTTACAGCTGTTCAGCCTCGTCCACCAACATGACGGGAATTCCATCCTCGACCAGATAGCGCAGGCGGCACACATCGCATACCAGCGCCTCCGGGCCGGTTTCGTCCCTGAGTTCCCCCTTGCATTGGGGGCAGACCAAAACAGCTCTGAGGGCATCGTCCAAGGGCATGTTCATTCCTCTTTTCGGGGCATTTGCGGCGTCTTCGGCGCGTCCCGGTTCAGGCTCGGGTCGACCCCGAGCAGGCGCAGGCGGTGGTCAACCTGCTCCAGCTTTTTTACCACTTGTCCGTGCCAATAGGGAAGGTTATCCGGCGTAATGATGGTGAGGGCGGTTTCAAAAGCGTCCCTGGCGAGTGTCAGGGCGCGGCGGGTTCCAGGTCCGGGAAGGGTGGTGAGCACGATCCCCTTTTTAATCTGCAGCAGGGCGTGGTCCATGGGCGCCGCCTCGGCGGTCAGCACGGATATCGCCCGGTCGTAATGGCCCACCGCACGCAGCATGTACCCGCGTCGGTCCGCACCGGGCATGTTATACAGCGCCTCGGCGGTGAATTGGTGCATGCGGGCATACTGGCGCGGGTTGACCTCCACGGTCCAGTAACGCAGGGCATCCCGGTAGGCGGCAATGGCGGCCCACAGGTTGGCGCCGTCGGGCAGGGTGGGCAGGGCCTGATAGGCCTGCCCCATGTTGCCGTAGCTAATGGCGATGAGGTCGGGGCGGGACTCAAGCCCCGGTACCCGGATAGCCTCCTGATACAGCTTGATGGCGGCCAGCAGGTTTTTGTTGCGGTCGCCGTCCGGCAGGCGTTGCAGGCAGACGGCGGAGTTGTGCAGGGCGGTACGGTAGGCTTCGGGAAACGCCTCCGGGGTCCAGATTCGGAGCGCCCGCCTGTAAGCCATGATGGCTCGGTGCAGGTGTTTTCCGGTGTCGCCCGTGGGCATGCGCATTTCCAGGGTGGCGATGTGGTGCAGCAGCCGGGCGTGCAGCACCGGTACGTCGTCGGCCCGGAAAAACGGCAGGGCTGCCTCCAGGGAGTTCACCGCCTTGGTAAGCACGGCGGCACCCTTGCGCTCCGGGTGGGCCTGGTAGGCCAGCCCCCGGTTGAACAGGGTGGCGCCCAGCACGCGCAGGTCGTCGTCCTTCCCCATGACGGTGGTGAGCGCTCCGAAGTGGTACAGGGCCGAATCCACCAGCGCGCCGTCGCTCCGGGAAAGGCCCATACCCAGTTCCGACAGGGCGATGAAGAACACCACCGGATAGCGTTCCATAGCCGGCAGGTCCGGGTAGTTGTTCAGTGCCACCAGAACCTGATGGGCGGCGTCAAATCGATCCAGACGCAGGTAGGCTAAACCGAGTACCGCATAAACGGCCTGTACCGGGTTTTGTGCATCGAAGGCGGGCAACCGGTGGAGCACCGGCACGATGGGGCGCTCTCCCGCCGCCTGCCGGGACTGGAAGGCGGGTTCAAAAGCATAGCGGTGGGCGATGGACAGGGTGGGCCTGCCAGCGTCGTCGATGCTGCTCCAGATCACGAAGGTGTCGCCGGTGGTGGCCTTTCGCAGGCTGGCCGGCAGGGGCGCGGGGGCGGCGGCGGGCAGTCTCGAAACCTGCATGATCCGCACGGAAAAACGCCCGGTCAGATAGCGGGCCTTTTTCAGGGCCCGTCGGAGTTCCCGCGCCAGCCGGCGGTTTTCCCCGTTGGTGTCCGGGGAGGCCAGCACGGTGATGTGCACTTCCCCGCTGGTGTCGGAAGGGTCCGGGGCGGCCTCCGCACCCCAGGCGGGTACCGTCAGCATCAGCCATGCCGCGATCAGGCCGATGCTGATCAAGTGGCTTGCGCGCGGCTGTATGAGTTCCCCCCGGTCCGGCATGGACGTTATTGCCTGACTGCCATCAACCGGTAGGCCCCCCAGGCGGAAAAGATCGCCAGAGGCAGCCAGGCCGCGGGCACGGCGGGCAGGGTGCCGGAGCGACCGAGGGCGGTGGACATGGAAATTAACAGCCAGAAGCAGAGGGCGATGGCCAGGCCCGTGGCGATACCGCGGGCGATGCCCTTGCCCCGTGGCAGAATCAGGCCGTAAGGGATCGCCACCAGCACCATCACCAGACAGGCGAACGGCATGGCCATACGGGACGCCAGAGAGGCGCGGTAGGGGGTGGCGTCGTATCCGTCGTCTTCCAGGCGGCGGATATAACGGGACAGGTCGGAGACCGATACATGTTCGTGCCGCACCGAAAGGTTACCCAGCTCCCCCGGTGGTCTCGAGAGGGGCGCGGGCCGCCGGGAAAAGCCGTGGACGGCGAGGCCGCCGTCATCGTCACCGGCGATCCGGCCATCCTCCAGGAACCAGCCGTCCTTGCCGAACACCATGCGCCGCGCGGTGGTCAGGCGCTGCACGCGGCCCTTGCCGTCCAGCTCCAGAATGCGTACCCCGGACATCACCCCGGCCTGCATGTCGGCCGAGGCGACCCCGAACACGGCATTGCCTTCGGTGCGGAACCAGAGCCGGTCGTGCAGAAACGTGGGGCTGCCCGAACGCGGGTCCGACGCTTCCGCCAGAATTCGTCCGGCCAGGGCATCGGCTTTGGGCACCAGGGCGTAGGACGCCCACAACAGGATGAGACTTGCCAGCAGGCCGATGCCGAGCAGCGGCAGCGCCAGCCGGTGGATGCCGAACCCGGCGGCGCGCATGGCAATGATTTCGGAGCGGGAAGCCAACGCCCCGAGAGCCAGGATGGTGGACAAGAGCAGGGCGAACGGGGTGACAACGGAAACCGCGCCGGGCAGACTCAGGGCCACGAACTGGATCAGGGCGATCGCCGGGTGTTCATGGCCGAGCAGCACCCGCAGTTTTTCCACCGCCCGCACCGTCAGGTGAATCACCGAGAGTCCGGCCAGTACCAGTGCCAGGGTCTTCGCATGCTGGACCGCGATATAACGGAGCAGGACTTGCACGGTTCAGGCGCCCCGTCCCGCAAACGGCAGCAGCCGCAGGTCCCGCTGTACGCGTATCAGGGCGTAGGCGGTGGCCAGGGCGAACAGCCCGTTGGGTACCCACGCCCCCACCATTACCGGTAGCTCGCTACCCACCACCAGGGCCTGGGTGGCGACCATCAGGGCGTAATAGGTCAGGATGACGATCAGCCCCTTGGCAAAGCCCGCCGAGCGACCGGCGCGGGCCTGATACACCCCGAGTGCCGGTCCCAGCAGGGCGAAGATAAAACAGGTGACGCCGAAGGTGACGTTTTTGGTGCGGTCGAGCCACAGGGTCAACAGCCGTTCATGGGGTTCCCCCGCCGCCTGCCGCCGGGTGATTTCGCTACGGATGGCCGCCACCGATTCCCAGCGTGGGGTGGTGGTGCCACCGGAGACGTGAAGTTTCAGGTCGTAGGTGTCGAAGCGGATGCGTTGCACGGAATTGCCCGCCAGGTGATGGATTTCCCCCCCTTCCAGGTGCAGGCCGGCCCGGTTTTCCTCACCGGTCTGCATCACCTGCCCGACGTGGGCGGTGACCAGAAGGGGCCGCTCCGGGTCACGCTCGTCGGAGATGAAAATATTGTTCAGAACACCGCTCTCGGACTCCTCCGCATACACCACCACGTTGCCGTACAGGTCGTTGAAGGTGCCGGGGGTGATGAGCACACCGGCGTGGGCGCGCAGGGTTTCCTGGGCCAGTTGCTTAAGCTTGCCTTTGCCCCACGGCTCCGCCGTCACGCCCAGCCAGAGGGCCACGCCCCCGGCGATCAGGGCGAACAGCAGCATCGGCCGCATCAGCCGCGCGAACGACACCCCGGCGGATTTCAGGGCGGTGAATTCGCCGTCGGCGGAGAACCGGGCGAACGCCGCGATACCGGCCAGCAGCGCCGCCGCCGGCAGGGTGACCAGAAGGAACGGCGGCAGCAGCACCCACAGCAGCTTGGCGAGGGCGTCAAGGCCGACGCCGTGGCCCACGAACAGGTCTGCCAGACGTACCAGCTGGTTGATCAAAAAGATGGAGATGAGGGCGAACAGGCCAAGCAGGAACGGTACCGCCACCTCGCGTATGACATAGCGGTCCAGGGTCATGCGGATTCCGTGAGCAGGGATTCGGATATGGCCTTCCACAAGGGGGGAAGTCCGTCCCGAAGGCGCGCCGATACCGGGATCGGCTTCAGTCCGGTTTCCCGGGTGATGCCGAACATCTGCTTGTGGACCTGACTGCGGCTCAGCTTGTCGGCTTTGGTTGCGACCAGCAGGCAGGGGCGCTTGAAGTGGGTCAGCCAGGCCACCATCTGCCGGTCCTTTTCGGTGGGGGGGTGGCGCACGTCCACCAGCACCACCACCAGACGCAGGGTTTCCCGGTTTTTCAGGTAGCCCTCGATGCGGTCACGCCATTTGGCCTGCTCCGCTTTCGGCGCCTTGGCGAAGCCGTATCCAGGCAGGTCCACCAGACAGAAGCGGTTGTTGATCCTGAAAAAATTGATCAACTGGGTCTTGCCCGGGGTGGAGCTGGTTTTTGCCAGCCCCTTGCGATTCAGCAGGGCATTGATCAGGGTGCTCTTGCCGACGTTGGAGCGACCGACGAAGGCGACCTCGGGCAGGACGGCCGGTGGATATCCGGACGGCCCCGCCGCGCTGGTGGTGAATTCCGCCTGGGTGATTTTCAACAGCTATCCGATCAGGTACGGGGTCGGATCCAGATTCGGGTCCTGCAATCGGTACAAATCCTGCGGGCGCACCGCGCCGCGCTCGGTGATGATGCCGCGAATGTACTCGGCGGGGGTGACGTCGAATGCCGGGTTGAAGGTCTTGCAGCCGTCCGGAGCAATCTGGACCTGTCCGAACACCCGGGTAATTTCCCCGCCGTCCCGTTCCTCGATCGGAATCAGGTCGCCCGAGGCCATGGCGAAGTCCACCGTGGAGATGGGGGCGGCCACATAGAACGGGATATCGTGTGCCCGCGCCAGAATGGCAACGCCGTAGGTGCCGATTTTGTTGGCGGCATCGCCGTTGGCCGCGATGCGGTCGGCGCCCACCACCACCGCCTGGATTTTGCCCAGCTTCATGGTGTGGGCCGCCATGTTATCGGTGATGAGGGTGACGTCGATGTTGTCCTCCATCAACTCCCAGGCGGTGAGACGCGCCCCTTGCAGCACCGGGCGGGTTTCATCGGCGAACACATGCACGTTTTTGCCCAGTTCCACCGCGCCGCGAATCACCCCGAGCGCGGTGCCGTAGCCCGCCGTGGCCAGCGCCCCGGCGTTGCAGTGGGTGAGGATACCGCCACTGTCCGGCATCAGCGGACCGCCGGCGCGACCGATGCCCTTGCAGATCTCGATGTCCTCTTCCAGCATGCGCTGGGACTCGTCCACCAGCATTTTTTTAAGCTCGGCCACCGGGCGCTCCGAGTGGGACTTTGAAAAGTCCAGAATCTGACCCACCGCCCACGACAGGTTGACCGCCGTGGGGCGCTGGGAGATGAGCATGTCGCCGACTTTTGTGAGACCGTCCATGAAGGTTTCAAAATTGTCTTCGGGGAGGTCCCGTGCCCCCAGGGCCATCCCCATGGCGGCGGCCACACCGATGGCCGGAGCGCCGCGCACCCACAAATCCTTGATGCCTCGGGCCACGGTCTCGGCGTCGGCGCAGGGATTGTAGATTACCTCGGTTGGCAACCGGGTCTGGTCGAGCATCTGACAGACGCCGTCTTGCCAGTACAGGGTCGGGGTCATGGTGCATCTCCTGCGCGTTCTGATTTGAGCGGGGACGAATAAATGTCCCGTTTGGGTTCTTCATGCGGCGGGCGCGACTTCCACCGCTTGTGGCTCCACAGCCACAGTTCCGGCCGCTCGCGAATAATGCCCTCCAGATGGGCCAGGCAGCGGCGTGTGATGTCGTGAATGTCGGCCTGTTTGTCGTCGGTTGTTTTGGTTTCCACCTCGGGCATCAGACGGCCGCTGTAGGTGCCGTCGCCGTTGGGGGTGCAGACCAGGGGCACGATGGCCGCACCGCTGGTACGGGCCAGGGCCGCCAGGGTATCGGAAGTGCCCGCCTCCACCCCGAAGAACGGCACGAATACCCCCTGGGAAAAGTTCTGGTCGATGGCGAACCCCACCAGTTCGCCGCGCTTCAAGGCCGACAGGCACTTACGGATGGCGCCTTCCTTGTAGACCACCTTATTGCCGGTGCCGGAGCGGAAGCGCTCCAGAAACGGGTTGGCCCAGGGCGACTGCCTTTTGGCCACCACGTGGACCTGACGCAGATCCATGAACGGCAGGCATGCACCCATCAGTTCCCAGTTGCCGTAGTGGGAGAACATGAGGATGACGCCCTTGCCCCGCGCAAGGTACTCACGGGTACGGATCAGGTCCTCCTCCGGCACCCGGACGTAGCGGGTCCAGTTGTCTTTGGTCAGGGACGGGATCATGGAGACCGCATCCACCATGCAGCCGGCAAAATTGCGGAAGCTCTCCAGGGCGATCCTCTCCTTCTCCTCGAAGCTTTTACTGTTGCCAAAGGCCAGGTCCAGGTTGGCGCGCGCCGCCATCTGACGGTTCATGTGACGGCGGGCGGCGTAGTTGCCGATCTGCCGGGAAATGGCGCGACGCAGTTTCCACGGCGTGAACCGCAGCACCTTCAACAGCACGCCGAAGAAGAACGCAGTAACCCGTACCGCCAGAGATGACGACGGGTCGTCTGAATGTCTGTGGGAACTCACGGGGCCAGGATCGAAATAAACCTTACGGGGGCGGGGCATTCAGTGTTCCGCGCATAGCGCCGTATTGTACCAGAAGGATTCCTCCAAATTTTTCCCCGTTTCCGGGCGGGTGCCCGGCAGGTGATTATTGCACCCCGGTGTTCCGGAGTTACGATTCCACCTCCCTCCACAGCCGCCTTGGGGCGAACAGGCGCAGGGCGTTCAGGTATTCGCCGGACCACGGTGCAGCGGACCACGGCGCGACCCGCTCCGGATGCAGCAGCCGCTGGCTGGCCACCTTCAGGGTGTGGCCGTCGGTCTCCATCAGGATGGCCCCGACACTGGCGGTGGAGAGTATCGGTACGTTCCGCTCCCGGTACCTGCGCACCACCTTCGGGCTGGGGTGCCCGTAACGGTTGCCGTTGCCGGCGGAAATCACCGCCAGCCTGGGCGCCACCCGTTCCACGAAATGAGCGCTGCTGGAACTGGCGGAACCGTGATGGGGCACCTTGAGCACGGTGGCGGTCAGATCCCGACCGGAGGCCGCCAGCATGGCTTCGGCGTCTTTTTCGATGTCTCCGGCGAACAGAAAGGAGTGGCGGCCGTGGCGGATACGCACCACCAGGGAACGGTTGTTGTCGGCGCGTGCGGTGGCGCGTGCGGGTCCCGGCGGTGGGTGCAGTACGTCGCTGTCGATGCCGGGAAGCGGGGCGAACGGCGTGCCCGCCCACAGCCGCACCGGGGAGACGCCGGCGTTTTTGGCGGCATCGTTGAACGCTTCCAGAAACCGGCTGTCGGGACGGCTGTCGCCGTTACTGTAAACCCGCTCCGGATGGAAGCGGGAAACCAGGTGGGTGAGACCGCCCTGGTGGTCCTGTTGGGGATGGGAGGCCAGCAGGCTGAGCCGGCGCACGCCGTTTGCCGTCAGGTACGGGTCGAGGGCGAGGCGTCCGGTGTCGAAGCGCCCCCAGCGGGTACCGCCGTCGATCACCAGGGCGGAACCGTCCGGGCCGGTGACCACCGCGCCGTCCCCCTGCCCCACGTCCAGCATCGCCACCCGCAGGGTGCCGGTGGCCGGTGCCGGGTGCAGGGCGACGAGCCAGGCAAGCGCCACCACCACGCCGCCGGTGGTCTGGGTGGCGCGGCTCAGATGTCGGTGGCCGGTAAGTATTAAAAGCGCCACCCCGTAGCTGGCCACAAGCACCGGAAGTGGGGGCGCCGGAACGTGGGAGAGCGCACCGGGAAGCGCCGCGAAGGCCCCGCAGGCGGACAAAAAACCGTCCAGCAGGGTTTGCATCAGCCCCGCCAGCGGCAGTTCGCCGAAGGCCGGGGCCAGCACCATGCAGAAGAGCACCAGCGGTAACACCACAAATCCCAACAATGGCAACAGCAACAGATTGGCGACGAACCCGGGCCAGGCGATCTGGCCGAAGTGCCACGCCACCAGGGGTGCGGTGGCCAGTCCCGCCGCCAGGGTCACCACGGCGCTGGTGGTCAGCGCGCGCAGGCAGCGGGCCGTGAAGGTGGGAGGCGGCGGCTCCGGCGCCAGCATGTCGGTCGGGATCGTATCCGTATCCGCCGGCTCTGGGCGGTTGAGCCGCATCAGGGCCAGCAGGATCGCCGTCACCGCCGCGAACGATAATTGAAAAGATGCCTGCCCGATGGCCCGTGGATCGACCAGCAGAATCAGAACCGCCGCCACCCCCAGCCCGGTGAGGCCGTGGGCCTGCCGCCGCAGCAAAAGCGCCCCCATGACCAGCGCCACCATGACCAACGCCCTTAAGGTGGGGGTGCGGCCCCCGGCCAGCAGGGCGTAGCCGATGACCGTGACCAGCGCCGCCAGCGCCGCCGCCTGACGCGGGGTGAGGTGGCGGGTGAGCCGCAGCAGTATCCCATACGGCAGCCGCCGTACCGCCCACTGGATGAGCAGGAACACCACCCCGGCCACCAGTCCCAGGTGGGTGCCGGAAACCGCCAGCACATGGGCCAGCCCCGCCGCCTGAAAGGTCTGCCGCAGTTCCTCGGAGATGCCACGGGCATCCCCCGCGGCAAGGGCCGTAGCGAACGCCGCCGCGTCTTCCGTCAGGGCGTTTCGGGCCAGTTGCTGCATGCGCCGCCGCCAGTCGTGCACGACACCCATGAGGCTGGCTGACCGGGTGATGGCAAGCGCCGTCCGGTGGCTGATGGAGGTGTGGGTGCGGATCCCCTTTCGCCATTGATAGGCGGCCCAGTCGAAGCCCCCCGGATTGGCCAGGGAGGTGATCGGCTTCAGGGTGACGGTGGCGGTGAAGGTGTCGCCGTAAGCAAGGTCGGCGGGGTCGTATTTCAGATAACGGGAGACCCGTATCCGACCACTGGCGGGGACTGCGCGTCCGTCCGTTACCACCTGCCGGGCCATTGCCTCAAAGCGCAGGGTGCCGCCTTCCCGGTGGGGCGGGGTGGCGACGGTGGCGGTGAGGGTCACCTCCTGCCCGGTGAAATGCACCACGTCGTCCTCCGCCACATGCCAGTAGCGGTACTGGCCATACAGCACGGAAATGAGTAAAAGCCCGTAGAGCAGGTGGGACAGACGCCCGCCGCCGCGCCAGCAGAAGGCCAGGCCGAATAACGTGAGGGTCACCGTCAGCGGGAAGAAGGCGAACGCCTCCGACAGGGCCAGGCCCAGGATCAGGGTGACGGACAGGGTCAGAAAAATATGGTGCCGCATTCCCCCTCGGATTAATGCACCCGAGGGGGACGGTATCAGATGCGGGGAGGGATCACCAGTGAGTGGAAATTCCCCTTTTGTTCACCCCGTGCCAATACGGCGGTTGGCCTCGCTGATGAGCAGTTCACAGACCATCCGGCCCTGGGTGGAAAGCCCGTTCGGATCATCCAGAAGGGCTTTCAGTTCGGAGTAGGACAGCCACCCCTGATGCTCGAGAATGTCCTTCATGTCGGTGTTCGGCAGGGAGGCGCTCACGGTCCGCACCACATCGGCTCTTACCGCATCAAAGGCGGCGTCGGGGGAGGGGGTGGCCTGAAGCGCCGCGGGGGCGGTCACCCGCCTTGTTTTAACCGGTTCCGGTACGGCATCCAGCGCGCCCTGTTTGTGGGCCTTGTAGCCCGCCATGGCCAGGTCGGAGAGGTCGTCGCCCGTATGGCCCGAGGTTCCGCAGCCGGAGCCACAACCCCGTTGGATGCGCAGGTCGCGCAGCAGCTGTTCCGCATGGGCGTGGTCGGACACCGGCACCGCCACGCCGGCATTTCCCCCCAGGTTGAGAAACCCCAACAGGCGCGAGAAAAGGCTGTTATTGCAGCGGATGACCTCGATGCCCGCCGCCTGCAGCAGACCGATGGCCGCTTCCGCCTCCGCGGGTTGGCGAAAGGTGGCGACGATGCGGAAATTACTTTGCACGGGGTGTCCTGCCTGACGGTGGCTTGCGACAAGCGTTATTCATATGTGCGGCCCCCCCGCACCCGAACCTACTTGTCGTGACAGACCAGGCAGAGGTTCTCGCCCAGGGCCCGGAGATAGGGCGGGGTGAGGTCGCTGTGGGGGTTGTGGCAGCTTTCGCAGTGAACCTCGCCGTTTCGGGTGCGGATCAACCGGAAGGTGAGTTGCTCTTCAGTGGCGTTCGGGTCGTTCAGGGGCTGATAGGTGGAGAGCGACCCGGTGGGCAGCACCAGCGTCCCGGCGGCGATGTCGGGCACGGTAAAAAACTGGGTATTCTGGGGCAGCGGCGTACTGACCACAAAGGTGCCGTTGGTGGCGCGCGGATAGGTGATCTGGATCGGGTGGTTCCTCACCCGCGATCCGCCCCGCTCGGTGGTCACGCCGGTGTCCTGATGCACGGCGGTGGCGGTGACGCCATCGTGGCAGGAGAGGCAGGCCTGAGAGGTGTCCGGGAACTCGGTGTCGGTGCTTCCCACCAGGAAGACACCAAGGCCGCCACCGCCCCACAGCGGGTCGGCGACGAGTTGGTTGGGATCGACATTTGCGGGTGGGATATGGCAGCCGAGGCAGACCTCCTGGGGCAGGGTGCTGCCGAGAAAATTGTGTGTGGTGCCGAGCACCCCGTCGTAGGGCGACTGGGCGGAGGCGGCAGCGGCGAACAGCAGGGTTCCGAGCAGACCGATGGCGGCAAAGGGCTTCATGCCTCGACGACCTCCCCGGCCTTTTCCAGAATCGTATCGAGCATCTGCCGGGCAAGGTGCTCGATCCGGTCCTGGTCCGTCCCCTCCAGCATGACCCGCACCAACGGTTCGGTGCCCGAGTAACGCAATACCATACGACCGGCATCCCCCAGCTCTTTTTCGATCTGCTGGCGCAGGTTGACCACCTCCGGGGTGGTCTCAAGGTCGATGCGGTGGTCCACGCGGCCGCCAAGGAGAACCTGGGGCAGCGAGGTCATGACCGCCGCCATCTCCGACAGGGGCTTCTGCTCCCGGCGCATGAAGTAGGCCACTTGCAGCGCGGTAATCAGCCCGTCTCCGGTGACGTTGTGGTCGAGGAAAATGATGTGGCCGGACTGCTCGCCGCCGAAATTGTAGCCGTTGGCCAGCATCTCCTCCAGCACGTAACGGTCGCCCACCTGGGTGCGGAGCATCGTGATGCCGTGCTCGCGCATGGCGAGCTCCAGCCCCAGGTTACTCATTACCGTGGTGACCAGGGTGTCGCGGGCAAGGTTGCCGTCTTTTTTCAGCTCCACCGCGCACAGCCCCATGACCTGATCGCCGTTCACCAGGTTGCCCGCCTCGTCGGAGAACAGTACCCGGTCGGCATCGCCGTCGTGGGCGATGCCAAGGTGCGCGCCGTGCTCGATCACCGCCCGTTGCATGGCCTCCGGGTAAAGGCTGCCGCAGTTGGCGTTGATGTTGGTGCCGTCCGGCTCGATGCCGAGGGGGATGACCTCCGCCCCCAGTTCGCGAAACACCATGGGAGACACCTTGTAGGCGGCACCGTGGGCGCAGTCCACCACCACCTTGAGGCCGGACAGGTCGAAGCCCTTGGGCAGGCTTGCCTTGACATACTCCACGTAGCGCCCTCTGGCGTCCTCGATGATGGTGGATTTGCCGATGTCGGTGGCGGTTGGGCGGATGGTGTCGATCTCGCCGGAGGAGATCAGCCGTTCGATCTCCCGCTCCATCTCGTCCGGCAGCTTGAGGCCGTCCCGGCTGAAAAACTTGATGCCGTTGTCTTCATAGGAATTGTGGCTGGCGGAGATCACCACCCCGGCGTCCGCCCGGAGGGATTTGGTGATGACCGAAATGGCCGGGGTCGGCATCGGTCCCACCAGGTTCACGTCCACCCCCATGGAGCAGATACCGCTGGTGAGGGCGGTTTCGATCATGTAGCCGGACAGACGGGTGTCCTTGCCGATGACGATCTTGTGGCGGCCTTCCCCGTTCTTGAACAGGTGTGCCACGGCGCGTCCCAGCTTGAGGGCCATCTCACTGGTCATCGGGTCGATGTTGGCGGTGCCTCGAATTCCGTCTGTCCCGAACAGTTTTCTCACGGCGAAATAGAGGTCTCCCTGTCAGTTTTTGTCGGGTGTTTGAACATTAATCGTAACATATACACTAGATCCGTCCTTAATCTCCAGATCCCGCCCCCCCAGGTCGAGGCGGGTTTCCCGCCGGATCGAGGAAACAATCTCTGATAAATCAATGGGTTGCGTGCGTATTCGGGAGAGCCCCCGGAGCGCCTTGGCGCCGCCGCTGGCGGTCACTTCAGCGGGCTCCACCGTAATCCGGGCGATATCGATCCCCTCCGGCGGGCTGCCCACCACGTCCGCCACCACCTTGAGGGTGCGGGTAACGCGGGGTTCGATCCGCACCCGGACCTGCCTGGGCATGATCTGGGCCACCTCCACCGGGCGGGAGATGGACACGTCGTCGACTCCCAGGGCAATCCACTGTTCACCCTCCTGGACGTGGGAAAGGTCCAGATAGGCATGGATGTGGCGGATGGTGATCGGTGAAAGGTCGGACTCGCGACCGGTCAAACGCACGTCGGCGGAGGTTTCGCTGATATGGGTCAGGACCATGTCTTCGGGCAGGCCCACGGGCTCAATCGGTACCGCGAAATTGAAGGTTTCCTGCCCCTGGCTGTTGACGTAGATCCAGACACACAGGGCCAGCCCAACGCTCAAAACCTTGAGGCCCATGTTGCGTCGAAGGGCGAGTTGGAGACGGCGGGGGATCATTGAAGCTCCTCGCCGCCGGGAGAACGGGTGCGCCAGCGGGAGGTCCACAGCCCGGAGTTTTCACCGGGGGTGGGGCGGGGGAACAGCGACGTCAGTTCCTTTCTCAGGGAACCGCCGTCCAGACCCTGGTGAATATGCCCGCCCACCGCAAGGCCAATCCGGCCGGTCTCCTCGGAAACCACCAGCGCAACCGCGTCGGTCTCCTCGGTCAGGCCGATGGCGGCCCGGTGACGGGTGCCCAGGGAGGGGTCTTTGACCCGCAGGGCCAAAGGCAGGAAGCAGCCCGCCGCCAGAATCCGTCCCCGATGCATGATGGCGGCGCCGTCATGGACCGGCGATGCCGGGTTGAAGATGGCCAAGAGCAAATCCTTCGACACCACCGCATCAAGCCGGGTGCCCACCTCGATGATGTCGGCGAGGGCGGTTTCCCGTTCCATCACCAGAATGCCCCCGGTGCGGTTGCCGGACATGGCCACGGCGGCGCGCACCACCTCGTCGATGGAGCGGGACGCCTCCACCCCGGTGATTATGCGGGTGAACGGGTTTCTGCCGAACTGGGCGAGGGCGCGGCGAATCTCCGGCGCAAACAGGATGATCAGCGCCAGCACGATCTGGCTCCAGAAGCTGGTGACGATCCAGTCCAGGGTGAACAGGCCGAGCTGTTTGGCGAGCACCAGCACCACCAGAATCAGGCCCAGACCGAACACCATCTGCAGCGCACGGGTGCCGCGAATGATCAGCAGGATACGGTAGAAGATGAACGACACCAACAGGATGTCGATCAGATCCTGGGGAAAGCGGAACTCCAGCAGGGTTTGGATCATGAGGGGTTCCGGATGGCCTCCGTCATGCGGACCACCTGGCCCATTTCATCGGCGGCGTGAACCCGCACCAGGCCGGCGCCGTGGGCGACCGCCCAGGCCACGGTGGCGGCGGTGCCCCACTCCCGCTCGGTGGCGGGCCGGATGCCCAGCACCTGACCGATAAACGATTTGCGGCTGCTTCCCACTAGTAGCGGAAAACCAAGCTCGGCGAGGCGCGGCAGCCCTTTCAAAAGAAGCAGGTTGTGGCGGGTGGTTTTGCCGAAGCCGATACCGGGGTCCAGGGCAATGGCGTTCCGCCGGATACCGGCGTCGAGGGCGACCCGCACCCGTTCGGAGAGGTGCGCCGACACCTCCCCCACCACGTTGCCGTAAACCGGGTTGTCCTGCATGGTGGAAGGTGTGCCCTGCATGTGCATCAGCACCACCGGCACGTTAAGGTCGGCGCAGGTGGTGGCCATATCCGGGTCGAGACCCAGGGCCGAGATGTCGTTGACCGCATCCGCGCCCTCGGCCACGGCGGCTCTGGCCACCGCTGCCTTGGTGGTATCGATGGAGATGGGGGTTTTGATGCCGGCGGCGCGGATGCCGCGAATGACCGGCACGATGCGGGCGGTCTCGTCGTCTTCGGACACCGGCGGCGCGCCCGGCCTTGTGGACTCGGCGCCGATATCAAGAATATCGGCCCCGGCGGCGGCCAGGGCTTTGGCGTGGGTGATGGCGTCGGCGGGTTCCAGGTAACGGCCGCCATCCGAAAACGAGTCGGGGGTGACGTTGACCACCGCCATAATCGCGGTGCGTCCCGCGGGTAGCAGGTCTGCCCAGGATGTGCCGCGACCGACGGCGGCCATGCCTACCGAAACCCCGTGGGCCGGGCGGCATATCCCGCCTGACGGATCGCATGGCTGGTCATAAGAGGGTCAGGCGGGGAGCGGCTCCGGCCCTTTTTTCCCGAGAATGTCGTCCAGATCCTTGGCGTCCAGAGTCTCACGCTCGATCAGGGCCTCGGCGATGGCGATGAGCGAGTCCTTGTTTTCCCGGATCAGTTGCTTGGCGCGCTCGTAGTTGCCGGTGACAAGGTCCTTGACCTCCTTGTCGATTTCCACCGCGGTGGACTCACTGTAGTCCCGGTGCTGGGAGATTTCCCGTCCGAGGAATATCTCCTCCTGGGCCTGGCCGTAGGCAAGCGGCCCCATTTTTTCGCTCATGCCCCACTGGGTGACCATCTTACGGGCCATATCGGTGGCGCGCTCAATGTCGTTACTGGCGCCGGTGGAGATCCGGCCGATGAATTCTTCTTCGGCGATGCGCCCGCCCATGAGAATGGCCAGGGTATTGAGCAGGTAGTCCTTGTAGTAGGAGTGCCGGTCCTCGGTGGGGAGCTGCATGGTGACGCCCAGGGCCTGACCACGGGGGATCACGGTGACCTTGTGTACCGGGTCGGTGCCCGGTAGAAGCCATGCGACGAGGGCGTGGCCTGCCTCATGGTAGGCGGTGTTTCTCTTCTCTTCGTCACTCATCACGGCGCTCTTGCGCTCGACCCCCATGATGATCTTGTCCTTGGCTTCCTCGAAGTCGTCCATCTCCACCTGGGACTTGCTGCGCCGGGCGGCAAGCAGGGCGGCTTCGTTGACCAGATTTTCCAGGTCGGCGCCGGCAAATCCCGGAGTGCCGCGGGCGATCACGTCCAGGTCCACCTCGCTGGCCAGTGGTACCTTTTTGACATGCACCATAAGGATTTCTTTGCGGCCCTTGATGTCGGGACGGCCCACATGGACCTGACGGTCGAAACGGCCGGGGCGAAGCAGCGCCGGGTCGAGCACGTCCGGGCGGTTGGTGGCGGCCACCAGAATCACGCCCTCGGCGGTGTCGAAGCCGTCCATCTCCACCAGCAACTGGTTCAGGGTCTGCTCGCGCTCGTCGTGACCACCGCCGAGCCCCGCGCCGCGCAGGCGGCCGACGGCGTCGATCTCGTCGATGAAGATGATGCACGGGGCGTTTTTGCGTCCCTGCTCGAACAGGTCGCGCACGCGGCTTGCGCCGACGCCGACGAACATCTCCACAAAGTCGGAGCCGCTGATCGACATAAACGGCACCCCGGCCTCACCGGCGATGGCCTTGGCAAGCAGGGTCTTACCGGTGCCGGGAGGTCCCACCACCAGCACCCCCTTGGGGATACGCCCCCCCAGTTTCTGGAACTTGGGCGGGTCTTTTAAAAACTCGACGATCTCCTGCACTTCCACCTTGGCCTCGTCCACGCCAGCGACGTCGGCGAAGGTGATTTTTTTCTTCTCTTCGGAGAGCACCTGGGCGCGGCTCTTGCCGAAGCTCATGGCCCGGTTGCCGCCGGACTGCATCTGCCGGATGAAGAAAATCCACAGGGCGATGATCAGCAGCATCGGCCCCCAGGACAGAAGGAAGGTGACGTACCACGGACTCTTGTCCGCCGGCCGTACGGTGATGCGGACCTCCTGGTCACGCAGCTTGCTGATCAACTCGGGGTCGTTGGGCGCATAACTGCGGAACTGGGTGCCGTCCTTCATGCGGCCGGAGAGGGAGTTTTCCTTGATGGTGACTTCGCTGACTTCACCCTGCTCCAGGGAACTCATGAAGTCGGAGAACACCATCTCCTGTTCCAGGGGATTGGTGGGCACGTTGAACAGGTTGATCACGAGGATCATGAACAGCCCGATGACAATCCACAGGGCCAGATTCTTATGTTTTGGATTCATCTGCCCGTCTTGTGCCATTTTTTTGCCGGAAGCGCCGAAATTAAGGGAGATTTGATCGTATCACAGCCGTTCGTTGCGCTCAATGCAACGAACCCGGCGGGTTAACCGCCTTCGATATTATCCAGCGCCGCAATATAGGGGAGGTTTCTGTAGCTTTCGTCGTGATCGAGGCCGTAACCCACGACAAACACGTCCGGTATGGTGAAGCCGACGTACTCCACCGGTACCGGAATGCGCCGCCGGGCGGGCTTGTCGAGCAGGGTGCAGATGGCGATCGACGCCGGTTTTCCGGCGAGCAGCGCCTTGCGCAGGTATTGCACCGTGACCCCCGAGTCGACGATATCCTCCACCACCAGCACGTGGCGGTCAGCCAGACGATCGGCGTATTCCGGGTCCGACAACAGCCGCACCTCGCCGCTGCTGGTGCGGCCTTTGTACGACTTGGCCTGAATGAAGTCCAGGGTGACGGGCACCTGAATTTTACGGATCAGGTCGGCGTAGAACAGGCATGCGCCCTTCAACACGCCGATGACGAGGAGCTCCTTGCCCTGGTAATCCTTGCTGATTTGCCGGCCGAGCGCGGCGATGCGGTCTGCCAGGGTTGGGGTATCGATCAGGGCCTTGCCAAAATGGCGCTCCACCAGGACGTCCTCCTTACAGGTTCAGCATGTCGGGTTGGTGTGAATACGAAAGGCGAGTGGGATCCCGCACCCCGCTTCTCCTTTTTTTTCTTTTACCACAAAGCGGTCGTCCTGTCGCAACCCGACCACCCACATGACCCCTTCCGGGGAGGTTAACAGCGGGGTGAGTTCCCGTTCCCGGCGCGGCACCTTGCGGTCGATCAGAAAATTTTTCAGCTTTTTGGCGTGGCCGTCCATTCCGGCGGGACAGAAACGGTCACCGGACATTCGCCGCCGGATCGAGAGGGGGGTGGTAAACGTGTCCGGGTCGAAATAGACCCATCCGGGAGTGTTATCCGGCTCCCGGTAGGCCGCCTCCAGGGTGAACCCGGCCCAGGTCACGGCGGTTTTTCCCGGTACTTGCACGACCAGCGGCGCCTCTGCGGCGTCCGGTGTGGCGGCAGTCTGCGGGGTGATCTCGATGACGTTGTACACCACCTCGGCGCGCACCCCGCCGGGCAGGTCCACACCGGTGCCGGAGACCGCGCTGATCAGGCCGGTGACCGCTTCCACGTGGGCCAGGGCAATATCACCAGGCAAGAGGTCGGTGAGGGCGGCGTGCACCACCCGCCGGGCCAGGGCCGGGTGCAGGGCGCACAGCCGTGTCCGATCCAGAAGCTGCCCTCCGTGTTCGCCGCCTGCGACCTTGCCGTAGGCGGCCCGGGCCTGCATGTCAAGGTAGCCGTCTTCCTCCGCCAGCAGGTGCGCAGTACGGGACAGGGTACCGGCGATGCCGGGATTGATTTCGGCCAGTTCGGGCATTACCCGTTGGCGGATTCGGTTTCTCAGGTAGCGCGCATCGGCGTTGGAGGCATCCTCCCGGTGGGCAATGTGGTTGTCGTTCGCCCAGGCGACGATGTCGGATTTTTTTTGGTCCAGCATGGGGCGGATGCGGAAGCCATCGTCCTGCGCCAGCCCGGAAAGCCCCCGGCTGCCAGCGCCCGAGATCAGCCGCATCACGACGGTTTCCGCCAGGTCGTCGGCATGGTGGCCGGTGGCGATGCGGGCGGCGCCGATACGGTCCGCCACTTCATTCAGAAAAGCGTAGCGCACCCGGCGTGCGGCCTCCTGGGGGGACTCGTCCGGGCGGCGGTCGACGCGGCGTTTTTCCGCGCTGCACGGCACCCCGAGGCGAGCACACGTCTTGATGACAAAATCCTGATCGGCGTCGGATTCAGCTCCCCTCAGGGCATGGTTCAGGTGGGCGGCGTGGAGCGTCAGTCCCAATTCCGGGGCGAGCCGGGTGAGGGCGTGCAGCAGTACAGTGGAGTCCACCCCGCCGCTGACCGCCACCAGCACGGTGTCGCCGGGGGCCGCCAGAGCACGCTCGGTGATGGCGCGGCGCAGACGTGTGATCAGCGTTTCCCCGGTCATGATTCCGGGGTTCCCGGCTTCAGAATCTGGCGGGCGCGCTCCACGTCTTTTTTAATCTGGACGGTAAGCTGGTCGGGGTTGTCGAAGGTCATTTCGGGGCGCACCCGGTCGGCGAAATCGATACGGATACGGTGGCCGTACAGCTCCCGGTGGGTATCCAGCACGTGCACCTCAATCAGCCGGTTGCTTTCGAGGAAGGTGGGGCGGGTGCCGATATAGACCACCGCGTCGAAGGCGTCGGGGGTGCTGTCGGGGGGCATCTCCGGGTCCCATACCGCGACCCGCGCGGCATACACGCCGTTCTCCGGCACCAACTCCTCGGGGATGTCCAGGTTGGCGGTGGGAAAGCCCAGTTCACGGCCCCGCGCCTGACCTTTCACCACCTTGCCCTTGATGCAGTAGGGGTGCGCCAACAGGCTGTTGGCGCGAGCCACGTCACCCTTGTGCAGGGCGGCGCGGATGAGCGAACTGCTGACCCGTATGCCGTCCCGGGTGAACACCTCCTGAGGATGCACGGTAAAGCCGTAGCGCGCCCCCAGTTCGGTCAGGGTGGTCACATCGCCGGAACGGTGGCGGCCGAACTTGTAATTGGCCCCGACAAACACCTCTTTCGCGCCCATGGGCACCAGCACGGTTTTGACGAAGTGGCCCGGGGTGTGGTGGGCGAACGCCTCGGTAAAGTGCAGGCAGACGGTCAGGCCGATGCCCAGGCGGGCGAACTGCTCCGCCTTGTCCTCGAAGGTGGTGAGCATGTCGTGGGGCAGGTCGGGCCGCAAGAGTTGGGTCGGGTGCGGGTCGAAGGTCAGAATGGTGGCTTCGGCACCGGTTTCGGCGGCGCGGGCCACGGCCTTTTCGATCACTTTGCGGTGGCCCAGATGCACGCCGTCGAAGTTGCCGATGGCGAGCACCCGCCCGTGTTCCGCCGCGGGCAGCTCGGACAGTTCGTGGACGATACGCATCGGGCGGGCGCTCCGGCTACGCCAGAAGCGCGGCGGCATCCTTGGCGAAGTAGGTGAGAATCATGTCGGCCCCGGCGCGCTTGATGCTGGTCAGCGTTTCCAGCATGACCCGGTCGCCGTCGATCCATCCGGCCGCCACCGCCGCCTTGATCATGGCGTACTCCCCGGACACGTTGTAGGCGGCCAGCGGCAGATCCACCGATTCACGGATGTCGCGGATGATGTCCAGGTACGGCAGGGCCGGTTTGACCATCACCATGTCGGCGCCCTCGTCCACGTCCAGCAGGGTTTCGCGCACTGCCTCGCGGGCGTTGGCCGGGTCCATCTGGTAGCTTCTCCGGTCGCCGAACCGGGGTTCCGACTCGGCGGCGTCGCGGAACGGCCCGTAGTAGCCGCTGGCAAACTTGCTGGAGTAGGACATGATCGGCAGCTGATCGAATCCGGCGTCGTCCAGCCCCTCGCGGATGGCGGCCACGCGGCCGTCCATCATGTCGGACGGGGCGACGATGTCGGCGCCGGCGCGGGCGTGGGACAGGGCCTCTTTTACCAACAATTCCACGGTGGCGTCGTTGGCGACGTTGCCGCTCTCATCGCCTTCTTCGATGATGCCGCAGTGGCCGTGATCGGTGTATTCGCACAGACAGACGTCGGTGATGACGGCCAGCTCCGGGAGTTCGCTTTTTACCGCGCGCACCGCCCGTTGCACGATGCCGTTGTCGTCATAGGCGCCGGTGCCGGTGCTGTCCTTGTGGTCCGGGATGCCGAACAGGATCACCCCCGGAATGCCGAGGGCATGGGCCGCGCCGCACTCCTTGATCAGGTTGTCGATGGAGAGTTGTTCGATGCCGGGCATGGAGGCGATGGGGTTGCGTACGCCCTCACCCTCCACCACAAACAGCGGATAGATGAGGTCGTCCGGGGTGACGCGGGTTTCCCGCACCAGGCGCCGCAGGGTTTCGGTCCGGCGCATGCGGCGTGGTCTGATCATCGGGTTCATGACGTTTCCCTTTGTTGGCGTGTGTCGGCAGCGATGGCGGCGGCCAGGGCCTCCACACTAGGGGATTTTGAAGTGATGTGGACAGTGAGTCCCAGTTCGTCGCAGGTGTCGCGGGTGACCGGGCCGATTACCGCAATGCGGCTGCCGGACAGAATCCCGGCAAAACGCTCCGGCCCCAGCAACGTCCTGAGGTTGGTGACGGTGGATGAACTGGTGAAGCAGGCGTAATCCGGCGGCGGGCCGTCGATCAACGGTGTCAGGTCGATCTCATCCGGGTCGGGACAGACGGTCTTGTAGGCCGCTGCCATGTCCACCGAAACCCCTTGGGCGACAAGCATCTGCGGCAGCACCCGGCGGGCCTTCTGGGCCTGCACGACGAGGACCTTCTGGTCGTGCACGGCGTGCTCGATGAGGGCCGCCGCCAGCCCTTCGGCGCGGGCGTCAGCGGGCACCAGGTCGGCCTCGACACCGTGCTGTGCGAGCACCCGCGCGCTTTCCGATCCCACCGTCGCCACCTGAATGCCGGCCAGCGCCCGGGCGTCCTTGCCGTGGTGGGCGAGCCGTTCGAAAAAGGCGCGTACGCCGTTTGCGCTGGTAAGAACCAGCCAGTGGTAGCTCGTCAGGTGATCGATGGCCTCGTCCAGTGGCGCCGGATCGTCCGGCGGCACGAACTTGAGGGTGGGCACCTGCACCACCTCGGCCCCCAGTTCGGACAGGGCCTGAGCCAGTGCGCCCTGCTGTCCCCGGGCGCGGGTGACCAGTACCCGGCGACCGAACAGGGGCAGGGTCTCGAACCAGTTGATCGACTCCCGCATGGCCACCACGTCACCCACCACGATCAGGGCGGGGGGCACGATATTCGCCTCGGACACTTTTTCGGCGATGTTGCTCACGGTGCCGGTGACGGTGCGCTGGCACGGGTGGGTGCCCCACTGGATCACCGCCGCCGGAGTGTCCGGCGCACGCCCTTCAGCCACCAGGCGGCGGGCAATGTCCGGCAGGCTTTTGACGCCCATGAAAAACACCAGGGTGCCGCCGGTTTTGGCCAGATCGTTCCAGTGAATCAGGGTGTCGTTCCGGCTCGGGTCCTCGCTGCCGGTGACGAAGGTGACGGTGGCGTTCATGCCCCGGTGGGTGAGGGGAATCCCGGCGTAGGCCGCCACCGCGGTGGCGGCGGTGACACCGGGCACCACCTCGAACGGCACCTCGGCGGCGGTGAGGGCCAGGGCCTCTTCCCCGCCGCGCCCGAAGATAAACGGGTCGCCGCCCTTGAGGCGCGCCACGGTTTTTCCGGCGCGGGCCCTCTCCACCAGCAGGGCGTTGATTTTTTCCTGGCTCAAAAGATGGTCGCCGTGGCGTTTGCCCACATAGATCCGCTCCACCGTGTCGGGCAGCCCGGACAGCAGGGCGGGATTTGCCAGATAGTCGTAGACCACCACATCGGCGGCTTCGAGCCGGTCTTTTCCCTTGACCGTGATCAGCCCCGGATCACCGGGACCGGCCCCGATCAGAAAAACCTTACCGGTGGGGACACTCATGGGCTTTCCTGGGCTTCGCCATAGACCCGCGCGAGGATTTCGCCACCGCCCTCGGCGATCACCGCGTCGGCCAGTTCCCGGCCCAGCCGATCGGCATCGGCGGCATCGGCGCCGGCCTGTTTGCGGATGATCCGCGAGCCGTCCAGCTCGGCCACCAGGCCGGTCAGTCGGACCGTATTGCCCGACACCGTGGCAAGCGCCCCGATGGGTACCTGACAGCCGCCTTCCAGACGCAGCAGAAAGGCGCGCTCGGCGGTGACCGCCACGGTGGTGTCCGGGTCGCGGAACAGGTCGAGCACCGGCTCGAGGGCGGTGTCCCCCAGGCGCGCCTCGATGCCAAGGGCGCCCTGACCGACGGCGGGCAGACACAGGTCGGGGTCCAGGTACTCCTTCACCCGATCCGCCCAGCCCAGCCGGGTGATTCCGGCGGCGGCCAGCAGAATGGCGTCGTACATGCCTTCGTCCAGCTTGCGCAGGCGGGTGTCGACGTTGCCGCGCAGCACCTCCACCTTCAGGTCCGGGCGGTAGGCCACCACCTGACAGTGACGGCGCAGGGAACTGGAGCCGATTTTGGCCCCCCGGGGCAGATCGGCCAGACAGTCGTAGTCATTGGAGATAAACGCATCTCGGGGGTCTTCGCGCTCGGGAATGGCGACCAGGCCGAGACCCTCGGGCAGTTCGGCGGGCACGTCCTTCATGGAGTGCACCGCAATATCCGCGCTGCCATTCAGGAGGGCTTCCTCGATCTCCTTGACGAACAGCCCCTTGCCGCCCACCTGGGCCAGGGGTACATCGGTGATCTTGTCGCCGGTGGTCTTGATGATATTGAGTTCGACCGCAGTGTCCGGAAAGGCGGAGGCGATCCTGTTTTTAACCCAGTTGGCCTGCCACAAGGCGAGTTGGCTGCCACGGGTGGCGATGGTGATCGTGTTGGGCAAAGAAGCGGTCACGTCGAGTTCCTGTTCGAATTTTCGAGGTCCGGGTCGGTCGGGGAATCGGAGTCTTTGTCAGGGTGCCGGGTATCGGATGCGGATGGGGACGCACCCGCCGGCTCCTCTTCCAGGGTCAGGTCGAACAGCTTGCGGGTGCTTTCGATGATGGCGCCGCCGGTCTCCTCCTGGGCCTCCCGCCGCAGGTTGGTCATCGGGTGGTGCAACAGTTTGGCGACGATGGCGTTGGCCAGCCCTTCCACGGTTTTTTTATCCGGTTCCGGCAGGTGGGAGAGGCGGGAAAGGGTTTTTTCCACCTCGCTTCTGGCAATGGCCTCGGCGTGGCTTCGCAGGGCGGTGATGGTGGGCACCACATCCAGGGAACGCATCCAGCGGGCGGTGGAGGTCACCTCCTGATTGACGATGCGGTGGGCCTTTTTGGCCTCCTCCATGCGTTCTTCCAGGTTGGTGTCCACCACCTGTTGCAGGTCGTCCACATCGTACAGATAGACGTCGTGCAGGTCGCCGACCGCGGGGTTGATGTTACGCGGCACCGAGATGTCGATCAGAAACACCGGCCGGTTTTTTCTGGCGCGCACCGCATGACTCATTTCCTCCGGCCCCAGCACGTAGTCATCGGCGCCGGTGGAGCAGATGACGATGTCCACATCCTTGAGGTGGTTCCGGAAGTCGGAGAACGGCACCGCGCGGCCCTGCCTGCCGGCAATCTCTCTGGCGATGCGTTCGGCGTTTTCCAGGGTGCGGGTGGAGACCAGCACCTCGGAGGCTCCGGCGCTGACCAGGTGGCGCAGGGCAAGCTCCGCCATCTCCCCGGCGCCAAGCAGCATCACCTTGTGCCCGGCCAGGTTGGAGAACACCTTTTTGGCCAGTTCCACCGCGGCGAAGCTGATGGAGACGGCGTTTTCCGCGATGCGGGTTTCGGTGCGCACCCGCTTGGCCACGCTGATGGCCTTTTTGGCGACCTTGTTGAGCACCATGCCGGTGCTCTTGGCATCAAGGGCGGCCTGATATGCGTCCTTGAACTGGCCCAGGATTTGAGGTTCCCCCAGCACCATGGAATCGAGGGACGAGGCCACCCGGAACATGTGGCCGATGGCGTCGTTTCCCGGGTAGTGGTACAGGTGTGGTGCGAGATCGGTGGCGTTGAATCCCTCGGTGCAGTCGCCGAGGAACTTGGAGATCGCGGAAAAGCCGTCCGCCGCCCGGGACGCCACCGCATAGACCTCCACCCGGTTGCAGGTGGACAGCACCATCGCCTCCGCTGTCACACCGTTGCCGTTGATGATGCGGCGGCACACCTCGGGCAGGGCGGTGGCGGAGAACGCCAACTGCTCGCGCACTTCGACCGGGGCGGTCTTGTGAGAGAGTCCGACGACGATCAGGTTCACGGTGTGGTGCGGTCCTTCACGAGAGGGCCCCCTCTAAAAGTGGCTGTCGCCGCCCAGAATCACGTCGAGTCCGAGGAACGACAACAACACCCCGATGAATCCGAACACTGCCAGGTAGGCGCCGCGCTGGGCCCGCAGGCCGAACCAGTAACGGCCCAGCACCATGGTCAGGTAGAACGCCCAGATCAAGAATGACAAGGTCTGCTTCGGGGTCCAGGTCCAGTAATACCCGGTGACGAATTTGGACCCGATGGCCCCGGCCAGCAGCCCCAGGGTCATGAGCGGGAAACCGACCAGGATGCCGCGCCCGATGGTGAGATCGCAGGCGTCCAGAGGCGGCAGCCGGTGGTAGAGGTTATTGAACTTCTTGCTCTTGAGCAGCCGCATCTGGATCAGGTACATGATCCCCACCGCGAACGAGATGCAGAAGGCCACCGAGCCCGCCAGCACCAGGGTGGTGTGGAGCGCCAGCCCGAAGCCCTGCAGGCTCGGGTCGATCTGCTCGGCGCCGTCCCTGAGCAGGGCCGCCGCGAACACCGACAAAAACGCGATCGGCACCACGAAAGCCCCCAGCACGTGGGTTTTGTGGCGGATGTCGAACAGCAGGAATACCAGCACCAGCATCCACGAGAAGAACGAGGCCGACTCGTAGGCGTTGGTGACCGGAAACCCGCCGGTATGGAACCACTGGCTGCCGATGGCCGCGGTGTGGAACAGAAAACCGATCACGGTACCGGTGAGGCAGGCGCGGGTCAGCATCTCCCGGCGACCGGCCAGGTAGACGGCAAACAGCACTGCCACCACCAGGTAGGCGGTCATTGCCAGTTCAAACAGAAGGACGTTCACGGCCCCTTGCGACCTATCAGGTAACCCGAATAAACTACGCGCCGATCGAACACGGCAACCCGGCTTCAAAATCGTGCCATACGCCGCCGTTTACGGCTGCTGTACGACCCGCTCCCGAAACACGCCAGTGTAGGGAGCGAGGGGGCCAGGGGTCAAGCGGACGACGGGCGCGCAACCATCGTATTCAGGCCAGGTTGCACACCCGAACCAGGGGGGGAGCGTCCACATATGGGCCTGGATGGGAGATTTCAATGGAAAACCTGACGGCCCTCGCAAATGGCGCGGACGTTCTGTTCCTCATGTTGGGCGCGGTGATGGTGCTGGCCATGCACGGGGGGTTTGCGTTCCTCGAAGTGGGCACTGTCCGCTACAAGAACCAGGTCAACGCCCTGGTGAAGATCATCTCGGACTGGTCGGTCTGCACCGTGGTTTATCTGGTGGTCGGCTATCAGGTGGCCTATGGCGTGGGGTTCTTTGCCCCGGCATCGGTGCTGGTGGGGGACAACCAGGGGTACGACCTGGTGAAGTTCTTTTTCCTGCTGGCGTTTGCCGCCGCCATTCCCGCCATCATCTCCGGCGGCATCGCCGAGCGTGCCCGTTTCTGGCCACAGGTGTGTGCTGCGGCGCTGACCGTGGCCATCGTCTACCCCTTGTTCGAGGGCATGGCCTGGAACGGCAACCTGGGTTTTCAGGGGTGGCTGGAGGAGACCACGGGAAGCGGCTTCCACGACTTTGCCGGCTCCGTGGTGGTGCATGCGATGGGCGGCTGGATCGCCCTGGCGGCGGTGATCGTTCTGGGGCCGCGCATGGGGCGCTACGGCGCCGGCGGCGCTTCCCACGCCTTTCCGCCTTCCAACATCCCGTTTCTGGCCCTTGGTTCGTGGATGCTGATTGTCGGCTGGTTCGGCTTTAACGTCATGAGCGCCCAATCGGTCGAGGGCATCAGCGGGCTGGTGGCGATGAACTCCCTCATGGCCATGGTGGGCGGCGTGCTGGCGGCGCTGGTGATGGGCAAGGCCGACCCCGGTTTTGTCCACAACGGCGCCCTGGCGGGACTGGTGGCCATCTGCGCCGGTTCCGATCTGGTGCATCCGCTGGGAGCGATTCTGATCGGTGCCATTGGCGGGGGGCTGTTCGTCTATATGTTCCACTTCACCCAGGAGAAGCTCCGCATCGACGACGTGCTTGGGGTCTGGCCGCTGCATGGCCTGGCCGGAGCGTGGGGCGGAATCGCCTGTGGTATTTTCGGGCTCGAGTCGCTCGGCGGGCTGGGCGGCGTGAACCTGATGGCTCAGTTGATCGGCACCGTGGTCGGTATCGGCATCGCACTGGTGGGCGGCTTTGTGATCTACAAGCTGCTGGCCGCCGTGGTGGGAATCCGCCTCTCCGAAGAGGATGAGTACCGTGGCGCCGACCTTTCGATTCACAACATCGGCGCCAATCCGGAAACCACCCAGGGACCGTAGCGCGTTTGTCCCGTACCGGCCTGCCCGGGATAGCAAGAAGGGGTTATTTTAATGAAACTGATTATCGCGATTATCAAGCCGTTCAAGCTGGATGACGTCAAGGCCGCCCTGAGCGAGTTGGGGGTCAGCGGCATGACCGTCAGCGAGGTGAAGGGACACGGTCGACAGAAGGGCCACAAGGAGATGTACCGTGGCGCCGAGTATTTTGTCGATTTCGTCGCCAAGGTGCAGATCATGACGGCGGTGACGGATGAAATGGCCGGACAGGCGGTGGACGCCATCCGTAACAGCGCCGGTACCGGGAGCATCGGCGACGGCAAGATTTTTACCCTCGATCTGACTGACGTGACTCGTATTCGCACTGGTGAAGTCGGGGACGAAGCGCTTTAGCCGGCCATGCTCGAACAGATTGAACAGCTGATGCGGACCCTGGAGGCGGGGGGGGCCGAGGCCTGGATGGCGCAGGCGTTTCTGGTGGTGTTCGCCTCGCTGGTGGTGGACTTTATTCAGAAGCGTGTGGTGCAGCGGATTCACGTTCGTCTGTCCACCACCGACAACCCGTGGGACGACGCCTTGGTGGAGGCGATGGCGAAGCCGCTGTCGCTCCTGATCTGGGTGGTGGGTATCTCGTTTGCCGCCGACATCGTGAGGCACGCTTCGGACGCCCCCATTTTTGCCGCTGTCGGGCCGGTGCGCGATGTGGGTGTGATCGTCGCCCTCACCTGGTTTCTGGTGCGGGCGGTCGGCGGCGTTCAGCGCAACGTGATACTGCGGGGTGAGCAGAAAGGCAAACCGGTCGACCTCACCTCGGTGGAAGCCATCGGCCGCCTGGTCCGGCTGTCGATTCTGATTACCTCGGTGCTGGTTGCCCTGCAGACCCTGGGTTACTCCGTCAGTGGGGTGCTTGCCTTTGGCGGCATCGGCGGTATCGCCGTGGGCTTCGCCGCCAAGGATCTGCTCGCCAATTTCTTCGGGGGTTTGATGCTCTACCTGGACCGCCCTTTTTCCGTGGGCGACTGGGTGCGTTCACCGGACCGGCAGATTGAGGGCACGGTGGAGGAGATCGGCTGGCGGTTGACCCGCATCCGTACCTTCGACAAGCGGCCGCTCTACATTCCCAACGCCACGTTTGCCTCCATCAGCGTGGAGAACCCCTCCCGCATGACCCACCGGCGCATTTACGAAACCGTCGGCATCCGCTATGACGACTGGAAGAAAATGGACGTCATTACCGCCGACGTGAAGGCCATGCTGCAGGAGCATCCGGAGATCGATACCAGCCAGACCCTGATGGTCAACTTCAACGCGTTTGCAACGTCCTCGGTGGACTTTTTCATATACACCTTCACCCGCACCACGGTGTGGACGGAGTATCACGCGGTGAAGCAGGACGTGCTGCTCAGAATTCACAAAATCATCGAAGATCACGGCGCCGAGGTGGCGTTCCCCACTCATACCGTGCATTTGCCGGATCAGGTGCAGGCGGCCACCTAGGCGGCGGATCCGGGCGATTCAATTAAAGGGGATATCGGCGCGGTAAGACCGCCGATGCCGCGGGCGCGCGGGGTTATCGTCCCCCTCCCTCCCCTACAACGCGCCGGGTTTTACCGAAGCGGATCGCGTCCGCCGTTTCAGGATCAGTCGATTTTGAAGGTGGGGCGGGCGGGAATGCCGAGCTGATCCATCTTGTATTTGAGGATACGGCGGGTGATGCCCAGCATGTTGGCGGCGCGGGTCTGCACGTAACCGGTCTCGGCCAGTGCCCGCAGGATGATCTCTTTTTCGAAATCGGCCACCGCGGTGTCGAACGTCATGTTGCCGCCAAGCACCTGATCGCTGGGCCGTGGCGCAGACGACTGCTTGCGGATGTGGGCCGGCAGGTGGTCGACGCTGATCACATCGCCCTGTACCAGAATCATCATTTGTTCGACCACGTTTTCCATCTCGCGGATATTGCCCGGCCACTGATAGGCGGAAAGCAGGTCCGCGGCCTCCTGGGAAAGCCGTTTGGGGTTCTGCCCGGGGGGTACCTTGGTGGCGAGAAAGTGCTCGGTGATTGGCAGGATATCCTCCGGCCGTTCCCTTAGGGGCGGAAGTTCGATGGGGAACACGTTGAGCCGGTAGTAGAGGTCCTCGCGGAAGGTGCCTTCGCGGATCGCGGTCTCCAGTTCCTTGTTGGTGGCGGCGATGAGCCGGACGTCCACCTGAACCGGGCGGGAGCCGCCGACCCGGATGAATTCGCGCTCCTGCAGTACCCGCAGGATCTTGGCCTGGGTGGCCAGGGACAGGTCGCCCAACTCGTCCAGAAACAGGGTGCCCGAATCGGCCAGTTCGAAGTGTCCGACCCGCTTGCCGATGGCGGAGGTGAACGCGCCTTTTTCGTGACCGAACAGTTCGGCCTCGATCAGGTTGTCGGGAATGGCCGCGCAGTTGATCGCGATAAACGGTTTGTCGGCGCGCCCGCTGTGAACGTGCAGGGCGCGGGCCACCAACTCCTTGCCGGTGCCGGATTCGCCAGTGATGAGCACGGTGCTCGGGGTGTCCGCCACCTGCTGAATGCGCTGAAACACCTCCAGCATGGCGGGGGACTCACCCACCATGGTGCAGTTGTTACGCTTCTTGTTTTCGTTGGAGCGGTGGTACAACACCTCGTTATAGAGGGTCTGGGCGGACAGGGTGCGGTCGATGACATGCCGGAGTTCGGTGACCTCAAACGGCTTGGCCAGGTAGTCGGCGGCCCCCAGTTTCATGGCCTCCACCGCAGTCTGGTAACTGGTGGTGGCGGTCAGGACCACCACCGGAACATGATTGTCGTTGCCGCGAATCTCGGAGAGCACTTCCATGCCGTCCCTGCCCGGCATCATCAGGTCAAGCAGGACCATGCTGGGCTGGTTGCTGGCAATCTGACTCAGTGCCGAGTCGCCGGAGTCGGCCGAAACCACATCGTAGGCGTCGGACAGCACGTCAGTGAGCACCTCGCGCACACTGGCTTCGTCGTCGACGATCAGGATGGTCTTTTTTGCGGTCGTAAGAGTGGGGTGCTCCATGGGGTCGCTCAGGGGGGAGCCTCTCTATATTGATCCAGGTCTCGGGGGGAAGACCCTGGAAGGGTTGCCGTTCCCCAGTCTTTTCGGAGGTGGTGGGCCAAAAGTTAAGGGGTGGAATGGAACAAATGCCCAAAAAATAAACAAGGCCCGTTTCACCGGAAAAGGGGGCGAAACGGGCCTTATCATGCTGGTCTTTTAAAGAATTACCGGATCAGTCGGTGTTCAGCCCGTAATCCCGGATTTTGTAGAGCAGCGCCTTGTAGCTGATGTCGAGGATCTGGGCGGCCTTGCGGCGGTTCCAGCGGGTGACGTTGAGCACCCGCAGGATGGCCTCGCGCTCGGCAAGGCTCGCGGCGTGCTTGCCGATTTCCTTGAGCGGCAGGTGGCCTTCGGCGATGCCGCGTTCTATGGAGGCGACCAGTTCCGCCGACGGCTCCGCGGTCAGGGGAGGGGCAACCTCCGGAGACGGTGCCACCGGGTGTTCGACCGGGGGCGGCGGCGTCACCTGGGAAGGCGGCGGCATATCCACCGGCATGCCGGGCGTGCCCGGCTCCGCCACCGGGATGGCCGTCGGCGGGCCCATGGTGCCACCGAACTGCTCGAACTTTTGCAATACCGCACGCTCGTCGCCGAGCACCACGATCTGCTTGATCATGTTTTCCAGCTCGCGGATATTGCCCGGCCACGGGTAGGACATGAAGTAGTCCATGGTGGCCTGGGACAGGCCCGGGAATTCCCGTTCGTATTGCATGCTGAATTTTTTCACGAAGTGGTCGCAGAGGAACGGAACCTCCTCCAGGCGATCCCGCAGGGGCGGGATGGTGATGGTGACCACATTCAGGCGGTAGAACAGATCCTCGCGGAACGTTCCCTGCTTGACCATCTCTTCCAGGGAACGGTTGGTGGCGGCGATGATACGGGTGTCCACCCGTACGTCCTGTTCGCCACCCAGGCGGACGAATTCACCGTCCTGCAACACCTGCAACAGCTTGGACTGAAGGGTGATGGGCACCTCGCCGATCTCGTCGAGGAAAATGGTGCCGTTGTGGGCGATCTCGAATTTTCCCGGCTTGCGCTTGTGGGCGCCGGTGAAGGCGCCGCGCTCGTAACCGAACAGCTCGCTTTCGAGCAACCCTTCCGGCAGTGCCGCGCACAGCACCTTGACGAAGGGTTTTTCGCTTCTGAGGGAGCGTTGGTACAGGGTGCGCGCGATCAGTTCCTTACCGGTTCCGGATTCGCCGCGCACCAGCACGGTAATGTTGGTGGCCGCCACCTGCTCGACCATGTTCATGACGTCGCGCATGCCGGAGCTGTGGCACAGTAGGTCGCCATAGTCACCCAGTTCCGCCACCGTGCCCACGTCGCTTCCATCGGTGCTCACGCGGGAGGTGACGGGTGGTGCGCTGCGCACCGGGGTGGTGATCCGGCCTAGGACCTCCTTGAGGTCGTCCGGTACAATGGGCAGCGTGACCGTTGCGGTAGTTCGTCCGGCCAACTCCGGCGCCTCCCCCGGCGAGTTGGAGAGGAAGATCACCGGGATCTCCTGGGCCGCGCTTTGCATCTGGTCGATGATGTTGTAGCCCGCCCCCTCCTGGGGTTCAAGGTTCAGCAGGAGGACGTCCGGGTGTTGGTGCTCAATCTGGTTGAGGGCGTCGGTCACACCATCGGCCGTCAGCATTTCAAGACCCATCTCCACGACGATGGGCTTGATTTGCATCAGGCTGGAAGAGGCGATATCGAGCGTCAGGACCTTCACGTGGTCGGCAGTGTCCCTAACCATGGATTCCCGTTTCAAAAAAATGACACGGTCTGAATTTCCCGGGGGTTTATGCAACGGAATCCTTCCGCCGCCACCGGGATACGACAGTTCTCGTATCGGCAGGTCATAGGGAACCTTAAGACCAATTGTATAACTTTTTTTTCCCAACTCCCTCTGTTTTTGTGGGTAACTCTGTGGATAACCTATTTATAAGTCCCATTTTGGCTCCATTTTGGCCCGGTTCCGGGGGGGAGGCATTTTGATGACGGAAACCGGAAACGACGATAAACGCCCGGATATAGGCCAGATTCGTGCGCTCCAGGCGGAGTTGGAGCGGCATAACCGGCTCTACTATACGGACGCCGCCCCGGAGATTTCCGATCAGGAGTTCGACGCAAAATTAAGGCAACTGGAGAGGTGGGAGGCGCTCTACCCGGAGGAGGACTTTTCGACATCCCCCACCCGGCGGGTGGGGGGGGAGCCGCTTGAAGGGTTTGTCCAGGTCACCCACCGGGTGCCGATGATGAGCCTGGGCAATACCTATTCCTATGATGAACTGTGCGATTTCGACGGGCGGGTGCACCGGTTTCTGGTCGAGGCAGGGCGGGGGGGCGAGGCGGTCCGGTACGTGGTGGAGCCCAAAATCGACGGGGTGGCGGTGGCCCTCACCTATGAAAACGGCGTGCTGGTGCAGGCCGCAAGCCGGGGGGACGGCAGGGTGGGGGACGACATCACCGCCAACGTCCGCACCATCCGTTCCCTGCCGCTGAAGCTTGCGGGAGCACCGCCGTTACTGGAACTGAGGGGGGAGGTGTACTTCAGCCACGATGCCTTTGTCCGTTTGAACGCGGTGCGCGAGGCGGCGGGTGATGAGTTGTTCGCCAATCCCAGAAACGCCGCCGCGGGGACCTTGCGCCAGCTCGACTCCAGGGTGACGGCGGCCCGTAGGCTTGCCATCGTCATCCACGGGATGGCGGGGGACGCACTGCGGCCGACCCATTCCGAAACCTTGGCGGCGCTGGCCAGGCTGGGCCTGCCGGTAAGTGAACTGACCGAAACCTGCAACCACATCGACGGCGTGATTGCGGTGTGCGAGACGTGGCGGGACAAGCGCGCCGTTCTCCCTTACGACATCGACGGGGTGGTGGTGAAGGTGGACCGCTACGACCTGCAAAAAAACCTCGGCGCCACCGCCAAGTCGCCGCGCTGGGCCATCGCCTACAAGTACCCGGCGGAGCAGGCGGAAACCGTGCTGGAGGATATCCGGGTGCAGGTGGGCCGCACCGGCGCGCTGACCCCGGTGGCGCATCTGAAGCCCGTGCACCTGGCGGGCACCACCGTATCCCGCGCCTCCCTCCACAATGAGGACGAAATCCACCGTCTGGGGGTCATGGTCGGCGATACGGTAAGGATTGAAAAGGGTGGAGAGATCATCCCCAAGGTGGTGGCGGTGGTGACCGACAAGCGGCCTGCCAATGCAACCCCGTTCCACATGCCGGCCGTCTGCCCCGAGTGCGGCGGCAACGTCGCCCGGGAGGAGGGTGAGGCCGCCGCTTACTGCGTCAACCGCGCCTGTCCGGCGCAACTGGCCAAGGCGCTGGAGCACTTCGCCGGCCGCACCGCCATGGACATCGACGGCCTGGGCAGGGAGTTGGTGGCGCAGTTCATCGCAGAAGACGTGGCGGTGGGCAAGGACGGCATGTTTCACCATCCGGTGGAGGATGTGGCCGACCTGTTCTGCCTCGACTTTGCACAGGTGGCCCAGCTTGAGCGCATGGCGGAAAAATCCGCCGAGAATTTGAAGGCGGCCATCGAGAAGAGCCAGGATACCACCCCCTTTCAGGAGGTGCTGTTCGCCATCGGCATCCGCCACGTGGGGGCGCGCACGGCGGACCAGATCAGCGCCGCCTTTCCGTCCATGAAGGGTTTACAAGAGGCCGCCGCCGCCGCCCGCCCCCTGCTGCTGCTGGCGGAGGTGGTGGAGGGGGTCAAAAAGGGCGGCGACCCGGAGCGGCTGGTGGTGCTTTTGTCCGAATCCTCCGCCTGCTGGCCCAAGGGGATGGAGCGGCCCGGCCCGGTGGTGCAGCTCAACGGTGATCTGCAGCTCATGGGCGGCGTGGGCGATGGCCCCCTGTTCAACGATGCGGAGTTAAAAATCCTGCGGGCGTTCCTGCGGGCGCATGAACCGGCACTCACGCAGATTGACGACGTGGGGCCGATCGTGGCCCGTTCCGTGGCGGACTTTTTTGCCGACGGGCACAACGTCAGGCTGGTGGAGCGGCTGGCGGAGGCCGGGTTGTCCATGCAGCGGGATGCCCCCGCAGGCGACCTGCCCCTGGCGGGACGGCGCTTTGTCTTTACCGGCTCCTTGTCCGCGCCGCGTCCGGATTTTGAGGCGCGGGTGAAAAAGCTGGGGGGGATTCCGTCCGGCTCCGTGTCGAAAACCACCGACTACGTGGTGGCTGGAGACAAGGCGGGCAGCAAGCTCGACAAGGCGCAAACACTCGGCGTCACGGTGCTGGATGAAGCCGGCTTCGAGGCATTGATGCAGCCGCTGGAAGGTAAGGGAGCGTGAGCAATCCGTTAAAAAAAGTCGGCATGGTCAATCTGGGCTGCGCCAAGAATCAGGTGGACGCGGAAACCATGCTGGGGCGCCTCAAGGCCGAGGGCTATGAACTCACTCCGGACCCGTCCGAGGCGGAGGTGATCATCGTCAACACCTGCGGGTTCATTGACGACGCCAAGGAGGAGTCGGTGCAGGCCATCCTCGATATGGCTGAATTCAAGAACGGCAACTGCGAAAAACTGATTGCCACCGGCTGCCTGACCCAGCGCTACGGCAAGGAGCTGGCCGAGGGCATTCCGGAGTTGGACGCCTTGATCGGCACCGGCGAGGAGGGCGGGCTGACCGACCTGCTGCCGAAACTGACCGGCGCGGCCCCGGACGCGCCGCCCCTGATTCAGATCGGCGACCCCGGTGGACTGGGTGGGGGCGCGGGCCGGGTGCGGGTGGGTCCCGGCCACTCCGCCTACGTCAAGATCGCCGAGGGCTGTTCCAAGCAGTGTTCCTTCTGCATCATCCCCCAGCTTCGCGGGGGCCTGGCCAGCCGCCCCATGGCGGAGATCGTCGAGGAGGTCAAGGGGCTGGTGGCGGACGGTGTGAGGGAGGTGATCCTGATCAGCCAGGACACCACCAACTACGGCGTCGATATCTATCAAAACAAGTCGCTGGCGGAGTTGATCCGCAAGGTGGGGGCGGTGGACGGGCTCACATGGCTGCGGCTGTTGTACACCTACCCCACCGACTACACCGACGACCTGCTGACCACCATCGCCGAAACCCCGGCCTGCGTGCCGTATATCGACCTGCCGTTACAGCACGCCGCCACCTCGGTGCTGAAGCGCATGAACCGCCGGGGCACCACCGAGGGACTGTATGAATTGATCGACCGGATTCGCGCAAAAATTCCGGGGGTGGCGCTGCGTTCCAGCTTTATCGTCGGCTTCCCCGGTGAGAGCGAGGTGGAGTTCGATACCCTGTACCGGTTTTTACAGGATACCCGGCTGGATCGGGTAGGGGTGTTTACCTACTCCCACGAGGAGGGCACCACCGCCCACGGGTTCGAGGACAACGTTTCCATGGCCACCAAGGTGGACCGCCGTGAGGCGCTGATGGCGCTGGCCGCCGACATCGCCCAGGAGAAAAACGAGGCCCTGGTGGGAAAAACCGTGGACGTGCTGGTGGACGGCCTGTCCCGCGAAACCGACCTGCTGCTGGAAGGCCGCATGAAAAGCCAGGCCCCGGAGGTGGACGGCGTGGTCTACATCAACGACACCGACGACCGGGAGTTACAGCCGGGGGAGATCGTGCGGGTGAAGATTACGGAAGCGCACACGTATGACGTGGTGGGTGGGGTGGTGTCCGGTTAGATGAAACGGCAGGGCTTGAACGCTTCCCGGTGATGATTCAACCCGTTCTCTCATTTTCAGCGGAACATGGAAAACTGCGGCTCATCTCTTTGACCGTGGCCGCCATGGTGGCGTTTGCAGCGAATTCGGTGCTGTGCCGGCTGGCGCTTAAGACTGCCGCGATCAGTCCGGCCGGTTTCACAATCATTCGCCTTGTTGCGGGCGCTGTCGTGCTGTGGGCCATCCTGGCTCTGCGCCGTCGGAATCATGTCTCCGGTGGAAGTTGGGCAGGGGCGGTCTCCTTGTTTGTCTACGCTGCGGCCTTCTCTTTTGCCTATGTAAGCCTGCCTGCCGGAACCGGGGCGCTGCTCCTGTTTGGCGCGGTTCAGGTCACGATGATCGCATGGGGATTCCGGTTCGGGGAGCGAATGAGCCCGCTCCAGTCGGTGGGGTTTGCGCTGGCACTGAGCGGGATTGTATTGCTGATGTTGCCGGGCCTGTCTGCCCCACCTCTGGCCGGAGCGGCGCTTATGATCGTGGCTGGCGTGGCCTGGGGTGTCTATTCACTGTTGGGAAGGCGGGAAGATAATCCGCTGGCGGCAACCAGCGCCAATTTTATGCGTACAGTGGCCCTGGCGTTCGGCTTGGCATTGCTGGGGTGGGAGGGTCTGAAATGGGACGGAATAGGAGTGGTTTACGCAGTCCTTTCCGGCGGTGTCGCTTCGGGGGTGGGATATGCAATATGGTACGCGGCGCTGCGCGGGTTGTCGGCCACCCAGGCAGCCACGGTGCAACTTTCGGTGCCCGTGATTGCCGCATTGGGCGGGGTGTGGTTCCTGACTGAACCCATCACCTGGCGTCTTGCCGTTTCAGCCACCCTCACACTGGGCGGCATCGCCCTGGTGTTGCGAAAAAAGGGTTCGTAGGTCGGGGGTAAGCGGAAACCGACGAAGCCCAACGGGCTTGCGCTCCACCCCCTTCAATTCGGTCCCGCCCACGCCGCGGGTGGTTTATGCCGGAAAGATATCCATCGACAGTTCCGCCGCCGGGGCCGAGTGGGTCAGCCGCCCGACGGAGATGATGTCCACGCCGGTTTCGGCGATGGGCCGCACGCTGTCGAGGTTGACGCCGCCGGAGGCTTCCACCAGCGCGCGCCCGGCGATCAGGGCGACCGCCTTTTTCATCCCGGGAAGGTCAAAATTATCCAGCATGATGATGTCGGCGGACAGGGCCAGCGCCTGCTCCACCTCGGCCAGGTTGCTGGTTTCCACCTCGATTTTTTTACCCTCCCCGGCAAGCGCCCGCGCCCGGGCGACGGCGTTCTCCATGGAGCCCGCCAGCTCGATGTGGTTGTCCTTGATCAGCACGGCGTCGAAGAGGCCCATGCGGTGGTTTTTTCCGCCGCCCATGCGGACCGCGTATTTCTCCAGCTCGCGCAGGTGCGGAGTGGTCTTGCGGGTGTCGGCGATCGCGCAACCGGTGCCTTCCACCCGGGCCACGTAACGACGGGTGAGGGTGGCGATGCCGGTGAGCCGCTGGATGAAGTTGAGCGCCACCCGCTCGGCGGCCAGCAGCGCGGCGCCGGTGCCCGCGACGGTAAACAGGACGCCGCCGTCGGCAACGGCGTCGCCGTCGGCAACGGCGGTCTCGAACACCACCTTGGGGTCCACCTGATGGAACACCTCGCGGGCCACCTCGAGACCCGCCACCACCACGTCCTCTTCGGCCACCACCCGGCCGGTGGCGGCAAGGTCGGTGAAGCCGCCACCGGTGATGTCGCCGCTGCCGATATCCTCGGCCAGGGCCTGGGCGACGGTCGATCTGACCAGGTCCGGGTTCACCTCACGATTCCGTGGGCGCGTCCAGGTCGACGAGCATGGCGATGCTCTCCTTCAGGCGCTTCATATGGTCGGCCAGCTCCTCCCGGCGGGCGCGGTCTTTTTCCACCACCTCCGCGGGCGCCCTGGATACGAAGGCCTCATTCTGAAGCTTTTTGTCGATGCCGCCGAACTCTTTCTCGAGCTTTTCGAGCTGGCCCGAGAGGCGCGCGGTTTCCGCCGCCACGTCGATGCGGCCCGCCAGCGGCACGTACATCTCGCCGCCGGGAAACACTGCGGTGGCGCTGGCCCTGGGACGGGGTGTGTCGGTGCCCGCCTCGATTTCCGTGACCCGCGCCAGCCGCGCCAGATAGGCCCGGCACTCGCCGATGTGGCGGGCGGTGTCCGGGGACTCGGTCTTGACGTGAACGTCCAGTTCCACCTTGGGGGGAATGTTCATGCTGCTGCGGATGGAGCGCACCCCGGTGATGATGTTTTTCAGCACCTCGGCGACGGCAGTGGCCTCGGTATCGATGAGCGCGCCATCCCCCTGGGGGAACCCGGCAAGCATGATGGTGTCGCCATCGTGGGGCAACTCGGAGTGGATCTCCTCGGTGATGAACGGCATGAACGGGTGCAGAAGTTTGAGAATTCCGTCGAACACCCCGAGCAGCACGGCGCGGGTGGCGTCGGCGCGGGCCGGGTCGTTCAGCGCCGGTTTGGAGAACTCCAGATACCAGTCGCAGAACTCCCCCCAGGTGAAGTTGTAGAGGGCCTGACTGGCCAGATCGAAACGGAAGGCGTCGAGTTGCCGGTTGACCTCGATGGCGGTCTCCTGCAAGCGGCTGACGATCCAGCGGTCGGTGACCGAACCCGCCTTGGCGGCGGCGGCCAGATCGGCGGTGGCGCGGGTGCCCTGGGGCAGGTTCATGTCGATGAAACGGGCGGCGTTCCACAGCTTGTTGCAAAAGTTGCGGTAGCCGACGATGCGGTCTTCCGCAAGCCGGATGTCGCGCCCCGGACTGGCCATGGAGGCCAGGGTAAAGCGCAGGGCATCGGTGCCGTACTGATCGATGACCGTGAGCGGGTCCACCACGTTGCCTTTAGATTTACTCATTTTCTGGCCGTCGGAGTCCCGCACCAGGGCGTGTACGTAGACATCCCTGAACGGCACCTCGCCCATGAACTTGATCCCCATCATGACCATGCGCGCCACCCAGAAAAACAGGATGTCGAAGGCGGTGATCAGGGTGGCGGTGGGGTAGTAGGTGGCCAGGTCACGGGTCTTGTCCGGCCAGCCCATGGTGGAAAACGGCCACAGGGCGGAGGAGAACCAGGTGTCGAGCACGTCCGGATCCTGACGGATATCGGTGCCGCCGCAGCCGCCGCAGGCCACGGGGTCCTCGCGGCTCACGGTGACGTGGCCGCAGTCGCAGTGCCAGGCCGGGATCTGATGGCCCCACCAGATCTGGCGGCTGATGCACCAGTCGCGGATGTTCTCCATCCATTCGAAGTAGGTGTTCTTCCAGTTGTCCGGGTGGAAGCGGATGTCGCCGTTTTTCACGGCGGCGATGGCGGGCGCGGCCAAAGGCGCCACCTTGACGAACCACTGGGTGGAGATCATCGGCTCCACCACGGTCTTGCAGCGGTAACAGTGGCCGACCGCGTGGGTATGGATCTCCTTGTCCACCAGCAGCCCTTCGGCCTCCAGGTCCGCCACCAGCTTTTTGCGGCATTCCTCGCGGCTGAGACCGGCGTAGGGTCCGGCCTCCTGGTTCATGATCGCGCGGGTGTCCATCACGCTGATGGTGGGCAGACCATGGGTTCTGCCCAGCTCGAAATCGTTGGGGTCGTGTCCTGGCGTTACTTTGAGGGCGCCGGTGCCGAACTCCATGTCCACGTAAGTGTCGGCGATGAGCTTCAGGCGGCGGCCGATCAGCGGCAGGATGACCTCCCCCCCCAACAGGTCGCGGTAGCGGTCGTCGTCCGGGTGCACCGCAACGGCGGTATCGCCCAGCAGGGTCTCCGGGCGGGTGGTGGCGATGACGAGCTCCCGGTCGGAGTCCGCCACCTTGTATTTGATGTGGTAGAGGGCGCCTTCGGTATCCTCGTGTTCCACTTCCAGGTCCGACAGGGCGCTCTCGCAGCGCGGGCACCAGTTGACCAGATAGTTGCCCCGGTAGATCAGCCCCTCCTCATAGAGGGTGACGAACACCTCGCGCACGGCGCGGGACAGCCCCTCGTCCATGGTGAAGCGCTCCCGGCTCCAGTCGCAGGAGGAGCCGAGGCGGCGCAGTTGGCGCATGATGGCGCCGCCGGACTGCTCTTTCCACGACCATACCCGTTCGATGAAGGCGTCCCGGCCCATCTCCTTGCGGTCGATGTTCTCATCCATGAGCTGGCGCTCGACCACGTTCTGGGTGGCGATACCCGCATGGTCGCAGCCGGGCAGCCACAGGGTGTCGTCGCCTTTCATGCGGCGCCAGCGGGTGAGGACATCCTGCAGGGTGTTGTTGAGGGCATGGCCCATGTGCAGGCTGCCGGTGACGTTGGGGGGCGGGATGACGATGGCGTATCCCGGCGCGCCGTCGTCCTTGCCGGCGGTGAAAAAGCCGTTTTCCTCCCAGTGCGGGTACCACTTGGCCTCGACCTCGTGGGGGCTGTACTGCTTGCCAAGGCGGGCGCTGCTGTCTTCCGGATTCTGTTGGTTGTCGTCGCTCACGGGTGTTCTACCAATCCGGCATGCCGGACGGCCTTCGGGTCCATTGCAAAAGGAAAAACAGCAATTTTACGGAAACAGGGGGCGCTGCGCCTAACGGAAAAACCGGACCGTTTCAGGAAATCAGCTTTCTCCGGGTTCGGAGAGCCGCTGGATCTCGCTGGTGACGCCACGTTCGGCGATGGTGGGGACAGTTTCCCACACTACCCGCTCGACGATGCGGCTGAACAGTTTGTCCTGTTCTGCGCGGCTTTCAGAGAGGACCTTGGCGACCATGTGCGGGACGGTTTCCCACACCACCCGCTCCACTACTTCGCGGGCGATACCGGTGACGATTTCCTCCACCCGTTCGGGGGGCAGCCCGCCGAAGTCAATGGGCACGGCGGGAGCGGATTCCGGGGCCGGGGTTGTCGGCTGTGCTGCCGCCCGGGGGGCTTTGTCGTCACCATCGATCGACTCGATGCGGGTGGTGAGGGTGTCCCCCAGCGCGTCCCCGTCCGGGGCCTCCGGGGCGTTGGGGGGCAGGGTGGTGGCCTCTTCCTCGGTAAAAATGCCCAGATTCACCGGATCCTCATCATCCTCGTCACCCTCGGCCCAGCCGAGCATGCGTTCCATCTCGACGATTTCCTCGCTGCCCTCCTTGAGGGAGTCCGGCAGCCAGGACAGGGATGGGGACGGTTCGGCGGGGCCCAGATGGGTCCGCACGGCGCGGACCAGGGCCTGGGTATCGATGGGAGTGGGCAGTGCCTCGCGCAGGGGCACGGTGCCCTTGTCGGTGGTGCCAAGCAGCACGATGGGTATCGCCTTGAGTTTTTCTTCAGTCTCTTTCCACCACCCGGCGAGGGCGTTCTGTTCGACGGTGTCGGACAGCAGCAGCATGTCACAGCCGTGATCGTTGAGCGCGGCATGGCCATCTTCCAGAGAGTGAGTGGTGGTGACCACGTACCCCTCCCGGGAAAGGGTGGTGTTTACCAGAGTGCTCTCCGCAAGGTTTTCGTCAATCAGGAGGATATTCAGTGGCATGCAGATCTCATCACGGGGGGCGGGCCCCAAGCGGGTCGCAACCTATCACCCGGACATGGAAAAGGTCAAGGTTCGACCATCTCTAAGGTTCGACCATCTCTGAAGTCAGCCGGTCCAAGGTCTTTCTGGCGTCGTCGGCGTGTTCCCCCTGCGGGTCCATGGCCAGCAGGCGCTGGTACAGGGAGCGGGCGGCTTTTTTCTCTCCCAGCCGCTCCTCAAGGATGGCCAGGTAGTACAACTCCGAGGGTTGCGGCGGTATCCCGGCGTGGTCCGCATGCTCGATCAGCCAGCCATATTCCGCGGTGGCGGCGTAGTAGGACCCCTCGCGCAGAAACGAGTGGGCCAGCCTGCGGTGGGCGGTGGTGTAGTCGGGCTTTAAGCGGATGGCGGCGATCAGGGCATCGCGTTCCTGACGGGCGTGGCCCATTTCCCGGTAGATGCGCGCCAGATTCAGGTGCACGGCCGGGTTTTCCGGGTACAGCGTTCGCAGAATCTGGAAGGCGGCGAAGGCCTCGTCCCTGCGTTCCGCGCCCAGGTAGGAAACCCCCAGGTTATAGAGCACCGGCGCTCGGAACGGAAATTGCGCGGCCACTTCCCGGAACGCGGCTGCGGCGTCGTCGTAACGGTGTTCGGAAAGGGCGGCCACACCCGCGTCAAAGCGTGCGTCGGCGTCGGCCTGGGGCGTTTCGGCACGGGCCGTGGGCAGTGCCGCCAAAAGGACTATCAAGCCGGTAACCCATGTGGCCAGGAGCGTCTTCACCGGGTGGTCTCCCCCATGGACAGGAGCTCGGTTTCCTCGCGGTCGGCGCGGGCTTCCAGGCCGGCGGCCTGGTGCAGGTAGGCCGCAAGCAGGCCCCGGAGCCGGGTGACCTCTGCCGAAACATACGCGATGCGGGCGTCGAGCTTTTCCTGTGCCATGCTGACCAAGGTGCCGGATATACCCGCCGAGATCAGGGTTTCCAGGGTATCCCGCTCCGTCTGTAGCCGGACCAGTTCCCCCGCTTGTGCGGTGCCGTTCCAGCGCACCCGGTCGCTGATGTCCCGGACGATTTGAGCCGCGACCCGGAGTTCGTCCGGGGTCTCGTTGCCGGAGAAGGTCATCTCCGGGCGCGACGGCAGGAGGGGACGCGTTTTGCCGGCCTTTGCGGGGTCTTCCGGGGTGACCATGATCAGGTATCCAAAGGCTTCGGTGAAATGGGCCATGGCGGCTTCGTGATCCCCCGCATGGGTTGCCGCCTCACCTTTTTCCATCAGGCTCCGGGCGTACCGGTTGGCGGCTTGCGTCAAAGAGACCTGCCGGGTTTTCAGGGTGGTGGCGAGAATTTTCCGGACCTGATCCAGGTTGCGCCTCAAGGTGACGACCCGGTGCAGATTTTTCAGGGCGTCCTGCAATTGTGCGTCACGCACCACCCCGGCGGCGGCTCGCTTCAGGTCCTTGACCTGTTCCGCCAGTTGGGCTTCCCGGTCCACCAGTTGGCGGAGCTTGTCCTGTGCCTGCTCCAGATTCTGTCGAATCTCCTGGGTTTCGCGGGAGAGGTTTTTGATCTTTTCAATATCGCCGATCGCCACTGCGTGGGGAGGGCAGAAGCCGCCGCCGAGCACGGCAAGCAGGGCGGCCATGACCATGCCCGAAAAGATGGGATGGCGGGGGTTGGGTGTCATTCGTCCTCGCCGCTGGTCAGGCCGTGCTTTTTCATCTTGTATTGCAGCGAACTGCGCTTGAGGCCCAGGGCCTGAGCCACCTTGGTCTGGTTCCAGCGGAACCGTTCCAGCGACTCCTGGATGATGGCCTTTTCCAGGGTGTCGAGCCGTCCCGTCAGGTCGGTGGGGGCGTCCGGGGTGGCATCGGCCACGCTTGGCATGGCGGTGGAGACGGTGGCCGCCTGGGCTTTCCCCCCGGCGTAATCGACCAGATCTCTCGGCAGGTCGTCGACGGTCAAGCGGTCACCGTCGGTCAACACCACGGCCCGTTCGATCACGTTTTGCAGTTCGCGGATGTTGCCGGGCCAGCCGTAGTGCACCAGCCTGTCGGTGACCTCGGCGGTGAGACGCACGTTCTTGGCCATCTCGGCACTGTAGCGGGCAATGAAATGCTCGGCCAGGAGCGGGATGTCCTCGACCCGCTCACTGAGGGCCGGCAACTCGATGGAAATGACGTTAAGCCGGTAGTAAAGGTCCTCGCGGAACAGACCTTCGCTGATCAGCTGTTTCAGATTGCGGTGGGTGGCGGCCACGATCCGCACGTCCACCCGGATGGTCTTGGCGCCGCCGACCCGCTCGAACTCCTTTTCCTGCAGGAAGCGCAGCAGCTTGACCTGGATGGAGGGGGAGAGCTCGCCAATCTCGTCCAGAAACAGGGTGCCGCCATCGGCCAGCTCGAAGCGGCCTTTGCGCAGCCCCGCGGCGCCGGTGTAGGCGCCCTTTTCGTGGCCGAACAATTCGCTTTCCAGCACCCCCTCGGAAAGGGCGGCGCAGTTGATTGCGATAAACGGGTGGCCGGAACGGTTGCTGCGCCGGTGGATTTCCCTCGCCACCAGTTCCTTGCCGGTGCCGGACTCGCCCAGCACCAGCACCGGGGAGGCGGTGGCCCCCACCTTGTCGATCAGCTTCTGCACTTTGTCCATGGCCGGACCCTGGCCGATCATCGGGCCGGAGCGGCGGTCGTCCTCCTCCTTGAAATAGCGCACCTCGCCGCTGAGTTGGTGGCGATCCAGGGCGCGTTCCACCTTGAGGTCGAACTCGTCCAGGGGGAAGGGTTTGAGGATGTAGTCAAAGGCGCCGTAGCGCATGGCCTCCACGGCATTTTCCACGGTGCCGAAGGCGGTCATGACGATGACCTCTGTCTCCGGGGACGATTTTTTGACCTCTTTTAACACCTCCAGCCCGTCCTTGCCGGGCATGCGCAGGTCGGTGACCACCAGGTCAAAGCCGGTGGGGACCAGTTCCGCGGCGGCGTTGCCGTCCGTGACCGGGGTGACGTCGTGACCCTTGCCTTCGAGGGCCTGGGTCAGCATCTCCCGCATGGCGTTGTTGTCGTCTGCAATCAGAATTCGTTTCATGGGGTATCCGTCACCCGGGTATCCGGTGAGAGTTGTTTGTTGGCGTCGATGCCCGGGAACCACAGGGTAAAGCGCGCCCCCCGCTGTTTCCGGTTTTCGACACGGATTTCACCGCCGTGGCCTTCCACCACCTTGTTGGCGATGGGCAGCCCCAGTCCGGTGCCTTCGGCACGGGTGGTGAAGAACGGGTTGAACATCTTGTCGCGCACCTCATCGGGAATGCCGGGGCCGGTGTCGGCCACCTGAAATGCCACGCCGCCACGCTCCCTGCCCGCAGTCAGCAGAATTTCTCCACCGTCCTCGCCCATCACCACCACCGCGTTCTGGATGATGTTGATCAGCGCCTGCCGTACCTGGGCCGGGTCCACGTACAGGGGGGGCAGGCCCGGTTCGACCTCCAGGGTCACGGTCACCGGGCTTTTGCTCCCTTCCGGGATGGCCAGTGAGCGGGCATCGGTCAGCAATTTTTCGGCGTCGATGGTTTCCGGGTTCAGGGACGGCTCGCGGGCGAATGCGAGGAAGTCGGTGACGATGTGATTGAGCACCCCCACCTCCCTCAGGATTGATTCGATGGTACGGAGGGCGGACGGGTCGTCCACCTTGCGGCCCAACAGTTCGACAAATCCGCGGATTGCCCCCAAGGGGTTCCTGATCTCGTGGGCAATACCGGCGGACAACTCGCCCAGGGCGGCCAGGCGCTCGGCGATCTGCACCTGATCGTGCAGTTGGGAGAGCGCGGTTCGGTCCGAAAAAATGCTCATGGCCCCCACCTGCTGCCCGCTCCGGTCGGACAGGGGAAAGGCGCTGATGCCGAGCACCCGCTCGTCTCCGTCCGGGTGCATCCAGCGCACATCCGTGTGCAGGGTCAGCTTCTGGTCTTTCAAGCTGTGGAGCAGGGCGGTGCCCACCGGGTTTCCCTTTCCCAGGGCCTCCTCCGCCAGGGGCGGGATGCCGGTGTCCGGAAACGGGTAACCGGCGATTGGCATGATGCGGGCCGCCGCCGGGTTGCACAGCAGCACCCGCCCGGACAGGTTGACCGCAATCACTCCGTTGGGGATGCCATCCAGCATCAGGTCCGACAGCCCCTGAATACGTTCGGCGCGTTCTTTTTCAATCTGGTAGAGCCGGGTCAGCTCGGCGTCCTTTTCCTCCAGCCGTCTGGACATGGCGTTGAACGATTCGGTCAGGTAGCCCACCTCGTCGTGGGTGGTGACCTCCACGGTGGGGTAGCTGCCCTCCTTCTGCATCTTTGAGAACGCGGACACCAGCCGCCCCACCGGCCCGACGATGGAGCGGGACACCACCAGACTGATCACCACGCTCATGGTGATGGCGGCCAGCACCAGGTAGAGCACATTCTGGCGCAGGTGATGAACGGTGGAGAGAAAGCCCGCACCGGCCTCCACTCCCGCTACGGCGATCACGTTTCCGTCGCTGTTCAACACCGGCGCGTAGGCGCTTTTATAGAGCGCCCCCTCATCGTCCTCGTACAGGATCGAGGCCGTGGTTTCGCCACCCCAGACCCGGTCCAGCTCTACCGTGTCCAGCTTAAGCTTGTGGTATTCCGCACCGATCGGGATTTCCTCATCGACATCCAGAATCACGCGCCCCTGCCGGTCCACCACGAACACGTCCTCCACGCCGGTGCCGGCCAGGTATCCGGACAACTGGGAAATGAGGATGCGATACAGGCGGGTGGACTCGTCACCGGGTTGCAGGCGCGCCAGGTAGTCCGGCTTTAACTCTCCGGCGACGACGCTGGCGTAGCCGGTCAGGCGGGTGGAGAGTGACTCGTCGAGGGAGGATACGGCGGTTCGAAGAAAGAACCAGCCGGCGATGGAAAAAGCGGCGACGATCAAGAGCGCATACGGCACCAGCAGCCGGTTTAGCAGGCGGCTGGTAAAGCGTCCCGGTGGTCTGCCCCCTTCCTGTTCGGGGTTCCCGTCCCGGGAGGGGGGCGGCTGGGGTGGATGCGGCGGTTGACCCATTGTGGTCCCTAGGATAGAGAGGAACGTGGGCGGTGCCAAATTTTCGGCGAAGAAGGCGGACCGGTACGGGGAAATCGCCCTGTGATTTCCTCCTGTCCCGGGTGAGGAACGTCTCCTGGCAATGTTCGGTTTCGGGGTGAAAATACCCGGAAAGGGGTATTTTCATTCGTGCCGGTCAGATACCCAGCACCTCTTCGAAAATCTCGATGTCGGCGGCGTTGCGCAACTGTGAGGCGTAGGCCTCCACGGTCTGTGCCTGCTTGCGGGAGAGCAGCCCTTCCCGCCGGGAGGCGATGCGCTCCGCACGTTCCGCCTCCGGGAGTTGGGCGTCTTCCTGGGCAAACGCCATCAGGTCCACATTGGTGATGGCCGCACCGGCTGCAATGATGCTTTTGGCTTTAGCCACCAGCAGATCGTTCCGCACATCCTGCTCGAAGGTCTCCGGCGTCTGTTTGATCCGCAACAGGGTGCGCTTGTAATGGGCGCTGTTGAAGCGGCCATTGACATGAAAGGCATCGATCGCCAGCACCTCCTCCTTGACCTCATCGTTCGATACGGAGAGCCCCATGGTCTCCGCTTCCTTGAGCCAAAGCAGGCGGTCGATCATGCTGTACAGCACCGTGGTTCGCAGATTCAGTTCCCGGGCCATTTTGATGTCGAAGTCGGGAATCGCCCCTTCGTACTGCCGGTAGCGCTTCTCGTAGGCGTTGTTGAATTCGACCGCGAGAATGGCCTGGTCGCCCACCTTGGCGGCATAGGTTCCGGATGAGTTGCCCAATCCACCGATGCTCATGGAGCCGACGAATGCGATTGACACGAACCCGAAAACAATTCCGTAGACCCAGCGCTTCTCGACCCCGAATTTGCGGATTGCCTCGAGCATTTGCCTCCTCTTGATGCTGGCGGGACAGGGGTGACCCGGTACGGGCCGTTGCGTCCGATTCACGCCAGATTCTATCGGCTTGTCCCGCCCGGGATCAATCGTATGTTGCATTGCCTGTGAACCCGGACGGAAAATTTCGTCCCCGGCGGGGTTGACGCCCGCCGGGGAGTGGTTAAATAACCGGTTGCAAGGCATTGCATGAGCCCGTCCGGTGGGTTGTGTCGCGCAAGCGACCCCCCTGAACCTTCGGGACCGTGGGTGTGCTTAGACCCGGCGGATCGGGTTGATTTTTTGATTTTTTTGATCGGGAGTTTGGCAGCGCATATGGAGAGCTCATCCACCCAGAACGGGACGCCGGAGGCGGAAGAAACCGAAGCCGTGGAGACAGTGGCGGACGCGGAAACCACGGAAGAGTCCGAACCCGATCCGGCCGAGTTGCTGCACCAGGCGACAGACCGCTACCAGAGGCTCTATGCCGAGTTTGAGAACTATAAAAAACGCACCGTCCGCGAAAACGAGGAGTTTCGCAAATACGCCAACGAGTCCCTGCTTCGGGAACTGCTCACGGTGCTGGACAACCTGGACCATGCCATTGCCCACACCCGTGATGCGGAATCGGGCGACACCGAGAAGCTGCTCGAGGGGGTGGAGATGATCCAGCGGCAGTTTATCGAGGCGCTGGGCAAGTTCAACGTGACGGAGATTGCGGCCCAGGGTGAGCCGTTCGATCCGTCGGTGCATCAGGCGGTCTCCCAGGTGGAGACCGACGAGCACCCGGAAGGGTCGGTGGCGGAAACCTTTAGAAAGGGCTACCGCTACAACGAGCGGGTGTTGCGTCCCGCCATGGTGGTGGTTGCCAAACGCCCGGCCTGACCGGTTTCGGGCGATACGATTTTTGAAATAGATACGTTTGAGGAGTGAGGATGATATGAGCAAGGTAATTGGTATCGATCTGGGCACCACCAACTCGTGTGTGACCGTCATGGAGGGTGGCGAACCCAAGGTGTTGACCAACTCCGAGGGAGCCCGAACCACGCCGAGTGTGGTGGCCATCAATGAGGAAGGTGAGCGCCTGGTGGGGCAGATTGCCAAGCGCCAGGCCGTTACCAACCCGGAGAACACCATCTTCTCCGTCAAGCGCCTGATCGGTCGCGCCTACGACTCAGCCCAGGTCAAGGACGCCCAGACCAAGCTGCCCTACAAGATCGAGAAGGCGGCCAACGGCGACGCCCACGTCATCATTCGCGGCAAGACCTACAGCCCCCAGGAAGTCTCCGCCATGATCCTTCAGAAGATGAAGACCACCGCGGAGGAGTACCTGGGCGAGAAGGTCACCGATGCGGTCATCACCGTGCCTGCCTACTTCGACGATTCCGAGCGTCAGGCCACCAAGGACGCCGGCAAGATTGCCGGCCTCAACGTGCTGCGTATTATCAACGAGCCGACTGCTGCGGCCCTGGCCTACGGCCTGGATAAAAAGGCCGACGAGCACATCGCCGTATATGATCTGGGCGGTGGCACCTTCGACATCTCGATCCTCGAGATCGGCGACGGCGTGTTCGAGGTCAAGTCCACCAACGGCGACACCTACCTGGGTGGCGACGACTTCGACCTGCGGGTCATCGACTGGCTGGTGGAGGAGTTCAAGAAGGACCAGGGCATCGACCTGAAACAGGACAAGATGGCCCTCCAGCGTCTCAAGGAGTCGGCGGAGAAGGCCAAGATCGAACTGTCCTCCTCCCAGGAGACCGAGATCAACCTGCCCTTCATCACCGCCGATGCGTCAGGCCCCAAGCACATGCAGATCAAGCTCACCCGCGCCTGCTTCGAGCAGTTGGTGGACGACCTGATCGAGCGCACCATCGAGCCGTGCAAGAAAGCCCTGACCGATGCCGGGTTGTCCAGCGATCAGATTAACGAAGTGGTGCTGGTTGGCGGCATGACCCGCATGCCCGCAGTGCAGAAGAAGGTTCAGGCGTTCTTTGGCAAGGAGCCCCACCGGGGCGTGAACCCGGACGAGGTGGTGGCCATCGGCGCCGGTATCCAGGGCGGCGTGCTCAGGGGCGAGGTCAAGGACGTGCTGCTGCTGGACGTCACCCCCCTGTCCCTCGGTATCGAAACCCTGGGGGGGGTTTGCACCCGGCTGATTGAGCGCAACACCACCATTCCCACCAAGAAGAGCCAGATCTTCTCCACCGCCGCCGACAGCCAGACGGCGGTATCGATCCACGTGCTCCAGGGTGAGCGCGAGATGTCCGCGGACAACAAGACCCTGGGCCGTTTTGAACTGGTGGGCATCCCGCCGGCGCCCCGCGGTGTGCCGCAGATCGAGGTGAGCTTCAACATCGACGCCAACGGCATCGTGCACGTCTCCGCCAAGGACATGGGCACCGGCAAGGAGCAGTCGATCCAGATCACCGCCTCTTCGGGTCTGTCCGACGAGGAGATCGATAACATGATCAAGGACGCCGAGTCCCACGAGGCCGACGACCGCGTGAAGAAGGAACTGGCCGAGGCCAAAAACGAGGCCGACAACATGATCTACGCCGTGGAGAAGTCGGTCGGTGAGTTGGGCGACGGTGTGGACGAGGCGCAGAAAACCGATATCAACGCCAAGATCGATGCCCTCAAGGCCACCCTGGAAAGTGAGGATGTTACGGCCATCAAGAGCGCTACCGAGGAGCTCACCCAGGTCTCCCACAAGCTTGCCGAGGAGGTCTACAAGAAGACCGCCGCCGAGCAGCAGGGTGAGGCTTCCGCGGAAGCCGCCGGTGGCGGCGGGAGCGAAGCCGAGGACGATGTGGTGGACGCCGACTTTGAGGAAGTGGGCGACAAAAAGTCGTAACGGCCGCGTCATGATCCCGTCCCGACCGGGCAAACCCGGTCGGGACCTTTTTTGTTCCGGGCAGTCCGCCTGCCCGGAGGTTCCATTCGCTAGGTAACACGGCGTGTCCAAACGCGACTATTACGAGGTTCTCGGTGTTCCCCGGGACGTTTCCAGTGACGCCCTGAAAAAGGCTTACCGGAAGCAGGCCATGAAATATCACCCGGACAAAAATCCGGGAGATACGGCCGCCGAGGCCAAATTCAAGGAGATCGGCGAGGCCTATGCGGTGCTCTCCGACGCTCAGAAGCGCCAGGCCTACGACAACTTCGGCCACGCCGGGGTGGATGGCTCCGCAGGCGGCGGACCCGGCGGATTCGGCGGCTTTGGGGGCTTCGGCGGGGGCGGTTTCGGCGGTGCCGACATGGGCGACGCCTTCTCCGATATTTTCGAGGGTCTGTTCGGTGGCGGCGGGGGCGGTCGCGGGCGCAGCCGCAGTCGTGCCCAGCGCGGCGCCGACCTGCGCTACGACCTCACCATCGATTTTTCCGAATCCTTCTTCGGCCACGAGGCCTCGCTGCGGATTCCCCGTTACGAAAATTGCGGCACCTGCTCGGGCTCCGGCGCCAAGCCCGGTTCCGGGCGCAAGAGCTGCCCCACCTGTCAGGGGCAGGGCCAGGTCCGCTTCCAGCAGGGCTTCTTTACCGTAGCCCGCACCTGCACCGACTGTCAGGGCGAGGGCCAGATCATTGCCAATCCGTGCGGTGATTGTGGCGGTCACGGCAAGGTGCGTACCGAGAAGACCCTCAGCGTCAAGATCCCGCCCGGGGTCGAGCCCGGCAACAAGCTGCGTCTGGCGGGCGAGGGCGAGGCGGGAGAACGCGGCGGCCCGCCCGGAGACCTCTACGTGGTTATTGACGTGCGCCCCGACCGGACCTTCACCCGGGATGGGGACAACATCCTCATCGAGCACCCCATCTCCTTCACCCAGGCGGCCCTGGGCGCCCATGTGGAGGTGCCCACCATGACCGACCCGGTACGGCTCAAAGTCCCCGCCGGCACCCAGGCCGGAAAGCGTTTTCGCCTCAAGGGCAAGGGCTTTGCCGATGTCTCGGGGCATGGTACCGGCGATCAGATCGTCATTGTGCGCGTTGCTGTGCCCACCAAGCTCGACGCCCGCCAGAAGGAGTTGCTCACCCAGTTTGCCGAGGCCTCCGGCGAGGATGCGGAGAATCTGGGCGACGAGTCCATTCTGGGCAAGGTCAAAGGTCTCTTCGAGTAGGCGGCGGATATACCGCCCGCTCCGGCGGTGCGCCCGGGAAAAATCCCCGATGGGGCGCACCAGGCTTCCTGTTTTTGCCCTTTATACGCCTGGGGTCTGATCGCATCTCCATCGTCGGCCGGGTTGTTTTTACCCGGCAAAATCCCTGCCTTTACCCCCCTGTAACGGCTTATTGCCCGACAAATTGGATATTCCCCTTTTTACAGGCGGGCCGAGGCGGTGTATCATTCGCCCTTATGGAAAAAAGTGCGGGCATGGCCGTTTGTGGGCCAGACCGTTGCCAATATTTTAGTGAGTGTCTGACCGGTGCAGGCTTTTACAGGCTCTTCGGGTCGGCTATATCTTTCGTAAGGAGCGGAACGTAACATGGTCATCGTGATGAAAGCCGGGGCACCCCAGGCTCAGATCGACCACGTGGTGGAGCGCATTCGTGAGCTCGACTACACTCCCCACATCATCAGCGGTGTCGAGCGCACCGTGATCGGAGCCGTGGGGGACGAGCGTGGCAAGGGTATTTTGCAGACCCTGGAAACCCTCGATGGGGTGGATAGCGTGGTGCCGATTCTGAAGCCATACAAACTTGCATCCGCCGAGATTAAAAAAGAGAAGAGCGTGATCCGCGTTGGCGATTCCGGCGTCGAGATCGGTGGCGACAAGCTCTGTGTCATGGCCGGCCCCTGTTCGGTGGAGGGTGAGGACCAGATCATCCAGGTGGCCACCGCGGTCAAGGCTGCTGGCGCCCACATGCTGCGCGGCGGTGCTTATAAGCCCCGCACCTCCCCCTACAGCTTCCAGGGCATGGAGGAGGAAGGCCTGCAGATGCTTGCCAAGGCGCGCGAGGCCACCGGCCTGCCGTTCATCACCGAGGTGATGGACACCGCCCAGGTGGACATGGTCGAGGACTACGCCGACATCATCCAGATCGGCACCCGCAACGTGCAGAACTTCGCCCTGCTCAAGCGCGTCGGAAAGTGCAGAAAGCCGGTGTTTTTGAAGCGCGGCCTCGCCAGCACCATCAACGAGTGGCTGATGAGCGCCGAGTACATCCTGTCCGAGGGCAACCCCGATGTCATCCTGTGCGAGCGCGGCATCCGCACCTTCGATACCGCCACCCGCAATACCATGGACCTGTCCGCCGTGCCGGTACTGGCCGAGCTGACCCACCTGCCGGTGATTCTGGACCCGTCCCACGGTACCGGCTATCGCCGTTTCGTGGCGCCGATGGCCTACGCCAGTGTGGCGGCGGGCGCCGACGGCCTGATGATCGAGGTGCACCAGGATCCGGACCACGCCTGGAGCGATGGGCCCCAGTCGCTGGATCTGCCCATGTTCCAGGACCTCATGACCAACCTGAAGGCCTTTGCGGACGCTTCCGGCCGCACCCTGTAGACAGCATCTCCATCGCCTGTCCGGGATGGAGGGACGAATAAAGAAAAGACCGGAAGCGTGCCTATTCGCTTCCGGTCTTTTTGTTTTTTAAAGGAGAACCGGCCATGAAAGGTGACGATCCCAACGCCGTACGCATCGTCCTGTCCACCCATCCCGACCGGCAAAAGGCCCTGGACCTGGCCCGGAGGCTGGTGGACGAACGACTGGCCGCCTGCGTCAACGTGGTGGACGGCGCCACCAGCATCTACCGCTGGGAGGGGAAGGTGTGCGAGGAGCCCGAGTTTCTGCTCATCATCAAGACCGCCGAGCGTTGCATCGGTAAGCTCAAGCACCGCAT
>JBHHVE010000011.1:0-77598 GCA_046754085.1 Leptospirillia bacterium
CCGCCAGGATTTTTTCAAAAGCCCCCCGCACACCACCTGCGGGGGGCTTTTTCGTAGCCAGAAACAGACCACCCCACCCAGAGGGCCGGTCTGCGGTGCTTTAATTACACCCTCCGGGCTCCCGGGGTTGCCGTTTTGCGGTCCATTCCTTTATACCCTTAAGTGATGAAACGGTATCGTCTGGTTCCCATGTCGCCCGCCCCGAAAGGCGCCGGCGGCGACGCACTGCTCGCTGACCTGAATGAAGCTCAAGCGGAGGCGGTGACCACCACCGAGGGGCCGCTGCTGGTGGTGGCCGGTGCCGGAACCGGCAAAACCAAGACCCTGGTGCACCGCGCCGCCCGTCTGGTGGAAATGGGGGTTGCTCCGGAGCAGGTGCTTTTGCTGACCTTTACCCGGCGCGCCGCGGAGGAGATGCGGCAGCGCGCCGGGCATCTGCTCGATGCCCGCTGCGACCGTATTTCCGGCGGCACCTTCCACGCCTCCTGCTGCATTCTGCTCAGGCGTTTTGGCCTGGGTATTGGCCTTGACCCGGGGTTTTCCATCCTCGATCGTCCGGATGCCGAAGATGTGGTGGGGCTGGTGCGGGCCGAAATGGGGCTGGGCAGCCGCTCGCGCATGTTCCCCAAAAAAAAGGCGCTGCTCGACATCATCAGCCGCTCGGTGAACCGGGATGTGACCATCGAGGAGACGGTGGCGCGGGATTATGCCCACTTCATGGAGCACACCGGCGATATCATGGCCCTGGCCCGTGGCTACCGGGAGCTCAAGTGGCAGCGGCAGATGCTGGACTATGATGATCTGTTAACCCACACGGTGACGCTGCTGGAGAGCGGCCCGGAGCGGCAGGCGGAGGTGGGCGCCCTGTTCCGCTACATCATGGTGGACGAGTACCAGGACACCAACCGGCTGCAATCCCGTCTGGTGCGGTTGCTGGCATGCGACCACGACAATGTCATGGCGGTGGGGGACGATGCCCAGAGCATCTACGCTTTCCGGGGCGCCTGCTTCCGCAACATCATGGATTTCGCCCGGGACTTTCCCGGTGCGCGCACGGTGGCCCTGACCGAGAACTACCGCTCCACCCCCCAGGTGCTGGCGGTGGCCAACCGCATTATCGAAGGCGCCAGCGAGCGCTACGACAAGGAGCTTGTGGCCACCCGGGAGGACGGCGACCGCCCGACCCTGATCTGCGCCCCCACTGAGAACATGCAGTCGCGCTTTCTGTGCCAGCAGATTCTGGACCTGCACGAGGAAGGCATCCCGCTGCATGAGATCGCGGTGCTGTTCCGCAGCGCCTTTCATACCTTTGATCTGGAGGTGGAACTGGCGCGCCACGGCCTGCCGTTCGTCAAGCGCGGCGGCCTCAAGTTCATGGAGACCGCCCACGTCAAGGACGCCCTTGCCTTCATGCGGGTGCTGGGCAACCCCGGGGATACGGTCAGCTGGATGCGGCTGCTCAAGCTGCACGAGGGGATTGGTGATGTTACCGCCCGCAAGACCTTCGAGCACCTGGCTGCCGAAGGCGATCCGTGGTCGGCATTTGACAGCCTGCCCCTGGCGCTGCGCGGCAGGCTGGCGCCCCTGGCCGAGCTTTTGCGACCCCTGACCGGGGACGCCCTGCCGCCGGCGGATACCCTGGAGCGGGTGATCGCCTACTACACGCCGCAACTTGAGCGGCGGTACGACGACCACCCGAAGCGCACCCGGGATCTGGACCAGTTGGTGGTGCTGGCGGAGCGCTACGAGGCGTTGGAGCCGTTTCTGACCGACCTGGCCCTGGAACCGCCGGAGGCCAGCGTGGCGGGCATGAGCCGGGAGGAGAAAGGCGATCACCTGACCCTCTCCACCATCCATTCGGCCAAGGGGCTGGAGTGGCGCGCGGTGTTCGTGATCTGGGCGGTGGACGGCCGTTTTCCCTCCGCCTACGCCGAGGGATCGGAAGAGGAGATGGACGAGGAGCGGCGACTCATGTACGTTGCCGTGACCCGCGCCCGGGAGCATCTGGCCATCACCTACCCGGTGGGTGTGTATGATCGCGCCACCGGAATGATCCTGTCGCGGCCATCGCGCTTCATTGACGGTATTCCGGCGGACGTGTTGGAGCCGTGGGCCCTGTCGGACGATGGCGGGCCGTCTGAGGCCGCCCTGGGGCACGGCACGGGGCATGGCATGGCGTACGAGGCCGGCCGGGAGATCGGCTCCGGGGCGGTAGAGGACGACGGTGGGGACGTGGACGATTATTTCCGGCAGGACACAGGCTGGTAGGGAAGAGGCGGAAGACGGTTATGTACAACATCAAGCCGATCATCGACAACCACATCTACCCCAGGCTCGACCGCCGGGGGCTGTTGGCCCCGCTTGATCCGGAGGACATCGGTCACGCTTTCCGGGTGACCTGTCCCGAGTGCGGCCAACGCACCGCCCTGATCAGCAAGGAGGGCCGTTACATCCGCTGCCGCGACGACGGCGGCTGCGGCCACGTGGTGGGGATCTGGTCCTACGCCCAGAAGAGCCGGGGGCTGTCCCACGAGGAAACCTTCCGGTTCATGGCGAAGCTGGCGGACTTTGTCATCACCCATCCGGGGCCCTACGACTTCTCCCGCCTGTTCGCGGCCCAGAAGAAGGCCTACCTTCTGGAGGATTTTCTGTCCTGGTGCGAGGATCAACTGACGGGTGCGGACGACGCCATGGCCTACCTGACCGAGCGCCGCGGCCTGACCCCCGAGGCGATCCGGGAGGTGAAACTGGGCTATTACCCGTCCCAGCAGGCCGCCGTGCAATATCTCAGCGGGCGGGGCCACACGAAAGAGGCCATTGAAGAGGCCGGAGTGCTGACCCCCGGTCTGGGCGACACCCACCACCTGGCGGTGGGCTACCGGGACGCCGTGGGCCGCCTGACGGGAGTTGCCTGCCGCTACCTGGGTGACCCCCCGGACGGCACCCCCAAATATGTCTACAGCTCCGGAACCGACAAAGCCTCCCCGTTCAACCTGCACAAGGCCCGGGATTTTCTGGAGGTCATCATCGTCGAGGGCGTGTTCGACGTGATCTCCCTGCGCGCCCGTGGCATCGACACGGTGATCGCGGTGGAGGACGCCAAGCTCACCCGGGAGCAGGTGCAGATGCTCAGGCATTGTGGCGTGCGCAAGGTGATCCTGGGCTTCGACCGGGACGAGGGCGGCCATGAGGCCACCTGCCGGGGACTCGACATCCTGCTCGGGCAGGAGGGCATGCGCGCCTACGTGCTGAACCTGCCGGAGGGCTACACCCACCCGGACGAGTTTATCGAGGACGAGGGCGTGGAGGCCTACTGGGAGCGCATCAAGTCGGCGGAGCCGGGGGCCGTGTGGCGCGCCCGCAACATTCTGGAGGGGTACGACCTCAGCACGGACATCGGCCGCGACGGCGCATTTCGGGAAGGCATGCTGATCGAGGAAATGCTGCGCGACCCGGCGGATGGCCAGATGTTTCGGGAGACTCTCGCGGAAGGTCTGGGGATGCCCCTGGAGCGCATGCTGGTCACCCTGCGCAGCGAGCGCGACGTGCAGATGCGGCGAAGCCTGGAAACCGGCTACCACGACCTGCTGAGTGTCGCCCGCACGCTGCTGGAGGAAGGCCGTCTGACCGAGCTTCGGGAGCACCTGCACGAGGGGCTGTATCGGCTCCGCACCCGGGAGATGGTGCGGCGGGTGCGCTATTTCGACCACCACGCCTTTCTGGAGCAGGCCAAGACGGTGCCCGCCGCCGGCGTCGATCTGGGCATCGGCGCCCTGAACCGCATGATCCGCGTGCAGGCGGGGGATCTGGTGATGGTGGGCGCGCGCGGCCGGCACGGCAAGAGCACCTTCGCCTACAACCTTTTCCTGAACCAACTGGAAAGAAATCACGAAAAACCCACCCTGTTTTTCGCCTTCGAGATTCCGGAGCACGTGGCCATGGCGCGGCTGGCCACCATCTGGGCCCACAAGCACCGCAAGGTACGCTACAGCTACCGTCAGGAGGTGGTGCCCAACTACCCGGACGGCAGCTTCCCCAAGGAGATTTTCGAGGCGTTCAACGGTCTGGGCCAGTACGGTCTGGAAAAGCGCATGGCGTTCTCCTACCGCCCCGGCGCCAGCATCGACGAGGTGGTCAGCTACGCCCAGCGCGCCGCCGACGAGCGCGGCGGCCTGAGCGGCATCTACGTGGACTATCTGGGGCTGGTGCGCACCCCGGTGCTGCGGGATGAGGCGTTCCGAATCGCCGAGGTGACCAGTAAATTGCGGCAACTGGCCCAGGAGCTGTCCTGCCCGGTGTTCGTGTTCACCCTGCTGTCCCAGGCGCGTCCGGTGGAGCACGAGGTGATGCCCACGGACGACGAGGGCATCCGGCGGGAGCTTTCCCGGCGCAAGCCCCGGCTGGACGACTTTGCCCACGCCCGGCGTTTGCAGATGGAGGCGGCCACCATGCTGGTGCTGTACAATCCCGAGCGCGAAATGGATGCCTTCCTGTCCCGCGACCCGGAGGTCACCGACACTTCGCCCCTGGAGGTGTCGGTGGCGGCCAACCGGGAGGGCACGGCGGGGACCGCCGGGCTGGTGTTTGATATGAAGAGTGGCTTAATCGGAGAAGCGGAGCAGATCAATGGCTGAGACCGTAGATGAGTTGACGATCGAGTACGTCGAGGACGGCAAGGTCCTGGTCAAGGAGCTGAAAAAGGAGGTGCTCACCAAGGGCGCCTGGAGCACGGTCATGTACCTGTATCAGGACATGGACAAAAAGACCGGCGAGTACGGCGAGCCCAAGGTCACCATCCGCCGCTACAAGAAATCCGGCGGCGTCTACCGCCCCCAGAGCAAGTTCAACATTTCCGGGGAGAAGCAGGCGAAACAGATCGCCGAAACGCTCATGACGTGGTACTGAGGGAACTCTGCCGGGTATCCAAGCCCCGGTTTCGTGAAAAACTGATGGGGGTCAATACGACACCCTTGCAACATCCTTGAACCGGATGGGGCTCTTCCAACACTCATCCACACGACGCATGTGGCTAGAGTCGCTGTTGGAGGCCACCCAGCATTCCTTATAAAGCGAGCAATAACAAATCTGAATTTGAATATCATTCACTTTCTTCAGGAGGTGTTCCTGCTTAATTTTAATAACCCTTTCAACCTGCTGGGTTAAATCTTGTCCCGCTATTTCAGGTCCAATCACATACAGGTTGTTTCTCGCGCCCGCTGGAATCATTACACCAGGTGTTGGAATGTACCAGTGAACAGCCTTATTGTCCTCGAAGCCAATGGCCCGTGAGAAAGCGGGCCAACTATCCACATACTCACCTGCAACCATCACTTCAAATGTCTTAACATCCGCCGGGCCAACACCACTGTTTCTCACAAAGAAGCCTGTGCCGATGGGGAAGCGGTCAAGCACCACTTCCACCTTAGGCAGAACGGTCAATCGTTCGTGCAATCTTGATGCTTCTGCTTCCAGCCGCCTTGCTTCTCCCTCGTCCCGTGCAATACTGGCAGTCTGATCAAGTGTGGCAAAAGCGGAAAAGGCAGCAACTATTGCTGCTACGGTTCCAATTGCTAAAAATATGACTTCAAGGAAGTAGAGCCATGTAGGTCTTTCGCATACTGATCGGCCCCCCGGTGGTTGAGACTCCCCCTCCTCCGTATTTTGAACTTCCTCCGGTTTCATAGGCTGGACTTCCCCCGTTTTTGTAGACACTACCTAGCTTCAGCATGAAACCATTCAAAATCAACAGGGCCTTATGGGTTACCGACATTCCTTCACGCCAGCTCGTGGGTGGTGGCAAACACGATTTTGGGCCAGTTCTCCTCCACCCGCTTGATGGACCAGACGGAATCGGCCAGGTAGGTGAGTTCCCCCTCGCCGTCGATGGTGAGGTTGGCGCGGTTCTTCTTTTTGAACTCTTCCAGATCCCGAGGGTCTTCGGATGAGACCCAGCGGGCGGTGCCGTAACTGACCGCCTCGAACATTCCCTCGACACCGTACTCCGCCTCCAGGCGGCCCAGGATCACGTCGAACTGGAGTGACCCCACCGCTCCCAGGATGTAGCCGGTGCCGTCGATGGGGGTGAACAACTGCACCGCGCCTTCTTCCGCCAACTGATTCAGCCCCTTGGTGAGGGCCTTGCCCTTCATGGGGTTGGTGAGCACGAAACGGCGGAACAGGTCCGGGGCGAAGTGAGGGATGCCGGTAAACTTAAGAGGTTCCTTCTCGCTGAACGTATCGCCGATTTTTATGGTTCCGTAGTTGTGCAGGCCGATGATGTCGCCCGGCCATGCTTCCTCCGCCATCTGCCGCTCCGCGGCCATGAAGGTGATGGCGTTGTTCACCGATATGTCACGGCCGAGCCGGTGGTGGCGCATCTTCATGCCGCGGGTATAGTGCCCGGAGCAGACCCGCATGAAGGCGATGCGGTCCCGGTGGGACTTGTCCATGTTCGCCTGAATCTTGAACACGAAGCCGGAAAACGGCGTTTCGTCCGGGGCCACCGTGCGCTCCACCGCCTCCCGCGGCAGGGGCGGCGGGGCGACTTCGACAAAAGTGTCCAGCATCTCGCGGATGCCAAAAGTCTGGATCGCGCTGCCCCAGAACACCGGGGTCTGGATGCCCTCCATGTAGGACTCCGCATCGAACGGTTCCGATGCTTCGGAAATCAGCTCCACGTCTTCCCGCAGGGTGTCCGCATCCGGCCCGAGCCACTCGTCCAGACGGGGGTCGTCCAGCTCGGCCAGGTCGAAATCCTCCTGCACCCGCTCGTCGCCCTTGAGGCGCCACAGGTGCAGGCGCTTGTCGACCAGGTGATAGCACCCCTTGAAACGGTTGCCCATGCCGATGGGCCAGGTGATGGGGGCGCACACCATGCCGAGGCGCTCCTCGATCTCGTGCAGCAGCTCGAGCGGTTCGCGCCCCTCCCGGTCCATCTTGTTGATGAAGGTCATGACCGGAGTCTTGCGCAGGCGGCAGACCTGCATCAGCTTGTCGGTGCGCTCCTCCACCCCCTTGGCGACGTCGATCACCATGAGTACCGAGTCGACGGCGGTCAGGGTGCGGTAGGTGTCTTCGGAAAAATCCTCGTGGCCCGGGGTATCGAGGAGGTTGACGGTGCGGCCTTTGTAGTCGAAGCGCATGACCGAGCTGGTGACCGAAATGCCGCGCTCCTGCTCCACCTTCATCCAGTCGGAGCGGGCGTGGCGCAGGGCCTTTCTCGCTTTCACGGTACCCGCCATCTGGATGGCGCCGCCGGTGAGCAGCAGCTTTTCGGTGAGGGTGGTTTTACCGGCGTCCGGGTGGCTGATGATGGCGAAGGTGCGCCGTTTTTTCACCTCCGATGCCATTTTGTCTGCCGTCAGTCGGCTCATGTGGGTCGCTTCCGTAGTCTGCCCGGGAGTATGGTAGATAAAGCTCCGGTGGCGGCACTGTTCGCTGAACCGGGCGACGGATTATAACGTAAACCACCGGCCCCGCGCCTTGCGCCCCGGCCATTGCACAGGCAGTTCATGACCTCTGAACCCAGCGACAACAGTAATCGCCTGATTCTCTACCACGACGACTGTATCGACGGTTTTGGCGCGGCCTGGGCGGCCTGGACCCGGCTGGGGGATGCCGCCGAGTACCGCCCGGTGACCCACGGCCATCCGCCGCCGGATGTCTCCGGGCGCGATGTGACCATCGTCGATTTTTCCTACAAGCGGGACGTGCTGCTCGGCATGGCGGACGCTGCTCGCTCCCTGGAGGTGGTGGACCACCACAAGAGCGCCCGGAGCGATCTGGCCGGACTCGATTTCTGCATCTTCGACATGGGCAAGTCGGGGGCGGTACTGTCCTGGGAGCACTTTAATCCGGATACCCCGGTGCCGGAAATCCTGCTGTACGTTCAGGACAAGGATCTATGGACCTGGAAGCTGCCGAAGGCGGCGGAGATTACCGCGGCCCTGCGGGGTTACCCCTTCGAGTTTTCCCGCTGGGCCGCCTGGGCGGACGCCTGGGAAACGGCGCGCCCGGCCCTTGAAACCGAGGGGGATGCCATTATCCGCTTTCAGAAGCAGGTGGTGGCGGGGGTGATCAACGGCGCCGAGGAAATCACGGTGGGGGGCTACAAGGTGATGGCCGCCTGCACCCCGATTTTGCAGTCGGAGGTGGCGGGCCAATTGGCGGAGGGACGGCCCTTCGGGCTGGCCTGGTTCGAGGCCAACGGCAAGCGCTACTACTCCCTGCGTTCCCGGGAAGGCGGCATCGACGTGGCGGATTTCGCCCAGCGCTTCGGCGGCGGCGGTCACGCCCGCGCGGCGGGTTTTGCAGTGGATGCGGCGGGGTACCCCGGAGTCGTCGATACCCCGGACTGAGGGTCTGGGTTCCACGGCCTGTATTGACACGGCCGGGAACTGTTTCCGCGCCGGTTTTTTTGCGTGCCGGATGGGTTTCCGGCGATGCGCATCACCCCTGTGCGGGGCGCGTCGCCAGCCAGGTTCTGGCGGCTTCGATGCGGGCCAGCGCCCGCTCTTTTCCGAGAATTTCCAGCACCTCGTAAATCCCCGGCGACACGGTGCGTCCGGTCAGGGCGGTGCGGGTGGGCTGGGCCAGTTTCCCCAATTTCAGGCCGGTCTCCTCCATGAGGGAGTGAAACGCCGCGTCGATGGTGGCCGCATCGAACGGCTCAAGGCCGGCGAGCTTGTGCGCCACCCGGGAAAGCACCGCCGCCGGGTCGTCCCCCTTAAAGCCTTTTTTGGCGGCCACCGGGTCGATTTCGACCGTGTCGGTGTAGAAGCAGGCCACCATGTCGGCAATCTCCGGCACCGTGCGGCAACGCTCCACGGAGGCGGCGAACACCTTGGTCCGCCACGGGTCGCTGACCGTGTCGGCGATGGCTATGCCGCGTCCGGCAAGCTCCGCCTCCACCAGCCCCATCACCTTCAGCGGGTCGGATTTTTTGAGGTGCTGGCCGTTGATCCACAAGAGTTTTTCCCGGTCGAATACCGCCGGACTCTTGCCGACGGCCTCCAGGGAGAATTTTTCGATCAGCTCGGGCACCGTAAACACCTCCTGATCGCCGTGGGACCAGCCCAGCCGGGCCATGTAGTTGACCATGGCCTCCGGCAGCATGCCTTCGGCGCGGTAGTCGGTGACCGAGGCCGCGCCGTCGCGCTTGGAGAGTTTTTTCTTGTCCGCTCCGAGAATCATCGGCAGGTGGGCGAACTTGGGGACCTCGTAGCCCAGGGCGGCGTACATGGCGGCCTGACGGGGGGTGTTGTTCAGGTGGTCGTCTCCCCGGATGACGTGGGTGATGCCCATCTCCACGTCATCGATCACCACGCACAGGTTGTAGGTGGGGGTGCCGTCGGAGCGGGCGATGATCAAATCGTCGAGCTGGCTGTTCTCGAACACCACCTGACCGCGAACCAGGTCGTCCACCACGGTCTGGCCTTCTTTCGGGGCGGCGAAGCGGATGGTGTGGGGCACGTCGGGCCGGGGGTCTTTGTCCCGGCAGCGGCCGTCGTACCTGGGCGGGCGCTTTTCGGCGCGGGCCACCTCCCGCATGGCCTCGAGCTCCTCGGGGGTGCAGTAGCAGCGGTAAGCCTTGTTCTCGGCCAGAAGCTTGTCCACCCCGGCCCGGTACAGGTCGTAGCGCTCGGTCTGATAAAACGGCCCCTCGTCCCAGTCCAGCCCCATCCAGCGCATGCCGTCGAGAATCATTTCGATGGCTTCCGGGGTGGAGCGCTCCCGGTCGGTGTCCTCGATGCGCAGGATAAACCTGCCGCCGTGGTGGCGGGCGAACAGCCAGCAGAACAGCGCGGTGCGCACCCCTCCCACATGCAAAAAACCGGTGGGGCTGGGGGCGAAGCGAACACGGACCTGATTCATCGAAGCGGCACCTTGGACAGGGTAAAAAAAAGCGCGATGGGCGCGCGCGGGATACGATTATCTCCCCCGGCAGGGTCTCTGTAAAGGCACTTGGCGGTTGACAGGAAACCGTTGACACAGGTATAAGTTTCCACCTTTCCTCTGGACACGACACCTCCCTCAAGGGGTACTGCGATCGCCGGTGACAAGGGCAACATGAGCGCGGGACTCGGTGTGGCGGCGCGAATGGGCGTCGAACTGGTGGTGGCGACATGTCTGGGAGGGGGAATCGGGTACTTCGCCGATTCCAGACTGTCCACCGGGCCGGTGTTCACCATCGTGGGGGTGGCCATGGGGACCGTGGCGGGCGTTCGCAACATGATGCGCGCCGCGCGGGAACTGGAAGAGGACGGTAAAAAGGCGAAGGAAGAGTGATGTTAAAACCGGTGTACGACGCACCGCATAGACCAGAAGGCGACCTTGGAGAATCCGCTTCACCATTTTGAACTGCCCACACTGATTGACCTCCACCTGTTCGGGTTGGACGTGTCGATCAACAAGGGCGTGATCATGATGTGGATCGTGGTCGCCGCCGTGTTTTCGCTGTTTGCGGTGGCCTCCCGCCGTCCGGGACTGGTGCCGGGAGCGGTGCAGAACCTGGCCGAGATGGGCATCGACTTCATCAGGAACATGGCCGAAGACAACATCGGGCCCGGCGGCAGGAAGTACGTGCCGCTGTTGATCTCCCTGTTCTTCTTCGTGCTGTTCTGCAACGTGCTGGGCATGGTGCCGGGCTCCTACACGGTAACCAGCCAGTTGTTTGTCACGGGTCTTCTGGCGGTGCTGGTGTACGTCATCAGCCTGGTGGTGGGCTTTAGCCGTCACGGGTTCGGGTTCCTCAAGATTCTGGTGCCGGGGGGCACGCCGGGGTGGCTGGTCCCGCTGATGATCCCGATCGAGATTTTGAGCCAGATTGCCCGCCCGGTGTCACTGGCGGTACGTCTGTTCGCCAACATGACCGCGGGCCACACCATCCTTGCGGTGCTGTTTGGCATGACCCTGTCTCTGCCCCTGTGGGCGTCGTGGCTGCCGTTCGGGTTTACCGTGCTGATTAGCGGTCTCGAACTGTTTATTGCGTTCATTCAGGCATACATCTTCGTGATGCTGAGTTGTGTGTACCTGGGGGATGCGGAGAACATGGCCCACTGACCGGGCCGCGACCGATTTTTTAGCCGGGGTGTATCCGGCGTTGTTGTTTTTGACCTGTTTTTGACCTGTTTTTGACCTGTTTTTGATCTGAATGGAGGAATCCCAAGTGGGTACTGAAGCTGCTGCGTTGATTGGTATGGGAATGGCCGCCGCCGGTTTCGCCGGTTCCGGCGTGGGAATCGGCTATGTGTTCGGCAAGATGATCGAGGCGGTCGCCCGCCAGCCAGGCGCCGAGTCCAAGGTGAGCAAGTACCTGTGGATCGGCTTCGCGCTGACCGAGGCGATTGCGCTGTACGCGCTGGTGGTGGCATTTATCATCATGGGCCGGGCCTGATCGGAGCGGGCGCCGTTTGGCGCCCGTCCCGCTTTTCCGCACCGGAAAGGTAGTAGAAGATGCCACAGTTTGAATCCCATCTGATGAGTCCGATGCTGTTCTGGACGGCGGTGTCGTTCGTCCTGCTCATGGTGCTCCTGAAGCGCTTTGCGCTGCCGGGGCTGCTGGAGGTCATGGAGAGCCGCCAGGACCGGATCCGCGAGGATCTGGAATCGGCGGAGCGCGCCAAGGCCGATGCCGCGGCCCTGAAGGCCGAACACGAGGCCAACCTGAAGCGCGCCAAGGCCGATGCCGACGAGGTCATCGCCCGCGCCCAGGAGAAGGCCACTCAGCTTCTGTCCGACAACGAGGCCAGAATGAAGCAGGAGGCCGACCGCATTATCGCGGACGCCCAGCGCAGTATCGAGCAGGAGCGTTCCCAGGCGCTGGAAGAATTGCGGGGCCTTGCCGCCGATCTGGCGGTGGCGGCCGCCGAAAAATTCGTGGCCACCAGCCTGGACGACGCCGCCCGCACGCGGCTCGTGGACGAGTCGCTGGAAGCCCTTGAGGCCAGTTATCGGAAGTAGGTTGGTACGCCCCCGCTCCCCCCGGGGGGCAGCCCTTTCTTGACACCCCGGCCGGACGCTATCTAAACTTACCCGGGTAAGGCACATGGCTGCGGGTTATCCGGCCGGCGTGTCGTATCCGTTCATTCCTTCCAAATTTACGCTTAGTTCAGAGCGGTCATACGCCGGGCAGCGATCTGTCCGGTGTCCATAGTTGGGCAAGTCGCCCCCTTGGCTTAGGAACAAAGCCGTCAAAACCATTTACAAGGTGTTATGACAAACGGACCGTCCGTCAGGGGCATATCCGGCACCACTTCACAGAGGCACAATATGTTGACGAGTGATTCGTTGAACCTGATCGAGCTCAAGCGGCTCAGTATCGAAGGTCTCTCCGAATTTGCCACCGAACTCGGCGTCGAGCACGTGGGCGGCATGCGCAAGCAGGATCTTATTTTCGCCATCCTGCAGGCGCAGACTGCGGCGGGTGGGCAAATTTTCGGTTCCGGCGTGCTGGAGACCTTGCAGGACGGCTTCGGCTTTTTGCGCTCCCCGGACTACAACTACCTGGCCGGTCCCGACGATATTTACGTCTCCCCCAGCCAGATCCGGCGCTTCAACCTGCGCACCGGCGATACCGTATCGGGTCAGATTCGGCAGCCCAAGGAAGGCGAGCGCTACTTTGCCCTGCTCAAGGTCAGTGAGATCAACTTTGATCCCCCCGAGCAGGCGCAGCGCAAGGTGCTGTTTGACAACCTGACCCCCCTCTACCCGGACGAATGGCTGCAGACCGAGTATCAGCCGAAGGAGTACTGCACCCGGGTGATGGACCTGGTGACCCCCATCGGCAAGGGCCAGCGTGGCCTGATCGTGGCGCCGCCCCGTACCGGTAAGACGGTGTTCCTTCAGAACATCGCCAAGGGCATCCTGACCAACCATCCGGAGGTGATCCTCATCGTGCTGTTGATCGATGAGCGGCCGGAGGAGGTCACCGACATGCAGAGAAACGTCGATGCGGAGGTCATGAGTTCGACCTTCGACGAGCCCGCCGAGCGCCACGTGCAGGTGGCGGAAATGGTGCTGGAGAAAGCCAAAAGGCTGGTGGAGCACGGTAAGGACGTGGCCATCCTGCTCGACTCCATCACAAGGCTTGCCCGGGCCTACAACGCCGTCATGCCGTCTTCCGGGAAAATTCTTTCCGGTGGTCTCGACTCCAACGCCCTGCATCGCCCCAAGCGCTTTTTCGGTTCGGCCCGCAACATCGAGGGCGGCGGCAGCCTGACCATCATGGCGACCGCCCTGATCGACACCGGCTCGCGCATGGACGAGGTGATTTTCGAGGAGTTCAAGGGCACTGGCAACATGGAGGTGCACCTGGACCGCCGCCTGGCTGACAAGCGCGTGTTCCCGGCCATCGACGTCACCACCTCGGGCACCCGCAAAGAGGAACTGCTTATCCCGGAAGAAGACCTGAACAAGCTCTGGATTCTGCGCAAGGTGCTGTCCCCCAAGGATACCGTGGAGAACATGGAGTTCCTGCTCGACAAACTGGCCCGGACCAAGAGCAACCGGGAGTTCTTCGACACCATGAACCGGTAGGAACCGCCTTCCGCCGCCATGGCCCGTGCGATTTTTCTGTCTGACTGCCATCTGGCGGAGCCCTCGGACGACAACTACCGCCGTATGCTGTCCTTCCTGGATGGGGTGGGCCCGCTTTCCGACCTGTTTATCCTGGGTGATTTTTTCGATTGCTGGATGGGGTTTTCAAACGCCCCGGAACGCTACCTTCCCCTCACCGACCGGATTTCCTCCCTGGTCCGGGGTGGGACCCGCCTGCACTACGTCGAGGGCAATCACGACATCGATGTGGCGCCCTTCTTTGCCAAAAAACTGGGGGCCACGGTGTATCCGGAATGTGGCGAGGTGAACCTCGGGGGCAAGCGCCTCTACCTTGCCCACGGTGATCTGTCGGACCCGTCCGATACCGGCTACCTGCGCCTGCGTCGCCTGCTGCGCTCCCCGCCCCTGAGGCTGCTGTCCCACATCCTGCCGGGGTCGGCGGTGCTGGCCTTGTGGGCGCCGTTTATCGGCGGCAAGGCGGAGCGGATCTACGCCAACAGCCGCCTGCCGGGCCTCATGCGCGACCTGGCCCGGCAGAAGTGGGCGGCAGGTTATGACGGGGTGGTGATGGGGCACTGTCACCACCCGGAGTTCCTTGAGGGGGAGGGTGCCGACGATGGGCGGTTTTATGCCAATCTGGGCGACTGGGTGCGCCATTTCACCTATCTGGAGTTTGACGGCGACGGCTTCAGACTACGGACCGCCGACTAAAAATGGATGATTGACGCTGGCGAAAGCCGCCTTTTTTGTGGTAGGATTCTCTGTTCTATTACTTCGTGTACGCGGCAGGCGCCGCCAATTAGAGAGATGCAAGCGCGATGAAGAGCGGTATTCATCCTGATTACAAGGAAGCTCAGGCCCATTGCGCCTGTGGCAACGAATTCCAGACCCGTTCCACCACCGAGAAGATCCAGGTGGAAATCTGCTCCAATTGCCATCCCTTCTTTACCGGCACCCAGAAGATTGTCGATACGGAAGGCCGGGTGGAGCGGTTCAAGAAACGCTACGCCAAGAAGTAGCCCGCCCCTCCTCAGGGCAGGGCACCGTCCGGTGGCCACGGAACACAAGGGCACCATTGCCGGGACGCTTATGGATAAGCTCCTGGCCATCCAGGAAAAACACCGGGAATTGAACGACCGGCTTGCGGATCCCTCCGTGGCCCAGAATCCGGACCTCTACCAGCGTTATGCCCGCGAACTGGCGGAAATTACGGACGTTGCCGAGGCGTTCGAAACCTATCAGTCCGTTCTCGCCGAAATTGCCGGTGCCGCGGAGCTGGTGGACGCGGATGACCCGGAGATCAAGGAACTGGCGGAGGCCGAGCTTGCCGACCTCACCGAGCGGGAGCCGGTGCTGGCCGATGGCCTCAAGCGCATGTTGGTCCCCAAAGACCCCCACGATCAGGCCAGCGCCTTTGTCGAGGTGCGCGCCGGTACCGGCGGCGACGAAGCCGCCCTGTTTGCCGGCGACCTGCTCCGGGCCTACCTGCGCTACGCCGAGCGTGTCGGCTGGCGGGTGCAGGAGATCAGTGCCTCCGAGTCCGACGCCGGCGGCTTCAAGGAAGCCGTGGTGCAGATCTCCGGACCGGGGGTCTACAGCCGCATGAAGTACGAGGCCGGGGTGCACCGGGTACAACGGGTGCCCGCCACTGAGTCCCAGGGCCGTATTCACACCTCCACCTGCACCGTCGCGGTGCTGCCCGAGGTGGAGGATGCCGAGGTAGACATCAATCCCGCTGATATTCGGGAGGACGTGTATCGCGCCTCCGGAGCCGGTGGCCAGCACATCAACAAGACCTCATCGGCGATTCGCCTGACCCACATCCCGACCGGTATCGTGGTCACCTGCCAGGACGAGCGCTCCCAGCACAAAAACCGGGCCAAGGCCCTGTCCGTGTTGCGTTCCCGCATCGTTCAGGTGGAGGAGGAAAAACGCGCCGGTGAGGAGTCCGCGGAACGCCGGGCACAGGTCGGTTCCGGTGAGCGTTCGGAGAAGGTGCGTACCTACAACTACCCCCAGAGCCGGGTGACCGATCACCGCATCGGTCTGACCCTGCACAAGCTCGACCAGTTTATGGAGGGGGACTGCCTCGACGAAATCACCGAGGCCCTGATCGCTCACGATCAGGCCGAATATTTAAAAACCCTGTAACGGGGGGGGACTGTGACGCAGGTAAGCGACAGGATGCCGACCCTGATCGAAGCGGTAAAGCGGGGTGCCGACTACCTTGCCGCCCGTGGCGTGGAGGGTGCCCGTGGGGATGCGGAGCGGCTGCTGGCGGACGCCCTGGGGGTGGACCGCATGACCCTCTACATGGACCACGACCGGCCCTTGTGCGAAGACGAGCGGGAGCGGGTGCGAATGCTGCTCCGGCGGCGTGGAAAGCGCGAACCGCTGCAGTACATCCTGGGCACCCAGCCGTTTCGCGAGTTGGTGTTGAGCGTGACCCCGGAGGTGCTGGTGCCGCGCGCCGAAACCGAGGAGGTGGTGGATGTGGCCCTGGCCGAATGGGACCGTATCGCCAAAACCGCCGAACACCCCCGCGCCCTTGATCTGGGCACCGGCTCCGGCGCCATTGCCCTGTCTTTGGCGGCGGAACGTCCGGACGCCACGGTATGTGCGGTCGAACTGTCCCCGGCGGCGCTTTTGGTGGCGCGGGACAATGCCAGAAGGCTCGGGCTGGACACGCGGGTGCGGTTTTTCGAGGGTGACCTGCTGGGCCCGGTCGCCGGGGAAGGGGTGTTTCACCTGATCGTCTCGAACCCCCCCTATCTGACCCCCGAGGAGTGGCGGGATGCGCCCCCGGAGGTCAGGGATTACGAGCCGCGCCAGGCCCTGGTGGGTGGCGAGGACGGGCTTGCCGTGTACCGCCGCCTGTTCGCCGGTGTCACCCCCTGCCTGGCCCCCGGTGGGGCGGTGGTGGTGGAGGTGGGGCATACCCAGGGCGCAGCGGTGGTGGATATCGCCGGGGATGCGGGGTTTGACGTGACGCTTACCCGGGATCTGGGCGGGCGAGAACGGGTGGTGACGGCCCGCGCCGCGGGGAGCGTGTAACCATGGATGCATTTCGCGTGACGGGGGGCAACCGGCTGGTTGGGGAACTGTCGGTGGCCGGCGCCAAGAATGCCGCCCTGCCGCTTCTGGCCGCTACCCTGTTGACGGACGGCCCGTGCCGCATCGACCGCATGCCGGAACTTGCGGATGTGCAGACCATGTGCTCCCTGCTGTGCGAGTTGGGGGTGGCCGTGAAGCAGGAGAATCGCCGCGCCGTGACCTTGCAGGCCAGCGGCCTGAGCACCTGCGAGGCGCCCTACGAACTGGTCAAGACCATGCGTGCCTCGATTCTGGTGCTGGGGCCGCTTCTGGCCCGCATGGGGGAAGCCCGGGTCTCCCTGCCCGGCGGTTGCGCCATCGGCGCGCGCCCCATCGACCTGCATCTGGAGGGGCTCACCCGCATGGGCGCGGAGGTGACGGTCGAGCACGGCTACGTGGTGGTCAAGGCAAAGCGCCTGAAAGGCTGCCGCCTGTATCTGGATTTTCCCACCGTGACCGGCACCATGAACCTCATGATGGCGGCGACGTTGGCGGATGGCGTGACCGTCATCGAGAATGCCGCCTGCGAGCCGGAGGTGACCGATCTGGTGCACTTTCTCACCGCCATGGGGGCGCGCATCGACGGTGCCGGAAGCGATCGGCTGGTGGTCGAGGGGGTGCGGGAACTTTGCGGGGCCTCCCATGCTATGATTCCGGACCGGATTGAGGCGGGCACCCTGCTTCTGGCCGGGGCCATCACCCGGGGTGATGTCACCGTGACGCATGTCGTGCCGGAGCACCTGGAGGCCCTCATACAAAAGCTCCGCGAGGTCGGGGTGGTGGTGGACGTAACGGCGGACCGCATCCGCGTGCGGGCCAATGGCAGGCTGAAGGCGGTGAACGTGCGGACCCTGCCGCACCCGGGATTTCCCACCGACCTGCAGGCGCAGATGATGGCGTTACTCGCCATATCCGACGGGATGGGCATCGTGACCGAAACGATTTTTGAAAGCCGCTTTACCCACGTTGCGGAACTGGTTCGCATGGGCGCGGACATCCATCTTGAAGGGCAGAACGCCATCATCACCGGCGTCGACCAACTGTCCGGCGCCGAGGTCATGGCGTCGGATTTGCGGGCCTCCGCCGGTCTTGTGCTGGCCGGTCTGGTGGCGGACGGCGACACCTGGATACGGCGAATCTATCATCTGGACCGGGGCTACGAGCGCCTGGAGGAGAAGCTGGAGGCCCTGGGCGCTTCCGTCTCCCGGGTGAGCGCGCCGCTTTAACGCCGGAGTTTCCCGCCGCATCATGAACACCCCCATCACCATCGCGTTTGCCAAGGGCAAGATGCTCGACGATACCCTGCCGCTGTTCAAAGAGGCGGGTCTGTATCACAAGGACATCGCCAACCCGGGTAGAAAGCTCATGTTCGAGGACAAGGCGGGGGACCGGTTTTTGGTGGTGCGCGCCGCCGATGTGCCCGCCTATGTGACCTACGGCGGTGCCGATCTGGGGGTGGCGGGTCTCGACGTATTGTCCGAGTTTCCCGAGCCGTTGTACCAGCCGGTGGATCTGGGTCTGGGCTACTGTCGCATGTGCGTGGCGGTGCCCAGGGGCTTCAGTATCGACGACCGTCCCGGCACCCGCCTGAAGGTCGCCACCAAGTATCCCAAGGCCGCCGAGCGCCACTTTCTCGCCAAGGGCATGACCGTGGAGATTATCAAGCTGTACGGCTCCATGGAGATCGCCCCCCTGGTGGGCATGGCCGACTGTATCGTGGATCTGGTCTCCACCGGCGCCACCCTGAAAGAGAACGGTCTGGTGGAAACCGAGACCCTGTGGGAGTCCACCGCCCGGGTGGTGGTCAACCGGGTCAGCATGAAGGTCAAGCACGCGCGCATCGCACCGATTCTGGCGGATCTGGCGAAGCTCTCGGCTGCAAGGGAGGCGGGCTGATGCGGCGGGTTCGGCTTGGTACCCCGGAATACGAGGCGGCGCTTGAGGCCCTGGCGGCCCGCGGCGATGCCGCCGACCTGGGAGTGGAGACCGCCGTGCGCCGGATTCTGGCCGAGGTACGGGAGCAGGGCGACGCGGCGGTGGTCGGATACACGGAAAAATTCGACCGGGTCAAAATCACTCCCGAGAGCATGGCGTTTGGCGCCGACGAGATTAAGAGGGCTTACGACGATGCCGACCCCAAGGTGGTGGATGCCCTGCGCTACGCCGCCGACCGCATCCGCGCTTTTCACGAAAAACAGCTGCGGGACGGCTACCGCTACGACGACGACGGCATCAGCCTGGGGCAGGCGATTCGCCCGCTGGCGGCGGTTGGCATCTACGTGCCCGGCGGCAAGGCGTCTTACCCCTCCACCGTGCTGATGAACGCCATCCCGGCGCGGGTGGCGGGGGTCGGTCAGGTTGTTATGGTGTGCCCCACCCCCGGTGGCGAGATCAACCCCCATGTGCTGGTGGCCGCCGATATTACCGGCGTCGATGTGGCGTTCCGCATCGGCGGCGCGCAAGCGGTGGCGGCGCTGGCGTTTGGCACCGACACCGTACCCCGGGTGGATACCATCGTCGGTCCCGGCAACATCTACGTGGCCACCGCCAAACGGGAGGTGTTCGGTCAGGTCAACATCGACATGATCGCGGGCCCCTCCGAGATTCTGGTGATTGCCGATGACTCCGCCAACCCGGCATTTGTGGCCGCCGATCTGTTATCCCAGGCGGAGCACGACGAGTTGGCCTCGGCCATTCTGGTGACGCCGTCCGATGCCATGGCGGACGCCGTGGAGCAGGCGGTGGCGGATCAGCTTTCCACCCTGCCCCGGGGCGAGATCGCAAGGCAAAGCGTGGAACGCTACGGCACCGTGATCGTGACGGCCGGTCTGGACCAGGCGGCAGAGGTGGCGAACCGGGTGGCGCCGGAGCACCTGGAATTGGCGGTGGCGGATCCCGAGGCGCTGCTGCCCGCCATCCACAACGCCGGTGCGGTGTTTCTCGGCCACTACACCCCGGAGGCCATCGGCGACTACGTGGCGGGCCCGGATCATGTGTTGCCCACCGGCGGCACGGCGCGGTTTTCCTCGCCCCTCAACGTTGACGACTTTACCAAGAAAATGAGCATCGTCTCTTATTCCCGGAATGCCTTCACCCGGGTGGCGGACACCTGTAAAATCCTGTCCGATACCGAAGGGCTGACCGCCCACAGCCGCTCGGTTCAGATCAGGCTTGATACCCCGGCAGACGAGCTTCCCCCGGGCTGACGACGGAGACCCCATGGCCAAAGCAAAAAACGACAAGGCCCGCACCGGGGCAGTGTTGCGCAAGACCAACGAAACCGATATCTCCGTGGCCATCACCCTGGATGGGGAGGGAAAAGGCGGCGTCGACACCGGCCTGCCGTTCTTCGATCACATGCTCGATCACGTGCGCAAGCACGGCCTGTTCGACCTCACTGTGGCTGCCAAAGGTGACCTGGAGATCGACGAGCACCACACCGTGGAAGACATCGCCATCGCCCTGGGTGAGGCCCTCACCCAGGCCCTGGGCGATAAGAAGGGTATCCACCGCTTCGGTCACGCCCGGGTGCCCATGGACGAGGCGGTGGCGGACGTCACCGTGGACCTGTCCGGCCGCGCCGCCTTCATCTGGCAGGCGGAGTTCCCCCACGGCTATCAGGTGGGCAGCATGAACGGCGCCATCTTCAAACATTTTTTCGAGACCCTGGCGAGCCGCGCCCAGATGAACCTGCACGTGCTGGTGCCCTACGGCGAGAACACCCACCACATTCTGGAGGGCATCTTCAAGGCATTTGGCCGCGCTCTGGACAAGGCCACTCGACCGGACCTGCGCCGGGACGATGTGCCTTCCACCAAGGGCGTGTTGTAAGTTGGTGCCCGGTTCCGTAAATATCGTCGCGGCGGGCGTGCCCCGGATGGCCCCTGGCGGCGTTACGGCTCGTCGCCATAGCTGCCGCTATGCCTCGTCGCCGCGCCTTGTCGGAAGCCACCCGGCCTCACGCACGCTGTCGCAACATATTTACGGAACCGGGCACTAATGCCACGCATCGCCATCATCGACTATGGCCGGGGCAACCTGCGCTCGGTGCAGAAGGGTTTCGAAAAGGTCGGCTTCGACGCCGAGGTGACCCGCGATGCCAAAAAAATCGCCGACGCCAGTCACGTGGTAATGCCCGGGGTGGGGGCGTTTGCCGACTGCATGCAAAACCTCGAGGAGTACGACCTGATCGACCCGATCCATCGGGCGGTTTCCTCCGGCAAGCCGTTTCTCGGCATCTGTCTGGGGTTGCAGCTGTTGTTCACCGAGGGTCAGGAGTTCGGCACCACCCGGGGGCTGGGCATCATCCCCGGCAAGGTGGTGGCGTTCCCCGGTGACATGGAAGAGGGCGGCATTCGCTTGAAAGTGCCCCACATGGGCTGGAACCGGGTCCACATGGTGCGCCCCGCGCCGGTGTTCGAGGGTATCGACGACGGCACCTACGCCTACTTTGTGCACTCGTTCCATGTGGTGCCGGACGATCTGTCCGTGGTGACCACCACCACCCAGTACGGCATCCTGTTCGTGTCGGCGATCTGGAAGGACAATGTGGTGGCCTGCCAGTTCCACCCGGAAAAAAGCGACAAGGCGGGCCTTGCCATGCTCAGGAACTTTGCCACATGGGAGTGTTGACCGGTGTTTGACGTGATCCCCGCCATCGACCTGAAGGAAGGCCAGTGCGTGCGCCTCAAGCAGGGCCGTATGGAAGACGCCACCATCTACGGGGATGATCCGGCGGAGCAGGCCCGGCGGTGGGCCGATTGCGGCGCCACATGGCTGCACGTGGTGGATCTGGATGGCGCCTTTGCCGGGGTCCCGAAAAACCTCTCCGCGATTACCGACATTGTGAATGCGGTGGGCATGAAGGTGGAAGTGGGGGGCGGCATCCGCGACATGGAGCGGGCCAAGGCCTATCTGGACGCCGGGGTGGAGCGCATTATTCTGGGCAGCGCCGCGGTCAAGAATCCGGAATTGGTGCCCGAGATGGCCGGGGCGTTCCCCGGACGCGTGGTGGTGGGCATCGACGCGGTGGGCGGCAGGGTGGCTGTTTCCGGCTGGGCCGAGGTCACCGAGGTGGACGCCGCCAGGCTTGCCACCCGCATGGCCTCCTGCAACGCGACCGCCATTATCTATACCGACATCGGCCGGGACGGCATGCAGACCGGCACCAACGTGGAAGCCACCCGGCAGGTGGCGAAGGCTTGCGGCATTCCGGTGATCGCCTCCGGCGGCGTTTCCACCCTCGACCACATCCGGGAGCTTTTAGGCGTCACCGCCGACGGCGTTGCCGGGGTGGTGGTGGGCCGCTCCATTTACGAAGGCACTCTTGATCTTGCAGAGGCACTGGCTCTGGCAGCGGAGGCCGCGTAAGCCGATGCTGGCGCGCCGCATCATCCCGTGCCTGGACGTCAAGGACGGCCGCGTGGTCAAGGGGGTGTCGTTCGTCAATCTGGTGGATGCGGGGGACCCGGTATCCATCGCCTACGCCTATGACGAGGCCGGCGCCGACGAGATCACCTTTCTCGATATCACCGCAAGCCACGAAAACCGGGACACCATTCTGGACGTGGTGAGCCACACCGCCGAGCAGGTGTTCATCCCGCTCACCGTGGGGGGTGGCGTGCGGGAGCTTGAGGACATCCGCCGCCTGTTGCATGCGGGCGCCGACAAGGTGGGCATCAACACCGCCGCCATCGAACGCCCCGAGTTCGTGGCGGAGGCCGCCCGCGCCTTCGGCAGCCAGTGCATCGTGGTGGCGGTGGACGCCAAACGAAAAAATCCCGATAACCCGGATATGGGCTGGGAGGTTTACACCCACGGCGGCAGAAAGCCCCGGGGCGTTGATGCCATCGAGTGGGTGGAGCGCATGGAGTCCCTGGGGGCCGGTGAGATTCTGCTCACCAGCATGGATCAGGACGGCCAGCAGAGCGGTTACGACAACGCCCTGAACCGCGCGGCCTCCGACCGTCTGACCATTCCACTGATCGCCTCCGGCGGCGTCGGCGAGCTTTCCCACCTGTACGATGGCCTGACCGACGGCGGCGCCGATGCGGTGCTGGCCGCCTCTATTTTTCACTTCGGCACCTACACGGTGGCTGAAACCAAGGAGTATCTCGCCGCACGCGGGGTGCCGATGCGCATATGAGCAAAGCGGCGGACGGCGTGATCGGTCAGGTCAAGTGGAACGCCGACGGGCTGGTGCCCGCCGTGGCCCAGTCGGCCACGGACGGACGTGTGCTGATGCTGGCATGGATGAACGCCGAAGCCCTTTCTCTGACCCTGACGAGCGGCTACGCCCATTACTGGTCCCGCTCCCGCGGCGCGTTATGGAAAAAGGGCGAAACCTCCGGCCACCTGCAAGCGGTGCGGGAGGTGCGCCTCGATTGCGACGGCGACACCGTGCTGCTCAAGGTGGTGCAGACCGGCGCCGCCTGCCACACCGGCCAACCCACCTGCTTCTACCGGGTGGCGGAGGGGAAAACCCTGATCGAATCAGACAATGCCGGGGTGCCTTCCGCCATCATCGATCGGGTGTTTGAGGTGATTCTGGAGCGCAAGGCGGCAGCGGATCCCGAGTCGTCCTACGTCGCCAAGTTGTTCGACAAGGGCCGCGACACCATCCTGAAAAAGGTGGCCGAGGAGTCCGGCGAGGTGTTGCTCGCCGCCAAGGGGGACGACCCGGAACAGGTGGTGTACGAATCCGCCGACCTCATGTTCCACTTGCTCATCGCCCTGGCCGACGCCGGGGTGCGGCCGGACGGGGTGATGGCGGAGCTGTCCCGCCGATTCGGCCTGTCCGGCATCGAGGAAAAGGCGTCCCGGGGTAAGGACAAGTCCATCAGTTAAGCGTTTTGTCAGTTAGGGAGCCCGTCATGGATGACTGTCTGTTCTGTAAAATCGCCGCCGGGGAAATTCCCGCTACCCTGCTTCACGAGGATGAGCGCGCCCTGGCGTTTGCCGACATCAACCCTCAGGCCCCGACCCACGTCCTGGTCATTCCACGCCGGCACCTGACCGACCAGCGCGGCATCACCGCCGATAACACCGACCTTATGGGGCATCTGATCACCGTGGCCAACCGGGTGGCGGCGGATCAGGGGCTTTCCGACTTTCGCACCGTCATCAACACCGGGGCCAAGGCCGGACAGTCCGTGTTCCATCTGCACGTCCATCTGTTGGGCGGCCGATCCATGGGCTGGCCCCCCGGCTAGGCGCGGGACCCCACACAGGGGACGGGACTGGAAAATAACCCCGGCGCACGGCCCGTTCAGGTGATTTGACCGGCCCCCGCAGGCGGGATACAATTTGACCGACCAAAACGGTCGCATATATAATTAATGCTTATTTCCAGGTCACTTTTGTTTGCCCCGAGGAGTTGATCCATTGGCTACCGATACCGAACTGCTTACCATTGACGAAACCGCCGCCCAGGCCATTTCCGCGCTGTTTAAACGGCAAGGCAAGGAGGGCTGCGCATTTCGCGTTGCCATCATGGGGGGCGGCTGTTCCGGCCTTCAGTACCAGTTTTCCGTGGCGGAAAAACCGAGTCCCGACGACGCCGTGATCGAACGGGACGGCGTCACCGTGGTGATCGACCCGAAGAGCGCGGTGTTTATCACCGGCTCCATCCTGTCCTACGAGCGCAGCCTCATGAAAGAGGGCTTTGTGGTCAAAAACCCGTCTGCGGGCCAGAGCTGCTCCTGCGGCGAATCGTTCTCGGCGTAGCGCTACCGCTTCACCTCTCAAGCAACAACAGGCGTGTTCAGATGAAAGAGATCAAGGTCAAGTGCCTGGGCTGCGGCTCCCTGGAAGGCGGCGACTTCTGCGGCGGGTGCCACACGGTACTGCCGATCGAAGGGCAGGAAATCGACTACTTCCGCACCTTCGGCATGTCGCCCCGCCCGGCGGTGGACCGGGAGAGCCTGAAAGCATCATTTCTGGCCCTGAGCCAGAAGTTTCATCCGGACAGGAACATGATGGCGGACGCTCAGACCCGTGAGCATGCGCTGCTGCTGTCATCCCAGCTCAACCACGCTTACGCCGCCCTGTGTAACACCAAGGAGCGGCTGCGCTATCTGGTGGGGCGCGAGACCGATCGGGAACCGACCGAGGCCAAGCAGGTGCCGGCGGAGATGATGGAGCTGTTTTTCGAGGTCCACGACCTGATGTCCGAGGTGGACGACTACCTGGCCAGGAAAAAGCCGGCCGCCAGCCGCATCGTAGCGGCGGTGGCGATGACCGACGAGGGCAAAAGCGACCTGTTGAACCGCATTGCCGCTCTGCTCCAGCGGGGTGCCCGCAAAGAGGCGGCGGTGGAGGCGGAAGTCGCCGACCTGGACAGCCTGTGGGACGATGAAACCAAGCGTGAGGGCATTCTCTCCCGCCTGACGGAACTGGCCGACATGCTGGCCTACCTGGAGCGCCTGAAAAACAGTCTGAACCAGAAAAAACTGGCCCTGAAGCAGTAAAAAGCCATCGGCTTGTCCGGGGGCGCAGATAGTTTGTTTATGGAAAAGATAATCGGAATCGATCTGGGCACCACCAACAGCGTGGTGTCGGTCATTGACCTGGGCATGCCGGTGGTGATCCCGGATTCGGAAGGCCGTCGTCTGACCCCTTCCGTGGTGAGTTACACCGATCCTGACACGCCGCTGGTGGGTGTGCCCGCCCTGCGTCAGCTGGCGGTGCACCCCACCGACACGATTACCTCGGTCAAACGCTTTATGGGGCGGCGCGGCGGCGAGATTCAGGATGAGGACATGCCGCGCACCTATACGGTGGTGGGCAAGGACGACGCCCCCCTCAAGGTGGTCGCGAACGGTGTCGCCCTGCGTCCCGAGGAGGTTTCGGCCCAGATACTGAAAAAACTCAAGGCCGATGCGGAGCGTTATCTGGGTGAGGTGGTGAGCCGCGCGGTGATTACCGTGCCCGCCTATTTCAATGATGCCCAGCGCGCCGCCACCAAACAGGCCGGAGAGATCGCCGGTCTGACCGTGGAGCGCATCGTCAACGAGCCCACGGCGGCGTGCCTTGCCTACGGCATGGAGCAGATCGAAAACGGCACGGTGGCGGTGTACGACCTGGGGGGCGGCACCTTCGACATCTCCATCGTTGAGGTCAACGACAAGGTGTTCAAGGTGCTCTCCACCTGCGGAAATACGCGGCTCGGGGGGGACGATTTCGACCACGCCGTGATGGAGTGGCTCAAGCTCAGGTGCCCCGACCCGCAGATCTTTTCCAATCCAATGGTGCAGGCGCGGCTCAAGGAGGCGGCGGAGGCCGCCAAGTGCGACCTGTCCGACAAGGACGAGGTGGAGATCAGCATCCCGTTTCTGGCGGGGGATTTTTCCCTGTCCGCAACGCTTTCCCGCGATACCTTCGAGAGCCTGATCGCCGCCCGTCTGGACGAGACCCGCACCGCCTGCCTGCAGGCGTTATCCGATGCGGGGCTGTCCGATGGCGGGGTCGATACGGTGATTCTGGTGGGCGGCTCCAGCCGTATTCCGCTGGTGCGCAAGCTGGTGTCCCGGGTGTTCGGCAAGGCGCCGGAAACCAACGTCAACCCGGACGAGGCGGTGGCGTTGGGGGCGGCGGTGCAGGCGGGCATCCTGGCGGGCGGCGTGTCCGACACTCTGCTGCTGGACGTCACTCCCCTGTCCCTCGGCATCGAGACCTTCGGGGGTCTGATGAACGTCATCATTCCGCGCAACACCACCATTCCCACCAAGGCCGGGGAACTGTTCACCACCGCCGTGGACGATCAGACCGCGGTCAACATCCACGTGCTTCAGGGGGAGCGTGAGATGGTTGCCGACAATTGGACCCTGGGCCGCTTTTCCCTGCCTGTGGATCCGGCCAAGGCCGGTACGCCGCGGGTCGGGGTGCAGTTCACCATCGATGCGGACGGCATTCTGCATGTGCTGGCCCGGGACACCATCACCGGCAAGGAGCAGCAGGCTCAGATCAAGGCCGCCGCCGACATCTCGGACGATGAGGTGGAGCAGATGGTGCGGCAGTCGGTGGAGCACGCCCAGGAGGACATTCTCAAGCGTCAGTTGGTGGAGGCGCAGATTTCCGGCGAGGAGATGCTGCGGGCCACCCAGCAGGCGCTGGAGGATTATGGCGACCAGCTTGCCCCGGCGGACCGGGCGAAGATCGACGCCGCCTGGGGTGATACCCGCAGAGCCATCGACGCCGACGACCTGGTGAGCCTCAAGGAGGCCAAGCAGGCGCTCGACGAGGCCACTCAAAAACTGGCGGACATCATGTTTGGTGAAGCCGTCAAGGAACGCACCTCCCCCAAATCATCCTGAAAAGCCTGATTGCTTCGGGGGTCCGGCGTCCTGGCGTGGGCCTAGGGGGACGGAGGCAAGGGGGCGTTCCGTCCGGGGTCGGCATCGCACACCAGCAGGGTGGCGGCGATGATCACCACCGGCACCGCAAGCAAATTAAGAAACGGCAAAAACGAGATGGCCACCACCCCGAGGGAAAGGCCGAACACGCCGCCCAGTTGCATCCGCACAAAGCGGGTCTTCTGTTTCAAGCTCAACCCCCTTCGCGCCAGCGGCACATCCATCAGCCCCAGAGTGAGGGCCATGCCCGAGCCCAGCACGAACAGGGCGGTCCCCACCAGCGGGACAAAATGCAGGGGCAACATGGCAAGCTCGGCAATCAGCAGCACCAGGGCGGTTTTGGCGCCTTCCCTGAGAGAGGTTATCCAGCCCATGGCGCTGACCGTGGCTTCCGCCCCCCGGCTCGCCTTTTCCGAGGCCGCCGACAGCCGGTCGTGGAATGGCGCCGCCACGATCACGGCCCCCACCACGGTGCCCACGAACGCCAGCGCACCGGAAATCAGCACCGCCACAAAATAGCCGAAGCCGGTCAGAAGCGGCGTCCACCAGGCATCCACGGAACTGGCCAGATAGCCCTCCACCTGACCGGTCATCCATAGGGTGAGCATGGACCATCCCCCCAGAAACAGAATCAGGTTGATGGTCCACGGCGCCAGCATCAGCACCAGCAGTAGACGCGGATGGCTGCGGAACAGTCCCACCGCCCGAAACAGGGAGGCCAACCCGGAAACCGGGCCGCTGCCGCTCATGAGGCTCCCCCGCCCGTTGCGGCACGCGTTTGGGCGACTTCCATGGCTTGCTCCAGGGCGAGCAGCTTTTTCTTGAACCCGATTCCGGCGGAGAACCCGCCCAGTCCGCCGTTTTCCGCCACCACCCGGTGACACGGCACCAACAGGGGCACCGGGTTGGCCCCCAACGCCTGCCCCACCGCCCGCGCCGCGCCGGGTTTTCCCAGTGCCTTTGCGATGTCGCCGTAGCTTCGGGTCTCCCCTGAGGGGATGTTGCGGGCGGCGGTCCACACTTGCTGTTGAAACGGCGTCCCGGGTGCGTCGAGGGCAACGTCGGAGAGGTCGGAGGCCAGGCCGTTCAGGTAGGCGGTGACGGCCTTGCCGCCGGGAAAGGCGTGGGGGAACACATGGCTGACTTCGGTATCGGGAAACGCTGTTTCCGTCCACCGGGGCGCCGCGCCCAGCACCACGCGGCAGACCCCGGCGGGGGTGGCGGCCATGCCGACCGGGCCGAGCGGGGAGATGATGTAGGTCCACGACAATCCGGCGGGCAGCGGGATCACCGGTATACTTCCGGACATGAAACGGGTTGTTGTCATCTGTCTCCTTGCCCTGACCTTCGGCGGGCCGTGGCTGCCTGCCTGCACCAGCGCCGACCCCAGGATCGTACAACGGACCGAGCCCCACATGGGAACCAGTGTATCCCTTACCGTGGCGGCAAAGGGCAATCGGCTTGGAGAGCGGGCGCTCGACGCCGGCTTCGCCGAGGTGGCGCGGCTGGAGGGGGTGTTCAGTTCCTACCGCACCAACAGCGACCTTGCACGGGTGAATCGGGGTGCGGGTGCGGGGGTGGTTTCCGTGCCCCCCGAATTTATCGAACTGACCCGGAGGGCGTTTGCGATCACCGACCTGACCGACGGGGCGTTCAACCCGCTGGTGGGTCCTGCGGTCAAGCTGTGGGGCATCCCGGAGAACCCGAGAAAACCGGCAGCCGCGGAGCTTGAAGGGTTGCTGCCGTTGCTGGAGCCGTCGTGGGTGACGGTCGAAGACACCGGTGTCGGGCTTAAGGCGGCGGGCATGGCCCTGGGTTTTGGCGGTATTGCCAAGGGCTACACCGCCGACCGGGTGGCGGACCTGTTGGCCTCCATACCCGGTATTTCCGGCGCGGTGGTGGCGATTGCGGGGGACATCCGGGTGTTCGGCACCCGCCCGGATGGCAGCCCGTGGCGGGTGGGGGTCAAGCGCCCGAAAGGGGGCACGGAATCGATATTATCGATGACCTCCGGCGCAGTCTCCACCTCCGGGAATTATGCACGTTTTTTTGAACTGGACGGGGTGCGCTACCACCACATCCTGGACCCGCGCACCCTGATGCCGTCACGGGCGGTGACCGCCGTCTCCGTCACCGCCCCGGACGCCACCACCACCGACGCCCTGGCCACCGCCCTGTTCGTCATGGGCGCCGACGACGGCCTCGCCCTGGTGACGCGTATGGACGGCGCCGAGGCCCTGTTTATTCTGCCGGACGGTATCCGCCGCGCCTCTCCCGGCTGGGCCGGGGTGCGCCCCGCACCGGGGTAATGCGCGTGGCAGGCACTTCACCCCGCGCTACCCTGTAACGCTCCGGGTTTTACCGCTCCAGGCCGTCGCCTGGTCAGGGGTTGAGGATTTTGGAGTGGTTCTTGAACTGCGGGCGGATGTCGCGCCCGCAGATTTCGGTGAGGATTTTTGACATGGCCTCGGTGAAATCGAAGATCGGGCGGGTGGTGAGCGTCTTGTAGAGGGTGACGTCGTCCACGTAGATTTCCAGAATCGACTTATCCGGGTTGTAGTGATGCGGAATCAGGTTGCCCGGGTTGAAAGCGGCAAAATGCTCGTCCTTGTGCAACCGGTCGATGATCCGGTCCCACAGCATTTCGAAGGCGGCGAGGTCCAGGTTTTCGTAGAACCGGTCGATCATCTCGCGCACGTGGTCGCGGGTGCCTTCGTGGATGCGGGTGTACACATCGATGTAGTGGGGCAGCATTTCGCGACGGATGATGTTGGCGGAGTGGAAGTTGTCGTAGGCCGGTGAACGGTAGCGGTTGACATACTGGATTTCCTGCGCCTCCACCAGGTCGATTTCCTGCTCCTCCCCGATCTGGGCCTCCAGAATCTCGCCGTTGAACACCACCAGCGGAAAGATCAGGTAAAAACGCTTTTCATTCTGGGCGATCTTACGGTTTCTGTAGAAGTCGAGCTCCGACAACTGGGCCTTGATGACCCCGAAGATGGCGTTGTAGACCGTGTTGCTGGCAATGGCCCGGAAAAAACTGCCGCCGCTGCCCTGCCCCTTGCGGTCATCGGTCACCTCCGAAAAGGTGTAGGCCTTTCTGGGGAAGTTGAACAGGTCCAGGTTGTTCCGCTCGTTCATGCCCGCAAGCAGGGTGTTCTGGGACAGGTAGCGGCGTACCTCCTCCACCTCGTTGTGGTAGTAGAGGGGTGCGGTGTGCATGTTGATGTCGCCCTGGTAGCCGCCCTTGGTATAGAAGACCCACTTGTTCTTGGTCGACTGCTTGGCTTCGATCACCACCACGGTGATATAGGCCGTCTCATTGCGCACCTCGCTGATGCGGTATGCAACCAGGTCGATCTCCTTGCCCTTGTTGTCATCCCGGTCGATGTAGAACTTGTTGGGGATGATCATCCAGCCCTTCTCTTCGAACAACGTGCCGATCTCGTGTTCGAACAGGTGGCCGGTCTTGGACAGGGCCTTCTTTATTTTGTCCAGGTCGCCTGGGTTCATGGCATTTCTGTTTGTATTGAATACATTAAGTCCAGTATAGAGTTCATTATAAATAGTTATTCGTCAAACTTCCCGAGGGGGGATCCTTGTTACCGTGGACCGGGTTATGACTCCGAAAGCCGTTTTTGTATGGATTCTCCTGGCGGGTTTTTCCATTTTTGCGCCGGGTGCATCGGTGGCGCAGGGGCTGGATGCTACGGTGTCCACGGTGGCGGGCAGCGGCGAGGCGGGGTTTAGAGACGGTTCCCGCGATACGGCCCGCTTCGACTGGCCCACCGACGTTGCGGTGGCGGCGGACTGGACCCTGTACGTCACCGACTTCGGCAACAACCGGATCCGCCGGATCGACCCGGACGGGGAGGTGACCACCCTGGCGGGCAGCGGCGAGGCTGGGTTTGCCGACGGCCTTGGCGAGGCGGCGGCATTTTACGGGCCGAACGCCCTGGTCATTGGACCGGACGATAACCTGTACGTGGCGGACGCCGGCAACGCCCGCATCCGGATGGTCACGCCGGCGGGGGAGGTCATCACCGTTGCCGGCAACGGTGAACGCGGCCACCGGGACGGCCCCGGTAACATAGCTCGCTTCGCCTACCCCACGGGCCTTGCCTTCGACCCCGAAGGTCATCTGTATGTGGTGGATCGCTGGGCGCACATGGTGCGGCGCATCGACCCCTCCGGCACGGTACACACGGTGGCGGGAAACGGCCGCCCCGGATTTGTGGACGGGCACGGCAGTGCCGCCCGCTTCGATAACCCCCTGGGGGCCTGGTGGGATGACCGCTGGGGGCTGGTGGTGACCGACTCGGGCAACAACGCCCTGCGGCGGGTCAGCCCCGACGGGGAGGTGGGCACCGTTGTGGGTGGACCGTTCGCCTCCGCGCAGGACGGGCCGAAGGAAGATGCGGGGTTCGCCTGGAATACCGGGGTGGTGGGGGATGGCCGTGGCGGATTTTTTATAACCGACGCCCACAATCACCGCATCCGCCGGGTGGGCAGGGATTTCTCGGTCTCCACCGTGGCGGGTAGCGGCGACGACGTGTTCCGGGACGGGCCGGGACCGGAAGCGGCCTTTGTATTTATCACCGGCATTGCGCGGGACCCGGCGGGCAATCTGCTGGTGGCGGACTCGGGTGCGCACCGCATCCGGCGGGTGGTGCTGGCGGTGTCCGGCCTTGCGTGGCGGTTCCCGCTGGATGTGGCGCGGCCCCCCTCCTGAGTGGGGGGAGCGCCTTTTCACTTCGACATGATCGCGGCAATCAGCGGGCGGTTTCCACGCCGGGCGGGTTGCCCGTCTTGCACGTTAGACCCGTGCGGCAGGCACTAGAATTCGATGCCTTTTTGCGCTTTGATGCCCGCCTTGTACGGGTGTTTGACCGCGCCCATCTCGGTGACCAGATCGGCCCGCTCAATGAGTTCCGGGGGGGCGCCGCGCCCGGTGAGCACCACGTGCAGCCCGGCGGGGCGGTTGTCGAGAAAATCAAGCAACTCGGCGAGGGGAAAGTAGTCGTAGGACAGGACGTAGAGGATCTCATCCAGAATGAGCATGGAGATGCGGCCTTCGGCGACCTTGGCCATGGCCAGGTCCCAGCCCTCACGCACCCGCTTCATGTCCGCTTCCCGGTCTTTGGTGTCCCAGGTAAAACCGTCCCCCATGGGGAGGATTTCAAACCGGTCGCCGAAAATTTCGAGGGCTTTTTGTTCGCCGGTTTTCCACTTGCCCTTGATGAACTGCACCATGCAGACGTTCATGTCGTTGCCGACGGCGCGCAGGCCGAGGCCGAGGGCGGCGGTGGTTTTGCCCTTGCCGTCGCCGGTGGTGATGACCACCAGCCCGTGTTTGTTTTTTTTCGCCGCGGGGGGCGCTGTCTGGGGCGATTCGGCCACGGCTTCGGTCAGGTGGAAAGGCCCGAGGAGAGTGAGCGGCCCGGCGTTTCTCCGGCGTGGATGGCGCCTGTGTCCATGTCGTACTTGTTGCTGTAGCCACGCGGGGTGACCATCAGGTCGTCGAAGGTGAAGGTGCTGGCGTTGCCGATGAGTACCGTGGTGAGCATGCCGATCTTGTGGTCGAGCATGTGGGCGAGGGTGGTCAACACGATGTCTTCACGCTCCCGGTAGGCACTCTTGACCAACGCCACGGGGGTGTCCGGCTTTCTGTGGGACATGAAGATTTCCTGGGCGCGCACGATCTGCCGGGTGCGGCGACCGCTTTTCGGATTATAGAGGGCCACCACAAAGTCGCTTTGGGCAGTGGCTTCCAGACGCTTTTCAATGACCGCCCACGGTGTTAAGAGGTCGGACAGGGAGATGGCGGCAAAGTCGTGGGTGAGGGGCGCACCGACGCGGGCGGCGCAGGCGGACAGGGCGGTGACTCCGGGAATGACCTCGACCGATACGTCGCTCCCCTGTTTCCAGCCGGCGTTTTTGAGCACCTCGAAGGTGGGTCCGGCCATGCCGTAGACACCGACGTCACCGCTGGAGATGAGGGCCACGGTCTGCCCCTGGCGGGCGCGGTCCAGGGCCAGCTCACAGCGGTCCAGTTCCTCGGTCATGCCCTTTTCGATGACGTCCTTGCCACTCAGAAGGTCCTGCACCAGTTCGATGTAGGTGGAGTAGCCGATCACCACTTCGGCTTCGGCAATGGCCTGGTGGGCGCGAATGGTGAGGTGGTCCGGGTGGCCGGGGCCGAAGCCCACCAGCAGGATGCGGCCGGGGGCGGATGAGTGGGGGTTTGTGGGCATTTTTGTTACGGCATCTTGAAGTCGTGGCCCGGCATGGGCACGGTGAGCACCGGGACCGGGGCTTTTCTCACCACTTTTTCCGCGACGCTGCCGATGAGCATGTGCTCGAGGGCGGTACGGCCGTGGGTGCCCATGACGATCAGGTTGCTGTTTTCCTCCCGGGCAATACGGATGATCTCGCCCACCGGATCGCCCTGCACCAGCTCCCCATTGATCGGAATCGGCTCGTCGGCGAGGGAGTCTGTCAGTTCATCCATCATCTTTTGCAGGGTGGCCTGGACCTTCTCGTACTGCTCGCTGTTGTCCATGCCGAAATCGACCACGTAGGAGAACAACTGGACCACGTGGATGATGTGCAGTTCGGCTTCGAACTGACGGGCCAGGGACAGGGCATAACGCTGGGCGTGGGCGGCGTGTTCGGAAAAATCGGTGGGAAACAGAATGCGCTCGAATTTCATGGTCTTTTCCTTATCCGGCGTTGGAGGTGGCGCCGCTTCCTGGCGCGGCCACCTCCATGGTCACTATTGATCCGCTTTTGTGGGTTTCGTCACCGCAGGCCAGGGCCACGATGCGGGCCGCCACCGCCTCCGGTGTAAGGGCGTCCACCGAAGACAGGTCCATCAACTCCCGCATGGATGCGGTGTCCACCACGTCCGGGCAGAGGGCGTAGACCCGGATGTTGTTGTCCGCAAGCTCCTCCCCCCACGACTGGGTCAGGGAAACAAGCGCCGCCTTCGAGGCGCAGAATGCGGACAGGAACGGCGCGCCGGTAAGGCCCGCCATGGCGGCGATGTTGATGATGGTGCCGTGCCTGACCTGCATCATCTCGTTGATCAGCGCGCGGGCGACCAGAAACGGGCCTGCGATATTGGTGGTGATGGTGTCCCTGAACTGTTCCACGTCGGCGTCCAGCAACTGGTCCATGTGCATCACCCCGGCGTTGTTCACAATCAGGTCGATGCGGCGGTAATTCTTGAGCAGCTTTTCCGACATGTTGCTGGCGGCGGTGGGGTGGGTGACGTCCATCTCGATGGCCAGCGGGCGGGTGCCGTAGGTTTTTTCCAGCTCGCGGGCCAGGGCTTCGGCCCGGTGCAGGGTGCGCACCGCCACCGCCACGTTGGCGCCTTCCGCCGACAGGGCGTGGCAGGTGGCAAGCCCGATGTCGCCGGTGGCGCCGGTGACCAGGGCGACCTGACCCTGAAGGCGGCCTCCGCTATGGGTTTTGCTGGTCATCGTTACTGCGTTCCACAATAGAAGAGACTTAGACTATAAGTGTCGGGTTCTGGCGGACGCAACAGAGGGTGTGACCGCCGGGCCGAGGTTGACAGGGTGTGTCGTACCTCCCAAAAATGGCGTCATCCGGGGGTTTCCCGCATTTTTTTATCCGTCCGAAGCCAGGTATTGGGTGTGAGATGAATTTTTCCAGGTCCGAGTCCTTGTTTGCGCGCGCCGCCGAGGTGCTTCCCGGGGGCGTCGACAGCCCGGTGCGCGCCTACCGCTCCGTGGGCGGCTGTCCGCCGTTTATCGAACGGGCGGAAGGATCCCGCGTCTATGACGCCGACGGCAACGCCTACATTGATTATGTGGGCTCCTGGGGGCCGATGATTCTGGGGCACAACCCCAAGGCGGTGCGGGACAAGCTTTCCGAGGCCCTGGCGCGGGGCACCAGCTTCGGCGCACCCACCGAGCTTGAGATCGAACTGGCCCAGGCGGTCATCGATGCGGTGCCGTCGGTGGAGATGGTGCGTTTCGTCAGCTCCGGTACCGAGGCGTGTATGAGCGCCCTGCGCCTCGCCCGTGGCTACACCGGCCGCGATCTTATTTTGAAGTTTGAGGGGTGTTACCACGGTCATGCGGATTCGTTGTTGGTGAAAGCCGGCTCCGGCGCCGCCACCCTCGGCGTGCCGGACAGTGCCGGGGTGCCCGCCGATATCGCAAAAAATACCCTGACCGCGCCTTACAACGATCTGGAACGGGTGCAGGCGCTGGTGGATGCCAACCCGGATAAGGTCGCCTGCATCATCGTCGAGCCGGTGGCGGGCAACATGGGGCTGGTAAAGCCCCAGCCCGGTTTTTTAGAGGGTCTCAGGGCGCTGTGCGACGCGTCCGGCATTGTGCTGATCTTCGACGAGGTGATGACCGGCTTCCGGGTCGCCTATGGCGGTTACCAGTCCATCTGCGGCATCACACCGGACCTGACCACCCTGGGCAAGGTGATCGGCGGCGGTCTGCCGGTGGGGGCGTTTGGCGGCCGGCGCGAGATCATGGAAAAAATCGCCCCCCTGGGTCCGGTGTATCAGGCCGGCACCTTGTCGGGGAACCCTCTCGCCATGACCGCCGGCATCGAAACCCTCGCAAACTTACGGCAGCCGGGGGTGTATGAGCGGCTGGATGTGCTGGGGACGCGTCTGGCGGCGGGACTCAAGGGCGCGGCGGTGGATGCCGGGGTGCGGGTGTGGCTTGACCGGCAGGGTTCCATGAGCTGCATGTACTTCCAGCATGGCCCGGTGACCAACTACGACGAGGCCACCCAATCCGACGTGGATATGTTCAGCCGTTATTTCCGCGGCATGCTGGAACGAGGGGTGTACCTCGCGCCGTCCCAGTTCGAGGCCGGGTTCATTTCCCTGGCCCACAGCGAAGACGATATCGATGCCACCGTGGCCACCGCCCGCGAGGTGCTGTCCGGGTTGTAAGGGAGGTCAGTCCTGTTCGCCGGTGACGATGCGCAGGTTGTCGGTGGACTCGCTCAGGGCCGTGATCGGGTCGAAACGGTCAATCTGATCCAGGCCGATGGGTTCCGTCGGCCGGGCCATTATTTCCCGCACGAAATTGGGCCGGGCGTAGGCCGCCCGGTGGGTTTCGCCGTTGTAGACCTCAAGCCGGGTGAGGCCGCGGGCTTTGATGCGGGCGGTGACTTCCCCTTCGGTAAGCCCCCTCGGGTCGATGCTGTGTGAGCTGTTGGCAAACGACCACAGGGTGCCGTACAGGGGCACGTACTGGAACAGCGGGTGCACCTGCGGATAGACCGCCTTCAGGTTGGCGACCAGTTGAGTGTACAGGGCCCCGCGGGTGATCGGGGTTTCGATGTGCTGCACCTGAATGCCCGAATCCCCCAGCAACTGTGACAGGGTGCGGAAAAAATCCACCGTATAGAGGGGGCGGCTGGGACCGATCGGGTCGGTCAGATCGAGAATGATGGCGTCGAAGTGCTCACCCCGCGCCGCCGCCTCGGTGACATAGCGGTAGCCGTCCATGATGTGCAGGGTCAGGCGCGGGTCATCGAAACTGCCCCGGTGGATTTCGCCCAGGTATTCGCGGGCGATGTCGACCACTTCGGCGTCGATTTCCACCATCACCACCTGGCGCACCGTGTTGTGCTTGAGCACCTCCTCGGCCATGCCGCCGTCGCCGGCGCCGATGACCAGCACCCGTTCGGGGTGGGGGTGGGCGATGAGCGCCGGGTGCACCATCATTTCATGGTAGAAGCACTCGTCCTTCTCGGAGGTCTGGAACACGTTGTCGAGCCTGAGCAGCCTGCCGAACTGGGGCGAGTCGAACAACTCGATTTTTTGGAAACGGGTTTGGCCCTGGTAAATCAAATGGCCGGCACGGGTGAAGTGACCGAAGTCCGGGGTGAGTGTTTCGATCAGAAACCGGGTGTCCCTGCTCACCGGGTTACTTCATGCATGCGTGTTTCGCTGGGGTTGAACAGGGCGATCAGGCGTTCCGCCACCTGGCGCGCCTTGGGCGAACTGTCTTTCGAGTAGTTGCAGACGAAAATGTCCAGACAGACGTAGTTGTGCTCCGGCCAGGTGTGGATCGACAGGTGGGACTCGGCCAGGATCACCATGCCGGTCACGCCCCCCGCCCCCGGGAATGCAAAAAATTGTGAGCCCATGTCGAACAGCCCGGCATCCCGGATATACGTCAGACAGATCTGCTCGAGTTTCTCCGCGTCGGTCATGATGGCATGCGCGGCGCAGCCGACCAGGTCCGCGATGACATGCAGTCCCGGCACATAGGTGTGGTCGGGAGAGGTAGGGGTGGCGGTGGGTAAATGACGCATGGCAAACAGCTAATTTGGTTAAATGGAAAAAGAATATATCCCATCTTTTTTGAGTTCGCATCACCTTTTTTTGAGGGGGTTTGAGGAGCCCGGATGTAGTGGGAAAACAAGGTGCGCGGACGCGGGGATGTGTGGATGCGCGGATTTGGGAAATGACATGAAATACTGTTTTGTCACACCCTCGACACCCTCGCAAGGCTCGGGTCCCGAATTGTAAGCCACGCAAAAAAGAGGAAAAAAAACCCCCTTAAACTGTTCTTTGCTATTGACACGCATGGGTTGCCTGAATATTCTTCGGGCCTCGTAGCCGCTCCGGAATTAGGCGGAGTGGGTCCAAACGGGGGTACAAGATGTAATGCTTACATTCAGTGGAAGTGTTGCAGTTAAAGAGGACCGGGCCTTCCGAGAGGGATGAACGTTTCAAAAAAATGACGAGACCGATCCCGGTCTCGCTTGTAGACCCCAGAAAAACGGTTTAAGGAGAACAGGGATGAAGAAGTCTACCATTGCAGCTTTTGCCGCTGCGTCTCTCATCGGCTTCGGCGCAGTGGGAAGCGCCAATGCTGATGTTGAGGTTTCCGGCTTTGCTGACATTCAGTACAACGCCATGAACTCCCAGGGCGAGGAAGGCAACTTCCGCGCTTCCGGCGAGGTTGACATTGTTGAGGCTGGTGACATGGGCGGTATCCGTATCGACCTGGACCTGTTGAACGTGTTGAACACCTCCGCTGCCGGCGATGTTCAGAACACCACCGGCCAGGAGCAGGTGGATGTTGAGCAGTTGCACGTTGCGGTGCCGGTTAACGACATGATCACGATCCGTGCCGGTGTGGCGAACTCGCCGTTCGGTATGGAAGGTCAGGACGCGACTGACATCGACTTCACCTTCAACGGTCTGCTCTGGAACGCAGTGCCGTCCAATGTGGCCGGCGGCCTCGCAGACATTACGCTGAACGACATGGCCAGCCTGACGGTTGGTCTGTTGAACGCCCGCACCGATACCGCGGTGGGTGGTTCGAATGACATGACCGCCGTGCTGAGCCTGGCCCCGATGGAGGGTATCGGCCTGGTCCTGGGTTACTTCAGCGACAACACCGAGACCCTGGGTGACCAGATCGACGTTGTCGTGACCGCAAGCGGCCTGGTGCCGGGTCTGGATCTCGCGGCCGAGTACCTGGCAGGTGATCCGCTCACCGGCTCCGGTAACTTTGATTCCGGTTACGGAATCAACGTGGGTTACGACCTGGGCATGGTGCTGGAAGGCCTGAGCACGGACCTCCGGTACGAGTTCTCCGAGGACGAGGGCACCGGTACCGACGAGACCACCCAGACCACCTTTGCGGTCAGCCTCGCGATGTCCGAGAACTGCGTGCTGCGCGCCGAGTGGAACAACAACAATGTTGACCTGGGCGGGACCAACACCACCAGCAGTGACACCGGCACCGTTCAGCTGGTTCACTCCTTCTAAGCAAGCCTTTACGGCAAGCTGACCAAGGTAAAAGGCCCCGGGGTTCGCCCCGGGGCCTTTTTTTGTTTGTCGCCCACGGGCGCATGAGGCCGGAGAAAGGCGCCGTTGTCCTGCCACCGCAAATACCCGTTGATGGGGCAGGTTCGGTAACCGAACCAAAGGTTGCCTTAGACGCCACCCAGGGGGGGCCTGGGATGGCCCGGTTTTTACCGTGGCGGGCCGTGCTCATCCGTGTCCGGGCGTTGACATAAATCGCTTCTTGGGCCATAAGTTGCCTCTATGACCGGGTTTTTTACACGACCCGCCGGATACCGGGGGTGGCGGGGTACATTTGTTTGCCTTGCCCTTGCGGGCATTTTGAGTGGTTGTTCCGGTGCCACTGCCACACCGGATTCCTTTGATCTTTTGATCGACATGGTCAACGGGGGTGACGGGCGGGCGTTTCACGCCGCCGTTCCGGAGGCCGCTACCGGTGATGTGTTGCTGGTGGGGGGGCAGGACTTCGCCGGGTTGCCGTTAAACGCCCTCGATTTTGCCGAGCGCTACAGAAGTACCGGGCGCAATTTCACCCCTGAGGATACCCTGACCTCTTCCACCGGTCGGGTGGCCCCGCAGGCAGGCCTGTCCGGTACGGTGCTGGTCGTTGTCTCGGGGCAGGACGTCGGGGTCGCCTCCGGCGCGACCGCGCCCGAGTTTTTGTCCACCGGCGCTCCCGCCACCGCAGGCGGTGAAACCTATGATTTAAACAATCCGGTCTCCAGCGGCACGTTTACCCTGACCGGCGGCGCCCGCAGTGGCGCCATGGTGGTTGATGCAGATGGCAATCTCTATCTGATCGGCGGCCGCGATTCGGGCGGCACCCTGAGCTCCGACATCCGCTTGTACGCTGGCGGTAACTTTTCCACCGTCGCAGCCAATCTGACCACGGCCCGTGAGGGTCACAGCGCCACCCTGCTGTCCGACGGCACCATCCTTGTGGTGGGCGGCTGGGGTAACGGCGGTATCCTCCTGCAGTCTGCCGAGATCTTCGACCCGGACCCGTCCTATACGGTGGGGCCGGCGGGCAACCCCATACTGCCTCGTGCCGGCCACCGTGCGGTGGCCAGCGCTGACGGCACCCGGGTGTTGATCCATGGCGGCTTCAAGGCGGTGGACACCCTGGCGGGTACGTCGGTGGATACGGAGGTATCCGAGGTGTATGACGTCGGCCTGAACAGCTTTACCGCGGTGGTGTCGGCGGTGAGTCCGGTGGCGCGGGTCTATCACACCGCCACCCGGCTTTCAAACGGCGAGGTGCTGCTGGCCGGGGGTGTAAATGACGATGCCGGAACCGTGACCAACGGTGCCCAGCTGTTTCGTTTTGTCGGGAGCACCGGGGAGTTCCGAAACTCGGCGGACACCTTGAACTTCGCCCGCTTCGGCCACACTGCGACACTGCTTGCTGACGGTAGCGTGCTGATTGCCGGCGGGCTGGCCGACGGCACGGCCTCCTCGGGTAGTTTGGTTGCAGCCGCGGAACGCTACATCCCGGAGGTTCGTTAGCCTCGCCGAAAGGCGGGGACGTGTCATGGGCCAACCAGGGGGATTGAGGCCGTTCACCCGGCTGCGGAACTATCAGGCGGGCCCCGCCCAGCTCCTGATCGGTGGCGCCAGCAGCATCATCCTGTTGGGCACGATCCTTCTTGTCCTGCCCCAGGCCTCTGCCAGCGGTCATTCCATCGGTCTGGTGGACGCGCTGTTCACCTCGGTTTCCGCCGTCTGTGTGACCGGCTTGATCGTGCTCGACACCCCGAACGATTTCACCACATTCGGCCATGTGGTGCTGCTGTTCCTGTTCCAGGTGGGGGGGTTAGGGTATATGACCTCGGCCACCTTCGTCGCCGTGGTTCTGGGCAAGCGCATGGGCCTTAGAAACCGCTTGGTACTCAAGGAAGCCATGGCCTCCCCCACCATGGAGGGGCTGGCCCGTCTTGCGGTGTTGACGGTGAAGGTGACCCTGGTGGTGGAGGTATTGACTGCCCTGTTTTTGACCCTGCACTTCATCGGTGTCATGCCCGTCGGGCGTGCCCTGTGGTTTGGCTTGTTCCATTCGGTTTCGGCATTCAACAACGCCGGGTTCGCCCTGTTTACCGACAGTCTGAGTGTGTTTCAGGGGGATCCGCTGGCCACCGTTCCGCTGGCGTTCACGATCATTCTGGGGGCCACCGGCATCCTGGTGATCTCCGACCTGAGCCACCGGCTGCGCGGCGATGTGTCGCGCCTGAGCCTGCACACGCGGCTGACCCTGAGCATGATGCTGGTGGTGGGCGGCGTGGGCGCCGCCTGTATCTTCTTTCTGGAGCGGGGTGCGGGTGCATCGATGGAGGGTGCCGGGGCGCTGGACGGAATAGGGGTTGCGCTGTTCCAGTCGTTTGCCAGCCGCACCGCCGGATTTGCCACCATGGATGTCAGTCTGATGGCACCGGCCACCCTCTTCCTGCTTATTTTACTGATGCTGATTGGCGGTGCTTCCGGTTCCGCTGCGGGCGGCATCAAAGTGTCTACCTGCGGGGTCATTCTGGCCAGCCTGTGGTCCACCCTGCGGGGTCGGGAACAGGTGAACCTGTTTCACCGCACCGTACCCCACTCGATCATTCAGAAGAGTTTTTTCCTGGCCTTTGCCGCCCTGTTTTTGCTGGTTGGCGCCACCTGGGTGGTATTGGCTCTGGAAGGGACCCGGTTCATGCCCACCATCTTCGAGGTGGCCTCCGCAGTCGGCACCGTCGGGCTTTCGGTCGGAGACGGCACCGGTCGAAGTTTCTGCGCCCAGTTTGGAGACAGCGGCAAACTGCTGATCGCCCTGTGCATGTTCATTGGTCGGCTGGGTCCGTTGACCATCGGTATCGCGGTGCTCAGAAGCGATTACCAGAAGCGTTACCGGCTGCCCGAGGAGAAGGTCTTGATCGGATGACGAGGCGGGGAGCGTCATTCTGCTATGCTGACGGACCCGTTGCCTCCCCGTGGGCGGCGTTTCTTAATTGGTAAGGGAGCGTGAATGCGTACCTTTGCGGTAATCGGCCTGGGGCGGTTTGGCGCCGGGGTGGCGGAAACCCTGGTGGCCCAGGGTCAGGAAGTCCTGGCGATCGACAACAACCCGGACAAGATCGAACAGATGAGCGATGTGGTGACCCACGCGGTGCAGTGTGACGCCACCGACGAGAAGGCGTTGCGCGCGATCGGCATGGAGAACGTCGATGTGGCGGTGGTCAGCATCGGTGAAGACATCGAAGCGAGCATCCTGATTGTGATGACGATCATGGATCTCGGAGTGCCGGAAATTATTGCCAAAAGCGTCACCAATAAGCAGGGCAAGGTGCTGGAGAAACTCGGCGTCAGTCGCGTGGTCTACCCGGAGCGGGAGGCGGCCGTGCGTCTGGCCCACGGGCTCGCCATGCCGAACCAGCTTGAACATCTGGAAGTGGCCAAGGGATTTGGCATTGTGGAAATGCCCCTGCCCGCCCGCTACGCCGGCATGCTGCTGCGGGAAACCCTGATCCGTACCCATTACAAAGTAAACGTGGTGGCCATCAAGCGGGTTACGCCGCCAGAGTCATTCAACTTCAATCCGGAACCGGACGACCTCCTGAAGGAAGGTGACATTCTGATTGTCATCGGCCATGAACATGACCTCCAGGGCCTCCAGGAAGAAGCATAAGCCATGGTTCATCGGTCTGACCGGCGGTATCGCCACCGGCAAGTCCACGGTCTCCGGCATATTGAGGGAGATGGGGGCGCACGTAATCTGTGCCGACCAGGTGGCCCGGTCCGTGGTCGAGCCGGGAACCGATGCGCTGGCCGAAATCGTGGCCCATTTCGGTGACGATGTGCTGACCGCGGATGGCTGTCTCGACCGGGCGAAGCTGGGGGCGCTGGTATTTTCCGACCCTGCGGCGCGCGAACAACTGGAGCACATCGTACATCCACGCATCCGGGAATCGGTGACCCGGGAGGCGGAGCGGGTCCACGCCGCCAGCCCGGAGCAGTTTGTGGTATACGACGCACCACTGCTGATCGAAGCTTCCGCACACCGGGAGGTGGACCGGATCATCGTGGTGGACGTGGATCCCGCCATCCAGATCGCACGTCTGGCAGACCGCGAGGGCATGGGCAGGGAGGCGGCGCAAGCCCGGATCGACGCGCAGCTGGGCCGTGAAGAGCGTCTGGGCTACGCCGATTACGTGGTGGACGGCAGTTGGCCGGAAACCCAGACCCGGGCGTACCTGGAGGAAGTGTTGATGGGCCTTTCCCGGGAGCGGGAAAGGTCCTGAAAAGGGAAAACACAAAAGCCCTGCTACAATCGGCAGGGGAGGCCTCTTTTTGGGGCATGGCAACGTGAGAGGGGATAGATGAGCAGCAAGCCGATCAGGAAGGCGGTTCTGCCCGCCGCTGGACTGGGAACGCGGTTTTTACCGGCCACCAAGGCATCTCCCAAGGAGATGCTGCCGCTGGTGGACAAGCCGTTGATTCAGTACGTGGTGGAGGAGGCGGTTGCCTGCGGCATTACCGATATCATCATTGTGACCGGGCGTGGCAAACGCGCCATCGAGGATCACTTCGATGTTTCGTTCGAGCTTGAGATGCTGCTGCGGGACAAGGGAAAGGACCGTATGCTGGATGCGGTCCACGCCATCAGTGACATGGCGAATTTTTGCTACATCCGCCAGCCGGAAGCCCTGGGACTGGGGCACGCGGTGTCCTGCGCCCGGAGTCTGGTGGGTGACGAGCCGTTCGCGGTGCTGCTCGCAGACGATATCATCCATCATAAAACCAGCGCCCTGGCTCAGATGATCCAGGTATACGAAGAGTTCGGCACCTCGGTGATCGGCCTGCAACAGGTGGCCCCGGAGGATGTGATCAATTACGGTGTAATTGCCCCGGAGCCGGTCCGGCAAGGACTGCACCGGGTGGTGGACATGGTGGAAAAACCCAAACCCGCCGATGCCCCCTCCAACCTGTCGGTTACCGGACGCTACATTCTGGACCCGGCCATTTTTCATTTGCTCGAACGCACCGAGCGCGGCGCGGGGGGCGAAATTCAGCTCACTGATGCCCTGCGCGACATGCTCCAGGGGCGCGTGGTGCATGGTCTGGAGTTGATGGGGGATCGCTACGACGCGGGCAGCAAACTCGGTTTTTTGAAGGCGACCGTCGCCCTCGGCATGGATTCACCCGAGCTCGGCCCCGAATTTCGCGCCTACCTGAAAGCATTGGAACTGTAATCCGGCACCCGGATTCATACACACCGACGACGGGCTTGATAAGGGACAGGGTATGACCGAATTCAGCGACATCGATCCGGATGAGGTGGAAGTTCCCGAAATTCTTCCCCTGTTGCCGGTGCGGGATATCGTGGTGTTTCCGTACATGGTGCTGCCCCTGTTTGTGGGGCGCCCCAAGTCCGTCGCCGCCATCGAGGCCGCCATCGCGGGTGACCGCATGATCATGCTGGCAACCCAGCAGGTACTCGAGGCGGAGGAACCGGAACCGGCCAGCATCTACCGCACCGGTACGGTGGGCATGATCATGCGCATGCTGAAGCTGCCGGACGGGCGCATCAAGATTCTGGTGCAGGGCGTGGGCAAGGCGGTGGTCACCGAGTTTCTCGATGAGCCGGACTACTTTCGGGTGGCGATTGAGGTGGTGGAGGACCTGCCCTGCTCGGACCTCGACGTGGAGACCCATGCGCTGATTCGCAGCGTCACCGAGCAGGTGGAGCGCATTGTCGGTTTTGGCAAGGTGATGGCGCCGGACATTCTGGTGCTGCTCGAAAACATCGAGGAGCCCGGACGCCTGGCCGACATGATCATCTCCAACCTGGGCCTCAAGGCCGATGTGTCCCAGGAAATTCTCGAAACCCTTGACCCGGTGGTGCGCTTGAAGCGGGTCAACGAAATTCTGTCCATGGAACTGTCGGTGCTCGACCTGCAGCACAAAATCCAGTCGGACGCCAAAAGCGAGATCGACAAGGGCCAGCGGGACTATTTCCTGCGGGAGCAGCTCAAATCGATCAAGCGGGAGTTGGGCGAGGAGGAGGATCGCGACGAGGAACTCAAGGAACTGCGCGAGCAGCTCGAGTTGTCGAACATGCCGGAAAAGGTGGAAAAGGAGGCCAAAAAGCAGCTCACCCGCCTGGAGCGCATGCACCCGGACTCATCCGAGGCATCCATCACCCGTACCTACCTGGACTGGATGGCGGAGCTGCCGTGGAGCACCTCCACCGAGGACAAGCTCGACCTTGTGGAGGCCAGGAACGTGCTCGACGCGGACCACTACGGCCTGGACAAGATCAAGGAGCGGATTCTCGAGTATCTGGCGGTGTGCAAGCTCAAAGGCGAGGTGAAAGGGCCCATCCTCTGCTTTCTCGGCCCCCCCGGCGTGGGCAAGACCTCCCTCGGCCGCTCCATCGCCCGTGCGGTGGGCCGCAACTTTATCCGGGTGGCCCTCGGCGGCATGCGTGACGAAGCGGAGATTCGCGGCCATCGGCGCACCTATGTCGGCGCCATGCCGGGGCGGGTGATCCAGTCCCTCAAAAGCGCCGGTTCCAACAACCCGGTGTTCATGCTCGACGAGATCGACAAACTCGGTTCCGATTTTCGCGGCGATCCGTCCTCGGCCCTGCTGGAGGTGCTCGACCCGGAACAGAATGTTGCCTTCACGGACCATTACATGGGGGTTCCGTTCGACCTGTCCAAGGTCATGTTCATCACCACCTGCAACCAGATCGACACCATTCCCGGCCCCTTGCGCGATCGTATGGAGGTTATCTCCCTGTCCAGCTACACGGTGGCGGAGAAGGTACAGATCGCCCGCCGCTACCTGTTGCCCAAGCAGCTGGAGGAGCATGGTCTGGACGAAAAGCATCTGGTGCTGTCCGACAAGGTGCTCGAGCAGGTGGCGACCCGTTATACTCGTGAGGCGGGGGTGCGCAACCTGGAGCGGGAAATCGCCAATATCTGCCGCAAGGTGGCGCGCAAAGTGGCGGAGGGCAAGGAACGCTGTTATCGCATTGCGCCCAAAAACCTGGACAGTTACCTGGGGGTGACCAAATTCCCGGGTGAGTCGGACGCCCGCTTCGGGGATGAGGCCGGTACCGCCACCGGGCTGGCCTGGACACCGGTGGGCGGGGTGCTGTTGCAGATCGAGTCCACCCTGGTTCGGGGTAAGGGCAACCTGACCCTTACCGGGCAGCTCGGCGATGTCATGAAGGAGTCGGCCCAGGCGGCGTTCACCTGCGTGCGCTCCCGCGCCGAGGCGCTTGGCATCGACCACGAGGTCATCGCCAAAAACGACATCCATATTCACGTCCCCGCCGGCGCCATCCCCAAAGACGGTCCCAGCGCCGGAGTCACCATGGCCTGCGCCATGGCCTCGGTGCTGAGCGGCCAGCCGACCCTGCCCCACGTGGCCATGACCGGCGAGGTGACCTTGCGGGGTCACGTGTTGCCGGTGGGCGGTATCAAGGAGAAGGTGCTGGCCGCACGCGGCGCCGGCATGACCACCGTGATCATTCCGAAGGAAAACGAAAAGGACTTGGCCGATGTGCCCCGGGAGGTTCGTTCGGGCATCACGTTCCACTTTGCCGATGTGCTCGATGACGTGTTTGCGGTGGCGTTCGACAGGATGCCGGATTCGGGGATGACCGGCACCCGCTCCAAGCCCCCGACGCCCACCCCGCCGTTACGCAACCCACCGCTGACCGTGTAATCCGGAATGTCCCCGGTTTGAGCGGGGGCTGTTCGGCGCGGTACGATGGGAGCACTGTTTGTGATTCTGAAGGCAGGGCTCCATGGGCGCAGAATTCGAGTTTATTGCGGACGTCCGGTCCCGTGTCGGCGCCCCCGCCGGGGAGGGCTTTCTCGGTATAGGCGACGACTGCGCCGTCTGGCGTCCGACGCCGGGCTCCGACCAGCTGGTCACGTCCGACCTCCTGATCGAGGGGGTTCACTTCGATCCGGCCACGATTTCCTTACATGAACTGGGGGCCAAGGCCCTCACCGTCAACATCAGCGATATCGCCGCCATGGGGGGTCAGCCGCGCCATGCGGTACTGGGCCTGGCGCTGCCCGGCCCGCCGGATGCTTACCGCGCCCTGGTGGAGGGTTTTGTGGCCGCTGCGGAAGCCGCCGGGGTGGTGGTGGTGGGAGGCGATACCTGCGCCTCCACCGGGGGCATCATGCTGTCGGTAACCGTGATGGGGGAAGTGCCCGAAGGGGGCGCCGTGACCCGCTCCGGCGCCCGTGCCGGTGACCGGCTGTTCGTCACCGGCAGCGTGGGTGATTCCGCCGCCGGCCTTGCGTTGCTTTCCAGCGGGGGCGAAGGGCTGAGCGCAACCGCGCGCGAGATTTTGGTGGCACGCCACCTGCGCCCGACGGCCCGGGTGCGGGAAGGCATTGCCCTGGGGCAGACGGGTGCGGTCAGCGCCATGATTGATGTTTCCGACGGACTGTCCCAGGACCTGGGCCATATCCTGGAGGAGAGCGGGGTCGGCGCCGTGCTGGAGGCGGATAAGATACCGTTGTCCGACGCGCTTTGTGAGTATGCCGAAGGGGCCGGACTGGACCCGCTGGAATTCGCCCTGGGGGGCGGCGAGGATTACGAACTGCTGTTTGCCGTGACGCCGGAAAAACAGGAGATGGTGACGCGCATGATGGCCGATAGCGGGCTTGCGGCCATCCCGATCGGGCGCATGACCGAAGCACCCGGACTGCGGTTGTCGCGGGACGGGCGGGAGGTTGCGCTGGTGGCTCGGGGGTACGAGCACTTTAAATCGTGATCAGTAACTTCCGGGAAAAGCTCAGATCCATCCTGAGTATGGGTGAGGACCCGCACAAGCTGGCGATGGCGTTTGCCATCGGCGTGTTCATTGCATTTTCACCGCTGATCGGCATCCACACCCTTCTGGCACTCGGGGTGGTCTGGTTGTTTCGATACAATCCGGTGGCGACCCTGGCCGGGGCATTCGTCAACAATCCATGGACCTTTGTGCCCATCTACGCCGGTTGCCTGTGGCTGGGCATGCTCATCTGGCCGGTTCCCGAGGACCTGCCGAAGCTGGCGTTTTCGGGGCTGGGCATGGGAGATTTCGTGGGCCAGTTCCACCCCTACCTGATGCCGTTTGTGGTGGGTACGACGGTGGCGGGACTGGTGGCGGCGGTGGCCGGTTATTGGGTCATGCTGTCGTTGGTGAAAACCTTTCAGCGCAGCAGGAAAAAGGCGAGCTCCGAAGCGGCCACCCATCCGGCTCCCGACACCCCCACGGAATAGGGGCGTCCCCGGGATGCCTTGACCCATAAGCCCGGCCCGATTGTGGCGGTTCTCAGGTGGGAAGTCCGAGGGTGGCATGGGCCTGGGCCTGCCGATCCACGGCAAACGCGTCCAGGGCCACCGGCGGGGTCTTGTCATCGATCATACAGGCCATCGCCTCGGCGGTGGCGGGGGCCAGAATCACCCCGTTTCTGTAGTGGCCCGCTGCCACGTAGAGGTTGTCCGTGCCGGGGGCCCGCCCCAGAAACGGCAGCCCGTCCGGCGTGCCCGGCCGGAACCCCATCCAGTGTTTTTCCACCTCGGCCCCGGAAAGCACCGGGGTCATGGCGCGTACCGCTCCGAAGAGGAAGTGCATGGCCTCCACCGTGGTGTGCCGGTCGAATCCGGCCATTTCCATGGTGGCCCCCACCAGAATGCGGCCGTCCGCCCGCGGCACCAGATAGGCCTGATCGTGCTTGACGATGCGGCGCAGGGTGCCGGGCGCGGTCTTAAGCAACAGGATCTGCCCCTTCACCGGTGACACCGGCAGGGAAAAGCCCGCGCTTTCGGCCACGCCGCCGCTCCAGCTGCCGGTGGCGATCAGCACCTTATCGGCGGTGTAATGCCCCCCCGGCGTGCGCGCGCCGGTCACCCGCCTGTCCCGCCGCTCAATCCCGATCACCTCTTCGCCGGAATGAAAAACCACCCCCAGATGGCGGGCCGCGGCTTCCGCCGCGCGGATCAGTCGGGGGTTTCTTATCTGGCCCGTGTCGGGCCAGTACAGGCCCCCCGCCATGTCTTCGCCGAGGCACGGCTCCACCGTGCGGGCGGCGGTGCGGTCCAGGCGCTCCATCACCCAGCCGAAACGACGGCTCCACGACCCGGCGCCGGACAGCGCGGCCCATTCACTGGTGTGGAATACCGGGATGATAAGGCCGCTTTTGCGGTGCTGGGGGTCGGTGCCGGAGACCTCGGCGAGCCATTCCACCAATGCCGGGTAGAGGGAAAGGCTGCGGTTGACCAGGTGGGAGAGGGCGTCCGGGTAGTTCCACGGGTAGATCGGCGACAGGATGCCCGCCCCCGCCCAGGACGACTCGCGGCCCGGTGCACTCCGTTCCAGCACGTGCACAACAGCGCCCTTGCGGGCCAGTTCAATGGCACAAAGGGTTCCGATAATACCGCCCCCCAGGATCAGCACGTCCGGGGTGGGCCGGGGGGAGTTCGCCACGAGCGCTCCAGCCTGAGTGAATCAACATAAGGATGACAAGCGTGTCAATTTTCCACCCCTTGCGTCGCCGACGCAAGGGTTCGGCTCCTATGGGGGGGGAAGCGTCAAAAAGCCAACGTCCGAAGAGTGGAAATCCCCACGTTCCGGCCCCGTGGGTGCACCCTCATCGTTCCCCTACCGATCGCTCCATAATTTAAAATTTACCAATAAAACCAATGTGTTGTGTTTCATATCCTGATTCATCGGAAATATTCTGGACGTTGGCACCGCCATTGCTTTTACCCCGTTGGGGCGCCCGCACCCTTGCGGTGGGTATGCCCTGTGACAACCGTTCGTTAGGAGTAGGGCAATGACACCGGAAATGGTCGTGGATATTGGCAAGCGGGCGCTGGAAATCACCCTTCTGATGAGTTCGCCCATGCTCATTTTCAGCCTCATCGTCGGTGTCAGCATCAGCATTGTTCAGGCCACCACCCAGATTAACGAGATCACCCTGACCTTCGTCCCCAAGATTTTTGCGGTGTTCCTCGCGGTTGCCATTTTCCTGCCGTGGCAACTGCAGTTGATGACCACTTACGTGCAGAGTCTGTTTGCTGCCATTCCGGCGTTGAGCGGCTAGGTGGTCCTGCCGTTCACATTCGCCGAGTTTCCCGCGTTTGCGATGGTGCTCGTCCGGGTGGGTGCCATCATCGGCACCATGCCGCTTCTGGGCGAGCAGACGGTGCCGCGCCAGGTGAAGGTGCTTACCGCCTTGCTGCTGGCTTTTTTGTTGTTCCCGATGGTGCGTGGCGGCTTCATCGACCGCATTCCGGAAAACCCGCTGGCGTGGGTGCCGGCGCTGGGGCTTGAGATGCTGCTGGGCGGCGTCATCGGTTTTACCGTACGGCTAATCACCACCGCCTTCGAATTTGCCGGAGAGGTGATCGGTTTCACCATGGGCCTGTCTCTGGCGCAGGCGGTGGACCCCCAGACCCAGCTTCAGGTGCCCCTGATCGGTCAGTTCCTCACGGTGATGACCTTTCTTGTTTTTCTTTCGATCAACGCCCATCACATCCTGCTCGGGGCGCTGGTGGACAGCTTTTCCTGGCTGCCGCCGTTCACCATGCAGGTCACCGAAAATTTCGCCGACCTGATGATCAACCTGGTGTTCGAGGTGTTTCGCACCGGCCTGCAGATTGCGGCGCCGATCCTGATCGCCCTGCTGCTGGCCAACGCCGGGCTGGGCATCATCTCCCGCGCGGTGCCGCAGATGCACGTGATGCTGGTGGCGATGCCGCTGACCATCACCCTGGGCATCGTGATGCTGGGTGTTTCCATCCCGTTCCTGGCGGGCATGATGATCACCGCATACAACGGTGTGGATGCCACCCTGGCCGACCTGTTTGTGAGCCTGAGGTAACCCGGTGTCCCAAACAGAAACCGGACAGGAAAAGACCGAGGCCGCAACCCCGAAGCGGCGCGAGGATGCGCGTAAGAAGGGGCAGGTCGGCAAGAGCCGCGAATTGCCCATGGCGGCGGGACTCCTGGCGGCGGGAGGGTTCTTCTGGGTGGGCGGACCGACCATGCTGGGCAAGCTGGCCGACCTGATGAAAATACACTTCTCCGGGCTGATCCGGGCCGACCTGTCGATTCAGTCGTTCCACAGTTTGTTCACCAGCACCGCCGAAACCGCCCTGCTCATCATGCTGCCGCTGCTGGCCGTCATGGTGGTGTCGGGCGTGCTCAGCAACATCGTGCAGACCGGGCCGCTCATCAGCCTCACGCCCCTGGCGCCCAAATTTTCCAAGATCAGTCCGATGCAGGGCATTAAGCGGATGTTTTCGGCCACCACCCTGATGGAACTGCTCAAGTCGATTTTCAAGCTGCTGGTTATCGCGGGAACCGTCTACTACGTGGTCAATGGCGAGATGGCGCGGGTCCCCAGCCTGACCGGCATGGAGGTGGCGCGGTTGGTGCCCTACATCGGCGGGCTGGCGCTCGAGATGGCCCTTGCCACCGGGCTGGTGCTGCTGATGCTGGCCCTGATCGACCTGGGGTTCCAGCGCTTTGATCATGAAAAAAAGATCCGCATGACCAAAGACGAGATACGCCGCGAGATGAAAGAGATGGAGGGCGACCCGATGGTGCGGGCGCGCATCCGCTCCGTACAGCGCGAGGCCGCCCGCAAACGCATGATGGCCGAAGTGCCGGAGGCGGATGTGGTGGTAACCAACCCCACTCACCTGGCGGTGGCCCTGAAGTACGAGTCCGCCAGCATGGCGGCCCCCCGGGTGGTGGCCAAGGGCGCCGGCTTCGTGGCCCGGAAGATTAAGGAACTGGCGGCCGAACACGGCGTTCCGGTGATGGAGGATAAACCGTTGGCGCGGGCCCTCTACAAAGGTGTTGAGGTCGGTCAGGAAGTGCCCTACAACCTGTATCAGGCGGTGGCCGAGGTGCTTGCCTTCGTCTATCGGCTCAATAGAGCCGGGAAGGTGACCGCATGAGTACGGGCAGGACCTCATTCTGGGGAATGCTGACCCGCGACTCCGAGTCCATGCTGGCGCTGGCGGTGGTGGGCCTGTTGATCATCATGGTGATCCCCCTGCCGCCGTTTCTGCTCGACCTCCTGCTGTCGTTCTCGATCACCATGGGGATCGTGATCCTGCTGGTGGCGCTGTATACCGGCAACCCTCTCGATTTTTCCGTATTTCCGTCGATCCTGCTGATCGCCACCCTGCTCAGGCTCGGGCTCAATGTGGCCTCCACCCGGCTGATATTGCTTAACGGCGACCAGGGTGGCGATGCGGTCGGCAAGGTGATTCAGTCGTTTGGCAACTTTGTGGTGGGCGGCAATTTCGTGGTCGGCCTGGTGGTGTTCTCGATTCTGGTGGTGATCAACTTCATCGTGATCACCAAGGGTGCCGGGCGCATCGCCGAGGTGGCCGCCCGTTTCACGTTGGACGCCTTGCCCGGTAAGCAGATGGCCATCGACGCCGACCTGAACGCCGGACTGATCGACGAGAACCAGGCCCGCGAGCGGCGCAAGGCGGTGGCCCGCGAGGCCGATTTCTACGGCGCCATGGACGGTGCCAGCAAGTTTGTGCGTGGCGACGCCATCGCCGGCATCATCGTCACCCTGGTCAATATTTTCGGCGGTCTCACCATCGGCGTCGGGCAAAAGGGGCTCTCCCTGGCCACCGCGGCCGAAAACTACACACTGCTGACCATTGGCGACGGCCTGGTGGCGCAGATCCCCGCGCTGATCATCTCCACCGCCGCGGGTATCGTGGTGACCCGCGCCGGCGCCGACCAACAGCTGGGCCAGGACATCTCCACCCAGATGTTCGCGCAGCCCAAGGCGCTCGGCATGGCGGGAACCATCCTGTGTTTCTTCGGGCTGATTCCGGGGCTGCCCCATATTGCGTTTCTGGCGCTGGGTTCGGGACTGTGTCTGGTAGCCTGGCGGGTCAATGAGCACCGGAAGCATGAGCAACTCAGACAGGCGGATGAAAACGTCGCGGAGTTGCCGCCGCCGCCCACCGACTCGGAGGCCATTGAGCAACTCCTGTCCCTCGACCTCATGGAGCTGGAGGTCGGCTATGGCCTGATTCCGTTGGTGGACAGCACCGGCGATGGGGATCTGGTCAACCGCATCAAGGCGATCCGCAAGCAGGTGGCCACCGAGCTCGGCATTGTGGTGCCGCCCATTCACATCCGCGACAACCTGCAACTCAAACCCAACGAGTACGCCATTCTGATCAAGGGCAACCAGGTGGCCAACTGGACCGTCCAGCCCGACAACCATCTGGCCATGAGTCCCGGAGGGGTGACCCGCGATATCCCCGGCACCCCCACCAAGGAGCCCGCCTTCGGACTGCCCGCGGTGTGGGTGGACGACAGCCAGAAGGATCAGGCGCAACTGGCCAACTACACGGTGGTGGACGTGCCCACGGTGATCACCACCCACATCACCGAGGTGATCCGCGCCCACGCCTGGGAACTGGTGGGGCGTCAGGAGATCAAGGAAATGATCGACCGGGTGGGCGAGTCCGCCCCGAAGGTGGTGGAGGAGCTGGTGCCCGACCTCCTGACTCTGGGCCAGATTACCGGTGTGGTGCAGCGTTTGCTGAGGGAGCGGGTGCCGGTGCGGGACATGCGCACCGTGCTCGAAACCCTGGGAGACGCCGCGCCCCAGACCAAGGACCTCGACTTGTTGACCGAGTATGCGCGCCAGAGCCTGGGCCGCAGCATCACCCGCCAGCACCTGAGCCAGGACGGCACTCTGCCGCTGATTACGCTGCAAAGCGGGCTGGAGGAGCAGGTGCAGAACGCGCTCCAGCAAACCCCCCAGGGCAGCTACCTGGCCATGGATCCGAACGACGCTCAGGAACTGGTCGCCGGGGTCTCGGAAGCGGTGGACCGGGCGGTGGGACGCGGCCACTCCCCGGTGCTCATGGTGTCACCGGTTATTCGCAGTCACGTCAAAAAGCTTACAGAGCGGTTTTTACCCAGTCTTACGGTGCTCTCGCCCAACGAGATCACTCCCGGAATAGAAGTGCAGTCCATCGAAACGGTGGAAGGAGCCTGAGGTGCAGATCAAACGATTCGAAGCGGAAAACATCGGTAAGGCCTTGAAGGCCGTCAAAAAAGAGCTCGGCCCGGACGCGGTCATCCTGGAAACCCGCAAGCTCGGGAACAAGGGACAGGGCGGCGTTCAGGTCACCGCCGCCTTCGAGCAGGCGGCGGGCAGCCATAAGGGCGCGCCACTCGCCACGCTTCCGGCGGAGCGGCCGGCAACGGTGGCCGATCCCCCCTGGGTACAGGAGGAAAGGCCCGGGAAGATCACCCCCACCCTGAGCCCTCCGGCACCGACGCCCAAAACGTCCGCCAGCCCGCCGTTGAATGATGGCCAGGGCCTGTTGATCCGCTCGGAGATCGAGTCCGCCCTGTCGCCTCTCAGGGACGAGTTGTCCGGCGTCTCCGCACGCCTGAATGAATTCCGGTTGCCCGAGCCCACGGGCTTTGACGCCATGCAGAGCGAGATCGAAAAGCTTCACGCCATGCTCAGCGAACTGGTGACCGACCAGCGGGTGGCGGGGATGGACAAGGCATTGCGAACGGCTTACGCCTCTCTCGCCGGGCGGGGCTTGCCGCGGGAAACCGCGATGGGGCTGGTGTCAAAACTGCCGAATGGGGATCCGGAGCGGCTGCACGGCACCCTGGCCGAGCAGGTTCAGGTGGCGGGTCCGGTGCTCTCCGATCAGGCGACCCCGAAACGGGTGATGTTTGTGGGGCCCACCGGCGTCGGTAAAACCACCACCCTGGCCAAGATTGCCGCCCATTACGCGATCACCGAACGTCGCAAGGTGGCGATGATCACGTTGGACACCTACCGCATCGGCGCGGTGGAGCAGCTCACCACCTACGCCCGCATCATCGGCGTACCGAGCGCGACCGCCTCGGACAATGTGGAGCTTGCGGCGCGTCTGACCGAATTCGCCGATGCCGACCTGATTTTGATCGACACCGCCGGTCGCAGCCCCAAGGACCCCGATCACGTGGCCATGCTGGGTGATCTCGACCTGAATGATGTGGAGGTCCATCTGGTGCTTCCGGCCACCCGTCCGGTGGAAGACATGGACGCGGTGATTCGCGCCTATGCGCCGCTCTCTCCAGCCCGTCTGATCCTGACCAAGCTGGACGAGTCGGAACGCCTGGGCGCGGCGGTTCATACCGCCCTCACCGGCGGACTGCCGCTCTCTTATCTTGCCAATGGCCAACGCATTCCGGAGGACCTGCAACTGGCCTCCGGCTCCTGGCTCGCCACCCGGTTTCTTTCGTGACAGAGGAAGGTACGATGATATCCATCACCCAGGAACAACAGCTCACCCGATGGGTTACCCGAAAAGGCGGCGCCGTGCGGGTACTTGCCGTCACATCCGGAAAGGGGGGCGTGGGCAAGACCAACGTCACCCTGAACCTGGCCGGGCGCCTGTCCCGGAAAGGTTATCGGGTGCTGGTGCTCGATGGAGACATGGGCCTGGGCAACGTGGACGTGATTTCCGGGATCACCCCCGAACGCACCCTCGCCGACGTCTTTGCGGGCCGGTGCACCGTGGATGAGACCCTCCACGATGGTCCGGCCGGTATCCGGATCATACCGGCGGGATCCGGTATCTCGGAACTCACCCACCTGGGTGAAGCCGGCCAGATGGAACTGCTCTCCCACATCTCCGGCATCTCCGAGGCGCCGGACTATCTGATTCTCGATACCGGGGCGGGAATTGGCGCCAACGTCCGGTTTCTGGCCGGCTGCGCCCAGGAGATTCTGGTGGTGGCGACCCCGGAGCCGACCTCGATTACCGACGCCTACGCCCTGATCAAGGTGCTCTCCATTGAACACGGGGAGCGGCGCTTCCGGCTACTGGTCAACCTGGCGGAAAACGACGCCGAGGCTCTCGACGTCTATCGCCGCCTGTCTCTGGCATCGGATCGATTTTTGGGCGTGGCGGTGGATTTTGCCGGCCATGTGCCGGCCGACAAGGCGGTGCGGGAATCCGTACGCCGTCAGAGCGGCATCACCGATGCCAGCGCATCCCCTGCCGCCAGCGCCTTTACCACACTGGCCCACACCGTGGAGCAGTGGCGTCCCGAATTTCCCTTGAAGGGGCGTGTGCAATTTTTCTTCAACCGAATGAGCCACCCGGCGGAAGCTGCTGCGGTCAGTGCAGGAGGATAGACCCTTGGACAAAACTAAAAAACGCGACTACGGTGTCGGTGTAGGCGTCATCGCCCAGGAAGTCCAGGAACGGCTGATCGTCGAGTTTGCCCCGAAAATTCGCATCATGGCCAACCGGCTTGCCTCCCGGCTGCCACCCCACCTGGATGTGGACGACATCATCAATGTCGGCGTCATCGGCCTGATGGACGCGATGACCAAGTACGACCCGGACCGGGAAACCATGTTCAAGACCTATGCGGAGTTCCGTATCCGCGGCGCCATGCTGGACGAGGTGCGGGCCATGGACTGGGTGCCCCGCAGCATCCGGGAAAAGGCCTCGAAATTAAGAAATACCTACCAGAACCTGGAGCAGGAGCTGGGCAGGCCGGCGACCGAAGAGGAGGTCGCAACCCAGATGGGGATCGAAATCGGGGCGCTGCACAAGCTCCTGCAAAAGGTCTCCCACACTGCGGTGCTGTCCCTGGATGACCTGGGGATTGATTCGGACCGGGAGGTCAACATACTCGACTGCATTGCCCAGGAGACCACTCTGGATCCCTTGGCCAGCCTGATTCAGCAGGATACCTGGGACCTTTTGGGCGAGTCGATCGAACTGCTGCCGGAAAAAGAAAGGCTGGTGGTCACTCTCTATTACTACGAGGAGTTGACCATGCGCGAAATCGGCGGAGTGCTTGGCATCACTGAGTCACGGGTCTCCCAGCTCCACAGTCAGGCGGTTTTGCGGATCAAAGGCAAAATCGGCACCCTGCGCGAAAAACGCCGCAAGGAAAGGAGCGCCAATCGGCTCAAGGACAGCCGGTCGGGTGCCGAAAAGAAACCCGGATATGTAGTGAACCCTTCGTAGGACGGCAATCTGCATCCATGTACCTAATAGGACGGGGACGACTGACATGAAATTTTTGGTGGTGGACGATTTTTCTACGATGCGTCGCATCGTCCGGAATATTTTGAAGCAGCTGGGCTATACCGAAATCGATGAGGCCGAAAACGGCAAGGAGGCCCTGCAGAAGCTTCGCGGAGACAGCTTTGACTTTGTTATTTCCGACTGGAACATGCCGGTTATGACGGGCCTCGAATTGCTCAAGGAGGTACGGGAGGACCCGGATTTGAAGGGCACGCCGTTCCTCATGGTGACAGCGGAGTCCAAGCAGGAAAACGTGGTCGAAGCGATCAAGGCCGGGGTTTCCAACTACATCGTCAAGCCGTTCACTGCGGACGTACTAAAGGGAAAGATCGACAAGATCATGTCTTCTTGACGAAGGCGTCCTTTGAAAACGCTGCAGGGAGAAGATCATGACGGCGTGTAATACCACGAAAGTGACGGATCGCCAGGGCGGCCTTCGGCAACTGATCGGGTTTCAAATGGGATCCGATGCCTTCGCCGTAGACATCAGCAGAGTTCACGAAATTATCAAACCGCTGCCGGTCAAATCGGTGCCGGAATCACCCAGCGGGTTTTCCGGCGTCATCCAGTTGCGCGACGAGGTGGTGGTCATGGCCGACCTCCACACCCGTTTTGGATTTCCCGCGCCGGATAGCAGCGAGAAAGAGGTTCGGATCATCGTTCTGGAAGGGGTCTCCCACCGTATTGCGATCCTGGTGGACGCGGTGTCGGAGGTGGTGCGCCTTCCCGAGTCAGCGATCGACCCTCCCCCCAAGTTCCACAACGGGATTGCCGTTGAATTCATTAGCGGCATGGGCAAGCTGAACGGTGAGTTGCTCACCATTTTGGATGTCGATGCCCTGTTTCCGGAGCCGGCCGAGCAGACCGTAGATGAGCCGCAAGCGGAGGCCGTTCCGGAAGCCATCGAAGGTGAAGCCGCTGCCGAGGAATTACTCGGGCCACTCGGTATTTCAAGTGAGGATGTCATGAAAGAGCTCGGAGAACAGGCTGCCATTGGCAGTGAGCTGTACCAGGACCTTGGGGAGTTGACCCGTTATATCAATCAGGCCCGCCAGCATCTGGCCGAAAAAATCGTGGAAGAGTCGTCAATCAAGGTCAAGGCCGCGGATATTCCGACCGCCCACGAATTGCTCGACTCGGTCACCCGGGAAACCGAGAACGCCACCATGCAGGTGATGAACAACGTGGATGAGACCAGCACGGCGCTGGGTGAACTCAGGGGCATGCTGAGCGAGATGGAGGATGCCGTGCCGTCCTCCATCGATTCCAAGGCCAAAGTCTCGGATATGGCCGACCGGATGCGCAGCGAGCTGGAAAATGTCAATGACATCCAGCAGGAAACCATGATGGCCCTCTCGTTCCAGGACCTGACCGGCCAGAAGATCAAGCAGGTGACCAACCTGATGAAAGAGGTGGAGGAGCGTTTGCTGCATCTGGTGGTCAAGTACGGCGTCGCCACCGCCCACGAAGCCGAAGAGGCGGTGCAGGAGAAGATGCAGAAGATCAAGTCGGAGGAAGGTATCCGGCAGGACAAGGTGGACGACATGCTGGCGGAGTTCGGGTTCTAGCGAACTTTTTTTTCGCCCACGATTGCACGCGAAGGCCCCGGCGGGGTCTTCCGACCGTCTTAAGGCCGCCGCATCCGAAACGGCAGGCTGTGTTGAGGGGAGAGGATGGAGACCAACATCCCGGATGACATGAAGGAAATCTTTGAGGATTTCCTTGTCGAAACCAACGAGTCCCTCTCCGGACTCGACCAGCACTTTATGGACCTGGAGTCGAACCCCGGGGATACCGGGCTCCTGAACGAGATTTTCCGGAGTGTTCACAGCATCAAGGGTGGTGCCGGATTCCTCGGTCTCAATGAGCTGGTGGAGGTTGCGCACAGCTCCGAGAACGTCCTGAATCACCTGCGTAGCGGCGAGATGCAGGTCACCACCGAAATCATCGACCTGGTGCTCGAATCCGTGGACGTGATCAAGGCGATCCTGTCCCGGATTGGCGGCGAAGGCGGTGACGACCCCGATATTTCCGGTGTGGTTCAGAAACTGGACCTGATGCTTCAGTTTGCGGAGGAAGCCACCCCGGCGGAACCGGCCACGGCCACCCCGGCGGAACCGGCCACGGCCACCCCGGCGGAACCGGCCACGGCCACCCCGGCGGAACCGGCCGCAGCCACCCCGGTGGACAGTCCTGAACCCACCGGGCCTGCCGCCGTGTCCATTCCGGAAGACATGGTCGAAATCTTTGACGACTTCCTGGTGGAAACCAACGAGTCCCTTGCCGGGCTTGACCAGTACTTCCTGGACCTGGAGGCGAACCCGAACGACACCGACCTCTTAAACGAGATTTTCCGCAGCGTCCACAGCATCAAGGGTGGTGCCGGATTCCTCGGGCTGGACGATCTGGTTACCGTGGCCCACGCCTCGGAAAGCGTGCTCAACGATCTGCGCGGCGGGAAGTTGACCGTCGACCCCGCCATGATCGACCTGGTGCTCGAATCCATCGATGTGATCAAGAGTCTGCTTGCCCGGATTCAGGGTGAAGACACCGGCCCCATCAACATTTCCGCCATCGTGCAGAAACTGGAGTTGATGCTTCAGCTCTCTTCCGAAGCCCCCGCCGAAGCGGTCGAGACAGCCGCTCCGCAGGCCCCGGTGGAAACCCAGGCCTCACCCGAAGCACCGGTGGCGGCTGAACCGCCCGATCTCGTAGTGGAAGCCCCTGCGCCGGAAACCCCTGCGCCGGAAGCCCCTGCGCCGGAAACCCCTGCGCCGGAAGCCCCTGCGCCGGAAACCCCTGCGCCGGAAGCCCCTGCGCCGGAAGCCCCTGCGCCGGAAGCCCCGGTTGCCGCCCCCAAGGTCCAGGCACCGGCGGCCGCCCCCAAGGTCGAGGTGGAAAGCTCCATTCGGGTGGATACCGCCCGCCTCGATAACGTCATGAACCTGGTGGGCGAACTGGTGCTGTGCAGAAATCGGGCGCTCAAGCTGATTTCCGAACTCGATACCCGCTACGAGCACGATTCCTCCCTGACGGAGCTGGTCACCACCGCCAGCCAACTCAACCTGGTCACCACCGATCTTCAGCTGTCGGTGATGAAGACCCGCATGCAGCCGGTGGGGAAGATCTTCCAGAAGTTCCCACGCATGGTGCGTGACCTGTCCCGCAGGCTGGACAAGAAAATCGACTTGGTGATTTTCGGTGAGGAGACCGAACTCGACAAATCCATGCTGGAGGGATTGAGTGATCCGCTGGTCCATCTGGTGCGCAACTCCATCGATCACGGCATCGAACCGGTATCGGACCGGGTGGCGAACGGCAAGCCGGAAACCGGTACCCTGAGCCTCTCGGCGGATTACGACGGGGCCTCGATCCGGATCACGATCCAGGATGACGGCGCCGGCATCAACACGGAGAAGGTCAAGGCCAAGGTGCTTGAAAAAGGACTCATGACCGTCGAGCAACTCGACGCCATGACCGAGAAGGACGCCTTCAACCTGATCTTCCTGCCGGGGCTTTCCACCAAGGACCAGACGTCGGATCTTTCCGGGCGCGGTGTTGGCATGGACGTGGTGATCAACAACATCCGCAAGATCGGCGGCGTCATCGACATCGACTCGGAACTGGGCAAAGGCACCACCATCCACCTGTCGATGCCGCTCACCATCGCGATCATTCAGACCCTGATGGTACGGGTGGGCGAGCGCCTGTTCGCCATTCCGCTCTCTTCCATCGTGGAGACCATCCGCCTGGAGCCGGAGGATATCCATTCCGCTGATGGCCATTCGATGATTCGCCTGCGGGATCGGATCATTCCGATCACCCGCCTGGGAGGCATATTTGGTGTCCCTCAGGACGAGTCGCCGGAAGACGACCGGTTGCAGGAAGACGATCGGTTGAATGTGATTGTGGTGGGACTGGCGGAGAAAAAGATCGCCCTGCTGGTGGACGAATGGCACCAGCAGGAGGAGGTGGTGATCAAGTCTCTGGGCAACTTCCTGGGCGACGTCAAGGGGATTTCCGGGGCCACCATCAATGGCGAAGGCCATGTGGCGCTGATTCTCGACGTCGGCATGCTTATCGATTCATTGGGGTAACGGGATGTCGAATCAGGTCATTAGAGTGTTGATAGTCGACGACTCCGCATTCATGCGGACGGTGATATCGCAAATGTTGGCGGCGGCGCCGGACATCGAGGTGGTGGGACAGGCGGCGGATGGTAAAGAGGGCCTGAGGCTGGCCCGGGACCTGAAACCGGACGTGATTACCCTGGACGTGGAAATGCCGATCCTGTCGGGTCTGGAGACCCTGCCGATCCTGATGCGCAGCCACCCCACGCCGGTGATCATGCTCAGCACCCTCACCGAGGAGGGGGCCGAAGTGACCATAAAGGCCCTTGAACTCGGTGCCGTCGATTACCTCCCCAAGAACATGGAGGGAGGACCGCTGGGCATGCGCCATATCGCGCCGGAATTGATCGCCAAGGTGCGGGCCATCGGGGCGGGAAACACCCGTGAGGCGTTGATCCAGTCCATGCGGCGGTCCACTCCCAGGCCGGTGCAGGAAACCACCCAGGCCACGGGCCCCGGCCTTGCGTCCAACTATTTTCCGGTGGTGGCCATCGGCTGTTCCACCGGGGGGCCTACGGCACTGTCGTCGTTGCTGCCGCAATTCCCGACCGACTTTTCCGGCGCGATACTGGTGGTTCAGCACATGCCGGCCACCTTTACCAACGCCCTGGCGCAACGGCTCGACGGCCTGTGCGGTCTCGCGGTCAAGCAGGCCGAAGAGGGCGCCCCGATCATACCCGGCACGATTCTGGTCGCCAAAGGCGGGCATCACCTGACGGTACGGAAGGAGCACGGAGGCCTGGTGGCGCACTTAAGTGACGCCCCGAAGTGCCCCACCATGCCAGCGGTGGACGAACTGTTCCGTTCCCTGGCCGAAGTCTGTCCCGAGCGCACCCTTGGCGCGGTCCTCACCGGTATGGGGCAGGATGGCCTTGAGGGCGCGCGCGCCCTCTCCGCAGCCGGCAGCCCGGTCCTCGCCCAGGCGGAGACCGGATGCCTGGTGTATGGCATGCCGAAGGCGGTTGTTGATGCGGGCCTTGCGGCGGATGCGGTACAGCTCTCCGAGATGTACAACACCATTTACCTGAACCTCCCCACCGGGTCGCCATCCCGCCCCCTGGTCGGATAACCCGTAACGGATTTATTTAATGTCACCGAAACTTGCCACGGCAACATTCGACATCCTTCGCGACCTGATTGCGGAGCGGTGTGGCATTGTCTATCCGGACAGCAAGCGGGCTTCCCTGGAGAGCAAGCTGTCCGAGCACGTACTGGAACTGGGCCTCCCCGATTTTCTGGTCTACCTGAAACAGCTGGAGGAAAGCGCGGCCGACAGCGCCCTGTGGCAGGAATTGTTCCAGCGCGTCAGCACCAACGAAACCTATTTTCACCGCAACGCCCCCCAGATCAAGGTGTTTTCGGAGGTGCTGGTGCCGGAATCGATGCAGGCCCAGAAGGGCAAGATGTTCCGGCGGCTGAAAATCTGGAGTGCCGCCTGCGCCACCGGGGAAGAGCCCTACACCCTGGCCATGGAACTGCTATCCGTGCTCGGGGACCAGGTCAACGAGTGGCAGCCGACCATTTACGCCACCGACATCGACCGTCAGGCCATTGAGTCCGCCAAGGCCGGACGTTATCAGGACCGTGCCGTCGCCCAGGTTCCGCCCGACTATATGCAGTGTTATTTCCGCCAGGAGGAAGACGGTTATCAGGTCACCGACCCGGTGCGTGAGATGGTCACGTTCAAGGTGCTCAATTTTGCCAACGACGAGGAAATGAGCACGCAAATTAACATGGACATCGTTTTCTGCCGAAACGTACTTATCTACTTTGACACCGCGTTTCGGAAACGAGTGGTGTCACATTTATTCAACAGCCTGAGGCCGGGGGGCTTTCTGGTGATCGGACACTCGGAGTCGTTACGGAACCTTCACGAAGGATTTGATGTCCGGCGATTCCCTGGCACATTAGTTTATCAACGACCGGAGGCATAACGGCCATGAGTGGCAATTCCCTGAACCTGAGCATCCAGAAACGCATCCTGGTGGGCGTTTATACGGTGATTCTGCTGTTTTTCGTGGCGGGAGGCTTCTCGGTGTTTACCGCGGGTCAATCCACCCGGGGACTGGCGGAGGTTTCCAAACAAAGTTACCCGGCCTTGCGGGATGCGATGGCGCTGACCAATACCTACGATGAAATCGGCAAGCTGCTGTTCTCGGCCGCCAACCTGCGCGATGCGGGGAAAATTACGGAAGCCGAACAGGCCGCGGAGAAATTTCACACCATCACTGCCCGCCTGCGGGAACTGCAGGGCGTGAATTACGAAACCGTCGCGGACATCGAAAGGGACTTCACCAACAACTTCGAGATGGGTTCCCGCATTGCTCAACTCATGGTCAGCGGCACGGTCGATAACGTCCAGGGCCTGGTGAAGGAGTATGGCACCAGCACCAATCACGTCAAATCCGAGGTTGACGCTTTTCAGGCAGCCACCGAAAAGCGTTTCGAGTCGAACCTGCAGGGGATGAGTGACGGCCTCACCAATTCCCGAACAGCCATGATTTTTGCCTTGCTCACGGTGCTGGTGGTGGGCGGCGTGGTCGCCTCCGTACTCACCCGCAGTATCGTTCGTCCAATTATGAGCGTCTCTTCCGCAGTCCACGAAATCGCCCGAGGCCGGGGTGATCTGACCCAGCGGATTCCGGAAACCGGCACGGACGAAATCGGGGAGCTTGCCCGCCATTTCAATACCCTGCTGGACAAGTTGCACGAGATTATCGGCCAGGTGACCGCCACCTCCACCGACATTTCGAACTCCACCGAGACCATCGCGGCACAGAACAGCCAGATGGCCGACGGCGCCCAGAACCAGTCGGCCCAGGCCCTAAAAATTGCCGCCGCCATGGAGGAGATGAACGCCACCGTGTCGGAGGTCAGCAAGAACTCCGTGGTGGCCGCCGACTCCGCTCGCGAAGCCATGACCATCGCCACCAAGGGGGGTGAAGTGGTGCAGCAGACCATCAGCGGCATGAAGGTGCTGGCCGACCGGGTTACCCAGTCCGCCACCACCATCCATACCCTGGGCGCCAATACCGACAAGATCGGTGAAATCGTTCTGGTGATTGATGAAATCGCCGATCAGACCAACCTGCTGGCATTGAATGCCGCCATCGAGGCGGCCCGTGCCGGTGATCAGGGCCGCGGCTTCTCCGTGGTGGCTGACGAGGTGAGAAAGCTGGCGGAGCGCACCACCCAGGCCACCAAGGAGATCGCCACCATGATCTCCGCCATTCAAAAAGAGACCAACAGCGTGGTGGAGATGATGAACACCAGCCGTGGCGAGGCCGATAAGGAGATGACCCTGGTCAATGAGTCGGGTGAATCCCTGTCCGGCATCATCGACGTGATCTCCGAGGTAACCGACATGGTGGAGCAGATCGCCACCGCCGCGCGCGAACAGTCGATCGCCACCGACGAGATCACCGCCAACATCGAAGGCATCGCCACGGTTACCGAGGAAACCTCGAAGGGGGTGCAGGAGTCCGCCGAAGCCGGGCACCGACTGAATCAGATGGCCTCCGAGCTCAAGGCCGTGGTGGGGCAGTTCAAGCTGCGTGATAACGGTATGGCGGTCCTCGACGAGGTCCCGGACATGGGCATTGATGAGGGGCAGCCCGGTACGGAGCCCGAACACGAGGCGGCGCTGTGAGCACTGCGGTTGTCACTCTGCCGGAGCAGGAAGAGGATGAGAGCCTCTTGCAACTCGTGACGTTCTCGCTCAACGGCGAACTGTTCGCGTTGGACATCCTCAAGGTTCAGGAGATCATCCGGGTTTCCTCCATCACGCCGGTTCCGCACACCCCGGCTTATGTGGAGGGGGTCATCACCCTGCGCGGACAAATCCTGCCGATCATCGATCTGGGCACACGCTTCGGCCTTGCGCGAAGCACCTACACCAACGACACACGCATCATGGTGGTTAACGTTAATCAAGTGGTTCTCGGTGTTGCCGTGGACTCGGTGCATGAGGTCACCCGCATGCGCGAGGAAGACATGGAGCCCGCAAGCGCCATGGGGGGCAACATCAACGACTATGTACTTGGAATTGGTAAATTTGGCGGGAAACTGATCACTGTGGTGGACATCGACGCCATTGCCCTGCCCCTGGGCGGCTGACCCGCCCCCCTTCACCTTTCGGCCATACCGGCCACCCCGCAGTGATTCGGCCCTGTGGGCTCCGTCGACACACACAGGCCAGCCGGGTTATACAATGCCCTAGCGCTGAAAATAAAAAGGCCGGGCTTCGGCCTTCTCACCGTATTTTCCGATTATGAATTTCTGACCGACGGCGGGGTGTTCCCACGCCGCATTGGGTTGCCAGCCATGTGTCACCCTGGCGTGCGGGTGCGCTCCCGGCCGTGAATACTCCGGGGGTGTTGGCTACCGCGCAGTACCGTGTTGGCCTCCCGCGTCCGGTAACCTGCAGGCCGGGCGATGCCCTCGTACGGGGTCCTGCACCGCCTAGTGCGTTTTGTGGCGCTTGGGGAAGTGGAAAACCTTGCCGCCGCCAAGGTCGCTGTCCATTCGGGAAATATCGCCGGACGCAAGGTCCTTGAGCACCCGGGTGGACACTTCCATCAGTTTCCCGGCCGCCTCCAGCGTCACGTTGAACTGCTTGAGCGCCTCTACGCTGTCACCCGCCTCGCGAAGCTCCTTGAAACGCCGGTAATGACGCTCCAGTTCGCGCTTCTTCTTGCGGATTTCCTGAACTTTTTCGTTTTCCTGCATGCCTTGCTATTGACCTCCACGGTCGGAAAGTGGGACAAACGACCCCCTGTGGGATTATATGGATGGTTAGCAAGGGTGATACCTTTTTAATCATTTAATATATTAATCCTGTAGAATCAATGTGTTATTCCGTCCATTCTGGACGGTTTCCGGTCGGTTGGGGGGATGCCCCCACGGGTGGGTTTTTCCATCTGTGGGAAGAAATATGCCCCTTCTTGCGCCTTCGCGGTGATGCTCCGTAGCGAATTCAGTACGGGGTCGTGTCGTGGGGGCAGGCTCTGGAATGCACCAGAAATTTCCTGGCAGGGGGGCAAAGTTGGGAAGCAGGACTACTTGAACGGGGGCTGCGAGGAGCGGGACATGCGGGATATAACAAACTGGATGCAGCAGTTTCTCGGGGTTTTTGTGCTTGTGGCGGGCCTTTTCATGCTTTCGCCCGGTAACTCTCACGGGCTGGAACTGAACGGTTTTGGCGATGTGGTTTTTTCCGCCACCGAGATGAGTGACAGTGGCGACGACAACAATGGCTTTGCCCTGGGCCAACTTGATCTATACATGGCGGAGCAGGTCAGCGACCGGATCGATGTGCTGGCGGAACTGGTTATCGAGTCCGCTTCCGGCGCGTTTGTCATTGACCTGGAGCGGCTCCAGATCGGCTATGCTCTGGACAACAACCGCAAACTGCGCGTGGGCCGTTTCCATAACCTCCTGGGCTACTGGAACTTGGCCTACCACCATGGCAGCCAGCTGCAGACCTCCATCGAACGGCCGTTCTTTCTGGAGTTCGAGGACGATGGCGGCGTTATACCGGTGCATATGGTCGGTACCTGGTGGGCCAGCCGTCACCATACCCCGCTGGGCCGGACCGACGTCGGAATTATGTTCGGCAACGGCGCCTCCCTCAGCGCCGATCTGACGGCAAACGAGGTCGCCGAGTTGAACCCGGACAGCGGCGGCGATTCGGACAACGACAAGGCCGTGTCGGCCAACATCTCGCTGATGCCCGCCAAGGTGGGGGGACTGACCGTGGGCGCATCCGCCCATTTCGGCACGATCAACATCGTCGACACCGGCGGCGGTGCTCTGAACGACGAGTTGGACCAGTTCATCTGGGGCCTCGATGTGGTTTACGCCCGAAGCGGCACCGAGGTGCTGGCCGAGTACTACGCCTGGCACCACGACACCACATCCACCCCCACCAGCCACAACAACACCACCGCGTGGTACACCCAGGTGAGCCATGCGGTGACGGAGATGCTCACGCCCTACCTGCGTTATGCGCTGCTGGATGCGGAGGCCGATCCTTATTTCAATGCCATCGGCTTCACCAGGAATGCCTCCGGGGTGGTGGCCAACCGGGAGAAATCGGTGGTCATCGCCGGGGTGCGCTACGATCTGAACTACCGTTCATCCCTCAAGGCGGAATACCGCTCGGTGGACGATGACCGCCTGGGCACTTACATAGAGGGAGCGGCCCAGTGGGCCTTCTCATTCTAAAGAAATGTACGGCTTAAACCGATGACTTGTCATGTCTGGTAAATTCGCGCAGATCGGAAGAGTAAGCAATCAGGCCTGGGCACTGGTGCTTGTGGCCGGGCTGGTGTTGCTTGGCGGGTCGGGCTGGGCCGCCGCGGAGGAGATTTCCGTGGTGGTTAACGCCCAGTCTCCGGTTGAGACGATGAGCATTGACGAGGTGCGCAGCATCTATATGGGGGAAACCACGTTCTGGGGGGACGTGCATATCATCCCGATCAGCTACCACGAGGGCTCTCCGCTACTGTCCTCCTTCCTGGAACGGGTGATCCGTACCACGGAAAACGTCTATAAGACCTACTGGATCCGGCGCATCTTCCGGGAGGGCGGCATCCCGCCGCGCAAGGCGGTGAACGTGGAATCCGCCCTCGAACTGATCGCCCGCAACAACGGTGGCATCGGCTTCGTCTATTCCGGTTCGGCGAACCTCGGACCGAATGTTCGTGTGGTGCTGCGCATCCCCGACTGACCCCCGGAAAGCCGAAGGGCGCGATAAAGGTCTGCCGGGTGAACCCGGCAAAGCGTTGGCCCGGTTTAGCGGCCCCTTTCCAGCAACAGACGAAGGGCCTTGAGGGTCAGGTGCGGCACCTCCTTGTGGGTCACCTTCAGGTAGGGGGAGAGCAGTCCGGCCTGGCCCCCGGTCAGGTAGACAGGGGCCTTGCCGGTATTTGCCGCCTCGCCCGCCGCCTCGCCCGCCAGGCGGTCGATCAGACCGGCGCAGCCGATCACCACCCCCGCCCGCATGGCCTCGTCCGTATTCCGCCCCACCGCCCGGGCGGGTGATTTGATCTCAACCACCGGCAGTTGCTCGGCACCATCTGTCAGCGCCTTTAAGGCAAGGCCCGGACCGGGGGCGATGGCGCCTCCCAGAAAATCGCCGGCGGCGTTTACCGCACAGACGGTGATGGCGGTGCCCGCGTCCACCACCACCAGCGGCCCGCCAAACAGATGGAATGCCCCGGCGGCATTCACCAGACGGTCCGCCCCCACCGCCTCAGGCCGGTCCACCTTAAAACCCAGACCCAGATTGGAGGTGTGATAAAAAAATTGCGGGTCGTTGCCGGTTACCTGGCGACACCCTTCGGCCAGCCGCTGGTTGAGGGACGGCACCACACTGGCCACCCCGGCAGCGGTCACACCGCCTTGGGGAAAGGCCTGCCGCACCGCGTCCGCCAACTGCGCCACATCGCCGTGGGCAAGTTTCCCGGTGGCCGCCAGCCGTTCACCTGCGAACACCCCGAAGTTCACGTGGGTGTTGCCCGCATCCACCGCCAGCAGAATATGGTCCGCACGGCTCACCGTCCGGCCTCCGCCAGACCATCCGGGTTCAGGGTGACGTCCCCCGACAATACCCGGATCGGCTCACAGCCTTCGGGACGTATCCACAGGGCACCGGTTGCGTCCACCTCCACCGCCTCTCCGTAAATGGGCTGGCCCGAGGCCCCGGATACGGTCACCGTACGGCCCAGGGTGATGCAGCGTTCCCGGTAGGCGTGCATCACATCGACCGCGTCCCGCCCGGCCCTTCCGGCCGAAAGCACCGCATCGTACACCGGTTCGAGGGCGTTCAGCAGCGCCGCAAGCAGGGACGAGGCGGAAATATCCCGTCCGCCCGCCATCTCCAGGGAGGCGGCCCGAGCCTGAAGCTCCGGCGGAAAATCGTCGGTGCGGGTAGTGACGTTGAGCCCCACCCCCACGACCGATCGCACCACCCGGTCCGGGTCGGAGCGTGCCTCGGTAAGAATGCCCGCCAGCTTTCTGCCCTCCCAGATCAAATCATTGGGCCACTTGATACCGACCCGTACGCCGGTGGCGGCTTCAATGCCCTGCGCCAGCCCCAGGGCGGTGGCGAGGGTCACGGTCTGCATGTGCTCCAGGGGGATCCCCGGTGACAGCACCACCGAAAACGGCAGGCTGCCGGGGGGGGAGTTCCAGGTCCGGCCCAGCCGTCCCCGGCCGGAAGGTTGACAGAGGGCGGCGACCACCGCACCGTGACCGAGACCGGCATCCTCCATGGCCGCCCGGTTGGTGGAATCAACCGACTGCCAAACCACCATCCGGCTGCCGAGCCAGCGGCTGGAAAGCGCCGATGCCACCTCGCGCGGGTGCAGTGCTTCCGGCGCATGCGCAAGCCGATAGCCGTGGCGGGGGTGGGTGACAATGCCGTAGCCTTCGGATTCCAGCGCCTTGATGTGCTTCCACACGGCCGTGCGTGAGACCTTCAGTTCACGCCCCAACCGGCTGCCGGAGACAAAGCCGTCCCCGGCGGCGCGCAGCAGCTCCACCAATCGGCCTGCCGTCTCATGCCCGGCGGCTGGCGGATGGGTGGTGAATTTATTCGGTTCCGATGCGGGCGACAAGGGCCACCTCCACGGTGGCGTTTTTTGGAAGGGCAAAGGCGCCCAGGGCCAGCCGGGTATGTTGGCCGCGCTCGCCAAACAGCGACCCCAGCCATTCGGAGGCGCCGTTCAGGACCTGCGGCTGGTCGGAAAACTCCGCCGTCGACAGGATGTGCCCGGTCACCTGCACGATCCGCTCAATCCGATCCAGCCCGGCCGCGCCGCCCAACGCCTGAGCCATGGCGGCCACTGCATTGAGTGCGGCCAGACGCGCGGCCCGGATGCCTTCTTCCACAGAGCGTTCGGCGCCAACCCGGCCGGTGAAGGCGAGCGCGCCGCCTTCAAGCGGCAGCATGCCGCTGGTGTACAGCAGGTCGCCGGATATCAACGCCGGCACATAGTCGCCGATCGGTTCGGGGCAGGGCGGCAGGGTTACGCCCAGCGCCTTCAGACGGTCCGCGACGCTCGTCACGAATCGCCGCCCAGCGCCTCAACCATTTTTTCCCGTACCTCGGCGACGATATCGTCGTCCTCCGCAAGGTCGATCAGGTCGTCTTCCGCCAGGGTGATAAACACCCGCTTGGTCGGGGTGGTCAGGCTGATTAAAAAATTGTCGGCGGTGGCCCGGGACGGGATCACCGCCGTCGCTTCCGGGTCGATTTCCGCAAGCAGTTTAATAAACGCCGCTTTGCCCGCTTCAATCTCGTCCAAAACCGTGTGCCTCCAGCATGTTCAGGTATCGGAGGATGATTCCACCGCCTCCGCAGTCTACCGGCAGCCGACCGGGACGCTCAAGCCCGCGGGCTCCGCATCCCGTTGCCGGATTCCGTGATAAGGTAAGTTGTTGTCCGAAGATATTTTTTACCACCCGGTGTACCGGGTGGTGCAGGGGAGGCCGCCGTGTCGATCATCCAGGTGTCGGTCCATGGACTGATGGTGGACCCATACAACAAGGCTTACGTGGTTCTGCTCAAGGACGAGGAAGAGACCGAACTGTTGCCGATCTGGGTGGGCAAGCCGGAGGCCAACGCCATCGGGCTTGCCATGGAAGAGGTTACGCCGCCCCGCCCCATGACCCACGATCTGCTGCACAACGTCATCGAGGTGCTGGAGGCCCGCGCCCTGAGCGTGGTGATTCACGACCTGCACGATAACACCTTCTACGCCAAGATCCATCTGATGCGCGGTGATGGCGAGGTCACGGTGGACGCCCGTCCGAGCGATGCCATTGCCCTGGCCCTGCGGGCCGATTGCCCGGTATTTGTCGATTCCAAGGTGCTGGAGAAAAACGAGGCCAGCGAACTGGAACAGTGGCTGGAGCATTTAAAGCCGGAAGACTTTGACACCTCCGACGGAGCGGCCTGAGGGGCGTCAGGAGGCCGGTTTGTCGCGGCCTGCTTCCCGGCGTTTTTTCTCGTCCTTCTGGGCGCGGGAAATGAGGGTGCCCAGGGCGATGACAAATAAGAACACCAGGCTGATGGAGATGATGCCGTCGTCCATCGGATAGATCACGTCGTCGTAGATGGCCGTCACCACCATGCCTGCCAGGAACAGGAGCAGGAGCGCCGAGTGCAGCGGATACTTCATCCCATCTCCACCCGCAGGTAGTTGATCACCGCAAAGATGAAAAATGCGGTGGCCACCACGAAGATGATCAGCGCGCGGCGCTGCTCTTTCTTCTTCTTGTCTTCGGATTTATTATTTCTGGACATCACACTCACATAATAAACAAACAGGCTACAAGTTTATGCACTCCGATCACTTCCGCGCAACTGCGCTACGCCTGTCCAGAGGACTTCAAATCCTGACCGTTGGTCTGCTCACCGCGGGCCTGTTTGCCTTTGGATGCAGCAAGTCGGACACGCCGCCGACCGGCGGGGGTATGACCAAAGCCGCCGTTGCCCCCACCGATGGGGCGGGGTTGTTTACCAACCACTGCGCCGGTTGCCATGGTGAGGGCGCCCGGGGCAGTGATCAGGGGCCGCCCCTGGTGCACAAGATTTACGAGCCGTCCCACCATCCGGACATGGCCTTCTACCGGGCCGCTTCCGCCGGGGTCCGCGCCCATCACTGGGGGTTTGGCAACATGCCCCCCATCGACGGCGTGAAGACCGGTGAGATGACCGCCATCATCTCCTATGTCCGCGCCCTGCAACGGGACGCCGGGATCTATTAGAGGGGCTCCGGCCATCGTGGCCGGAATCCCATCGCTTTGGAAAAAGGGGGGCTTCGCTCCGGCGGGGTGAAACCCGCCGAGGACGGCGCATCCCCGGCCTTCGCGGTTAAGTTAAATCTCGTATGAATCGCCGGTGGCGGTGGTGACCAGTTCTTCCACCCGGGGGTCGCGGCATACGAATGGGTCCGTGCAGAGGATGGTTTCCTCGAAATAGCCGGACAGTTTGAGGTAGGTCCAGTCCACGCTGTAGGGGCGGTTGGCTTCCTTGGCGAAGCGGATGAACTGGCCGCGGATACGCGCCCGTGTGTCGTGGGGCGGATTTTCCATGGCGTGGGCGATGGCTTTTTCGTCGGTGATGCGCACCATCTTCTTTTGTCGCTCCAGCAGGTAATACAGCCCCCGGCTCCGGTCGATGTCGTGGTACTGCAAATCCATCATGGCAATCCGCGGGTCGGACAAATCGCACCCCTGACGCTGCATGAAGGCGCGGATCAATTCCCGCTTGGCGATCCAGTCCACTTTGTCCGCCAGGGAGGACGGGTCGCGCTCCAGACCTTCGAGCGTCCCGCGCCAGTCATTGAGTGCGGTGCGGATGGCCCCCTGGGTCAGATCGGCAAAATGCTTCTCCGCAGTCTCCAGATAGACCCACTGCATTTCCAGGGCTGTCATTGTGCGACCGTCCGAAAGTTTCAGCGGCGCCCGCAAGCGTAAATCCAGGGAGACCTGCCTGAGTGCCTCTACCGGATCCTCCAGCGGCGGCACCGAAAAATCCACCCCCTCCTCCAGGGCGGAGATCAACGCCGAGGTGGTGGCCACCTTCAGGTAGTTGGTGTACTCGCTCATGTTGGAGTCCCCGACGATGATGTGCAGCCGCCGGAAGCGTTCCGCATCGGCGTGGGGTTCGTCGCGGGTATTGATGATGCTGCGGCTGCTGGTGGTGGACGAGGACGACGCCTCGTGGATGTGGACGGCGCGCTGGCTGATCGAATAGCGCGACTGGCCCGACACCTTGAACACCTTGCCGGCGCCGCAGAACAACTGGCGGGTGACGAAAAACGGGGTCAGCTGCTCGGCCAGCCGCCAGAAATCCACATGACGCTCCACCAGATAGTTCTCGTGGCAGCCGTAGGTGTTGCCCATGGAGTCGGTGTTGTTCTTGTAGGCGTACAAGGTGCCCACAAAACCCTCTTCCGCGAGCCGTGCCTGGGCCGGTGCGAGGCGCGATTCGAGCAGCCGCTCACCGGCCTTGTCGTGGGCGATCAGGTTGCGCACGCTGGCGCATTCCGGGGTGGCGTATTCCGGGTGGCAGCCGGTGTCCTGGTAAAAACGGGCGCCGTTGACCAGAAAGGCATTGGACGGCCAGCCGGTGGGGATCACCTCCTCGAACAGGTAGCCGATCACCTTCTCCATGGGAAGGTAGCTCTTGCCGGAGGGAAAGAACGTCAGGCCGAATTCGGTCTCAATGCCGTAAATGCGGCGGCGCATGGGAGGTCAGCCCGAAAGGAGCGTCTCCACCCTGTCGGTGGACAGGCGCTGAAAGGCGCGGCCGGTTGTGCCACGTTCGATGAACCCCACCTCGAAATCGGCCGCGGTCAGGGGGTCATCACTGGCTTCCTGCAGGGCGTCCCGGCACAGCTTGAGCGATGCGGCAAGGTCACCCACCTCGGAAAAATGCGCTTCCAGGTAGCTGAGCACCTTTTCAGTATCGCCGCCCACCACCGCATATGCCCCTTCGCTGCTGATGTTGCCGTCGAAGGAAATGCGGTAGATCTCGTCCGCATCCGGTGAGTCTCCGGCCTGGGCCACCGCCAGTTCCACCTCCATCGGCTTGACCTCGTGGGCGAACACCTCGCCCAGCATCTGGGAATAACCGTTGGCCAGGGAGCGTGCGTTGACGTCCTCGCGGCTGTAGGTGTAGCCGGTCACGTCGGCATGGCGCACGCCGGCCTTTCGCATGGACTCAAACTCGCTGTAGCGACCGGCCCCGGCAAAGCCGACCCGGTCGTAAATCTCGGAAATTTTGTGGAGGGACGCGCCCGGGTTGTGGGCCACGAACAGCACCCCCTCGCTGGCGCGCATCACCACCGTGGCGCGGCCCCGGCCGATGCCTTTTTTGGCGAACTCCGCCTTGTCCTGCATGAGCTGTTCGGGCGACACATAAAACGACTGGGCCATGATTTATGCCCCCCCTTCGGAACCGGCGATGCGGGCGCAGATGGCGGCAATATCCGATTTTGGAAGCTCCCGCACGCCGTCCCTGTCGATCACCATGACCAGCGGATAGATACCCCGCATTGCATCCGGTCCGGCGGTGGCGAGGTCCTCTTCAGCGGCATCGAACAACGCCTCCAGCGCCACCGCCACGCTCTCCTGTTCGGACATTCCGGCGCGGTACAGGCTCTTCAGGGCGGAGCGGGCATGGCCGCCGCCGGAACCGGTACTGACGTAATCCTGCTCCTCGGTGCGGCCACCGGCGACATCGTACTTGAACACCCGGCCCACACCCTTCTCCAGGTCGTAACCCGCGAACAGCGGGATCACCGCCAGCCCTTGCATGGCCAGCGTCAGGTTGCCGCGCACCATCTGTCCCAGCTTGTTGGACTTACCGGACAGGGACAGGACGCGGCCCTCGATTTTTTCAAAAAATTCCAGTTCGGTGGCGAATAGCTTGGCCATCTCCAGACACGGCCCGACCGCGCCCGAAATGGCGAGGGCGGAGTGGGTGTCGGTACGTATCACCTTGTCCACCCGGCGGCTTGCGACCGAGTGGCCGTCGGAGGCCATGCGGTCGCCCGCGATCACCACGCCATCGGTAAAGGTCATGGCCAGCACCGTGGTGCCGTGGGAGACCGCCAGCGGGGCCTCGGAAGCGGATGCTGCGTTGGCCGGCAGCAGGTCGGGACGTTCGGCGGCAAGGTAGTCGAAAAAACTCGACCCCTGGGCCGGTGAAAACGGGTTGGAAGTCACTGCCCCCCCTTTTGCACGTAGTTTTTGACGAACTCCTCGGCGTTCGTCTCAAGCACATCGTCGATCTCGTCCATGAGCTTGTCCATGTCCTCGGCAAGCTCCTTGCCTTTTTCGGTCACCGACGGCTTTGCTTCTGCCTGGGTCTCCTCCTCGGCGGGCGGGGGGGTATCACTCTTTTTTTTCTTGTCCTGGGCCATGAATCGCTCTTTATAGATTGCCCTCTGTGAACCTTCCGGCACCGATGACCGGAAACATGATTCTTACCCGTTTTCGAGCAGCGCCACAAGCTCCCGTGGATCGGTGCACTGTGCAAACAGGGGCGCCGTGATCTCCTCGGTTCCCTTGAACGGGTTCAGCATGGGGATGCGGCGTATCTCGTTCCCGACATCGAGCAGCACCGAACTCCAACTCACACCGTATACCCCCTTGCCGAAGCGGGCAAGACACTGGCCACGGAACCAGGCGCGGGTATCGGCGGGTGGCGTGCGCTCCGCCGCCGCCAGGTCGTCCGCATGGATGAGTTCCTCCACCAGCCCCCGATCACGCACCCGGTGATACAGCCCCTTGTCCGGGTTCATATCGTGGTATTGCAGGTCCATGGCCTTGGCCCGGGGGTTGTCCCATTCCAGCCCCTTGTGCTTCAGGTAGGCGTCGATCAGGCGGTACTTGATGATCCAGTCCACCTCCCGGTCGGGGGACAGGGGGTCGGCTTCCAGGGCGTCCAGCACCGATTCCCAGCGTTCGATCACCTGGGGAAAACTGCCGGGCAGCGGGGTGGCGGCGGCGTAGGCTTTGGCGGCGGCCAGGTAGATACGCTGCACCGCCATCGGCGTCATGCGGGTGCCGTCCTTGCACGCCACGTTGGCCCCCAGGGTCAGGTCGCGGGAGACGGCGAGAAAGTCCCGTACCGGTGCTTCGAGCGCCGGTACGCCGGGCAGGGCATCGTCCTCGATCATGCGCAGCACCAGCGCCATGGTGCCCACCTTCAGGAAGGAGGAGACCTGGCTCATGTTGGAATCTCCCGGAATCACGTGCAGCCGAAGCCACTGGTCCGGGTCCGCATGGGGCTCGTTTCGGGTATTGAACAACGGGCGGCGAACCATGGTGTTGATCTCCGCCACGGTCTCGAAAAAATCGGCCCGCTGGGAAATCTGAAAGGCGCAGGCGGGTCTGCCGTGTTCGGCGCCCACCTTGCCGGCGCCGGAAAATACCTGGCGGGTGATCAGGTAGGGCAACAGCAGGCCCAGCATCCGGTCGGGGGACACGGACTGTTCCACCAGATAGTTTTCGTGATAGCCGTAGCTGTTGCCCTTGCCGTCCGAATTGTTTTTGTAGAGGGTGAAAAGGGGCCGTCCGATGGCGCGCTCGGCGTTCTGCCTGCAGGCATTGGCGATACGTTCCCCGGCGGCCTCGAACCTGACCAGCTCAAGGGGGTCGCTCACCTCCGGGGTGGAATACTCCGGGTGGGCGCCGTCCACATACAGACGCCCGCCGTTGGCCAGGGGTTTGTTGAGGGCGCGGTTGGCGTAGTTGTCCGGGTTCTCGCGCTCCCCGGCGGCGGTGTTTCCGAACAGGTCCAGCAGCGGGTTCTCACCTTCGTAGTCCCACAGGCATTCGGGGGAGGGCAGGCCGGGACAGAAGCCGACCAGGGAGAGGGAATTGGTGATGTGGTTCTGCTGCCCGGGATCCAGGCTGGCAATCCCGAACTCGGTTTCGCTTCCCATCAAAAATGGGCGCTGCCGCATGCTCATCCTTAAGCCGTAGCGTGGGGTCTGCCCGGACTACAGGTAGTGTCCGGGGGTGGAGGGTTTGATTTCCTTGCTCTCATGAGAGTCCTGGTTGATGGTGCGGATGTTGACGATCCGCTCCCCCTTGCGGCCGGCGATCTTGGCCCAGTCGTCCGGGTTGGTGTTGTTGGGCAGGTCCTCGTTTTCCTGGTACTCCTGACGCATGGCGCGAATCAGGTCGTCCACGCTGATGCCCTGCTCACCCCCTTCGATGGCGCGCTTGATGGCGTATTTCTTGGCGCGGGAGACAATGGCCTCGATCATGGCTCCGCTGGAGAAGTCCTTGAAGTAGCAGATCTCCCGCTCGCCGTTGGCATAGGTCACCTCCAGGAACTGGTTCTCGTCGTTGGTGGCGTACATCCGCTCCACCACCTCCCGGATCATCCGCTCCACCATCACCTCCGGGCTTTCGTCCGGCGACTTGCAGCTTTCCGGATGCAGGGGCAGGTCTGCGGTCAGGTATTTCTGGAAGATCTCGCGGGCGCCGGTCTCGTCCGGCCGGTCCACCCGGATTTTGATGTCCAGCCGTCCGGGCCGCAACACCGCCGGGTCGATCAGATCCTGACGGTTGGTGGCGCCGATCACGATGACGTTGCGCAGCCGCTCGACACCGTCGATCTCGGCCAGAAACTGGGGAACGATGGTCGCTTCCATGTCGGAACTGACGCCGCTGCCACGGGTACGGAACAACGAGTCCATTTCGTCGAAGAAGATAATCACCGGCACACCCCGGTCGGCCTTTTCCTTGGCCTTCTGGAAGATTTCGCGAATCTTGCGTTCGCTCTCGCCGACGTATTTGTTGAGCAACTCCGGTCCCTTGATATGCAGAAAAAAGCTGCGTCGCTCCCGGTCTTTTCTGGTGCTTACTTTTTCAGCGATGGCGTTGGCCACCGCCTTGGCGATCAGGGTTTTACCGCAGCCCGGAGGTCCGTACAGCAGGATGCCCTTGGGCGGGCTCAGCTTGTAATTCCGGAACAGCTCCGGGTGCATGAACGGCAATTCCACCGCAT